>NZ_JAJDOO010000039.1 GCF_020595055.1 Desulfosporosinus shakirovi | reverse complement strand
CTCTTAACTTATATACAATTTTGGAGTTAAACGACAACTAACTTGACAAACGCCGATAATCGGGGGAATTATATTGCGTTTTGAAATACTTAACTGGGCTACGATTGGCACCAATGCAAAGTGCATTATAACCATTAACATATATGCTTTCAAATATTTGATAACAACAACATTAGTTAAAGCTTCATGCTTTAAAATAACGCCAGACAATAAGGAAAGTACAAAAGAAGAAAAAAGTGTTACTGATATTATCAAAAACATAACTATCAATTTACCAACAAAAAAATCAGACCTGCGAATAGGGTAGGTAAATAAATTATTTATCATATGTTCCTGATATTCCCTAGAAAAGATGAAGCCTGTTAACAAAGCAAAAAAACCGATTCCTACCAGTAAATTAATAAGCATTACAGGGGTTAGTAGATAATCATTCCACACTACGATTGGATATTTTGGATTGATAGCGTAGATAATAAACACCAAGAAATTAGGAATTAGAAAGATTGTTGGAATAGCCCATAGAATTTTACAGTTTTTCAATTTTTGAATTTCTGTACTTACAATATTATATAACTCAAATAATTTTGGCATTATATCAATCCCCCGATGATTTTTATAAAGTAATCTTCAAGATTTTCTTCGATTAAACACATTTCCTCTACATCAATATTATTAGTTACTAAAACCCTGTTAATATTTATGGTTTCCTTGAGTCTTTCATATATCTTAATTACACCATTTTCCAACAGTAAATTCTTTAATGTTCAGATTTTCCGTTAAACATTTAATAGTAGCTTTTAAATCACTGACTTTGATCCGGATATATTGCTCACTCTTTTTCATCAGTGAATTAAGAGTTATTTCTTCGAGTAAAACGCCTTTATTGATTATTCCAATTTTGGTAGCCATTTGTTCAATTTCACTCAGAAGGTGACTTGATACTAAAATAGTAATTTTATCTCTTTTAGCAAGAGTAACTATTAGTTCTCTAATTTCCTTTATACCCACCGGGTCAAGACCGTTAGTCGGTTCATCCAATACCAAAATCTCTGGCTTATGTAATAATGTTCTTCCTATTCCAAGCCTTTGCTTCATACCTAATGAAAATTCTCCGACCTTTTTATTTCGAGCTTCTGATAGTCCAACTAAATGAATAACTTCTTCAACAGAGTCTCTTTTCTTTATGCCCATAAGCTTCCTGTGTATTTCTAGATTTTCCACTGCAGTCAGATTCTCATATGCGCCAGGATACTCGACCATCGAACCAATTCTTCTAAACACGTGATAATTTCTTTTGTTCAACGGTTCTCCAAACAATTCCACATAACCGGATGTTGGCTTAATTAATCCTAATATCATTCTAATAGTAGTAGTTTTACCAGATCCATTCTGACCCAAGAACCCATAAATATCACCCTGCGTTATATGCATATTAAGATTTTGAACAGCATACTCTCCACCGTATTTTTTACTTAAGTTGGATAATTTCATAATAGATTCCATGTAATACCTCCGTACAAACAGGGATTTCTTCTGCTAAAATACACAATCTAAATCGGCAGTCCGCTGTTCCTCTGCTCGCTTTAGGATGTTTGACACTGTGTTTCACCTTGCGTGAAGGTGGCTCAGTTTCAGACCCTGTGGCTCTCGCAGAGCATGAGTTAGTAGTGCTAACATAATAGTTGACCACCCGCGACCTAATAAAGCCAGAAAGGTGCTTACTCATTGGACCATGCTTCTGCCAGGACCATCTTTAATTCTTTTTTATGTAAAGTACCCTGCTGACTTACTTCTCTACGATAACTCAACACTTATCGTTTATTTGCATGGATGTTTCCTAAGATCGGGCCACAAATACTACACCAACCATAATGAGCAACGTCCCCATGGCTCGGAACAAGGATATGTCCTCTTTAAAGACAAAATAAGAAAAGCATAGAATCACGATATACCCCAGACCTACAAACGGATATGCGTAGCTGAGTTCAACTTTGCTTAATACCTTAACCCAAAGAATAAAGCTCAGGCCGTACAAGACCACGCCGGACATCACTGATACATTTTTAGAAATAGCTAAGAGACTCTGGAGCAAATGAGCACTTGAAAAATCTAATTCTAAATGCTTGGCCCCGATCTTAACTAATAGTTGGCCAGTAGCTCCGAGAAGCACGGATATTATTATTAATAACATGTTTTACCCTCGCATTATTTTTACTCTCTCGATACCCATTACCGCATAAAAAGTCAAGCTTAACACAGTTGGAAAGGCATAACGGCTTTGTCCCTCCGTGATGAAATAAACCCCGGCAAACATAAAGAAGGTTATAATTAGGAAAAGACTTCCTTTATCCACACTTGAGCAAAGAGTAAACCAAGATTTCCTTTTGGGCTGGCGATTCTCAACAACCAGATAAAGATAAATTAAGGTATGCATAACAATACTAGCAATTCCAACTAGAAACAAAGGTATTCTTAAAAGTTCGGAAAACAAAGACAAAAAAATTTTTAGGAGCGACGACAATCCGCTTCCATAAAATGTGTAATCGATATCTCCTCGTTGAATAAATGTCTTAGAGAGTCGCTTTAAACCTAAGCTGACAAATTCTATTGGGTGACTCAAAATCCATTCATTCGCGACACGACTCAGCATTTTATTTTTTTGAGTAGGGTTTGCCGTACGATAATCTGACCTATTAACTACGGAGTTTTGGACGTCTTCCACCGGCATCCAACCGCTAAGTTTGTTTTGCGTGTTATTGTTGATGTAAAGGACAATCCCTCCATTATTTGAGACATAGGTAAACTCACCAATGAGCTTGTAGTTACGAAAAAGCCAGGGAGCTATGATAATCCCAGTCACGAGAAGAACAACCGTACCGCTTTTTAAGCTTTTCCATAATTCTTTATGCCACATGAAGTCCGTTAGGATAATAGCCATGGCAAATAGTGGGAAGTAGGGCTTTATCATGGTATTTAACCCCGTTATAACCCCCATGGACACGTACTTATAGTTTGTATCGACTAGATAAATATAAGTGCCGAGCAAAAAGAGGGTTGTAAACAGAACCTCGGATGCGAGAATGCTATTATAATAGATGTTCATTGGGAAAAGGACAAAAAGTAGAAAGATTCGTTTGCGGAGTGTATTACGTATTCCTAATTTTTCGAGGATATGAAGAACCAGCATATTGTTTATAGTACTAAGAACCAGATTTAGTGCTTTCGCTACCCAAATAGACGACCCCAAAAGCCAATAAAAAGGAGCTAAAAAAATAGGGTACCCAACTGTGGTGTAGGTATCTCCCCATTGTCCCCCATTGGCTATTTGAGTTGCTATTCTGTGATAATACTCAAAATCGGAAATAGGTTCTGTTCGTACCAAAAGAATCCAAAGTAAGCCTGCAGCAAATCCTAGGGTCAAAACCCAATAGTAAAAGGAATCCCGTCGTTTTGGTCCTAAGCCCATGGATGTTTCCTTATCTTTATAGACACCTGTAAACAAAGCACTACCTCATTTACTTTCTTTAATTTCCCACAAATCCGGCATAGATGCAGCTATTTGAGCTTAGAAGAAGGGCGCTACAATGCAACGAAAATTCTTATCCTATTATTTTCTGATTCCGCCCATATTTCACCATTATGAAGTTTTACAATACTTTTGGCTATGGACAGCCCTAGACCTGAGCCCCCGATATCAGACGTTCTGGATTTTTCCACCCTAAAGAACCGGTCAAATAGATGGGAGAGATCTTCTTTATGAATCGTATCACCACAATTTTCAACCATTACTACCGTTAGCCAATCTCTTTGAGTAATTTGTATTTTTATTTCTCCAGGCCTATAACTGTATTTAATAGCATTGACTAGGATATTTTCAATCGCCCTAACTATTTTATCAGAATCAACTTCCACAAAGACTTCGTTCTTAGGATATACTTTTGAAAACGTTGAATGATTTTCTTTAGCCATTAAGGATAATTCACCAATAACCTGTTCAATGAGTTCAACCAGATTAATTTTGCTTTTATTTATCTGTACATCACCATTTGCAAGCTTGGTGTATTCAAACAAGTCCTGAATTAACAATTTAAGCTTTTCAGATTTTTTATAAGCAGTATCTAGATACTCTTTCATTTGGTCGAAAGTTTCATATTTCTTATCTTTTACTAACCTTAAGTAGCCAATAATTGAGGTCAATGGAGTTTTTAGGTCATGTGAAACATTCGTTATTAATTCATTCTTTAGCCTTTCCGCTTTTCTTTCTTCTTCAATCTGATTTTTTAGTTGCTCAGACATAAGGTTTATGTTTTCCGCAAGTAAGCCCAATTCATCTTGGCCCTTTTTGCTTATCTGGAAGTCCAAATTACCTTTAGAAATCTCTAGAATGCCATCGCCGATTTCCTCAATATACTTAACCTTTCTTCTTAGAAGAAGTATCAATAAACTAATAAATACGGTAATGCCCACACTTATTGCAAACAAAGGTTCTCTCCCGTAAGTCACTACTGTTCTCATTTGGGGAATACCTATTATGATAACTTGAGAGTCTATCGAATTGAATTTCATAGGGTATATACAATAAAAGTCGATGGGCTTCCCAGTGTAACTACCCAATCGTATTTTCTTTATTTGTTCTAAGTCTAACTTGTTTTCGTCAATATTATCTGATTTGAGACTGATATTTCCTTGCCCATCAACGATTGCAATCTTTAATTGATAATAGTTCGCCAGTTTACTAAGGTAATCAGCTCCTGTCTCTTTATCATCGCGTCCAGCATAAAGTTGGTTAATTTCTACAAAGGCAGTATTTGAGTTGTTCACAACACCCATAACTCCACCGCTGTTATCAAAGCTTACTTCTTGTACCTGCCAATAAACAGTTCCTGAGACAATTAAACAGAAAATTATTGCCAAGGTAATTTCTCGATTTAAACTTTTTTGTATGCAATTAATGAACCTTAATGAAATTCTCTTTGCTCTTTTAAATATTGACTCCAGAATTCTACTTCTCAACTTTATAGCCCACTCCCCAAATAACCTTTATATACTTTGGTTCTTTCGGATTCACTTCAATTTTTTCTCTAATATTTCTAATGTGAACAGCTACCGTATTATCAGAATTGCGAAAGGGTTCATGCCATGCCTGTGTGTAAATTTTTTCTGAGCTTAATACTATTCCTCTATTTCTTGTGAGAATTTCAAGTATTGAAAATTCCAAGGGGGTAAGTTTTACTTCCATACCATCGACTATAACTTCGTGAGTAGTAGTGTTTATAGTAAGCCCGTTGATCTTTATTTCATTTTCTGATGTAGGTCGAAAATCATTTAAGTCTTTAAACCGTCTAAGTTGCGACTTAACTCGTGCAACAACCTCAAGGGGATTAAAAGGCTTGGCGATATAATCATCTGCACCAACGTTTAAACCTAAGATCTTATCAGTGTCTTCGTTTTTTGCTGAAAGCATGACGATAGGCATTTTGTTTTCTAGTCTAATTTTCATACAAGCTTGGATACCATCCATTCGTGGCATCATTATATCCAAAATGATTAGATCAATCTTGTTCCTTTCTAAGACCGCCAAAGCTTCTACTCCGTTAGACGCTGTTAGTACGTGAACTCCCTCACTTTTCAAATAAATTTCCAACAAGTTTCGGATATCCTCTTCGTCATCCACAATGAGTACGCTGTTATTGTTCATCATAAATTCATCCTCTCAAAACTTCAAAAGCAAGCATGGAATAAATTGCTTATTGTCGAAAATTCACACCCGTTCCGTGCAGATTAATATTAATTACACCGTAGAACGAAATATCCTCCTAAACAAGAAACGTAAAACAACACCTATTCTCACTGCTCAATTTAAAATCCAGAAAACACATAATAACCATAAACAGACCGTAATGATAATGTGAGGATCCCTCACAACCAACCCTGAAGGATCTCCGCTTTCACCTTTGTGAATCAGAAATAGATAACGAAAAATACCATAAACAACTAAAGGTACAGTATAAATCAAGGCTGTAGTTTGATGAAGAGCAACAGTGCTAGGATCTACAGTATATACACTGTAAGAAATAATAACACCACCGGCAGTGATATCGATCAACTGTGTTAGTAACCCAAAATTGTAATTTCCTAAAACTGGTCGTTGGGCAACTGATCGTGCTGACATCACGTTTAATTCTGCAAGTCGTTTTCCGAACCCTAAAAAAAGAGTAACCATTAAACCAGAGAGCAATAACCAGCGTGAAGGCTCAATACCTAAACCCCATGTTCCCACGAAAATACGTAGCATAAAACCAAAGGAAATTGAAAAAGCATCTAATATAACTATGTGTTTCAGCACTTTGGAGTAAACAATATTTTGAATGAAATAAGCGACTAGAAAGGCTAAAGTTATAGGGGATACTATAGAACCGAATACCAAACCGAAAGTCAAGCATACGTACAGGAGTAATTTCGCAAAATATGGAGTGATTAACCCTGCCGCAAGGGGCCTGTTGCGTTTAATTAGATGTAAGCGATCTCTTTCTAAATCAATTAAATCATTCATGATGTAAACCGAGCTAGACACAAGTGAGAATGCAGTTACCGCTAAAATAGTTCTCAGAATTAGTCCTGAATTGCTCCATTGATTTGAAAAGATAATACCAATAAATATAAATAGGTTTTTGGACCACTGTGTAGGACGTATTAATTGCCATAGAGCTCGTAGATTTCCTATTTTGGAGACTAAAGAATTTTCACTATATCCTATGCTTTTCAAGATTCCCTCTCCTTAACCATAAAGACTACTAGGTCTTACTTTATCTGAGGTTTATGAAGAAATACTCTGAAAGTTTCTGAAGAATTTATGAAGGTTTTATTCTTTGGGTCCTATACTGCACTTTACTAAACCGCTGCTCGGGGCCAACTAACTAAGATATATAATTCAGGATATCATCGGGGATGTCTCAAGGTGAACATTAAATATCATAGTGATTTTGTTTTTCCCCTCAACGTGCCAATTGTGCTAGAGAAATAATTTCAAAGTTGCGCCTCCACTAATGGGATATTTTCATCAGCCATAAGTAATTGTGTTAAAGAAGTAATTAGACAAGGTAGGAAAACTCAAAATAAATTTAATTTTCTCATCCTTTGGTAAATTGAACACTTTCTCATAATTCACTTTACCATAATAAAATACTTTTGCACCGAAAATCATACTGCAAGGTACCACAAAATAATTGTGGTGCCTTGCAGTATGATTTTCGGTGCAAACACATTTGTGTCAACACAGCTAAGAGCTGTTAAGTTACCCGCAGGTCCTAAATTATGTTTTCCAGAGCAAGAAGGGTCCTCGTGCCCCTGATTATTTAAAATTCCAAATGCCAAAACCTTCCTGCCTAGACATATATATTTCAACACATATTATGAAACCAAAACTATATAAAATTCCCATTAGGAACAAGTAACCCGTGCAACACTACAGCAAGATGCCTGGCGCTGACATTAAGTCCGATCCATACTCCGCAAGGCGTCGCGGCTGAGATTAATAGGATCAAACAACAGACCTATAAAATTATGCTTACCAATGCCATCAAGGTCGGCAAGCGCCCTGAAGGAGCCCAATGCCCTGCTATCCCAGCCCACAGCCAACAGGCTGATACAGCGCTTTGAAGAATATGGAGATAAACCGTTTGCTTCCAGTGATAGCGACGGCAGGTCAAATTCGTCGGCGCCGACGAATTTGACCTGCCAGGCCCTTCTCACTGCTGGGAAATCCGGAAAATGTGCGGGAGAAAGAGCAGACTCAAGCTTTTGGCTTTTTCAACCAAGTATCCAGTTGCCGGCTAAAATTTTGTAGTGAGATAGGAAAATTGAATAAATAACACAAAAGATCCCCAGAGCAGGAGATTCTTCCAAAAATATGTTCACATATCTTATTCATCGTCTGCCTCTTCTTTTAAACATGAGTTTGTCCCAATCACTCATTTCCAATATCATTCTAATAAAAATAAGCAAGTCTTCCTGTAATGTACCGCTTGGTTTGTCGGACACAGGTGAGTTAGGATACAATAACCTTGGACAAAGCCTAATTCTCCTTTTTAAGATTTTTTGTCAGATTTCTGAGTTTGCGCCTTAATCTCTTCCAAATTCTTCAATATCTCCGTATCGATTAAGGCTCTACGTTTAAAAAATCGTATAGTATTCATTATTAAGAAAACAGCTAATATAAGAATTATAAGATAGAATAGTATAGGGACAAGAACAGTTAATAAAACAGAGTAATCGAAATCAGATTGTATTGAGTTTTCCATAACTATCGCTCACCTCTAAAATAATATTTTAAGTTTCGCACCCGATTAAGTCGGCTTAATTTAGACATCCAATTGGTCTAATAAACGCAAAAATTTCGCATAAACACTGGGTTTTTATATATTTGATTGTTTTAACAACATCATATTAAATGTGATGAAAACTTTCAAGTTTAAAGTACTATGTTGTTGCCAAGTCAGTTTTCAAAAACAGGGATGGCTATTGTGAGTCTGAGATCATCATTCTCAGATGGTTCTACCTTGATGTTGTTAAAGAGTGTTAATGCCTTGTATAAGAGCGAATTTCAAACCGCGATGAAAAAAACTCTATCTATCACCTGAAAAATAATGCAATTCTGTTGATATCAATAGCTTCTCAATTAACTATGAGTAAATCTCCAATATCAACTGCCTGTACGTGGCATTTTCTTTAAGCGTATCTTAATTTCAAGAAGTATTTGGCTAGCAATAAAAATCGAGGAATAAGCTCCACAAAACACCCCAATCAACATAGCTAAAGAGAACATTCTTGTGGATTCCCCACCTAGGATAAATACGGCAAACAGCGAGATTAAAACTGTTGTAACCGTGTTAATCGAACGACGCATGGTTTGCCAAATCGATTTATCAACCATATCCTGATAGCTATCTCCACGCTTCATCTTAGGTTCGTTCTCACGGATACGATCAAAGATAATCACGGTGTCATTAATAGAGTAACCAACGATAGTCAAGATGGCCGCTACAAAGGTTGCATCGATTTCCCATTGAAACAGCGAAAAAATCCCAACAACCACAAAGACATCGTGCAATAAAGCCAGAATTGCCGAGATAGCAAAACCAAACTGGAACCTGAACGTAATATAAATGATCATCATGCCCATGGCAATGATCAATGCATAAATAGCGTTTCTAGTAAGTTCTTGTCCCATGGCAGGGCCTACTTTATCCTCTTTAAGAGACGCCTTGTCATACTCTCCAACCTGGGTTTCCAAGGCAGTCAGTAATTCGCTTCGTTTTTCTTCTTCAAGGGCTTCTGTTCGAATCAAGGCGGTTGTGTCACTGTTAGACAATTGAACATGCCCTTCAAGCCCAACCGATTTCATCGTATCCGATATCGCGCTTTGTGACACTGCCTTATTGAAGGTCACATCAAGCATTGTTCCACCTTTGTAATCAATTCCCAAATTCAGCCCCTGCATGAACAAGGAAATAATCCCCGGGATAATAATTAAAAGAGAAATGGCAAACCACCAATACCGTTTCCTGACAATATTAAAATAAAGCGGATGTAGTTTCTGAACCTCTTCGCAGGTCGCTGAATGTCCAGTTTTTGTCATTATACATCCCCCCTAAGGCCAAACCAAAATGTTTTCATTTTCGGGTTGATTCCCACTGTCCAGCGTAAAACTTGTCTGGTAAACGTAATCGCAGTAAACAAACTGACAATAATCCCGATACCTAGGGTCAAGGCAAAGCCTTTGATCGAACCACTTCCAAAGATGTAAAGAGTTATTGCGGCGATAAGTGTCGTAACATGGGCATCAATTACTGTAATAAAGGCTCGGCTAAACCCGGACTCAACACCAGCCCGAATCGATTTCCCAGCCCGAATTTCCTCTTTTACCCTCTCATAGATAATAATATTAAAGTCCACGGCCATTCCAATAGAAAGAATGAAACCAGCGATACCGGGAAGTGTCAATACCACTCGGAACGACCAAAAAGCCCAAAGGACAATGAGCGTATATACTATTAAAGAGAAGTCCGCCACAACCCCTGGCAAGCGATAGAAAACAAGCATAAAGAGGAAGATAAAAATTAGACTGTATATTCCAGCATGAATACTTTTGTTCAAGGAGTCAACTCCTAAAGATGCTCCCACCTGGCGTTTCTCTGCAATACTCATGCTCACTGGCAACGAACCTGACCGCATGAGAACGGCATGATTCGCTGCAGCCTCCAAGGTTGCATACCCGTTGATATACGCTTGACCGTTAAGAACTGGTGTATCAACTTTCGGGTTCGTTAAAAGTTTCTCATCCAGATATATGCCAATTGGTTGCCCTAGATACTTGGTAGTTAAATCAGCAAACTTTTTGGCCCCATCAGTTGAGAATGTTAAGTTAACGACAAACCCACCCGCATTGGTTGGGTCCTGCCCTCCCTTGGCATCAGTTAGTTCATCCCCTTTCAAGAGAACATTTCCTTGAGCATCCCTCAACGTTAACTTAGCTGTTGTTTTAAGGATATCTACGGCCTTATCGGGGTCAGTAACACCTGCTAAGTCAACAATAATCCGTTTATTGTTATAGTCTGCTTGAACTATGGGTTCGGATACCCCCAGATCATTGACCCGCTTAGCAATAATAGCTTTGGCTTTATCCATATCGGAATTAGTAATTGGAACGCCGTTTTTATTAGGCTCGGCTTGTAGCACCAAGTGCACGCCACCGCGTAAATCAAGTCCCAACGGGATGCCCTTTACGGGATCCACCAGAGGGTTAATTGTTTGATCGAGGATATTTGAAGTATGTGCTGTTCGATTATTATTGTAGAGAGAGCATTCGCTTCGTTACTCGTCTAAAGAATAACGCCTGTGTTGAAGTTCTCCAAGAGCTTGAGATAGACGAAGAGAGTGTCATAGAAGAAGACCTCATCGTGCGTCTGGGTAAAGGGAAAAATCGAATGGAACACGACTTACGGCTTGTGATCACGAAGGATACCGAAGGAAAAGCCATCATGATTTTAACCAACGATTTTAACATGACGGCGGAAGAGATTGGTGATATCTATCGTTACAGATGGCAAATAGAGCTTTTCTTCAAGTGGATCAAGCAACATTTAACGATTAAGCATCTGTTTGGTAAGAGTAAAGCAGCTGTTGTAAACCAATTGCTCATCGCCTTGATTACCTATTGTTTAATGATGTTGGTCAAGTATAAATCAGCCTACCAAGGTTCTTTGCTCAATATTCAACGACTCTTAATAACGTGTTTATACGAGCCCTTCACCTCTTATGTGCAAAAACTTCACAGGAAAGGCCCTCCAACAAAGGGGCGACAGCGACAGGATCATGAGCAAATCTACGAAATAACGTTGAATCAAGTACTTTCTGGAGATATGGATGACCTTTTCTATAGCAACGAGATCTACTAAACATTAAGCTAATAGATGTTAAAATGTGGAAAAAGGACTACCCATTAGGTAGTGGTCGACTTTCTTGCAGAAAGAGAAAACAGTTGGTTGTATGTACCAAATAAGGTTTTTATAGATACTGTAAAACTCTCCTAATTTCCACTTGACAAGGAAAGATTATTTTAATGCAACACTAATGAGTTCTGTTATTAAACACGCTATCTGATGATAATTTCAGAACCAGGGGTACTTTGCCCATTGTCAGCGATTTTCAGAAGATATGAAGCCTGACTAGGTTACCAAGTACATAACGTGATTAACTACAAGTTGTCTCCTATAATAAGAGTGTATCAAATATAGTAAATGGTTCACTTTTTTTTAAAAATTTTTACTGACAACGCAATTACTTATTTTTTTTTAGAAATTTTAATAAAAAAAACTATTAGTAGGAATATAAGGTTACCCCAGAAAGTCTCTCAGGCATTTCACTGCAGAAGAACCCTTAATCACTGCTTATTACCATAACAGCCAGATCTCTGAATTTTAGGACTCTGGTAGCCTTAGTTGTTGTTATTAATCAGTGTCACCTATTATTAGTAAATGTGTTTTTGCTACGCCCCGCTCACTTTTACATCTAATTCAGTTTCATATAAACTCTGGTACATAATATTTTTGTCTTGCAACGAACTGTGACTACCCGTTCATGGGGGACTTCCCGAATATTGTCGAACCAAAAACAATGCCCATGGAAGTACCGTCAGCTTAAGCTATGGTCCGTTAGGCTGCTTAAGGTTCTCAGCCTCTCAGAAGCAAAGACACCCTCTTTAAATACGATGAGGGAGCAAGTTAAACTTTCAGACCCATGCCAATATCTAAAGTGTCCCGCTGGATGCGAAGACATATAAGAATTAAATGACGGTTATTCCACCCCTTGTAAGATAGCCTCTCGGAATTCAGACCCTCAAACTCAACCGTTATCTGCTCTATTTAAAATCATTTTGTTTTTTTACTTTCTCAGCCGCACCTAAACTTTAGCAAAGGAAACATAGAGAGGATGATTATTGTAAATTATTTTACTCTATTACAATACATCTTAAGTTTGGGGGTAATAACTCATCAAAATAACTTTTAATATGTTCAAATTTTCTACTTTATTTTCCGTCTTCAACATGCGGACTACATATGTCCATATTTGAAGTTTTATTAAAAATGAAAATGTTCGATAGACCATAGGTCTTTCAACATTGAGAATCTCAACGTAATCCGGAGAATAAAAAGAAATCAAGGCCTGACGCTGGAACGACTTCTTCTTTTTCAACCTTAGATTTCGATTTAACCCGTTCGTGGATACTACGATTTAAATCAAGAAGTCGGGCATCAGGTAGGCGGTTTCCGTCGTGCCAAACTTGCATCACGCTAAGATCGTAGGGATTAAATTGGAGGGTCCACCGTTTGACCGGAACACGTCAAAACTCTGGCTTTTCAACACCGCTAAGGCTTCCATACTTGAAGTTAGTACAGTAGCTTTCATATCATTTTCTTGCTCAATCATGCTTTTTGTACCTTCACCAACTGAGGGATGATCATCAACTAATAATATTTGGATCACGTTGTCCTCTTCCCCCTTAAACACCTTGTTCGTTTACATTAGTAATCATATCAACCGGCAGCCAAATTGAAACCTCAAGCCCCTTGCCTAAACTCGAATAAAACCAGGTTTTACCTTCAAGACCTGATACTCGCTCTTTGATTCCAGATAACCCTATATGATTTAAATAAGATTGTAAATTCTGAAGATCCATTCCAATACCATTATCCCGATAGTTAAAATTGATACTATCATTACTATCGGCTAAGGTAATATTGATTTCAGTCGCCTTGGAATGTTTAGCCGCATTTGTCAATAGTTCTTGTACAATTCGATAAAGTACTAACACATGTTCATAATCCAAATTTATACTAAAATCTCTTGCATTAAAATTCACAATATAATCATTTCGTAACTGAGCATTAGCAAATAAATTCTTTAACGCTTCAACAATTCCCGACTCTTTTAATAAAGGTGGAAGAAGTTCATTGCAGGTTTCACGAATTTGATGAGTGACATCTAACAGCCCTTCGGCCATATTTTTTAATTGTTTCTTTAGATCTACTGGAATTCTTTCATCGACCGATATTATTTCAAGGTTACGATACCACAGCAATTGTTGTTGTAATGCTGAATCGTGTAAGTCTGAGGCTAAACGACGTCTCTCCTTCTCCGCTAAATTAAATAAAAGCCGCAATACCCAAGGATGAGGTGAGTCCTTCTGCGTAACCGCTTCCTCTAATTTCTCTATTAGCCCCTCAATTAAGTGTAGGTTTTCATAGACTATACTTGCATAAGAAGCGATTGTTCTAAGCCATACTCTTTCATCTTGGTTAAATTCAGTTCGATTTAATTTTTCCCTAATCCATACGAGATGGCTTTTGTCCTTCTCTTTACTTAGTATGAGAAGGACTCCATTTCTACCAATATCAATTAACTCACCCGCCGAAATCGATCCAGTATTGTTTTTAAACCAATCAATTATGCCTATTTCTCAAAAGTCTGGACTCCCGATCTTTATAATTAATGAAAACATTATCTGGCGTTTAGGAATAGATGATTAGCTTTTGAAGGATGACATTAGACTCGATCCACTTCTTGCTTGATGTTCGATTCGGTATTCGACAAATTGCGGGAAGTACCAGGCCCCTTTGGGAGGAAAAGAAAGACCCTCGACTTCGGGGCCTTTTCCGACCCAAGCATTAGTTTTTATCTACAAAGGGAGCAGTTACTTCCTTAGGGCTAATATTGGGATAAGGATCGAATAAGTTCTCTGGAACTTCGCTAGGACTCATATATATTTCGCTCAGGGTTCCCTCAACCTTTTTATCGTTACGAGTAAGCGAATCGTGACGTGCTATTGGAAGGCCTGTTTCAGAATCTACATCTAGAGTTCTATATACTAACAATGTTTTCCCGTTAAGAGTCTTCTCTTCCCCTAAAATCCAATTTTGTTTAATATCATCCTTTACACTTTTAAAAATAGACTTTCCTAACAGGATTTTGTTCTCAGAGGCTATTTTATCAGGAATTAACCAAGTAGTAGTATCTACCTTTCCGTCAACATTACCAATTACGATAACACGTCTCCCTTGTTCTTTTACTATTGTTATATTTTGTAGGCCCTCTGAGTCATAAGAATCTGATCTTGATTGAAGGTTAGCAAGATCTGTCCATATTTCTGTACAATTACCAGCTGGATCAGATATTTTAACATATTCAATATTGGAGGCTTTCATTGAACCAACTTTGTTGGCAGTAAATGTTACCCCATCCTTAGGTGTGGATTCCTTAACCGTTGCCGTTACCATAGATGACATACTAAATATCACAAGGGCTATTATTCCAACAAAAATGCCAGAACGTTTTAATCG
Source organism: Desulfosporosinus shakirovi (assembly GCF_020595055.1). GTDB lineage: Bacteria > Bacillota > Desulfitobacteriia > Desulfitobacteriales > Desulfitobacteriaceae > Desulfosporosinus > Desulfosporosinus shakirovi. The sequence continues at coordinate 20,667 of NZ_JAJDOO010000039.1, read as the reverse complement.
GTTAATTAACATATAAAATCCTCCTTATATATTTCTATCCCTCAACAGATTATCAACCTGGTCCGGCGTTCAAGTACCAACCATTGCCATAAACGTAACCTGGTGTATTATATTCATTTAATCTCAAGAATTTAAATAATTTGGTTGGTATGACAAGTACAAATCAGTCGACGCCTTGCTTACATACTCTCCAGAAGTATGTAACTCCGTTGGAGATGTAAGGTTATAGCTAAGGTAAAAATACATTGATTGGTTAACTTTAACATTACTACACGTTTCAGTCCACTTTTCGCCAGTACTAACCACAGTTGTCACAGCCCAACCAACACGGGAACTATTGTATTGACCGTCGCTTGAAACAGGATAGTAAACCCTATTCCATCTATAACCATCAGCACTCGTATAAATATCGCTCCAATTATCCAATATATCTGCATCATAAGGTTCTTGACCGATTATCGGATAATTAATTCCACCTGCCATTACCTTTCGATCTTGTTCTAATGATGTTTGTTCTATTGCTTTTGTACTAAGCACTAGAAGGCCCGTAGCTATATTCATAGCTAATGCAGGGTTAATATTATGCCAAGGTACTGAAAAATTGTCTTGGTCCTGCAAGTCATCAAATATATCCAGCGAAAGAATCATAAGCTCAACCGCGGCTGCCGCTTGAAAGATGTCTTTAGACTGACCATCAAACATTGCAAAATAACAAGCTGACTAAACGGAAAGTTGCCTTCCATTTTAAATGTAATGAATTCTGACATATAGCTATTTAGTTCTTTTACCGCAAAATAGTCATTTACTAATTGTAACATTGCTTGTCTGATAACGTCCCGATCCTCTTGCATAAAAATGTTACCTCCTATTCCACGCAAAAAGACAAAAAATAAAGTGCATACCTCCTATAGTTCTACTCAAGCTTACTCACATCTTTCAGAACTATCCTGAAGATATGGCAAAATCATCGGCGGAACCGATCTATCCTTTTCGCGATCTTTCAACCATTGATGGCTTTTATTAACCTGATCATTACCCAAGGCTAAAAAGGCATTTCTCTGAAGAACGCCCTTACCACGCCATCCCGCTGCGGTCACTTTATAACGTTTTATAAACTCGCCTTTGGTTAAATTAAGAGTTTCGAGTAGATTAACCCCTCGACTGTGTGGAATCGGGGCTGTAGATAGACTGGCAGTTAGATCTGCAGACAACCATTCCTTCCCCAGCCAGTCTTGATTGTGCGGGCACACCTCTTGACAAGTATCGCAACCAAAAATTCGCAACCCAAAGAGGTGCTGCTCTTCAGGAGTAAGCACCTCTTTGCTCTGAGTCAGATAAGAAACACATTTATTAGCAGCAAACGGTTCTTTGCCCAGAATCTGGGCAGGACATGCCTGAACACATTTTTGGCAACTCCCGCATTGTCCGGGGGGTAAAGGCTCATCGGGTATAATCTCTTGATCTAAAAGAAGCAGGGCAAGGACCACAAAAGAACCCTGCCCTGGAATTATCAGTTGTTGGTTCCGGCCAATCCAGCCAATCCCTGCACGCAACGCAAAGGCACGCTCAACTAAAGGTCCTGTATCCACTTGTGAGCGAGTTGATCCCAGCCAACCATTCTTAACCATAGTGTCAATTAGCTGATTGATTTTCCGAAAAACAACTCGGTGATAGTCCTCCCCCACTGCCGAGCGCGTAATGATACCTTCTCCTTCTTGGGGAGGAACCGTTAAAGGAAGCGGAAAAGCTAAGGCGGCGACCGTCCGACAATCTTGCCAGACTGCCTGAGGATCAATCCTTTGTTGAATTTCCTTGCTTTCAAAAGGTGTCATCAAACTCTGATCAATTCGCACTTGTAACAACTGAGCCAGTCTATCAATGGGCTCAGCCGTGGTAAACCCAACTGAGACAAACCCCAATTCGTTTGCCCATTTTTTTATGTTCATTTTCCACATTGTTTGTTCAAGTATGTCCATGGGCTTTCCTTCCCGAGTAATTTTCTCATTACGCTCTTAGTCACTTCTGTCTCAAATACACATTTTCTCGTTTATGTTTAATGCTCGGTTCACCCAGAGCCGTTTGGGACCAATAGACGTTTAGGCTTTTTTGGAGTTGAAGAATACGTTCCTTATTCCATTATACCATACCTTAGATTTGGGAAACCATAAATTAACAATCACCATCTGGTTTTTACACATTCTGACACAAAAACATAAAACCATTGCTAACTACAATGGTTTTATGTTTTAAAGAAAATCCTCTATTCATCTTAAAGTATGCTGGAGAGTTCACTTTGACGCCCTAAAAAAGGCATAGGTCATTGGATCCCCTTCTTGAAGGATCTCCCCGGCCGTAACATCCCCAAGAAATAACGTATGGGTTCCGGAATCTAACTGCCCAGTAACTGTTGCCTCCATGGTTACAAGTACATCGTCAAGTAAGAGAATTCCCGATTCTCCGCGACGAACTGCTACCCCCTCAAACTTATTGACATCCCGACCTGTTCGGTACCCAAACCCACGCGCATAGTCATGACCCGTTTGACTTAATACTGAAACCCCAAACTTGCCACTCTTCTGAATTAACTCATGAGTATAGTTTTGTTTATTAATCCCAATAGCTACTTTTGCGGGGTCAGATGTAATTTGAAAACAGGTGTTTGCACATTGCCCGTTATCCTTACCTTCAGCGTGAGCCGTAATAATATAGAGACCATAGGAAATTCGATAAAGTGCTTGACGAATTGCAGATGCTTTATCTGGCTGAACGGTTACCGGCTTAGGAACTGATTTCACTTCTGCACCAGCTACCTTCTCATCCGTAACTAGTTCAAAGTAACTCGCATCATACCCGCAAATTGGACAGGTTTCTGGCGGATTCTCTCCAGTATGTATATACCCGCATATGGTACAACGCCAACGTTTTTCCATTAATTAACACCGCCCTTCATTGAAATTATTATAACTTGATAATTCATCCAGGTCAAGATGTTTATAAGCTGCATTCACTCATTTAATATTAAGGATGATACCGCTCCTGCTTTTTGGAAGACCTGACTGGTTCCAGGCTACTGGCGAAAGCCATACTCGAATAGGACGGCTAGCGTATCGCCCTGGGATAACAAGGTATCAGTGGTGCCACCTAGCGGTATAAGGAGTCTGACCGGAGCAAAAAAACTTGTATTCCTCTTCCAGAAATTGCGGATCATTCAAGAGATATTTAGTATCCATCATAATCTTTTTGCGAACTTGTTCTTTAAAATGACCAAACCCTTCCCCTTCAAGCCCTTTTTCACGGGCAAATTCCTCAAAGAATCCCCATTCCAGAAGACGGGCTCGCTCAGCCAAGAAAATACAGGCATTTCGGATTTCACCCTGAATCCCGTCAAGCCGGCTTAAATTCTTTTCGGCATCCTGCTTACCCCCAAGAAAGTCTGCCTTCCACAAGTCGAGTAAATTCTCCACCCTTTGCGAGTTAAAGTTCTGCCCGTTCCACCCGACATCCCAGGCAAAGTGACGAGCTTTCAGATGAATTTTAGTATTTTGCATTTCTCCCTTTAATTCACTCATAAAGGTTAATGTCCCTAACATATGATGTCCTACTAAAAAGTGAAGTTCTCCTTCCCCTTTACTCCCCCCTGGAAGAACCATCGTCCAGCGAAAACGAGACAAGAATTCCTTAACCAAACGGGCACTTTCCTTTTCGTGCTGTAAAAAGTGCCGTTTCCCCTCCTGAACCATTTCAAATTGTTTCTTATGCGCAGCTCGCACGAGTTTAATGCGTTTTACGACAATGGTATCCTGGTAATTATCTAATCTTCCCCCGTGGACCTCTACTTCTCTATCGATCCATTTCTCCAAGCTTTTCCCAACCAACTTGAATTCATTGACCATATAGCCCTGAGTTGTCGATTTAATTGTTCCCCAGGCATAGCATTCCCGACTGGCAGTTTCCCATTTCCCCATATCATGTAATAAGGCCGCTAAACGCAAGAGTACTCGATCGGGTGTATTTTTCACCACATGCCGGGTATGTTCCCAGGCATCTTTAGTATGATATCGATTTTGTACAAGTCCTTTTAGCCTAGCCAGCTCAGGGATATACAGTTTAAAATATCCCAAATCATCGAGGAGGCCTAAAGCCTTGTCGATCTCTTCAAGAATAAGGATTTTACCTAATTCCTCTGTAACTCGTTCCACGGAAACACCTTGGATTAAGGAGATGCTGTTGTATGCTGCCTGCCAAGTATCTGGCTCAATTACACAATCATAACGGACAGCTAAACGAATAAGACGCAAAATCCTAATGGCATCTTCGTGGAAACGGGCCTCCGCCCGTCCGCATGCTTCCAGTCTTCTTTCCCTCAAGGCTTTAAGGCCATTTAAGGGGTCTTTCAACTCTCCGGTTTGAATATCTTGATAAATTGCATTCAGCGTAAAATCTCTGCGCAGGGCGTCTGTTTCAACGTCTCCTGAAAACACCGATATATCTACTCGGTCTTTTTCTTGAAATAGGCTAACCGTCGGCTGATGAGCCCCAATTATGTGGGGAGTGTATCCCCAATCAGACAGCTTATTCTCAATCTGCTCAAGGGAAAGGGTCGTAACCGCATCCACATCTTTTGAGGGAATTCCTAACTGCGCATCTCGAACTGCGCCGCCCACAATATAGACAGGGCTAAGATCACTGAGTCTTCTCAAGACCTCCTGTTGAAATGGTGTTCCGATCATGAAATCCCTCCGATCATAATCCCAACGGCTTTATCATAAATTCACTTGCTTAAATTATAGATATTTTTCCCATCAGATAATTTTCTACTCCTAAAGATAAACCTCGTCCATTAAGTAACAAAGGCGAGCCCTTAAAGGACTGCGCCCAGTTAACAAAGCACTGAAATTTTCGGTCCAATCTTAATATGCCATGAGCTTTCCGGACCATATTCCCCATCCAGATCAGATTTTATGGGGCGATCGGTTAGTATCGTAAGTTCTGTGGTCTGGAATTCTTTAATCTTTTCAGCACTTACTTTTTCTCCCCGCAAAACATTTAAGAGCAGTCTGATTGTTTCAGGCCAACCTGCCGCCGGTACAATTAAAACTTCCAGTAATCCGTCAGTAAGAGAAGCTTTTGGCACTAGCTTTCTGAGTCCCCCCACCGAGTGGCCATTTACAGCTAAAAATAAGACGACTTCGTCTGTAAATTGTTGTCCATCTTTCTCATACTCAATGCGAAAGGGTCGAAAAGAAGGAAGTGTTTCTATCCCTTTAAGAATGTAAGCTAATTGTCCAAGGGTATTTTTAACACGAGTATCCACTTTTTGAGATACATCCGTTAATAGCCCCGCGCTGGCTACATTAACAAAATAGCGATCATTGACCTGGCCTGTATCCATTCTAAACACATTTCCCTTAGCGATAACCTTGCACGCTTCAGGAATGCTTTTAGGTAAATGCAAGGCGTAGGCTAAATCGTTTGCGGTTCCAACAGGTAAAATCCCAAGTGCAGGACGTTGATCTTCCGGAATCTTTAATAGACCGTTAACCACTTGATGAATACTGCCATCCCCTCCAGCAATAACGAAACGATCGACATCACTGCTACGGGACGCGATTTGTTCCATATCTTCCGGGGAACATGCTCGATGTACACACACCTCATTGCCACTTTCTTGAAAAATGCGAATGACAGTATCCAGTTGCACCGTTAGTTTCCGTCTTCCTGCATAGGGGTTATAGACTAATCGTAATCGTTGACCCTTCATGAAATCAATAATCGACTCCTTATCCAGATTATATGATAGCTAAGTGCCACTAATCTTCCAAATTCTATCCGGTTGAGTGGCACTTATTCTATTATAATGTCTTCATAGCCTTAAGCCTTTAAATTTTCCGGGTTCAAATTCTCAAGTTCCGGCAAGACAAAGCGCCCATCTTTTCGAACTAACCTATCGTCAAAGTAAATCTCACCACCGCCATAATCCGGTCTCTGAATACATACTAAATCCCAGTGAATAGCAGATTTATTTCCATTATTACACTCATCATAACAGGATCCCGGGGTAAAGTGGAAGCTTCCATCAATTTTTTCATCAAAAAGAGTGTCTTTCATAGGAGTACTAATAAATGGATTGACTCCGATGGCGAACTCTCCAACATATCTTGCTCCCTCGTCAGTGTTAAAAACAGACTCTATTCGTTCCGTATCATTGGCAGTTGCTTTAATAATCTTTCCGTTTTCAAAGTCTAAAACAATGTTATTGTAAGTGAACCCTTGATAAAGTGATGGTGTATTATAACTAATCCGTCCATTCACGGAATCTTTTAGAGGAGCACTGAATATTTCCCCATCCGGAATGTTAAGGTGTCCATCGCACTTTATGGCTGGCATTCCTTTAATAGAGAACTCCAAATCTGTTCCGGGACCAACAATACGCACTCGGTCTGTCTTCTCCATTAACTCTTTCAACGGATCCATTGCCTTTGACATCTTTGAGTAATCCAAATTACACACCTTAAAGTAAAAGTCCTCAAAGCCTTCAATGCTCGAATCTGCCAGCTGAGCCATTGCAGCATTTGGATACCTCAACACACACCACCGTGTATGCGGCACTCTTTGCTCTGTATGTACGGGTTTTTGGTAGTTAGACGAATAAGTTTTTATGCATTCACTGGGAAGGTCAGCCCATTCATTGACGTTATCTCCCCCCCTGATTCCGATATAAGCTTGCATTTCCTTCATGCGCGCCAAATCCCAACGAGTCATTGCTTGGGCCTGTTCCAAAGAGAATTCTTTTAATAGTTCACGTAGTAGGGTATGATTAATAGTAGACACAAAGGGCACTCCACCTGCCTTATAAGCATAACGCACTAAAGCTTGGGCGAGGGGAATATCCGGACCAATTACTTCAATGAGGATTTTTTCACCTGGCTGAAGTCCAATTGAGTATGTTATTAAGGAATCCGCAAGTTCTTCTATACGGGAATCTTTCACTTTAAGTCCTCCTTACAAGCGTTTTAATAGACTTTTATTATTATTCTGCACCCTGCTTAATTTTTCTTTTGATCCTATTAAAAAGTATGTTCACTCAAAAAAGGTTTTACTCCTTGAATTCAATGAATTGCAAAAACCGCTAGGAGGAAATATGAATACACCACCTACTCTTTGGGAATATCGTCTCCAACCAGAAGACTCTGGTCATAAATATCTGTCCATTTTACTCCACAAATTTCACTTTTCGGTCAAATTACTCCAACGCTTGAAACAAGGAGAACGGGTTTGGGTTAATGGAAATTTTTCCTATTTAACTGCGCGAGGGAAAGAAGGAGATATGTTATCCCTGCAGCTTTTTTCCGAGGAAGAAGCCAGCATTCCTGGTGAAAACTTGCCCCTGGATATTCTTTATGAAGATGACTACCTGTTAGCTGTTAATAAACCTGTGGGTCAGGTGGTGCATCCAAACCGACGTTACCCCACCAACACCTTAGGTAACGCTGTCATCGGCCATTGGGAACGCAAGGGGGAAAATCGCCTGTATCGTCCAATCCACAGAATAGATCGAAACACCTCAGGAGTCGTCGTCATTGCTAAAAATCAATTCGCCCATCAACAATTGGCTTGGCAACTGGAGCGAGGACATATTCACAAACGATACCATGGTTTTGTTCAGGGAGTTGTCCAGGAAAATCAAGGATCTATCGACGATTCCATCGGTTTTGCCCCGAATAGCTTTATCAAACGCCAGATCCATCCCCATGGTATGTCGGCTCGGACACTTTTCCGTGTCCTCCATCGCTATACTAGCGCTACTTTTCTTGAATTCATCTTAGAAACCGGACGTACCCATCAAATCCGAGTACATTGTGAAGGTTTTGGGCATCCATTAATCGGGGATGACCTGTACGGTGGAACACGGATTTTTTTTCACCGTCATGCTTTACACTCTTCAATGTACGCCTTTCTGCACCCTGCGACTGGCCTTCCCATCGTAATTCGCGCTCCCTTTCCTAAGGATCTTCGCGAGTTAATAATTAAGTTGCGAGGTTTCGATATCTAATGAATAATTTCATGAACTCTCCCAATTTGCCCATCAACAAGTCTGACTTTAATTCCTCTCGTGTGAATCTGGGATTTTGTCAATATATCTTTGACGACTCCTCGGGTCAGCTTCCCTGTTCTTTGATCTGTTTTTAAAATGATATCAACAGTTGCTCCCGCATAAATATCTTTTCTGTTCTGCCCGTTCATATGATGCTCCTTTACGTTATTAAACGATAGATCACGATTGAAGGTACCTATAACTGAACTGTCATATTTATCTAATTCCTTAATTATATACTATAATCCCCTAATACCCTACTGATATCTGCATTAAGAGCTTCTACCCTAAAGTAAAACTTTAACGGGCAGAAGCTCAATGCTTTATATAACATGAATTTTATGGCTGTTTCTTCAACAGATCCCTAATCTCTGTAAGAAGCTGAACTTCCACACTAGGAGTTGATGGAACAACCGCCTCTTCTTTAATCTTTTTCCTTTTTAAAGAATTCATCAGCTTAATAATGAAGAAGATCGCACAGGCAACAATGATAAAGTCAAATGTCGTTTGAATAAAGTTGCCAATATTTATGGTAACGGCTTCTTTAAGCCCTATTTTCAGATCCGTAAATTTTACGCCTCCTATTATAAGCCCAATCGGAGGCATAATAATATCGGCAACAAGAGAGGATACAATTTTTCCGAAAGCACCCCCTATAATGATCCCTACCGCCAGATCTACCACATTGCCCCTTGTAGCAAACTCCTTAAATTCCTTAATAAAGCTCATGAAACTACTCCTTCTTAAAGTCTGCGTTCCCGTACGTGGAACTCCGAACTTTACTAACATTAAAATTATATGTCTGACTTGTTTTTAATAATTTGGGGAAACTAAATTATAGCTTTATAAAAAGGAGGCTGTTTAGTATGGGTTTTTTTTCAAAGATGCTATGGCAAATGACTAAAGTTAGAAATTGGTTTATGTTGAGGTTTATAATTATTCGCAAACGATGGAAGATTTAAACCTTCCTCGTTCTTTGCTCGGTCAAAACTAAGGGACTATTCTTTGTAATAGCAATAGTATGTTCATATTGAGCTGAAAGACTGCCATCAGTTGTTCTGGCCGTCCACTTATTAGGATCAATCTTAAGATGATACGAACCTATATTGATCATGGGTTCAATGGTAAAGACCATACCTTCGCGAAGTCTCTCCCCTCTGTGCGGTCTCCCATAATGCGGGACCTGCAAATCTTCGTGCATGATTTGCCCAATACCATGACCCATAAAGTCCCGCACCACGGAAAATCCTTGCTCTTCGGCATGACTTTGTATGGCATGGGAAATATCACCGATTCTATTACCAATGATTGCGGCTTCTATGCCAAGATAGAGGCATTCCTTTGTAACCTTAATCAGCCTTTCAGCTTCCTTGGATATTTGACCCACCGGATAAGTCCATGCTGAATCTGCCAGCCACCCCTGAAGATTTACAACCATATCAATTTTCGCAATATCCCCGTCTTTCAGAGAATCCTTAGTCGGAAATCCATGACATATTTCATCGTTAACCGAAGCACAAGTAGCAAAAGGATACCCTTTGTATCCTTTTTGCTCGGGAGTCGCCCCATGTGACCGGATAAACTCCTCAGCAAACTGATCAATTTCCAAGGTTGTTATTCCCGGACGAATTAAGTCTCGAATCTCTCGGTGGCAGGCTGTTAAGATCTTTCCGGCTTCCTCCATATATCCAATTTCTTTAGCAGTTTTCATAATTACCACTTTTTATTTCCTCCCCGAATCAAGTCTTTAAAAAATTCTCTATCCTTTGTTGAGACTGGTTTACAAATATTATCATTACTTCCTATCGATTATTGTTATCCAAATACTGATTATAATACTTTATCGAGAAAAGTCCACAATCCATAAACAGGATTGTGGACTTTTCATTGGAATTTAATGTTTAACCTTTATTGGAACCCCCTTGAAAGACTCTCATCACCAGTTTTAGCAGTTCGCTAAAAATAACAATGCTAAATGTGAAACCAATGATTTTGAACCATATAGTCAGGTCAAGGGGAACTGTCTTAAACACGTTTCCACCGTACTGAGTTACCAAGACCTGAACGAGGAAGGTTAAGAACACAACCCCTACCATCATTTTGTTTTTAAGAAGATTAGGGAAAATGCTCCTAACTCCAAACTCCCGGCTGTTAAAGGCATTCCATAGCTGGAACAATACAAAGGAAGTAAATACGATAGTCGATTGTTGTGCCGCAGTACCGCCGAGCAGTTGGGTGTCCATGAGCATTATCAAGGCAGCTACTATAAACAGACCGTTTGAAACGATTTTCAACAACATATCCTTAGTAACAATCGATGCATTTCTCTTAATTGGCTGCTTTTCAAGTAAATGCTCTCTTGGCGGTTCTAAGCCTAAGGTTAAGGCAGGAGGACCATCCATGATAATGTTTACCCATAATAATTGTAAGGTTGTAAAGGGCATTGCATATCCCATGACTTCTGCTAAGATTACCGTCACAAATGCGACAACATTAACTGTAAGCTGGAACTGAATAAAACGTTGGAAGTTTTCGTAAATTCCACGCCCCCACTTAATAGCCTTAACTATAGTGGAGAAAGAATCGTCTAACAAAACGATATCCGAAGCTTCCTTAGATACTTCCGTTCCTGCAATTCCCATTGCAACTCCGACATCAGCCGCTTTTAAGGCAGGTGCGTCATTGATCCCATCACCAGTTACGACCACCGAAGAATTGAGCTCCTGTAAGAGCTTGACAACTCTCATTTTAGCTGTTGGGTTTGACCGGGCAATTACCACAATGTTGGGAAGTTTACTCTTCAATTCTTGATCACTCATGGCGTCAATATCGGTAACTTCTAATACCAATGAGTCATTCTTGACGATTCCTAATTGAGTAGCAATTGCTCTCGCCGTGTTAATGTTGTCTCCCGTCAAAATTTTGACCGTTATGCCTGCTTGACGGCAATGATTAATTGCTTCTTTGACATCTGAACGCAAGGGATCTTCAATTCCCACAAAGCCTGTAAAGATTAGATCCTTTTCTACATTATAGATGTCTTCCCATTGTGGTTCTTGACTAAAATCATTGAAAGCAAACGCTAAAACTCTTCTTGCATTATCCTGAAGCTTCTTTATCTTCGCTTCAATTTCATTGATATGGTCTTGAGTCATTGGGATAACATCACCATTATAAAGAATCCTATTACAAATGCTTAACACCTTTTCAGGTGAACCCTTCGTATAGAGTCTGTAGCCTTTTTCCATTTGGTAAGCTGTCGACATCATCTTTCTGGCAGAAGTAAAATTGTATTCACTAACGGGCTCACTATGCTCTTTACGATAATGGAGATAGTTGATATTATTCTTATCTGCACAGACAAGCAGGGAACATTCCGTAGGATTTCCCAAGAATTCATATTTTCCATCTTTATTCGAAATATCCGCGGTCGAGTTTAGACAGAAATTCTGAAGCATTTCATCATTGCCCAGCTGATCAACCGGAGCATCTTTACCGTCAGCCCATACCTCAACCACCGTCATCTTATTTTCCGTCAATGTCCCAGTCTTATCTGAACAGATGACATTCACAGAACCAATTGTTTCGCAGGCAATAAGCTTCCGAACCAAGGCGTTATTCTTAGCCATCTTTTGCATATTGAAGGCCAGGGTAATAGCAACCATGGTTGGCAACCCTTCAGGGACTGCCGCGACGATTAGGGCTACAGAAGTTACAAATGCATCTTTGATGCCTGGCAATGCAGCTCCTAAATTATCAAACACCAAGATCCCCTGGTTATACATCTTGAAGACCTCGAAAAGAAAGATTCCAGCTGCCACAATCGACCCAATAATAGATATTCTCTTTCCGAGATCTGCTAGCTTTTGTTGAAGTGGGGTCTCTGAATTTAATTCTCCCTTTAATTCATCCGCAATCTTACCCATCTCGGTCCCATCGCCAATAGATATTACGATGGCAATGGCCCTTCCCTCGATAACCATAGTCCCTGAATATAACATATTTTTGCGTTCTGCAAGGGGGCAATTCTCTCGTTCGATTTTCAAGGTATTCTTAGAAGACGCTTCGGCTTCACCTGTAAGCATAGATTCGTCAATTCCAAGACTTGATGCATGAATTATTCGAGCATCAGCAGGAACTTTATCTCCCGTTTCCAGATGGATAATATCCCCAATCGTGAGGTCACTTTGTGAAAGTAACACAATTTCTCCATCTCGAACTACTTTCACATGAACATCTTCACTTAACTTCGACAGGGCTTCAAAGGCTTTATCTGATTTACCTTCTTGAATAATGGAGATTGATGTTGCGATTAGGACGGCAACAAAAATCCCTAAACCGTCTGCGATATGACCCATCGCTAGGGATATTAACCCGGAAATTAAAAGGATAAGAATAAGAGGTTCTTTCAAACTATCAATTATTTTTACAAAGACACTTTCCTTATCTTTTGGAGTAAAAACATTCTTTCCGTACCGTTTGATTCTCGTCTCAGCTTCAACTGCTGATAGTCCGGTCTCTTCATTACTCTTTAATTCAGAGATGACTTCTTCGACTTCCTTTTGGAAAAAGTCCACAACATAGTCCTCCTTATTTTTTATTTTGGCACCTTATAATTCATCCTATAGTATTTACGAAATAACCACTCCTTACTTTTTGTTCTTGCAACTTGTTTCAAGTAACAAAAAAGACTTTTAACACAGCCATAATGGCCATGTTAAAAGTCTCGTTACCTCAAACGGTTTACAAAAACAGGTAAGTCACCTTACCGGGTATGTTGCTTTTGTAATTCAACTACTCCCTCTTAACAAGGATAAGTGTACCTCAAATATTATTGCTTGTCAAATATGACACGATATTCATTCTGCCTAATCTGATAGATTCTAAGTGTAACTCAAGATAACTCTTTAATACTTTTCACTAAGGCCCCTATAAGACGATGAAACCCTTGAGGGTTTTGGGCAGGCACTCTGTATTGTTTGTTAATCTCTAACTGCACGGCTGGAATTCCCAGTTCCCGTGCTGCATAATTAGCGACAGTGTTGGGCCCAGAAGCGGCAAAGTGATCGTGTGAAATTTGAGATAATCCAAAGTTCTGAAAGTTCCGTTCTAAAATTCCCAGTATCCTTGCCTTACCTAAGAGATTTTTTCCGCTATTTGTTCCTAAATCGACATCAAATAGCCTTTCACGAGCAGCACCATGGATGTCAATCACCAACTTCACTTTTTTTATATTACAAAAATCAGAGATTTTCTCTTTATAGATACAAGAATCATCAACGTTAGGGTCCCCACCATAAAGCTTTGTTGTTGCTATTGCATGACATCCGGTAAGCTTATTTAGAAGGTATACGATGGAGCCTGTAAATTGATCGGACATTTTAATCTTCTTTTGCCTGTAATGTCTAACCGCATGTGGTGCAGAAACTAAAATAGGCAGTTCCCCAACTGACAACCAAAAGGGGTCCTCTTGCTTAGGATTAACTCGTCTGTCTGTTTTGTAAAAATGGACTTTCTCGGCGTTTACTGCTTCCTCATTTAGGCGCGCACGGCTAAACTCTTTTAGAACTTCTTCATGTTTATCCATAATCGACCCCCGGTTCTTATTTTACAAATAGTCGGTCCGCGCCATGGGTTTCTGACTTCTGTCAGGTTCCTTACGAAGTATTAATCGGATTTTTCATTTTTCTTATAGCCTGTAACAGTTAATTGCGCTATTAAGTCCCTCTGTTCATTAAATACATCAACTCTATAATTAGCAATTTTATGGGAACCCGATACTTCTCTGGCCTCCGCTGTTAATGATCCCCCTTTGAGAGCTTTGAAATAGGATATATTGGCATTGATTGCAACTGTTATTTGCCCATAAGCATTAGCTGCAGCGGCAAAAGCAAAGTCCGCCAAGGTGAAAATCGCTCCCCCTTGAATGATATCAACTCCATTTAAATGCTTCTCAGTGATATCCATTTTAGCCACAGCGTATCCAGGCTGAACTTCAAGCAGATCTAGGCCAACAAAAGTTGCAAACCTGTCATTTTTCATAAGTTTTGTCAGTTTATTATTCATGACCATCTCTCCTCTAACCTTCAACTAAATTGTCTTTCTATCCACATAGCCTAAACTTTACGTTTTTTAAAGAATATTCTTTGTTTCGAAACACGACTATCGAACATCCAAACGAGTTCATCTACCAGTATAGATTTTTTTCACAGTTACAGCAACGTATCTTCGACGTATATTGTCATTGTGAATAGGACCTTGAGCCTAGACCCTTAGGGCTTTATGTCTATACTATTTACGTCTAGTCAATGATACTATGTACTAAGATTTGATGAGTTACGGAGGGATCCTTTTGCTGTGGCACAAAATTAATACAAAGAAACAAAATCTTATCATTATCGGTGGAACGATTATTTTATCTATTATCATCGTTGGAATTACAAACTTTATCGTCCACTTTGAATAATATAAAAAGGGTCTACAAGTATAAAGCAACCCCCTCAAGAAAAAGGCTCAGACCGCCATTTATCTTAGGGGGTTTTGTAATGTCAGTTTTCAATTGGATCAAAGCCGAAGGGTTGTATAAAAATTAATAAGTCTCTTCAAAAACCTCGAAATGTGCCTGCGGATGGATACAAGCCGGACATTCATCCGGTGCACCGGTTCCTTCATGAACATAACCACAGTTTCCACACTTCCAAAGTTTTGTTTCTTCCTTTTTAAATACTTTACCATTCTTTATATTTTGCGCAAGTTTATTATACCTTTTTTCATGCCATTTTTCAGCAGCGGCAATCATCTTGAATGCGGCTGCAATTTCGGGAAAGCCTTCTTCTTCAGCAACCTTGGCGAATTCAGGGTATAGTTCATTCCATTCTTCATTTTCTCCACCAGCTGCGGCAACTAAATTATCAAGAGTCGTACCCTGCGCAACAGGAAAGGAAGCACTGATTTCTATTACGGCTGGAAGCTCGCTCTCTAAACCTGCCAGCAAAAATTTATAGAATCTCTTGGCATGCTCTTTTTCATTATCAGCCGTCTCAATAAAGATATTTTTAATTTGCTTATAACCTTCTTTGTCAGCTACTGATGCATAATAAGTATAACGGTTGCGTGCTTGAGATTCTCCGGCAAACGCCTTTAATAGATTTTCTGCTGTTTTTGTCCCTTTTAAATTACTCATTCTTAAAACTCCTTCATCTTACTTTCTTTAAGGATTCTTGGCATTA
Source organism: Desulfosporosinus shakirovi (assembly GCF_020595055.1). Classification (GTDB taxonomy): domain Bacteria; phylum Bacillota; class Desulfitobacteriia; order Desulfitobacteriales; family Desulfitobacteriaceae; genus Desulfosporosinus; species Desulfosporosinus shakirovi. Next base: position 5,343 of record NZ_JAJDOO010000039.1, on the reverse strand, counting down.
TTATGAACACCATTGAATAACCTTATTGCCGAACAACACCATAAGTTAATTTAAAATAATTATAAATACATTATATTTCTAAACACTCGCTCCGTCAATATCCAAACTTTATATTCTTATAGTAAAATAATTAGTTGGAGCCCATTATTCACTCATATTATTCTTAAGCGCTTGAAAATCTAGAATTTCAACTGCAGTCAAGTGGAAATCAATAACCCCTTCATCCCTTAGTTTACCCATTTCCCTTGACATAGAAGGACGAGAAACATTAAGAAAGTCTGCTAGCTCATTTCGATTTAACGGTAAAACTATCTTTTCGCTTCCAATCTTCTTAGATTGATCCAGTAAATAAGCACAGATTTTTGCGCGGATGCTTTTGATAGTCAAGTATTCAACCTTCTTGTTTAACAAGATTGCTCTTTCAGAAATTATTCGCAAAAAGTTTTGTATGAAAATTCTGTGCCAGCTACACATCCTTTCACAATCGCCGATAATTTTCCCTCTAGGCAGGAAGAGTACTTCACAAGCTTCTTGTGCTTGAACAGTTGCAGGCCATGTCATTACACTTGAAAATGCAACTATTTCTCCGAAAATATCCCCTTGTTTTAAAAGTGTCATTACACTTCTATTCCCCGCCGCATTTTCTTTACTCACCGTCGCTGAGCCTTTAAGAACGATTCCAATGCTTTCATATTTGTCTCCACCATTAACAATATAATCACTTCTTTTATAATGGCCTACTATAGGCTTTAAACAATTTAGCATGGCTTCTATATCTAGTCTTTTTATTCCTTGAAATAAGCTCACTTCTGAGATTTTTTCCAAATATTTTTCATACATCTCTTTTACCGCCATATTCTGTATCCTCAGATACCGACTTAGTTCCTTCATTGTAATATAATGAACCTGTCAAAACAAATTATTACAAGGAGGTTATAACAATGCTAAGAAAGATTATAAAAATAGATGAAGAAAAGTGTAATGGCTGTGGTCTTTGTGTCACCGCTTGCCATGAAGGTGCATTAAAGCTGATTGATGGCAAAGCCCGCCTGGTTTCGGAAAGTTACTGTGACGGTCTTGGAGACTGTCTGCCTGAGTGCCCAACCAACGCCATCGTCCTTGAGGAGAGAGAAACGGTTGAGTATGACGAAGAAGCAGTCAAGAAACATATGGACAAGAAACACATGGAGAATAATAAGCCCCAAGCCGAGGCTACTATTCCCTGCGGTTGCCCAGGTACTCATGCGAAACTACTTACCAAAAAACAGCCGGACGCAACACCTGATCTCTCAGCAGAAAACTCACAATCTCAGCTTGGTCAATGGCCATGCCAGTTAAAATTAGTTCCAGTGTCCGCACCCTATCTGGATAATGCACATTTACTAATCGCTGCCGACTGCACTGCTTTTGCTTATCCAAATATTCACCAAAAGTTTATGCGCAATAAGATCACTTTAATTGCCTGTCCCAAACTGGACGATACGGATTATTCAGAAAAGCTAACTGCGATTCTAAAACAACATGAAATTAAAAGTGTGTCGATTGTAAGAATGGAAGTACCTTGCTGTGGCGGTATTGTTCAAGTTGCGAAAAAAGCTCTTTTAAACAGCGGAAAAATGATACCCTGGAGTGTCGTCACAATTTCAACAGACGGAAGAATTATCGAAGATTGATCATTCAAATACCGAGTTTCAAAAACCCACCGCAAATAAGCTTGCTGTGGGTTTCTTTTCGCCGATTATTACTTGTTGCCATACTTATCCGATAAAAGCCGACTGCCATTACCAATGTTATCCATATCATTTTCCCTAATAATCGTGACAAACGCCTCAACTGGTATGTTAAGTGTTTCGCTTGCCTTTGAAGCCAGTTCTTTAACTAACTTTGCCTTCTGTTCCTTTGACATTTTACCTGCATCAATAGTAATTACGGGCATTATAATCTTACTCCCTTCTACTTGAACCTAAGACATCTCATTTCCAATATATGCTTGTTCTTTTCTTACAACTTTATAACATTAGCCAACTTTTTTAGTAAGTTTAACGGCAGTACCATAAACAAGGATTTCCGCTGCCCCTTGCATAACATTCGAAGTTGCAAAGCGTATATTAATAATGGCATTAGCCCCAAGCCTTTCAGCTTCCGCCACCATTTTACCTGTGGAAATTTGTCGGGATTCATTGATCATTTCACTATATTCTTTAAGCTCTCCGCCGACAATCTGTCTAAAAACGGACAATATATCTTTTCCAACGTGCTTTGCTCGAATGGTACTTCCTTTGACCAAATCTAAGGACTCGCTCACATCATAACCAGGTACATAATCAATATTTGTTAAGATCACTCTTTTCTGCCTCCTTATCTTTAACCCTTTCATTTATTAATAGTATTAACAATAATCCGCCACTTATCACTGATCCAACAATGGTTACACCTATTATAACAGGAATCAATTCAGGAGAAATAAAAGCCATTCCCATTACTCCAAAAAAGTATAAGGCTATACAGAATACAAGTATCCAGCTAAGGAGTTTAATCATTAAAATCCCCCCTCAATCCAAATTATCTCCATTATGTTATATAATATCACATTAAGATTTACTTCCTCTAAACAGAAGGGGGCTCATCACTGTAACTTTAGTGCGGCATCATTCCTGATCAGGCTTCCATCCTTTTTTTCTATGAATTCCATCACAAAAGGGACGGTTTTCAGAAAGTCCACAACGACACAAAGCAATCCTGCTGCCTTCCTTTAAGGGCTTTCCATCAAGGCCAATTACAACTATAGGGCCTTCAATAAGTAATGGTCCATTGACACTCACCTTTATTTTTACTGCAGGTAGGTATGATTTTTCAAAGTCAATACTGCCTACCCCATCAGCGATTTGCGCATCGACCTTAGACCCTTCAGGAAGAGAATATCTTAAGGCACCTGATGGACATTTATCGATAACCCTTATTATTTCCTCCGGTTCCGCGCCCTCCACATTAACCCAGGGGCGTTGATCCAAATTGAACACTTTCGGTAAAAGCCTCAGGCATGTCCCTGGATGAGCACACAATTCGGGAAACCAATGTACAATAACATGTTCATTACTATACTTCTTCATTAAACCACTCCCTCGTGAATATTTTAATTTGTTCATATATTCTATCATATAACATACTTTATTTTACAAATTTATTTACATTTATTATCTCAGTCGGTATTAATTGTATTAATTCAGGGCAAATTTCTAACCATTTAAAGATGGAAAATCTCTAAATAGTGCTTTAATCTTATTGTTTATAATCTGCGGATCTACTGATCTCACTACTCTATCCGCGACTGCATACTTTAGTTTTAACGTTAATATTCTGTAAACGCTTTGATCTAACCTATCCATTGAAATGTTCCCATTCTCTGCAGCCTTTTGAATTGCTTTAATGACCGCCTCCTCCTTGAGGTAGTCATGGCATACTAAGACAATATCGCTTCCTGCATTGATTGATTCTACTGCAACTTCACCAATATCATAATTATTTACTACTGCCCCCATGGTAATATCATCTGTAATGACTACGCCATTAAAATTCAGATCTTTACGTAAGAGATCTGAAATAATCTTTCGTGAAAAAGATGCAGGATTTTCGGGATCAATCTTTGGCAATAAAATATGAGCCATCATGATTGCCTCTACATTATTTTCGATAGCTGCCTCAAAAGGCACTAAATCCAGACTATTTAGCCTATCTATATCATGATTTACAGTTGGTAACCCGACATGAGAATCAACTGAAGTATCACCATGTCCTGGAAAATGTTTAACAACCGATATAATTTGCCGTGACTGAAGTCCCTTCATCGTTTGTATTCCGAGTTTTTTCACAAGACTTGGCTCATTACCAAATGCTCGATCCCCTATCACAGGATTTTTGGGGTTACTGTTCACGTCTAAAACTGGTGCAAAATTCATATTTAAACCAAAGGATTTTAGTTCATCTCCAAGAATACCGCCTAACTGATAAGAAAGCTCACTGTTATTGAGCTCTCCAATCCGTTGACTTGCTGGTATCTTCATAAACTCGCCTGGCATTCGCGAAATCCTGCCACCCTCTTCATCAATAGCTAAAAATAGTGGCATTTTGTTAACTGTATTTGTATCTTTCAAAGAGTTAATTAGGGCTAGCATCTGTTTAGTATCCTTGACATTTTGCTTTAGCAGAACAAAACCACCGACATGATGGTTTTTAATCAGTTGGATAGAATTAGCATCGTTTTCGTATCCGTTAATCCCCACCATTACTAATTGCCCGACCTTTTCCTCTAAGCTCATCGTTTTAATCTGAGCTTGAACAGGATCAGTTGCAATATTACCATAGGAATTATTATCTGGTGGCATGTTCTGGCCTATTTGGTCTGATGGTTTCAACCCATTAATTATTCTGCTATTTAATATTCCTGCATATCCTATGATACTCGCCGCTACCACGGCAGTTATTAAAACCAGGTATCTTTTACGCATTTTTCTTTGCTTCCTTCCTATATAATGTTACTAATAATATTACTAATTAATATTCCTTCAAGGTTAAGAGAAGACGTACAGGAAATAGAAATCGACAGGCGATCATAGCTAAATGCCTGTCAATTTCTATTATCATATCGAATTTTTTTATTTTTAAACTCTAAATAAAAAAACCGCACCTAATGGTACGGTTGACTATTTTCATGGAGCGGGTGAAGAGAATCGAACTCTCGTAACTAGCTTGGAAGGCTAGCGCTCTACCATTGAGCTACACCCGCAAAATCGTGGTTCAAGGATCGATTCAGTCGTCCTCAAAAGTAACACTCTACCTACTATATATGCATATGTCCGTGGTCCGTGCTATTGACCTTGAAGTTCTGCATTTGGTCGAACTTCGAACTACGAATATCGAATATAGTAGCAGGGGGGATTTGAACCCTCGCAGCAGTTACCCACTCTAACGGTTTAGCAAACCGTCCTCTTCAGCCACTGAGTACTTCTCCACAGATCTTTTAAATTGGTGCGGAAGACGGGACTTGAACCCGTACGGTGTTACCCACACGCCCCTCAAACGTGCGCGTCTGCCAATTACGCCACTCCCGCATTGCTGGAGCCATTGACCGGGATTGAACCGGTGACCTTATCCTTACCAAGGATACGCTCTACCAACTGAGCTACAACGGCATTCCTTTTATTATTTAATTTTGGTGCGCTCGGAGAGATTCGAACTCCCGGCCTTCTGATTCGTAGTCAGACGCTCTATCCAGCTGGGCTACGAGCGCAATTTTGGAGCGGGTGACGAGATTCGGACTCGCGACTTTCACCTTGGCAAGGTGAC
>NZ_JAJDOO010000038.1 GCF_020595055.1 Desulfosporosinus shakirovi | reverse complement strand
TTTCACACTGTGGGAGCAGGGAAGAAGCAGCCGTACAGCTGGATATCAGTTTATCTAGTCTAACCAGAAGAATTAGAAGACTAAGAAGGTCAAAATTGACGTTCATAAATGACTGATAATAAAGTTCTTGGACAAAAGAATTAGGAAGTAAGTAAAATAAAAAGGCCATAAATCAACTTTATTTTCAGAAAATAAATAATATAATGAATATTTGTCCTTTTGCTTTTATATGTAGAAAAAGGGCTGTTTCAAAATAGAAATTCAAATTTCTATTTTGAAACAGCCCCTTACTTTTAGCTTTGATAATCTTTTATAGATCTCTATCAATTTTGTCTTTCTTTCCGTTTGACAAACTGTTTACTTCATTTAATAGTTTGTCTAATTCACGGCTAATAGCAACTACTTCTTCAGAAGTAAGTTTTTTAAATGTAGCCAGCTTATTCAGTTGATCGCGTTTCGTTTCAACGGCATTTAGTAAGTCCTGTAAATCGCCCCTCATCAGACCACCTTCCTCAACGTCCAAAAAGACAAGAGATTAGGGGTATTAGTTACTCTGCCTTTAATTAAATAAGCTACTTAGGGATGACAATTGAAATTACTAGGAATGCCAATATTAAATTGAAAGCACTAACAACTATCTCTTGCATCACCTCTAAATTTAAAACTAATTTATATCCTTAAGAAAATTCTATTATAATTTTGTCTAATTAACAAGGGCTTATAAACACTAAGCAAGGCTAAATTTGGTTAAATTTGTCATAGCGATTCATCCATACTTTCGTCCCTAATAAAATCAGTTTCTATCTTTGACACTGTTCTCATATTCAAATCCAAAATGACCTCATACAAAGTGTTAAGCTCGATAATTTCCAGGTTCTTAAACCGCGAAGAATCTCTTAGCGTATTTTTTGCTATATAGACTCGCTTAAAACCCATTCTGTCTATTTCCCGTATACGCGCCTCAATTGAAGGAACTTTTTTTAATTCTCCCGTTAAGCCGACATCCGCTACAAATACAGTATCATTGGGAATGGCTTTGTCTTTAATAGAAGAAACAATACACATGATAATAGCCAGGCTTGCGGACTGTTCTTTGAGCTGAAGACCACCTGTTGTTTTAATGACCACATTTTTATCGTATAGGTTGATCTTTCCTCTCTGTTCCAAGATAGAGATAAGGGTGTTTAATTGATCTCTTCTCAAGCACTCTGCAATTCTAGAGGGATAGGGAGTAAAAGACTTGGATACGAGACTTTCTACTTCCGCAATAATTGGGCGTGTTCCTTCTTTGATCACAGTTAAGGCACTTCCTGAAACTGTTTGTCCCTCTCCCCTTTGAGTCATAAAGAACTCTGACGGGTTATCGATGGACAGCATTCCTTGTTCAGTCATTGAGAAGAAACCTATTTCACCTGTACTTCCGAATCGATTCTTCGAACACCAAGCTCCCCTTAATTCTTCCCCATTTTCTCCGTTAAGAATTAACACAGCGTCGACCAAGTGCTCTAAGGCACGAAGTCCTGCGATTTCATCGTCTTTAGTCATTTGCCCTACCATAATCACGGCCCTTGGACGACTGTTATTTTTCGCTATTTTTAGAAGTTCATTGGCGCACTCCATTGTTTGGATAGGTGAACCTGGTCGGGAATTATGTTCTTCAAGGGTGAACGTCTGGATACTGTCAATAATGATCAAATCAGGATCAAGTTCCTCAATTGAGGTTAAAACATGGTTCATACTTGTATCTGAATATACCCATATGTTACTCTTGCTTTCCTTGAGAATTCTGTCAGAGCGATTTTTGATTTGACTGTCACTCTCTTCGGCCGAAGCATATAAAACCTTGTAGCCCTTATTAGCAACATCATCTGCTACTTGCAGAAGCAAGGTTGATTTTCCTGCACCTGGCCGTGCTGTTAAAATAATGATTGAATCCTTGACGATGCCTCCACCCAAGACTCGGTTGAATTCGCTAATGCTCGTCACTATTCTATCACTATTGCCAGGTAAAACCTCAGATAACCTCTTCGGAGATGTTCTTCTCTTGCTTGTCGAAGATGTCGTTTTTAGTTGACTCTCTGATTCTTCAAACGTATTCCATTCCTCGCATTTTGGGCACTTTCCTAACCATCTTAGACTTTCAGCCCCACAATTAGAGCACCGATAAATTACCTTAATTTTCATCTAACGCCCCATTTCCCATGGCACTATCTGATGCCTGGAATAATAATGTGATTCTAACACTAACACCCCATGCCTAATATAGCAGGGGCAACTCATAAATTGCCCCTGCATCCTTGACAAATATTTGCGTGTTTAAAACATAGATTAGCTCTTGGTAAACTTCATCTTTCCATCTTCTGCTTCGACACGAATTCGGTCTCCATTTTTAAATTCCCCTTGAAGTATTTTCTCAGAGAGTGCATCTTCAATTAACCTTTGAATAGCTCTCCGAAGAGGACGTGCTCCAAAAATCGGATCGTTTCCCTCCTTAGCAACTAGCTCGACAGCACTTTTTTCAACCTCAAGCGTTAAACCATTTTCACTTAAACGCTTGTTCACCTGACGAATCAGGATTTCAGAGATTTTGACTAAGTGTTCTTCTTGGAGGGAATGGAAGACCACTATCTCGTCAATTCGATTTAGAAACTCCGGGCGGAAGGAGCGTTTTAGCTCTTCCATTACATATCCGCGCATATTTCGATAATCTGTCTTTTCATCTTTTTTAGGTGCAAAGCCCATAGCTTCTTTTTTAAGGAAGGAAGATCCTACATTGGATGTCATGATTATTACAGTATTTCGGAAGTCGACTGTCCTTCCTTTAGTATCTGTTAAACGTCCGTCTTCAAGAACTTGGAGTAAAATATTGAAAGCTTCAGGATGGGCCTTTTCAATCTCATCCAACAAAACAACACTATAGGGTTTTCGCCTTACCGCTTCTGTAAGTTGACCCCCTTCATCATGCCCCACATATCCCGGAGGTGCTCCCACAAGTCGGGAAACCGCATGTTTCTCCATATACTCTGACATATCGATACGAATCAGCGCCTTTTCATCCCCGAACATTCCTTCTGCTAGAGCTCGCCCCAGTTCGGTTTTCCCGACTCCTGTTGGTCCGAGGAAAATAAAGGAACCGATTGGACGCTTTGGATCTTTCAACCCTGCCCGTGCTCGGCGAACTGCTCGAGCAACCGCAGTGACGGCGTCCTCTTGTCCAATGAGTCGTTGATGAAGGAGATCCTCCAGATGGAGCAGACGTTCACTTTCCTCTTCTGCAAGTTTTTTGACAGGTATTCCTGTCCAACTTGCAACAATTTGAGCAATGTCGTCTTCAGTAACCATAGCATTTTCTTTATAACGTTGGTTTTGCCAAGCTCCACGTTGTTCAGCCAGCTCCGCTCGTAATTTTTGTTCTTGATCACGAAATTGGGCAGCTTTCTCAAATTCCTGACTGGAAACGGCCGCTTCTTTCTCTTTTTTCAATCGTTCCGTTTCTTCCTCCAGTAATTTCAAATCAGGCGGCACCGTAAAGCTTGCTAACCGAACTCGCGAAGCTGCTTCATCCATCAAGTCTATAGCCTTATCTGGCAAGAAGCGGTCCGCAATATAACGATCAGACAGACGGGCAGCAGCCTCAATAGATTCATCGGTTATTTTCACCCGATGATGAGCCTCATACCGATCCCTCAAACCATGAAGTATCACGATGGCTTCCTCTGCAGTCGGCTCACCAACTGTGATAGGTTGGAAACGACGTTCTAAAGCGGAATCTTTCTCGATGTATTTTCGGTATTCTTCTAATGTTGTCGCTCCAATGCATTGCAGTTCACCCCTGGCTAAAGCAGGTTTTAAAATATTTGCTGCATCAATTGCACCTTCCGCTGCTCCTGCTCCTATCAAGGTATGCAGCTCATCTATAAAGAGAATGACGTTTCCGTCCGCTCGGATCTCCTCCATAACTTTCTTTAAGCGTTCTTCAAATTCACCACGGTATTTGCTTCCTGCCACCATTGCCGAAAGGTCTAACGTAATGACTCGTTTGTTTACTAGAATTTCCGGCACTCTATTACTAACAATACCTTGTGCTAATCCCTCTGCTATCGCTGTTTTACCAACACCGGGTTCTCCTATCAACGCAGGATTATTTTTCGTACGGCGGCTTAAAACCTGAATTACCCGTTCTATTTCCTTTTCTCTTCCAATTACAGGGTCAAGACGTCCTTCGCGCGCTTGCAAAGTAAGGTCACGACCAAACTCATTCAAAGCAGGTGTGTTCACAGGACCGGCATTTTTAGAAGGTTGAATAGAATTCGGGGCAGGTATCGAAGATTCATCCAATTCTCCACCCAATAATTTAACGACTTGTTTCCATACTCTTTCAGGACTTACATTAAGGTTTGCCAAGATACGAGCTGCAATTCCCTCTCCCTCCATAATAAGACCTAAAAGCAAGTGTTCTGTTCCAATATAATTAACCTCTTGCCGATGAGCTTCCTCATTCGCCAATTCCAAGACCCTTTTTACTCGAGGGGTGAACCCAACTTCCCCTTTAATAGGCTGACCCACCCCAGTGATTTGTTCAATCTGATTTTGTATTTTTGCAAGGTCCAAATTCATTCCTGTCAAGGCTTGCGCAGCAATGCCTTCCCCTTCTTGAATAAGCCCCAGCAAAATGTGCTCAGTCCCTACCACTTGATGCCCCATTCGTTTGGCTGCATCATGGGCTATAGCTAATACTTTCTCGGCACGTTCAGTATAACGACCCTTCATAAATCCTTCATCCTTTCCTGTTCGCAGTTATTTATAGTTAGCGTTCGTTGAAGAGCAAAAATTTCTGCTTGCCTCTTGTTTCATTTTTTGCCACGCTTTACGCAATTCGTTCTCGTATCAAGCGAGCCCGTTCCTCATCACGTTGACTGGGGTCAAGTTCTCGATCGAGGATATATTGCAAACATCCCGGACGGGTATCGACTATTAACGTCGCAAAGCAATCCTTAGTCTTAGGCAGTAATCCCATATCCGTTCCTAACCGATCATGGGACAAAAGATGTATCGCATCTTCCGATGAGAGTAACCGTGCATTTTGTAAAGTTCCCCTGGCCCGCCAGACTTTGTCTTCTAAGTGTATAGGAGTTTGCTGACGAAGAAGTTCACGCGCCTGAAGCTCATGCTCAACAATCTGTCGGGTTACTGCATCTAAATGAGTTAAAATATCCTCTTCACTCTTCCCAAGTGTAATCTGGTTAGAAACTTGAAAGATGTGTCCGAAGGCCTGAGAGCCCTCGCCATATAACCCCCGTACGGCTAACCCCAAGCGAGTTACCGCCCCCAAGACCTGCTGAACTTGCTTTGTGATAACCAAGCCCGGCAAATGGACCATAACTGAAGCTCTGAGTCCTGTCCCTACATTTGTAGGACAAGCCGTAAGATATCCTTGACTTTCCCTATAGGCAAAATCAAGTTTTGCTTCCAAAAGATCATCTAACGCTGTTGCTAAACGATGTGATTCTAAAAGCTGATTGCCCGGCAAAAGCACTTGAATTCTTAGGTGATCTTCTTCATTAACCATCACTGCATAACGGTGATCAGGGGCTAACGCCACACCACGCGCTCCAGTTGACCCGCCTAAACTCGGACTGATCAAATGCTTTTCTATGAGAACTTGTTGCTCAATACTATTCAGTTCTGCTAGAGGTGTATAGCTGAGTTCCTTTTTCTCCCCTTCTGTATCGGTTAAAACTTGGGCAACAGTTTTCTCCACCTGAGCGGCACCCTCCTGGCTTAGACCATGGGGAAAAGGGAAATCCTCAAGGTTACGTGCCAATCTAACCCGACTACTAATAACGACCGGAGAATCGGTTTCACTCATCCAGGCGCTGTGCTGTAAAAGAAGCTCTTTACGAATCACTTTTTTCCCCTCCAGCCGATTGCTCAATTTTACGAATCTGATCTCTTACTACAGCAGCCTCCTCAAACGCTTCTTGCTGAATCAAGGCTTGAAGAGTTTCCTTCAACTTTCTTTGCTCCATGCGTTTTATTAGCGTTGCTCCTCGTCTTGCAGGGATTTTACCCACATTTTGGCCTCCGCCATGAACACGTCGCAGTAAGGGCTCAAGTTGAGTTTCAAAGGTCGCATAACAGGCACTGCATCCCAGTTTCCCGACTTGCGTAATTTGAGAAAAGCTAAGTCCACATTTAGGGCATGCCGTCTCAGTTGGTTGGTCCTTTGCAGTGGAATTAAAGCCAAAAAGTGCTTGCAAAAACTCCGGCACAATGGCGGGGTGGAAGACAAAACTTACTTCTTGGGTTTTTTTAGCACACGACTCGCAAAGATACACCTCACGAGTATTCCCGTTTTCTGTTATAAACAATTGCATAATAGCCTCTTGCTGTTTACAATGCTGACAAAGCATTTTCAAAACCTCCTTAGACCAAATCATCCCGACTTAGGGTTGTTAAAATATCTTTCATTAAACACGCGCGGAGCGTATCCCAATCTCTGAATTCTCCCCCTAAATTGTTTCCTGAAAGCAGGCTCTTAATCAGGGCTGCTTCTCTGGTCGTCAACAGTTCCTCATCCAAAAGTCTCTCGACCAAAGCATTGGATCGAGCACGAGAAAGCTGTTCTCCAATCAATTGCCTTATAACATGCTGATACTGCCCCTCAATTCCCAGACCTAAGCGGATAATCCTCAGGTATCCCCCACCCCCTCGGCGACTTTCAACGAGGTATCCGCGTTCAACCGTAAAACGAGTGTCAAGAACGTAGTTAATCTGAGATGGTACACATGAGAACTCACCTGCAAGTTCGCTTCGTTGCAGCACAATGTATCCTTCTGTTGTCTTTTCCAAGATCTGTTTCAAGTATTCTTCAATGCGATCCGCTAGGTTTCCCATTGTTTTTTCTCCTTGTCAACGTAATATTTCTGCAACACATTTCATTGACCTTTCCTGACCTTCTATTTATATGATACCCAAATTTTAATGATTTTGCAAAGTTTTTTTTAAAAAAGTGGGAAGGCTTTCATATTTTATAACAAGCCTCCCCACTTAAATAATTATGAAATTATTAACTGCTAATCAGAAAATAAGACAAAGTAGAACCATGATGATAGTGTTAAAATACCAACACTGCCCAACAGCCATATTACAGGCTGTCCTTCAATTCGCCTAGAATCGGTTCCCTTCTTCTGCGAAAAAGAGTCCTCTGCTTGCTTTGCAGGTTGGGAAACAGACGGTTTGTCTATAAATTCACCCAGCTTTCGCATTCCCGCTTTAGACGAGGTTACGCGAGGGGATACGTCATTCCATTGTAATGAGCCCTTTAGCATAAGTTCAAGTTCCTTGGAACTTAGCAAAACATATTTCTCTTTCATGGCTGCCTCCACTTGTCTCGGATCATTCCTACTAAAATAATTTGAGGCACATACCTCATTGAATAGGTTTTTCTATATAATTCGCGACCCATGAAAAAAATCCCTGCCGCTGGGGCAGGGACATTTGTCCTGAAATGTCTACAAAATGAATCAATATTTACCATCAACTTCATTTTATTAACAGCTTATGGCTAAATGAACACTTTCATTTCTTAAAACCATCAATTCTCTCAGTGTTACCGATAAATATCGGGCACCCAGTTCAGCCTCGATAACAACCGTATCCTCAATTCCAACAACTCCTACACTCGGAAAAACAAACTTGGGTTCAATTGCTACTACCATTCCAGATTTCAAAACCTCTTTAGAACCCCTGCTGATAGTTCTGGTTTGATCAATTTGATAGCCATTTACAACTGTTACCATATCCACGACAATGGGTCCCCTATTTGAATCTGTTCCACAAAGGTGCCATTGGGATGAGCAATGGAGATACCCTGCCCTGTAAACCATCAAAACTGCTCTGCGTCGCTGCCCTGACTCCTGCAGTGACTGCAACCGGTATAAAACTCCGAATCAAATCTATAGGCATTCTCATTATTCTCCTCTATTTTTATATAATATTCTGAATATTTATCTATAATTATTTATAGAATTTCAAGTATTAATTGTTGAATTATTGTTTTAGCGTTATTTGGTTTCTATGATGTCTCCTTGAAAAGACAATTCTGCCTATTGTAAAGCCGAGTAGGGATCCCTACTCGGCTGTGATGCTTAATACTTCTCTGGCAGTTCTTCAAAATATCCCTGAGGGTGTGCACAAGCCGGACATGTATCCGGCGCATCTGGGCCTTCGTGAATATAGCCACAGTTTGTACATTTCCATACAGTCGCAGTATCTTTACTGAAAACTGTGCCCTTTTCAATCCCATCAGCATAATGGTCAAAACGAGTCATATGGTGCTTTTCTACTTCAGCGATTGTCTGAAAAACTCTGGCTATATCGGGAAATCCTTCCCTTTCTGCAACAGTTGCGAACTTAGAGTAGATTTCAGCCCATTCTTCTTTTTCTCCAGCTGCAGCAGCCCTCAAATTTGTCAGGGTGTCTTTATAAACTAACGGATAATCAGCATCAACATGTATAATGTCAGTTTCTTCCCCCGTATGTGCAACGAGAAGTTTGTAGAACACTTTAGCGTGTTCCTTTTCGTTAGCGGCCGTTTCCTCAAAAACAGCTTGGATATGTTGATATCCTTCATTCTTAGCCACCCCAGCAAAAAAAGCATAACGATTACGTGCCTGAGACTCACCTGCAAAGGCATTGCTTAGGTTTTTGAATGTTTCGGTTCCTGAGAACTTCATAATTCACACTCCTTTTCAGGTAGTTTCTCAAATAGGCTGTAATTTATGCCAAATCGGATAACATCTTCCGACAACCATAGATGGTTGAGTGACGATGTGCTTTGGCAAGGAGCTGGCTAAGATCAGATGGGGTAAGGGTTCCTTTATCCCCCTGCTGAAAGGAATCGTAAGCGAAAGGCCCTTATAATTTCAGGCCAATCCTCTTCGTCAACCCGAAAGATTACTTGTGTGGCTGGGATTTGAATTGACCCTAGGGTACAGGACCATGTATCACTTAAGTTAACTTCCCAGTTTGGGGCGAAATATGTTCCCTTTCCATCCCACTTTCCTCCGATGGAGAGAAAATACTCTTCCAAATCACAGTGTGGCATTCCTCTCATTTCCAGAGAATATTCTTTGATTCCCATGGTACTTGCTCCTTCTTCTAATGGTTCTTAATTCTCAATTTAGAAGTAATCATTTACATTTTAATGATTACTTTCTTAATCCGTCCCACAAATGCCTTATTGCTGCAATTGGATGATTGTAAATCATCTTAGGTCCTGAATACCGCATAGTCTCTTGAATCTTTTTACGCATTTCTGGTTTATAACAATGCACTGTACATTTTGCACAAGTTGGTTTGCTTTCTCCAAATTTGCAATGGTTGAGACGGTTCGTGGCATACTCTAACAATTCTTGGCATTCAGAACATAATTCACTGTCTGCCGAATGGTGATGACCTTTACAATATAGCTTAATCATCATCTGCGCGGTCGCTTTTTCACGCTCTAATCTATTAGATATTTCGACTCAACTCCATTTCAACTCAGCACATTTTCGAGGCACATGCATGTTATTCATTAATCAGGGGATTCTACCTGTGAAACTTTTAAAGGAGGATAAAATCAGTAATGGCAAAGAAAATTAATAATAAGTCACGCAAACCTGATAACACCGAGAAAATTCCCCTTCCTCATGACTCTGATAAAATCGGGAAAGACGTATCAAAAGACCGGGTGTGAACCCAGTTTTTTCTAGTACTGGTCCCCATGCCGCTAGGCATCTTCAAAGAAGGAAATGAGTTATTTGCAGGTAGTCAGATTAGTGAACTTGTTCAGCTAAAGCTGAACCTCGAGACTTCAATGGGGGAGTCTACCCACCGAAGTAGAATATGGAACACCCACTTGAAGAGGTGGGAGTCTCGGAATTAATAACCAGTAGTTTGATAGCTGTCATTTAGCTTCCTCTGTTATTATGTCACGAATCCTTACCGCACTCTGATAAGCCTTCTCAAGAAAGTTCTGCGGTGAATCTTCACGTTCTTCCTTCGTTGCATAAGCTTCTAAGGTCAAACACCCACGATAACTGGTCGGAAAATGATTGGCTACTTTAGTCCAGTCAATAATGCCTCGACCGGGGAGCCAATGACGGTCTTTTAGCCCGTCATTATCTGACAGATGAGTCGACACCAGTCGCCCTCCATATCTATCCAATAAATGAAAATCCAGCTTATCTGTTAAATTATAATGGGAGCTGTCATAGCAAAAGCCTAAATATTCCGAATTAATTCTTTCTAGGATATAAGGAACATTATCACTCCTTAGAGTGTTCTCAATAGCAATTTTTACTCCGAGCCCCTCGGCAACTTTCACTAGTTCTAACATGCTTTCTAAACCATATGAATTGGGAGTCGGATGATTTCCGTCTTCTGTCAAATGCATAACCATGGTTGGGATTTGATGGTCAGCGCAAGCATTAAGCCAGTTAAGATGACTCTCAATAATATTAGCTCTCACGGACTTCTGCTCTGACCATAACCCACCCGATTCATTAAAAGGGACATGAATATTCTCTACTAATATTCCCATATCCCTAACTAACTGGGGCATACTCTCCTTCTTCATGGGCCATGGTTTATCTTCATCTTCCCACCAAATAGAAGTCGATGCAAATCCCGCTTCTTTGATCAAACGAATCCTTTCTTGAAAAGGGAGTACATAACCGAACCATGAAAAGATACCTAGAGGATAATGATCTATCTCTTGATTCTTCAATATAACTCCTCCACCCCTGACTTTCTATATGCTATCATTTAAATAAATTTAAAAACTCCTTCGGAATATCCGTTTCATAACGAACTACTTCGCCCGTGATTGGATGTTTGAAGGCCAATACTCGAGCATGAAGTCCAATCCGACCAATAGGGTGCTTAGTCGCACCATACTTCTTATCTCCGATCACACTGTGTCCAATATCTTTCATATGGACACGAATTTGGTTCTTCCGGCCTGTCTCTAATTTTACTTCCAACAAAGAATAATGCTTATTTTTCTTAAGAACTCTATAGTGGGTTATCGCTTTCTGACCATCATTAGGGGTCCGGCTAGAGTACATAATAAAGGCCTTACTCTCCGTCAGCCAAGAAGTAATCGTTCCTTCCTCTTTTGTTACCATCCCCTCTACGACAACGACATAGGTACGTTCTAAGACAGCTTCCTTCCATGCTTTTTGCAGTAGTTGTTGCACTTTTTCGCTTTTTGCAAACATCATCACGCCGGAGGTTTCTCGGTCAAGCCGATGCAATACAAATACCTTGTTTTTAGAGTCCCGTTTTTTCACATGATCACTTAGAATACTGTAGGCAGTTTGCTCCTTTTCTGTAACAGTCGCAATCGAGAGCAACCCCGCTTGTTTTTCAATAATCATGATATAAGGATCTTCAAATACGATAGTTAGACCTTGAGGTTGCTCTTCTATTAAGACCTTTTCCCAATTTACAACGACCTGTTGCCCTTCTGCAAGAGGATGATTAAATTGTGTGATAATCTCAGCGTCAACGGAAATCTGACGATGGGCTAATAGAGATTTAATATCCTTCCGACTTTTAGCAGGAAGTTTGACCATCAAAAACTTCATTAGTTCAGCCGGCTCAGTTACCTCCAGATAAGTATGATTATCCTTTTCCATATTACGTTTTATTTTACCACTTGGTATTTGCATACTTGTTACCCCTTTACCTTTATAATTCTTATATTCTAACCAACGATGCCAGGCTCAAACTATATATAATAACCCCAATATTACCAGTTAACATTGGGGGGGTCAAACCTTTTGCCTTACAAACGATCTTAATAATTATGAGTTACACCGCCTAATTAATATACCCAACCGTTCAGAGGAACTTATAAAAATGCACAAGAAAAAGGGGCCATTTCAAAGGCCCCTTTTTCTTGTGCAATACTATTTATATTGGTTAGCTAATCTCTTCTTGAGGTTTTCTGCTACCACGGCAGGATCAATAGGATTTCTAGCAATTCCACTATCGATTGCAGCTTTAGCTGTAGCAGCAGCAACAGCAGGGGCTACTTCCGGATTCAAAGTGCTTGGCATAATAAAGCTAGCATTGAGTTCTTCTGCTGAGACACAATCAGCGATTGCTTTTGCAGCGGCAATCTTCATAGCGTCATTAATGTCAGTAGCTCTAACATCGATAGCGCCTCGGAACATGCCAGGGAAAGCTAGAACGTTATTAATTTGATTAATAACATCTGAGCGGCCAGTAGAAATGACTGCAGCACCAGCTTCAAACGCTCTTTCAATCGGCCATATTTCTGGAATTGGGTTCGCTTGGCAGAAAACAATAGGATCTTTTGCCATTGATTTGATCATATCTTCGGTGAGAACGTTAGCTGCAGATACCCCAATAAATACATCTGCACCTACAAGTGCTCCAGTAAGATCACCGCTATATTTATCAGGGTTAGTTGCAGCGGCAATCTGTTCTTTCCAAGGGTTCATCCCAGCTGTACGGCCTTGATAAATGGCACCTTTGGTATCGCACATAATTACATTTTTAAGTCCAACACTCATCAATAGTTTAATGATTGCAATTCCAGCGGCTCCTGCACCATTTGCAACAACTTTAATGTCTTCAATATTTTTTCCGACAACTTTAAGTGCGTTATAGAGTCCTGCTAAGGTGACAACAGCCGTTCCATGTTGGTCATCATGAAATATAGGTCCTTTAAAAATCCCTCGAGCTTTGAGACCTTCCTCGATTTGGAAGCACTCAGGAGCTTTAATGTCTTCTAAGTTAACTCCGCCGAAGGTAGGAGCCGTTAACTCAACAATTTCAATGATTTTATCTACATCGCTGGTATTTACAGCAAGCGGGAAAGCATCCACATCTCCGAAGGTTTTAAAGAGAAGAGCTTTTCCTTCCATAACAGGCATGGAAGCTGCAGGGCCAAGATTTCCCAGTCCGAGAATAGCAGACCCGTCGGTAACAATGCTCACAAAGTTAGCATGGTTTGTATAAATGTCAAGATTTTCAATGTCTTTAGCTATCTCCAAGACTGGTTCAGCAACTCCAGGAGAATAAGCAAGTGTCAAATCATCCCTGTCTTGAGCTGGGCATGTTACTCTTACTTCGAGTTTACCTGGTTTCACAGCATGAAAAGCCAGAGCCTCTTCACGAAGATTTTTAATACGTGACATATGCATCTTCCTTTCATAATCTTTTTAGTTTAACGCAACAGCAGATACTCCTAAATAAATTGTTTGGTCACCTCGTTGAAGAGGCAACCAAACAACAATCAAACTATCTTACTTAGCGTTTTTTGCGTCGATTTCAGCTTGAGCAGCAATAATATCCAGAGCATTGAGGTACACAGGGGTATCTACCATTTTTCCGTTGAAAGAAACGGATGCTTTGCCTTTAGCAATGCCTTCTTCTTCGAAGACTTTCACAACACCAGCAGCCCACTCAACATCGGCAGGATCAGGAGAGTACATACGATTAGAAGGTTCGATTTGTCCTGGGTGAATGATCATACGGCCTTCATAGCCCATTTGACGTCCTTCAGCAACATTTCTTTCAAAGGCTTCAATATTCTTGAAGTCAACGAAAGGAGCATCGATTGCCACAATTCTTGCCGCACGGCAAGCAACAGCCACATGAGCGCGGCCATATTGTTGTTCAACGCCTTCATTGGTTAGTTTAACACGCATATCACGGCAATAGTCAACTGCTCCGAAAATTGCATTCACATTCCGTTTGCTGGCTAAGCAGCACTCTGCAGCATTGATAATTCCTTTAGCTGTTTCAAGCAGCATAGAGATCTTAACTGTCCCTACTTCTAAGCCGCGACGACGCTCGAGTTCCTCAAGTTTCCAATCAAGGCGCTGTACATCTGCGGCGCATCCTGTTTTTGCCAGAGTTACTCCACTGAGACCTTCATAAACAATAGCTTCCAGATCATCATTGGTTAATTCTGTTTCCCAGTTATTAATACGGACATATACTTCTGCTCCACCAGTACCTGCATATTTGAGGTTTTCACGAACGATTTGACGAGCAGCTTCTTTTTCAGCCGGCGGAACGGAATCCTCTAGGTCAAGTGTAACGATGTCCGCCGGAAATTCAGGAGCCTTTGCAACCATTTTAGGATTGTTTCCAGGAATATACATAACAGATCTCATAATTGTCATTAGTATTACCCCCTATAATTTTATTTTTTATTTCCAGGGTTAAAACCCTTGGGATACCAACACTATGCTTTAGCCTTTAATCCTTAATCTTCTGTTTTAAGATGATTGGGATATCCGTTGGAGTTTCAGCAACAAATCCCCCAGCCTTCGTAATAGCTTCCATTTTACTTTTAGCTGATCCACGTCCACGCTCTACGATATTAGATGCATGGGAGAATCGCATACCTGCCGGTGCCCATGCACCTGCTACGTAAACTACGAAAGGCTTTGTGAATTCACCAGCTGCGATAACCTCAGCACACTCTTCTTCTTGAGTACCACCGATTTCTGCATAGACTGCAACACCCTTTGTCTCTGGATCAGCCTCAAATAACGGCAGTAAATCCGCCATAGACGTTCCCAGGACTGGTTCCGTCCCGGTATGAATTACGGTACTGACTCCAAATCCGCCTTCTCTCAGCAACCAAGGAATTGTTCCTGACTGGCCGCCACTGCGAGAGAAAACTCCAATATTCCCTTTTTGGAAGAATTTGTTGGCCCATTCTTTGTTACCGCCAAGCCAACCTACCACAGCCTCACCTGGTGTTATAATTCCGATAGACCCTGGTCCCAGGAGCCTTGATCCTTTAGACTTGGCATATGCTATCATTTGCATGATATCGTGGATCGGAGTT
Source organism: Desulfosporosinus shakirovi (assembly GCF_020595055.1). Classification (GTDB taxonomy): domain Bacteria; phylum Bacillota; class Desulfitobacteriia; order Desulfitobacteriales; family Desulfitobacteriaceae; genus Desulfosporosinus; species Desulfosporosinus shakirovi. The sequence goes on along the minus strand of NZ_JAJDOO010000038.1, from coordinate 25,107 downwards.
CCCTCAACGCATGGAATAATGTTCTTAACGCCAGCATCGACTGCTTCATAAACAGCTGTTTTTAAGATTTTGCCTGGTACAAAGATAACACTGAAGTCAATTTCGCCTTGCTCGCGGACAATTTCTTTTACTGTGTTAAAAACCGGTATGCCGTGGACCTGTTCTCCGGCTTTTCCCGGACTAGTTCCACCAATTACTTTGGTACCATATTCTTTCATGTACTTTGTCCGTACAGATCCCTCTCGACCTGTAATCCCTTGGACAATTACCTTAGTACTCTTATTGATCAAAATGCCCATCTTTATCCCTCATTTAACATTTTGCTTCGTTTTGTATACAATAACAACTTACCTAGTCTATTGCACCTATTGACGTTTCTTAAGGTACTCATCCAAACCTTTAACAGGAACCTCAATGGTTATGGCATTGTTACCTTTGGTCTTACAAGCGAGTTCACATGCTAAACACTCAGTTCCAAGACGCAGAACTTCTTCTGCATCGCGATGTGCAACCGAAGCTCTACCTTGGTCATCAATCCCAAGCAAACCTCTCGCGTACTTTTTGCACGCCTCGGCACATGCCTTAGTCTCGCATGTATCACACTTGCTGGTATCGATTCTAACTGTCAGGCTTTTTTCTGCGAATTCCAGCACAGGTTTCCCCTACTTTCCTTGAGATTCTTTTTCAGCTCTATATTCTTTGCTGAGAGCTAAGAGTCTTTGTCCTATGAATTTGGTATCTGTTACGTATTCTTTGCCATAGATTTCGATTCTCTTTCCCGGGCCATCAGGAGTCATTAGGTCGGCAAGACCCTCTCTAAGGATTTCCAGAGATTCATCTTCCCTGTTGCCACAGAGTAACAACACGCAAGGCATTCCGGGTTTCTGCGTCGGGAGAACCTCCCTGAGTACCTTGACGATAGCGTGGGAATGATGCCACTGCTCTTGGTTTGCCATCATGAACCCGCCAAGCAGATAACCGTCAATATTTGGCTGAGAAAGAACGCATTTTGCTACTCTATAAATTTTTGAACCGACTGGGTTACCACTGGTGTCAGCATAATTTGCCGGCTTCAGGCCTACTTGGTTCAAAGCATCTAAGCCCATCATTGCTGATCCGCCACCAATGGGATGGTAGCCGATATAACCAGGACTCACTTCGTCATAGCCCATATTCATAAGGAAGCCTGTACCACGAGCATCAGTTTCTTCAATACTCCAGCCAATCAGGTCTAACTCAGTAGGCGCACCAGGCAAATCCCGCGCGATTGAAATCCCAAATTCCGGATGACGTCCCACGGAACTGTTGTCAATTTCCATTTTGCAATCTGCACAGACTAAGTTACCGCTCCCCGTCATGATAAAGGGATTAATTTCCAGTGTTTGGCAATCTAATTTCTTATAAGCTTGGGATAGCTTAGATAAAAAACTAGCAAACTTACTTATATCCTGAGCAGGAATTCCAGCTCGAGCACATACATCTACTGCGTCATATACCTGCAACCCGTTGATTGGATCAATGTTGACTTTAAATAGGAGTTCTTCGGGAACGCTTTCAATGTCCATTCCACCCTCAGTACTGAACATGAGCATAGGGGAACGAGCTTCTCTTGCGCCATTAACAACGAACGAACAATAGTATTCTTTTTTAATATCCAATTTTTCTTCAACAAGAACCTGGTAGATAGGTACTCCCATGACGTTTTTAGCAAAAATTTCGGCAGCAGCTGCAGCCGCCTCATCAGGAGTATTAACTAATTTTACAATTCCTGCTTTACCGCGTCCCCCGGCCTGTACCTGTCCTTTTACTGCAACAGCTTTGCCTATCTCTTCGGCAATCTTTTTGGCTTCTTCCGGAGTCGAGGCTACACGTCCCTGTGGTACCGGCAGTCCTGATTTTCTAAGCCATTCTTTTCCCTGGAATTCTAGAAATTTTGCCATACGTTATCACTTCCATAATGAAATTTTCTGCAACTATTAAGGTCGCTTTAAGAGATTAGTTTTTCTAACTAGACACATACCGCTTGACAATTTTTAATACCCACTCATTGAAAAGAAAATGTCCCTCCTTCCCACTTAGTATTCACACAAGATTCGAGGGGCGTATAAGACATTGCTTCCCAAGCACATCGTAGTAAGTAATAGTTATTTGACAAGGGGAAAAGGATTTAAGGTTATTGTTTCATTCTTTAAAACATAGTTTCATTTTCCCTTAGAACCATTATCTATCTTATTTGTTCATTAGTCAACAGAATTATTTGCTTATTTTTCAAAGAATATGTCATTAAATAATAACTTTTTTATTCATAGCTTAAATCCAAATTCTTTTGCCTCGTATATTATAACTTCACTGTCTCTACCGGCACTGGTCCGGCAATCCCAATAAATATAAAACGGTCTTTACCCGTATTTCTCATTCCATGAGTCTGTCCCGCTTTTGCAAGAATCGCCATACCTTTTTTAATTTTTACTTCTTGCCCTTCTCCCGCAAAATAGAGACCCGATTCACCTTCCAGACAAATCCACACATCATCCGCATTAGGATGTTGATGGAGAAATACTTCTTGACCTGGTTCTAAACACCACATAGCACCTAAAGTTTTATCGGACTGATAAACCATAACTTTTTGGGGATCCTTTGCATCAAATTTAGCCAAATCTTCAAGCATAAAAACTCGGTTTTCCACGTTTTTGCCTCCATCCATTTTCAATCATTCGCCACAGCTCAATTTCTGATATCCAGAATATTTAGACTTCAGCGGTGTGATATTACTTTGATTTACAAGCCTTAACCCCTTTTATCTTCATGCACTTATGCAGTAATAATAGCTTAGCCATTATTGCTCAGATTCTGGTGTCTATGTTGAATACCGTGATAAAAAGGACTCACAAAACCCAAAATTTAGTATATCCCTTTTTCACTATTAAATTCGCTTGATATGTATAAGTAAGCACTGTTTTTAAAGACACAAAGAAAACTGCTCTAGTGTATAAACACTAGAGCAGTGTCCACACGCCACTAGGAAGTGAGAAATTTATAGGTCGATGATCTTCCCTGGGTTAAAGCGATTGCTCGGATCGAAGCTTCTCTTAATCTTTCTAAAAGCTTCCATAGCAGCGGGTGTAAACTCCTTATCAAGATACTTCTTCTTGACAAGCCCGATTCCGTGCTCACCACTTATTGTACCCTCAAGATCAAGCGCCATCATACAGAGCGCCTGTTCAGCAGCATGAACGGTTTCAGTTTCCTCTTTATTCCGTTGATCGAAAAGAATTAGCGGATGAAGATTTCCGTCACCGGCATGAGCCACAACTCCGATGGTCACACCAAAATCTTTGGCAACTTTAAGGACTCCCCCAATCGCTTTTGGGAAATTACTCCTCGGAACCGTAATATCATTAACACCATAGGATGGTCTAACTCGAGCAACAGATCCGAAAGCACTGCGCCTTGAAGTCCAAATTTGATCCACTTCAACTGCCGTTTGAGCAACTTTAAATTCTTTAGCAATTTTTGAGGCAATTTCACCAATCGTCTTGACTTGTCCGTCCATATCTTCCGGATATCCGTCAACCTCAATAATTAGAACCGCTCCAGCATCACGGGGAAGCCCGGCATGGGTAAAATCTTCAGTCGTATTGATAAGCAAATTATCCATCAATTCCAGGGTTGTCGGAATAATACCGGCAGCAACGATATCGGCAACAGTTTGAGAAGCATCTTCAACTTTGTCGTAAAGAGCTAGCATTGTTTTCTTGGCTCTGGGTATCGGTAGGATACGAACGAAAACTTTGGTGACCAATCCTAGGATTCCTTCCGAGCCAACAATGATTCGAGTCAAATCATAACCCGGCTCACTTTGGAAATTACGCCCCCCCGTTTGAATGACTTTGCCATTCGGGAGAACGACTTCCAGACCCAACATATAATCCCGGGTAACCCCATATTTAAAGCATTTCGGTCCACCGGAGCATTCACCTAGATTCCCTCCTATTGTTGAGGCCTTAAAGGAGGACGGATCTGGAGGAAAATAGAAATTTTTCTTAGCGAGTTCAACTTGAAGGTCAAAATTGATCACTCCAGGCTCAACGACTGCTACAAAATTTTCAGTGTCTATTTCATGAATTTTAGTCATTTTAGTAAAGCTAATCACCACAGATTTTGCTGAAGGAATGGTTCCACCACTCTCATTCGTACCAGCACCTCGGGGAACAAGTTTAATATCTTGCTCGTTCATCAATTTGACGATTTCAACGACTTGTTCCGTTGTTGTCGGAGAAACCACTCCTAAGGCTTCACCGGATAATAACGTGCCGTCATAACCATAGGTCAACAGACCAACTTTGTCTGTAACCACGTTTCTCTCCCCAACAATTTCCTTCAGCCGCTTAACAACCGCTTGGCTTAACATATTCAGACCTCCTTCTTCTTAAGCCTCTAGACTTACCCCAGGGTTGAGAATCCCTTTGGGGTCAAATTGTTGACGCAGTTCACTGAGCAAACTTGTGGTTTGCTTCCACATTTCCGCATCATTGTAAACTTCTGCTTTGAGCTTATGACCCAAGAGGCCCTTCACGTTCCCGCCTAGGGACATGGCCAGTTTATTCACTTTCCTGGCTAAAGCAAGTTTATCCGTTCCCTCGGGCAGAGCCAAACAAACATATCCGAGAAGTCCTTCGACAATTATGCCAGGATAAGCCCCTAGCTCCCCCGTTTGCGCTTCGAGCTGAGACAGGGCTTGAGGCATTTTCATCGGGCCAACCACAAATTCCACGATTTCCGACGGTTTTGCATTGAGTTCGGCGCGAGCTTTAAGCCAACCATTGATCACTTGATCATACTCAGCGCCCTCCTCAATGATCTTTACATCAGAGCCTCCACCCAAGGTAAGAACTGAAGCAACTTCATTAACGATGTTTTTACCCGACTCTTTAAATCCTTGCAAATCTATGATCACAAGTTGCCCTTCCGTTCCCGGTTTTGCAATTTTCGCAAGGGATGCATTGATGAGATTCATCCGGGTCGGATGCACATTCCGCTTAATCAGGGTATTGAAGGTTGCATTCGCCTTATGCATGGATGCGAAGGTTCCAATCACTGCTTTTTTAGCTTCCGGTACAGGTAAGAGCTTCACCAGCAGTTTGGTGAAAATCCCAAATGTCCCTTGGCTTCCGACAGCAAAGTGGATGAAATCTAAACCGGAAACGTTTTTTATACATTTATTTCCGATCTCCAGGATTTCCCCTGTCGGGAGAACCATTTCAAATCCCAAAAGGAACGTCCGGGTAGGACCATATTCAAAGGATTTAGAATCGGAATCTCCAATCGCAAAGCAGCCGCCAATGGAACTGGTTTCGATTACATAGGGCTCCGGAGGAAAGTTTAATCCGGCTTCCCCAACTTTAAGAAGAAATTCTTTATGAAGAAGTCCTGGTTCGACAACCGCCACAAGGTTTAGATGATCCATTTCTAAAATCCGGTTCATCCGGGACATAACCATTGCAATCCCGCCCGTAATCCCCTGGGTATCGACGACTGCCCCGCCTACCCCTAATTTCACATTCTTCTCATTCGCCAGTTTGACGATACTCGAAACTTCTGAAGTACTCGCCGGTAAGACGACGACTGCAGGCTTACCTTGACCTTTTAGATATTTAGCCATTTCGGAAGGGAAATCGATGACATAGGCATCACCGACAATCCCCTTTAACTTACTGATATTGACGTCACTCATGACTACCCGCCCTTCCACTCATTTACTAGAACTTGCGGTCAGCATGTTCCGCAAAGGGAAATATTCGATTTTCGGCCAGACCATGATGAATCGTAATGGTCAGCCATATACAAAGTTAATGTAATTCTTGCATCCAATTAGTCTTCGTAAGCGTTGGCCATTACATCGGCAACATGCATAACCTTTTGTTTTTGTCCGGCTTTGTTTATACCGCCTTGAAGTCTCAACATGCAAGCCGGGCAACTTGTAGCCACCAAATCTGCATTGGTATCCTTGATGTTTTGAGTCTTCTGATCTGTGATATCTGTTGATACCTCATGATAGAAGGCCTGGATTAAGCCGGCTGCCCCGCAACAACGGTTGGCTTCAAACATTTCCTTATAATCAACCCGAGGAATCATTTGCAACAATTCCCGAGGCTGCTTGGTTGCCTTAAGACCCCGAACCATATGACAAGGATCATGATAGGTGACTGTCAGGGGACTTGAATTATGAAGTTTGCTCTGATCGACACCAATCTTGGCCATATATTCTGAAAACTCAACTACTTTGTCACAAAATAACTTGACTTTGGGCAAATACGACGGCTCATCGGCAAAGAGCTTCAGATAATCATGTCTCAGCATCGAACCACAGGACGCACAGGCCGTAAGCACAACTTCGGCATCGCTATACTTATCTAAAAAGGTATCAATGGTTTTGCGAGCGTTGGTTTTCGCTGTTTCGTAGTCACCATAACAATATTGCGGGAGACCGCAGCACACTTGATCTTTAGGAATAATAACTTCACAGTCATTTTTGGCTAGCACTTTCACAACTGAGTGAGCGGTTTGGTCTAAGGAGTGATTGAGAAAACAACCCACATAAAATCCGACTTTATGCTTCGGATTTTGCACCTTAATCTTTTCCGGGACCTGCTCCAAAAATGGTTTCTTGGCCGTGGGGAAGTTTTTAATATCAATACCACGGAAATAGTCCAGTCCGTCAATTTTATTGAGGACACTTTTGCCCATTCCTCCGAAAAGCCGAAACCCCATGCCCAGCCTCTTCGGACTTGCTAAAGTTTTTAAAGCAAAAGACTTTGCAAATGGCTTGATTCCCTTTCTTAGTTTTAAATCTCGCCGCGCGGCCATGACGAGTTCATTACCATGTACACCGTTTGGACAGGTGACTGCACATTCTCCACATAACAAACAGCTCATGATAGCATCTTCATACTCTTCATTAGGTTCTAATTTTCCATCGGCGACAGCTTTGATGAGCTGGATTCTTCCGCGTGTAGACATTTCTTCTGACCCAGTCAATTTATAGGTCTTACAGGCTGTATGGCAACCACCACACTTGTTACACGTATTTAGCATTTCATATACGTCTGCTAATACTCCCACTAATCTTCCCCCTTCATTACAGTGTTCTTACCCGATGGCTAAACGCCAACAATCTCCTGCTTTCGCTTCTCTCTATCCTTGGCTACTGCGACACTTGCCCATCCCATCCTTGGCCGGAGATCGCTTCTCACCATCACGGCACCTTGCAGTATATGGCGGTGTTCTAACCTCGAGGTTAGAGTCTTGGCTACAGCGATACTAAATCATCTATAACCGTCAGTCATTAAGCGGCGACTAAACCCCTGAATAAGTTCAACAAAACTTCCTCAATGTAAGTTCCTAATGACTTAAACCTTGAATTAGCTCCCCTTTCTTTAAAAATAACTGTCTAGCTGTTTTGAATATTGAAACATAGTTTCAGAAAACTTATAATTCTATTATTACCCTATCTGAGTAAATCGTCAATAGGAAACTTTCCAAAAATTTTAGTTATTTGGGGATTTTGACGAAATTATGAATTGTGAAACATTTATTTAACCCGGACTTGTCTATGAGTTTTGAAAAAAGCTAAATCCCAGCTTAGCCGAAATTAGCTCTCCCGACGTTTTTAATTCCTCTCCAATCCACCTAATCCCTTTTTCAGTAATCCTGCTAGCAGGTCCTGAAACACTGATCGCCCCTATTGCTTGCCCAGAGTAATCGAATATCGGTGTTCCTAAACATATGATTCCAACTTCATTTTCTTCCGTCTCTAGAGATATCTTGCTTAATTTGATTTCTCTCAAACCAGCTAACAAATCTTCAGGGTCTGTTATTGTGTTAGGAGTATATTTAGTCATGCCTTTAACTTCAAGGATATGTCTGACTTCCTCTTCTGGCAAGGTTGAGAGCAAAGCTTTTCCTACAGCAGTACAGTGCATTGGAGCCCTGCGTCCTACCTTAGAATGCATACTGACAACTTGAGAGCTCTCTGCTCTATCGATATAAACAATCTCTCCATCATCAGGAAGAACCAGGTGGACAACTTCATCTAAAACTTTTACTAAGTCACTTAACACAGGAGCAGCAACTTTACGAATTTCTAAGTCATTAAAGAAGCGAATTCCTAATTCGATAATTTTAATCCCTAATTGATAACGCTCACTGTCCTTTTTCCTGTCGACATAGCCCCTGTGACATAAAGTTTGTAAGATCCTATGAACTGTGCTTTTATGCAAACTGATACGATTTCCGATTTCTGTGACACCCAATGGTTCTTCAGCATGAGCTAACACTTCTAGAACATCCAGAGATCGCTCAAGAGTTTGTACATATTTCTCGGCCACGAATAGTCCTCCATTCATTACCACAATTTATTGATATTCCAGTTTTAGTATATAAAACTATGTTTTATATTTGATAGTATGACCTTTTTATTCACTATAGTCAATACCCTAAATTTTCAAATTAATAAAATATTTATTTTTCTAAGACAACTTGTCATTTCTCTATTAAATTAAATTACTATGCACAATTATCTAAACAGCTAACCACTCAGCACTCTTCCGTAGCAGGTTTCCTATATTCGATTGCTAACCCCCTCTAATCACCTGCTTAAAAAGGGGCGATTAGAGGGGGTTAATCAATTTGCTACGCCATCTCTAACTTGACCTTGCTTCCAACCCCGCCAGCCTCAGCGGGAGTAAGAACCAGCCTGCGTGAAAGGCGATTCTTTAATTCCGGGACGTGACTGATAATGCCAATCGTTAGATTTTGCAGGTGAAGTTTTTCCAGCGTGTTCATTACTGTCTCTAGCAAATTAGCATCAAGAGTTCCAAAACCTTCATCTAAAAAGAAAAACTCCAGGGGTGCTTCTCCGCGAAGCTGGATCTGGGTAGATAAAGCCAAGGCCAGCGCCAAAGCTGTAAGGAAAGTTTCTCCGCCTGACAGACTGCTTACGGGTCGACGTACTCCACCGTTGGCATCGTCACGCATAATAAATCCACCTTCGGCATCAACCTCCAAAGCATAACGTTGGTTTGTTAACTGTTTTAAACGTTCGGACGCATCTAGAGATACGTTTGCTAATTGTTCTTGCGCAATGAACTCAACAAAAGCATTCCCTTTAAAAACAGTCTGCAAGGTTTTGAGTAAATCCTGGCGGTGGCTAAAGGCTTTTCGTTCACATTCCAGGCGTATCCATTCCTCATGCGCCACTTTCAACTTCTCTAACCTTTGTTGATTAGCTCCCCGTTGCTCAATCGCTTCTGTATAATCCTCTTTAAGCTCCTTTAACCGAATCGGCCAAGCGAGCCATTCCTCAGGACGAAGAATCCGACCTTTAAGCGCCTCTTCCACATCTTCCCTTTTCTGCTTATTAATTAGCACCCTTTGACGGAAGATCGAGATGTCTTTTTCCATATTCAGTCGCTCTTCGACCTCCGATAACGCGCTTTGTGCCTCTGCCACAGTCAAGAATTGTGCCGTTTTAAGACCCAAGTCTAGCTTTCGCTGAGCTGTTTCAAACCACTCTTGAGATAATTCCAGGGTTTTTTGGCTAACTGCCTGAGTCTGTTCCGCTTGTTTCCATATCTCTTTGGCCTGTTCATAGGCCTTCTTAAATCCTTCTTCCCTCCCTGTTACAAGCAACAATTCCTGTTTAACCTGCTCAATCCACTCATGGGATGGCTTTCCTTCGGTTAAAGCATCACATTTCATCTGTAACTCTGACAGATCACGAGCGGCTTCTGTACCCATGGTCCTTAAATTCTGAAGTTCAAGCTCACAGTCCGTCTTTTCTCGCGTAAACCTTTCCTGTGCCTCGTCGGCTTTCTGCAACTCTTCCTCAAGACCGGACAAGGTCTGATTTAAAGTACCCATCATCTCATCCCAGTTTGCGTATTGCTTTTGTAATGACAAAATTTCCGTTATAGCAATTTTGCCGCGCAAATTGTCCAAGGTTGCTTTTCGTTGCACTTGGTCTTCCAACAGTTGGTTTAGACGATTGCGAACCTCTTTTCCTACTCCTTCTGACAAAGTAATTTGAGCACTCATTTGATGTTGTTTTTTTTCTACTTCGGCTAGCTTATGCTGGGCGTCCTCCAACTGACGGTTTAACTGTTCTTGATCCGCTTTCCATTGGTTCAAAATTCGGCGATCATTCGCCAACTTAGATTCTTGTTCAATTAGTTGCGTCTTTAAATCATGAACTTCCTTATTGCGTTCTGCTTCAGCCAACTCTCCTCGATAAGCAACAAGAGCACCTTGCTTAGTTGCTAAAAGATCAGCTTGTTCTTGCTCCAGCTCTTCTTTAGATAACAACTGAGCTTTGGCCACGGCAAGAGCGGTCGTACCTTCCGCACTTTTCTCTTCCAAGCTTTGAAGCTCTCTTGATGCCTGCTCCAGTTCAATTCTCGCTCTGTCCAACATCTCATCATCTAAACCGTGAGCAGGCTTGGGATGGTGAGGTGAACCACAGACCGGACATGTTTCTCCCTCCACCAGGTTTTCACCCAGTAACCCTGCAAGATTTTCCCGCTCTAGTTCCTTCACTTCGGTCATTTTTCTTTCGGCAAATGCTGTTGCCTCCAGAAGGGTCAGCGAAATCTCACCCTGTGCCTTCTGCCTGATTCCTACTTCAACTTCCGCTTTTTGGCGATCCCCTGTGATGATTTTCAATCGCCCTTGTTCTTCGATTCCTTCCAGCTCAACCCGCTCAATATTAGCAATCTTATGCCGGTCACGTTCTATTCTTCGAGCCTGTTCAGTTAAGATTTCTTCATGAACTGGCGGGTTTTGGTTCATACTCATCAAAGTCGCCTTTATCTGCTCTGACATTTTCTGAGCAGTCTGGACCTCCCCCAGGGAAGTCTGCAACTCCGATCGCCGTTCTTCTATTTCAGACAAGTTTTTGACCAAGTCTATTTGCAATTCGTCCACTTGCTTGGAGACCATCTCATATCCTTCTAATGCTTGGGCCGATGCACTAACCTGCCTCCTCCGGGCAGGGTCTACTGTGATTTGAGCGATATTGCTTTTTACATCCTGTTGTTGCTTCTGTACAGCTGTTTTTTTATCCGTTGCAACTTTAATCGTTTGTTCTAGGTCCTTCCGAGTTCGGTCAAGCGCGCTGTATTTGAGGCGTGTTTCGTTTAAGCGTCCTTGGCGAGCCTGGATATCGACTTCTAAACTTTTAGCTTGCTCAAGCTGTTCCAACCTGCGCAAACAGCGGGGCTCTGTTTCTTGCCTTTTTTGATTTGCCTCAAACCACTCACCTTCGGCAGTTTCCTTTTCGTTTCTCACCGCTGTAAGCCGCTTATCTGAACCTTCAGCATGGTCATTGGCTTCCTTGAATCGTTGCTCAGATGCGGCTGTCTCTTCCAAAAGTGAACGGATCGATTCTGCACGTTCAGCCAGACTTAAACTCACCCCTAATTTATCCATCTTAGGTTGTTGAATTGAAAGCTCGGCCTCTTCATGTTGCAGTTGTTGTAACTGTTCTTGAAGACTCCAAATTTCCTTTGCTTCATCAAACATAATTTCTAGGTTTTTCAAATCTCTCGTAATTATCTCAGACTTTACGGTTGAGGCCTGTAAATCTGCTTCTGCTTCTTTAACCCGCTCATCCGAAGCATCCCCCAAACCTTGTTGACGTTGTTCTACACCGTTTAAGTTGAATTTAGCACTGTCCAGTTGTTCCGAAAGACGAGCTGTGAGTTCCCGACCGTAGGCTTCAAGGGAAAATAGCCTCTCCAACATTAGTCTTCGATCTTTAGGTTTTATGGTGAGAAATTCTGCAAATTTTCCTTGGGGAAGAACTACAGCCCGGGTAAAATCCTCTACGTTTAGGCCTAACACATCTTCAATTTTCTTGGTCATCTCATCTGCCTTGGAGGCTAAAACAGTTTCAACCTCTCCGACTATTTCTATTAATCGGCAGGTCGAAGCTTTGACCGTCCGCTCCCCTGAGCGTCGATAAGCTCGTTGAGCACGGTAGGTTGTCCTTTGATCCCCTGCAGCTAATGAGAAACTATATTCCACCGTAAGCTGTGCTTCCGCATGATTAAGAATTCCCTGAGTATTATTGGGTGCCCGTTCCACTGTTCCATATAGGGCCAAGGTGATGGCATCCAGAATCGTAGATTTTCCGCTGCCAGTGGAACCGAAAATTCCAAACACACCCGTTTCACACAGTTTCGAAAAATCTATTTCCTGTACCTCCCTAAAGCTGTTCAGTCCAGCCACTCTTAAGCTAATCGGCTTCACGCTGACTCAACCTCCTCAGCCCCTTTTATTTGTGATTCAGGGGTGAACACATCTGTAGATTGCGATGGAGATGTTGTATTGTCCGGGTCAATTAAGGATAAAAACAAAGCAACTAATTCCTGCTCCGGCTCTGCTCCACTCGTTCGGTCTTGGTAAAACTTACTGAAGAGTTCATCAATGGGCAATTTAGAGCGAGACTCCGCGACGATCTGCTCTGTTTCCGGGAAGATGGGTCGAATATTAATTAGGCGTTCCCTCTGCCTACGCAGATTATGGATATCCTGCGTTTGAAGCGCGCTTGTTGCAAATATTTCCAGGTCAATCCAGGCATTACGATCCTTACCTTCATCAATCCACTGTTGCACCTGAGCTAAACCTTCTTTAGCCTTCCATTTCACAAGAGGGTAACCGGCGCTTAGGAAAATTTCTCGGGTCGTTACCGCTTGACTGGGAAAGGCTTCAACAAGAATCACAGATTTGGCATACCCTGTCTCGGAAAAGCTATAAGCCAGCGGCGAACCAGAGTAACGAGTCGGTACAGCCGCTCCTTTGACAGCCTGTGCACGATGCAAATGACCGAGGGCAACGTATTGCGCACCGGAGGGCATCGCATTCACCTCAACAGTTGGCGCACTTCCCAGTTGAATCGGACGCTCTGACTCGGATTCCATTCCTCCGCGAACAAAGAGATGACTCATGCCCAGGTTAACGGCATCTGGGCGAAAGTGCTGACTAGATGAAGAAAATAATTGCTGTACTCGCTTGGAATATTCTTCACGCAGGATTTCTTCTTCTAAGCTTTCGCTTAAAACCTCATTAAGCCGAGATTCCGAAGGATATGGCAGCATAGTAATGATTGCTGGATCTGAGCAACTAGGAATATGTAACTCCACCCACCCTTGACCCGCTGCACCCCTGGTAACCCGTCCTAAATTAGGCTGGTCCAAGAGACCAGGTGTCAATACCTCTTTGGGAAGGCCATATAATGTAATTCCATTACGCACGGCAAGAGGGCTTGCCGCACATAATCGCTCCGGGTTATCGTGATTTCCGGCTATCACTACAATAGCCCGACTTCCCCCTGCAGACAATCGATTCAAGGCATCATAAAAAAGTTCTTCTGCAATGGCAGGGGGATTAACCGTATCAAAAACGTCACCGGCAATTAAGATAAGATCTACCGCTTCGTCTTCAGCTATCATGCAAAGTTCGTCAATAAACGTCATCTGTTCCTCAATCCGGCTTCGCCCCTCGAGAGTACGCCCCAGATGCCAATCCGATGTGTGTAAGATCCGCATGGGTCACTTGCCCCTTTCACTCAATATCTCTATATATTCTCATTATAGAGCATGTCTTAACACCTTTCCTAATACCCCTTACAATGCCTGCAATAACATTTCTTTTTCACTCGAATTTGATACTAAAGAGGCCACAAAAGCAATGTTTGAAGCATTATCTACAGATGGGCAAGTTGAAATAGAACTGCAGGAAAGTTCCTTTTGCCCCTTATACGGCAAGTTTACTGATAAATTCGGGGTGATGTGGCAAGTATCGTGTAAGGCAAAATAATTAAAAACAGATTATATAAAGAGAAACGGGCTAGTTATAATTGAATTCCCGAAATAGGCACCCCTAGGAAACAGGATCTTAACTTCCTGTTTCCTAGAGGCACCGACTTTCAAACCCTTATAAATCAATTAATATATGCTTTATCTCTAGATTTTTTATTGTGCTAATTATTTGATTTATTTCAACTGGTTTCTTTAAAATTTTTATATTCTTTACGGGTAAACTCTGAGCAGTTTCATCTGAAAAATCTCCTAAAACTATAAAGTTTGTCTCAGACCGGCTTCTATGTATTTCCACGACTTCTACAAGTTTATTATTATCAATTAATCCCTCAAAAAGAATTATCTTCGGCGAAACGTTACTAAGATCACCTTTTTCCAAATCACTTATCTTAAAAACCTTTACGCGATAATCAAGGACTTTCAAGGCCTTCTCCAATGGATAACTTAAAACTTTATCATCCATGATTAATGCTACATCAACTTCTTTGGCCTCTATGCTTGGAGTCGGGAGTGTTATTGTAAAGACTGCTCCACTTTGAGGCCTATTGCTTGCTTCGATTTCACCATCGTGATTATTAATAATTGCCTTAACTATGGCAAGGCCTAAACCTGTTCCTCTTTCTTTAGTCGTGAAAAACGGCGTGAACAATTGATCTATTACACCAGGACCAAACCCAGGTCCATTATCCTCAATACAAACTCTAACCTTATTATTTACTTGACCTAAGGAGATTTTGACTATTCCATTTTCTATGTCGTTTTCAACTAATGACTGAACCGCATTACGACCTAAATTCAAAATAACTTGAGTAAGCTGACCAGCATCAGCGTTTATATGTGCTACCATTTCATAGTTGAACAAAACTTGAATATCTGTACCAATTGCTTCTCCCTCTAAAAGGGGGAGCAATTCTTCCATAAATGTAACTAGGTCGAGGGGTTCAGGTAATATTGAGGCCGGCTTTCCCAGAAGAAGGAATTCATTAAGGAGACGTGCTACCCGATCTATCTCCCGCAATACTAAGTCTACATAACCCTGAGTTTGTTCCTGATTCCGTTTTCTAGTCATTAACTGCAAAAGCCCTTTAGCTGCGCTCAGGGGATTTCGTAACTCATGTGCCAAAGTTCCCACCATCATAGACGTAGTCGCAAAACGTTCCGCTTTGCGTACAGCAGATTGCCAGCGGTAATAATCGGATCGATCGTCAAGCATAATTAACCAACCTGCGATGACCTTGCCCTCAAAAATCGGCGATACCTGCCAATCCACCCAACAAGGATTCTCATCTTCTTGATCCTTCTTGAGAGATTCCATCTGCCCGCTAACCGGGAAAGTGATTCCAGCATTAATGATTGAAATCCAAGGCCCCTCGATGTTTAACATTGATACCCCGACTAAATTAATAAACGATTTGCTAAAGAGCTTCTCAGCGGCTTTATTTAGATATGTAATATTTTTCCTCTGATCAACCAAAAAGATCCCACTGTTTACTCCACCAAGCACTCTGGCTAACTGATTGTTAAGAAGTTTAAATAGGTTATCTATCTCGAGAATAATGGCACATTCTTGTGCCATTAATGAAATCAGCTCAGTTGATTGATCTTTGACCAATGGGCTTAAAACCCCTAGATTACATTTGAACTGCCCATAAGAAATATCGACCTGTTGAGCGACCCCTTCAGCACTTGTTAGATAAGCATTAACCAAAAATTCATCGCCCTTAATGAAAATTTCAGTTTGGCTATTCTCAAATTGGACCCAACTGCCTTCAGCCTCTAAAATGATGATTAAGGCACTAAGAATTAGTTCAAAGCTTCTTTTTAAGGCATCTGTCTCTCCATGAAATAAGGATAATACTATATGATTCATTTGGCGGAGAATAGAAAGTTCAAGAGCACGTTGTCCACCATTGAACTCATGCTTAAATGATATTAAAAAATTAGTTATCAATTTAGCCGCAATAGCTCCACGGTCTTTTAATGTGGGATGTACCGTTTCCTTTGCACACAAACACTCTTGTGCTATCATTCTGAGTCCAGGCACTAATTGAAAGTTTATAACGGTATTATCAGTATCTAATTCCGTCATTTCTCGTCTATCGACATACTCTTTAGATTTAAAATCCAGAATAGGCAAGGCATTTTCCAACTGGTTTTCACATATAGAACATATTCTCGATGATTGAAATATCAAATTTCCATTAGCCGCTACAATAGTCAAATTGAGTTGTAAACCCAGAGCAGTACATTCTAAAAAACTAAGCCAACGTGCAGATTTTAGAAATTCATGATCTTCGGTACTTATTGACATCCTCTGAGCACCCCTTTTTGATCCCAGTCACTAACGTATTAATACACCATTTTTATCAACTATCAACTCTTTTAATTCTGTGGAATGACAACTGCCTCTCATTTTCACCACTCTTAAATACCTTTTCAAAGTGCCTCCCTCTTCTTTGAAGGATAAGAGTAATAAATTATCGGCTACAAAACTAATTCCATGCTTTGTCATGGCTGATAGATTTAAGGAGCCGTGCATTTCGTGGGTAAGCAAAACAGTAATTCCATTGGCCTTAAAGTAATCTGTAAGTGCCCATATATAATCTGTATATTTAACCTTATCGCTCATTCCAATTTCGAATGAAGAGATTGAATCAATGATCAACCTTTGTGCCCCAATCTCACGTACAAGTTCCTGAATCCGATAAACATGTTCATCAACATCCAGCTCAACCGGAGAAACGTAGACAATATGTAAAATCCCCTGATCTATATAAGGTCTAATGTCGTTACCGATTTGCATAAAATTATTAATTATTTGCAAAGGATTTTCTTCAAAGCTAACAAAAACTGTTTTAATCCCAGACCTTATTGCTATTAACGCGAAGCTAAGAGCAACCATGGTTTTACCAGAACCTGAAGGCCCTGTTATTAAGGTAGTAGAGGCTAAGGGAATGCCTCCTTCCATTAGTTCATCTAATTTTGACACCCCTGTCGGAACCTTGATAGAATATTGAATATAATCTTGTTTTATCACCATAGGATTTAAACGGGGAAATACGCTAATTCCGTCGTTAGAAATCTTAAAAACCGCCTCCCCATTAAAATGATTGGTCCCTCTCATCTTTAAAATCCGCAAATATCTTTTTTGTTGCCTTTTCTCCTCTGTCCCATAGAGATAGATGATTCCATCAGCTATTGCACTTTCAGGCCTAATTTCGATATCTTGTTCCGAGTACTCCCCTAAGAGAATCGTCGTACAACCCCAAGTTGTTAAACGAACGGACAGATCAAGAATAAATTCCCGAAATTCTATCGAATCAGGAATAATATCAGAAAATGCTTTGATAGTATCAATAAAAACCATTTCCGGTTGATATTCCTTAAGAAAACTTTCAATTAACTTCATAGTTTGGGTTGATCCTTGTTTGCGAAGTACACCACCCAAATCTTTATAAATTACGTTCTTTGAAACTTTGTCAGTGTTAAAAAAACTAAACTCTTGTTGATACTTCATAATTTTAATTTGTGGTTCTGCGAGAGTTGATAGATACAATAGTTTATTTTGATTTTCTACATTTTTAAACATCATTTGATGGGCCAAAATTGTTTTCCCTGTTCCCGGCCGTCCAACTAGCAATATGGTCGAGCTTTTTGGTAAGCCCCCACCTAAAATTTCATCAAGTGCTACGATACCTGTCGAAACTCTATCCAATACTAACACTCCTATTTAAAACTACTATTATCCTACTTTTCACCTTCACATATCGATAGCGTCAAGCTCTTCCGTTAATTGTTTCGCCAGTTGTTTTCCAACTAAATGACCTAATGTATTTACTATATTAATCAAAAACTCATGGACCACAAGGATGGCTCTATCCTGTTCTATTTCAAACATCTCTTTTAATGAAGCTCCATCCTCTGAGATTTTGATCATAGCAGCTTCCTCATACTTTAACTGAGTCTTCCATAAAGCACGTTCTAAAACAATGACGAAAACATGGATCCCAACAACTTGTCCTACCGATATAAATAACTCATCAATAGTTTTTTGGTGAAAGTTCAATGATCTTCCCCCCCCTTTCAAGATTAATACATTTCGACATGTTTTTGCCGAAATCCTTTTATGATTGTCATTTGCACAAAAACATGTATTAAAGTTGACGACATGTCACAACAAATTTTGCTACTTTAAAGGTGTATAGTTAATAATCATAGTTAGTAATAAAATTAACATTTCTAAAAAGTTAGAAAGAGGTTGAGAGAATTGGCCATAATTTACACAATTGATGATAATCCTTTAATATCAATGGTAATAAAACTTGCCTTGACAGACGAAGGACATACAGTTGTCACGTTTAATGATAGTATGAATGCGTATGAAAGCTTAGAAAAGGGATTAAAACCCGATGTAATATTGGTAGATCTTAAAATGCCTGGAATGAACGGAAAAGAACTAGTTGAGAAGATGAGATCAAATCCTAAATTAGATTTTATTCCAGTCACATTTATTACCGGTTCAATCCCCTCAGCGGAAATATTGCCGTCTAAAGATTCCTACCAGGGATTGATACTTAAACCTTTCGAATTACAAGAGCTCGTCGACACGGTAGACGGATTGATTGCATAATTCTCTTATATGTATAACAAAAGTGGTAGCGCTATCGTCGTTGCCACTTTTGTGTTATAAAGAAAGAGAGAAGAAGCCGTTTAATGATGGTCAATACAAACTATTTAGAGGAAACACAAAGGAAGGAGTATTTCACCATGGCAGTTCAAGCTGATTGGAAAAGACTACTTGTTGATGAAATGAAAAAAGACTATTATATTCAATTATTAGATTGGGTGAAAAACCAATACCGGAAGAAACAGATCTTTCCCAAAAAGGAAGATGTGTTTAACGCTTTAGTATTTACCTCATACAAAAATACCAAGACTGTCATTTTAGGGCAAGACCCCTATCCCAACGTCGGTCAAGGAATGGGGCTTAGTTTTTCAGTGAATATGGGAGTTCCCTTTCCAAAATCGCTCCAGAATATATTCAAGGAACTGCAATCCGACTTAGGTTGTCAGACACCTAAACACGGTTCTCTTAGAAAATGGGCCGAACAAGGAGTGTTACTTCTCAATACGTCACTCACCGTAGAAGCAGGTAAGCCCAATTCTCACCAAAACAAGGGTTGGGAAATTTTTACTGATAAGATCATTTCTTTAGTTAATGAGAAGAACGATCCTGTAGTCTTTATCTTATGGGGTAATAACGCTCGTTCTAAGAAAAACCTCATTACAAACTCTCATCACTTGATTATCGAATCCGCTCATCCAAGCCCCTTATCTGCCAGCAGAGGATTCTTTGGTAGCAAACCCTTTTCTAAAGCAAACAATTTCTTAATTTCTAACAATAGATTACCGATCGACTGGCAGATAGATTAACTCAATGAATTCTTAAATTTTATAAACCTCCTACTGTAGATTTATAAATTCTACAATTAGGAGGTCTTTTTTTTACTGTTTTGTTAAGAGTTCTGTTTATGACTTATTAGGGGGAGGGCCTTTCCATGTTACATATATTCTTGTGCCTTAAGATAATACTATAAAACTAAATTGCTGAGGTATGATAATGATACTAGCTTCCTAGGTTTATTTGGTTTCGCACTATCCTTCTTCATTATCTGCATTCACCTCGCCACCTTAAATTCTTTCGGTATTCCTCATATGGTACCTCTGGTAACCTTGGGACTAGGTGCCTGGGGTCATACCCTCCTACGTTCCAATTCCAAAGAAATGCCAATTGATGAGACTTATAAACCTCAGTATCCTCTATAGCGGAAGAAAAGGTGATACTGTGAGCAACGAAATCGATGTACTAGCATCCCGACTTCACACCCCTTCCCTCGTTCCGCTAACCAGGATACCTGGCTTTTCATCCTTATCGGGGCAATTGTTGGTAGCGTTTTTGTCTTTTTGTGTTTCCGAATCCTTGAGCCCCCTTAATCATTCCTTTTCCTGTGCCATCTCCTTGTATTTAGCCAAAATATAATTGATGCCAACATAGGAGCCGAAAAGAGAAATATTCTGACTGATTAATAATTAAGCTATCTTCTTGCATCAGATATTTACAAACTTTGTCGCAATATTTTCGCTGAATGCCCTATCATGCTCTACAAACAAAATGGTCGGTTGATATTTGAGCAGTAACTCTTCGATTTGTATACAGGAAATCACGTCAATATAGTTAAGGGGTTCATCCCAAATATATAGATGCGCTTGTTCGCATAAACTATTGGCAATCAGCACTTTTTTCTTCTGCCCCCCGCTAAAAGTTGACATATCCTTTTCAAATTGAACTCTGGAAAAGCCAAGCTTTCTTAAAATGGATTTAAAAAGGCTTTCATCAATCTTGTTATTTGTAGCATAGTCAGTTAAATCGCCCTGAAGATGCGATGTGTCCTGTGAAACATAGGATATTTTAAGCTGACTCCCTTTTCTGAAAGTGCCTGTATAGGCTATATTCTCACCACAAATAAGTTTAATAATACTTGATTTCCCTGAGCCGCTTTTACCCACAAGCGCAATTCGGTCACCTTGCTCAATAGTAAAGCCTACTTTACAAATTGTCTTTTCACCGTAAAAAATCGAAACATTCTCAAGTTCGGCAAATTGGTTTTTATGATAAGCAAGCTGCGAAATCTTCAGGCTATCGGAGTCTTCAATATTTTTGAGAAGTTTAGACTTTTCGTCAATAGCAGATTGTTGTCTGTTTTCAATTGACTTAGAGCGTTTCATCATTTTTGCAGCCTTATGACCAACATAACCTTTATCCAGCTTGGAACCCGAATTTTTTGTTCCTTTTTTTGTCTTTTCCACTTCCTTCGACCAATTACTCGTTCGTTTGGCGGAATCTGACAAGCGATTAATGTCTTTCCTAAGCTTTTCGTTTTCTGCAAACTCAAAGCTATCCTGCCTTTTTTTATTTTCCCACCAACAAGAAAAATTGCCTTTTTGGATTTCTATATTGGCATTATTGATTGAAAGAATATGGTCAACGCAGTTATCAAGAAATGCTCTGTCGTGTGATACCACAATAAAGCCACTTTTGGTATTGAGATAATCACTAACAAGTTTTCTTGCAGTCATATCAAGGTGATTGGTTGGCTCATCAATCAACAGAAAACTATTCTCCTTAAGAAACAACGACGCAAGCAATACTTTCGTTTGTTCTCCGAAGGATAATGAATCAAAAGGACGATACAAAAC
Organism: Desulfosporosinus shakirovi; assembly: GCF_020595055.1. GTDB lineage: Bacteria > Bacillota > Desulfitobacteriia > Desulfitobacteriales > Desulfitobacteriaceae > Desulfosporosinus > Desulfosporosinus shakirovi. The sequence goes on along the minus strand of NZ_JAJDOO010000038.1, from coordinate 3,973 downwards.
ATCCTCAGAAACTTCTAGTAATGAAATTTCACGCATCAATTTCCAGTGGGTATAATCCTGAAAAATGTCGCTGATTAGATCAAGGGTATTCTTTTCCTTGTTTATTGCATTGAAAGGAAAATATTCAAAGCTAACATTTGCAGAAATGTTACCGCTGTATTCATATTTACCAAGCAACAAATTAAGAAATGTTGTCTTACCTCTACCATTTCTCCCCGTAAATCCTAATTTCCAATTAGTATCTATTTGGAAATTAACGTTTTCAAAAATGTTATCATAACTGCCATCATAGGCAAAGGTCAGATTTGCAACATTTATTAGAGCCATAATTTTGTCCTCCTGTGCAAAAAATTAATGAGCTGCAAGAAAGTTAAATTCTTGCAACTCGCAAATACACAGCAAAGCCAGACCCATTTAGGGTATGGTATGGTAAGGATGTATTATCTGAGTGAAAAGAAATAGTAACTTTCTTGCATCAAGCACAACAAAACAAGCGGTTTCTGCCACTGGTTCCGTATTTCATTATGCTTAGATATTTTAGCAAGAAAAATTACGCATCTTTCCATCTCCAATCTCTAATTAATGACTTCATTATACAATATAATCAAGAATACTTCAAATCGCTCGGATCCTCAATATTATACTCAATAGAAATATGATAACCATCTGCTCCTAGAGATGTAAGTGTAACTCGTCTTATATTAGTTTCAGTAAGAACCAAAACCAAAAAGCCAATAACCGTGGTATTTCAGTTATTGGCTAAGATGCGTTTTAGTTAGTCCAAATTATTATTAATTTTTCCAAGCGACAAAATTTCATTGTCCAATAGTATCCGACTTTATTATTCAGTGACAGACTTTATTATCAGTGAACATTAATCTTATCCACACTTTGAATAGCCGCAGTGAGTGCAGACAACACAACCACTTTCATGATTGATCGACATTCCACACTCTGGGCAGGCATTTCCTGGGGCAACATTTACACGAGCTTTTTTTGTAGTGCCCTTTTCTGCCGCAACATTCCCTTGACCTGCTACAACATCAGCCTTTTCGGTCGCCAGCACTTGTTCTTGCACGCCCGCTTGAGACTTAGTGAAATTTATCCCGACGTCATTATACTTTCTAATTACTCTAGCAATAGCATCCGGGCAGGATGTTACATTAACTCCTTCTCGCCGCATACAAGCCGGACAACGAATTCCCTTGATCTGTTCTGTAATTGCATCTACTGACAGGCCGGAACGCAGAGTTATAGAAATCAGACGGGCAGTAGCCTCAGATTGGGATGAGCATCCTCCGGCACGACCAGTATTCGTAAACACTTCACAAATTCCTTTTTCGTCTGCATTGACACTTACATATAGGTTTCCACACCCAATTTTAATTTTCTCCGTAACCCCTATAGTTGTAGTGGGTCGTGGTCGAGGAACGACTGTGTTCACCTCGGGGACAAACGGTACTTTAGGCGCAGAGATCGGTGCCTTAGTCCCAGCAACCTTTTCATCTTGGGATTGTACTGTTGCGGTACCCGTGGAAAGCACCTGCTCTTCCCGACTGCCATCGCGATAAACTGTCAGGCCTTTACAGTTAAGTTCATCTGCAAGTCGATAGGCCTCCGCAATTTCTTCCCGTGTCGCAGAGTTAGCAAAGTTAATCGTTTTAGATACTGCGTTATCAGTATATTTCTGGAATGCTGCTTGAATTCGAATATGCCATTCAGGAGCAATCTCTTGGGCCGTAGTAAAGACTTCCTGTACCCAATTTGGAACTTCTGCCAAACCTAAGACGGTTCCCAGGTTTGCGATTTTCTCCATAAGGTCTTGGGAATAGAAACCAAACTCTTTAGCAAACGATTCAAAGAGCGGATTTACTTCCACCAAAGCTGTCCCATCCATTACAGTTTTAGTATAGGCAACTGCAAATAAAGGTTCTACCCCACTCGAAGCGGCACAAATCATGGAAATGGTTCCAGTAGGAGCTATAGTCGTTAGTGTAGCATTCCTAAGCTTCATAACCCCATCATAAATAGAACCCTCATAATTTGGGAAAGTTCCGCGTTCTTCAGCCAATCTCTGAGACTCAATACGGGCCTCGGTTTGGATAAATTTCATAACCTTTTCTGCATATTCAACTGCTTCTTCAGTAGAATATGAGGTTTGGAGTAGAATAAGCATATCTGCAAATCCCATGACACCTAAACCAATTTTACGATTTCCTTTAACCATCTTATCAATAATTGGCAGAGGGTACTGATTGGCATCTATTACGTTATCAAGGAAACGAACAGATAATCGTGTTACCTGACTTAAACGCTCCCAGTTGATCACCATTTTTCCTTCTTTTTCGATGACCATCAGTTTAAGATTAATTGAACCTAAGTTACAAGCCTCATTTGGAAGCAATGGTTGCTCACCGCATGGATTCGTAGCTTCAATCTCCCCCAACAGCGGGGTTGGATTTCCTTGATTTAAACGATCGAGGAAAACAATTCCGGGTTCACCGTTTTTCCAGGCATGGTCTACAATTATATTAAAGATCTCTGGCGCGGACAATTGTCCGACAGCACTACCCGTATGGGGGTCTATGAGATCATAAGGTCGTTCTTCTCGAACGGCTAGCATAAACTCTTCGGTAATTCCCACAGAAATATTAAAGTTTGTAATTTCCTTATTATCCTCTTTACACTGAATAAAATCTATAATATCTGGATGATCGACACGAAGAATTCCCATATTGGCTCCCCGACGAGTGCCACCTTGTTTAACTGCTTCTGTTGCAGAATTAAATACTTTCATGAAAGAAATCGGACCGGAGGCTACTCCACCGGTTGAACGGACCATACTATTTTTGGGGCGTAAACGAGAAAAGCTGAAACCAGTCCCTCCACCAGACTTATGAATAATGGCTGCATTTTTAATTGCATCAAAAATTTCTTCCATGCTGTCCTCAATTGGCAACACAAAGCAAGCGCTGAGTTGTCCGAGGTCCCGACCTGCATTCATTAACGTAGGCGAGTTTGGCATGAACTCGAGGTTGGCCATCATAGTATAAAAATCTTTGATCAGGGCTTGAATTTCCTTTTTTCCCTTACCATAATTCTCCTCTTCAATTTGAGCAACTACACTAGCTACTCGATAAATCATATCTTCAGCGGTTTCTATTACTTGTCCATCTTCTTGTTTTAAATATCGTTTTGCCAATACAACCCGAGCATTAGGCGTTAAATTAGCCTTCGGCCATGTCTTTGGTGCTTGTCCTTCGAAACTCAACTCAATACCCCCAACTTTCCTTATCACTACTCAGACTAATTTCTCTTTTTGATAGATCCTCTTTTTTCAATAAGTTCATGCAGCTCTTCCATAAATCGTTGTATGTCTTGAAACTGTCGATAGACTGAAGCGAAACGTATGTAGGCAACTTCGTCCAAATTAAATAACTGTTCCAAAACCGCTTCTCCAACTTCGGAGCTTGACACCTCTCGTTCATTACGATTACGCAATTTTTTCTCTATTGCGTAGGCTGCTTCTTCGATTTCATCGATCGAAATCGATCGCTTTTCGCAAGCTCTGAGCATACCGGCCATCATTTTAGAGCGAGAAAATCCTTCCCGTCGACCTTCTTTTTTTACAACGACTAGTGGTGAGTCTTCGAACTTTTCAAAGGTGGTAAATCGACGCAAACAACGTTCACATTCCCTGCGTCTACGGACCGCTGTTCCTTCTTCAACCTGACGCGAATCATGGACTTTCGTGTCCTCATTTCCGCAGAATGGACAGTGCACAACCTCCACCCCCAACATATAGTACGAGTTTAATTTAATCACACTATATGTTGTGTGTCAACAGGTCTTAAGTCTTATTTATGATTGAATCTATCAACTTTATATTTTTGATTTTTTCTTCCTTTAATTTTTAAATAGGGCTTGCTAGCCAAACCCCGATTTTCATGTCAATTTACCGAAATAACATTTT
>NZ_JAJDOO010000037.1:13637-42771 GCF_020595055.1 Desulfosporosinus shakirovi | reverse complement strand
CTCTTAACTTATATACAATTTTGGAGTTAAACGACAACTAACTTGACAAACGCCGGTTCTACCATAGCCTAAAACCTTATAAATATCTTCAACTGTAATGTTAGAATCCTTTGAACTGAAATCTTCAATAATACTAACAGCACGGTCCATAAGGATTTTCTTCTCCAAAGTCTTTTTATATAACAATTGTTCTTTTTTAGCTTCGTTTATCTGCGGCAGAAGACCCCATAGTCTCAAAGTTTCTGGGCAGATGTTTAAAAAGTCCGAAACCCGCTTGATGGTAATAGATATACCAGCTTCTTTTAATGATCCTATCGCATAATCTAAAGACTGTTTTCTCTCTATATTAGAACTTCTTGAACCGGTTGGGATAATTGACCTCAAGTAACATACTCTAACCTTTGATAAGAGCCAATAGCAAAGAAACTCATTGTAACCTAAATTAAGCTTTTCTCTAATTTTCTTTGCCGGGGTGCCTTTACCTATTTCGTCTATTATTCTCTTTGTTATTTCAGAATTGTGTCTTTGGGGAATAGTTACTGGCAAATTGCGATTTTCAATAATTTTGTTCGCAGCTAAAAAAATAATTGCTCGTCTAATTTTGTCTTCGGACGATGCTAATTTACATGCTAATTGTTTCAGTGTAGGCTCCTCAGCCAATAAAGGTCGTACTATTTTAAAGGCAAAATCAATAAAATATCCACGTTCTGTCAGATTATGTTCGTTAACTCTTAAACAGAATTCGAGCCCGCATTCAGTGCAATACATATAATAATTGTATTTACTACCATCGATTCTAACTTTAGTTGACGTAGACGTCCGTTCTAACGTTCCTGATTTACTATGTCCTTTACACCATGGAGAAAGGCATGCATAACGATCAACTAGTCGTATTTTTTCGTTTAATATATGGGCGATAAATTGCGTCGGAACCGTTATATTAGCAAATGAATCTATCAAAACATTTGCCTTTCGAAGTATACTTAATATAGTGTCTAAATGTAGATACGTTAGTTGGACTTTGCTATTTCGAGCTGTCTGAAGAATTGTTGGAACGATACTCCTTTTTTCTTCTTCTAAAAATACAGGACTTTTAGCTAACACATATAAGATCTGAATAGCAATACTCTGTTGTATTGTTAAACCCTCTAATGCTCGTATTCCTTGAACATTTGAATTAAGGAGATACATCCAGTCTTTTAAAATCCGTGCCTCATGATGGTCAAATAAATAAGGTATACAGTTAGCCCCAACTAAAGAAGACTGGCAAAAAGGGCAAAACCCATTTAGCCCCTGATTAGGTATCATGGGTATCTCACGATGACATGCCCAACACTCACCTAAAAGCTTTATCCCGTGGACATCACAACAATTTATTTCTCTTACTTGCCAATAAATTTTATAACTTCTTTTTTCCGATAAACATAATGGACAGAACCTCCGCTTCTTATCCAGTAAACCACTAAGAACCTTACTCTTCGGAATGCATTTTACACCGAGTTTGGAATATACAGGTAGAAATGTTAGGGAATCTAATGTGCCGATCGAGAACTGAAGAAAATTTTCAAACTTTCTAAGGTCAATAGATGTAAATGGGAAATTATCTAAAAATGAAGAAATATCACTTTGTGGATATTTGGCATTGGTATTTAAAAAAAAACGCCAAAGTTCGTGCGAAGAGACCAGGTTTTCTTCCGCAACTCGACAGATATAACTCGTTAGTGATTCAAATTCTTGAGGCTTAGGATTAAACAGAAGTGAATGCATTTAGAATTTGGCACCTACCACTAAATGTATAAATGCATTCTTGCCATTTTAATGCAAAAATAAAACCCCATTTATGAGGGGGGACGTATAAACACATAAACTTTACAAGTAATCCACGAATGTAAATCTAATAACAAGCCTAGCTAAGACGTTGATGGCGTCGATACTTCTCAAAAATTCTAAATTGAAGAATTCGGAAGGTTTTTAATATGAGCACAGTATTTCTTCGGAGACCTACTCCTTTACCGCACCAAAGTTTATCAAGTTATATATACCATCTTGCAAATGCTAATGAGTGTAAAATTCAATGGATTATTGAATTATTTGGATTTAAGCAAATAGCGATTGGCGACCTTAACCATTTAAATGATAAAAAAACTATTACAACTATTTCTAAAGTAACTAAGTTGTCAGAACAAAGTATAGTTAATATGACGTTGCCTTTATTAGATAATTATTATTATCCAGGGACAGTAACATCTTTTTGTCCGCATTGCTTAAGGGAAAAACTATATCATAGAAAATATTGGCTAAGTAAAAGAGTACATATTTGTTTGAAACATAAAAGTTATTTAATATCAGTTTGTCCCCAGTGTCAGAATAAGATAAGCTTAGAAGATATTTTGGAAAGTAAATGTAGTTGCGGACTAAATCTAACTACAATAACTGCACCTATTTGTTCAAATAAGAACGTTCTTGATAATCAAATCAGAGTTTATGAAGCCTTTTCTATATTATCTGATGATGAGAGTATCTTGAATACTTTCCCTGATTTGAACACCGGAAATTATTTTGTGTTTTTTGACTATCTTCATAAGTTTTTAAGAAAAAGGTCTATACCATTTAAAAATCTAGTTAGGAATTTTTATAAAGTAAATTTGGAAGAAGAAGAAAATGATATCTATTTATTTATTGAAGTTATTGAAAAAATCATAAAAGGATGGCCCAATAGCTTTATAAATTTTTTAGAAAAGATTGATAACTGTGAAGAACTTAAATTAATCAATGATGGTTATAAAATTGCCGGAGGTTACTTATGTTCATTAAGTTTAATACCTTCTATTAATAAATCATTAAGCTTTGTTGAAAAAGTTCTTCAGGAATACATAAAAAGTAAATATACAAAAGAATTTTTATTAACACGTATTCAACATTTTTCTCATGATAATTTGCATATTGAAACAACATTAAGTAAAAGTTTACTGAAATTACCCTACAATTTAAACTTAACCACTAATACTGAAAAAAATTATAGGGAAATTAATCTTAATAAAATTGCCGACATTCTGTTTATATTTATTGAATTTGGAGATATAGTTGACGAACAAGAAGGTTATTGCAGCTTGTCGAGTATTATGCTTGATTTTGTTAACCTAAATAATACAGTATTTTATGATATTCTTAATTTAGTAGTTTCTAAAAAGATAAACGTAAAAATAACCTTACCTTTCGAAGCTGTAGGGGATGTACTTGTCCCCACAATTAAACTAAAGAAGCTTTTATTACAACTTATTCTAGAAAGGATTGACAAAGAAGAATTGATATATCTTTGAGTTAGCGGCTCTGTGCAATTATGATAAGTGGTTGTAAACTAGATTTGCATATCAACTAAAACTCACGGTAGTTTTCGAATAACTCGATAGAAATGAAACACCGACCAAGAGATCTTGTACTAATTGAATTGCCGTACATAGTCAATATTAGGCTAAACCTACAACTTAATTGCTCAAAATGAAACTCAATTATAACAGGGCCCCCAAACTCTCAACTTAGTTCTCAAATTTAACCATTACTGAAGGGATTACAGAAGAAGTACAGAATACATGACTTTGGGGGGATATTATGAAAGGGATAGATAGTATCTTTAGTTTTATCGGAAAATTGATTCAACTGATTTTTTGTATAGGGTTTGCTATCGGCTTTAGTATTTGTCTACTCTACTATGTCGGTTTATTTATAATGTTTCTTAGTTATTATATTTTTGGTATAGATATTGAACAAGGAACAGTCTTGTTTTGGGTTTTACCATTATTAGTTATAGGCATATATTTAGCTTGGGCTTTTGGGTCAGATTATCTTCATAAATGGCGTCAATTAAACATTAAATGTCCGCATGGTGTCCGTGGAGGTAAAGTTAAAAGCTTATGCCCTACATGTGTGAAAATTCGTGAAGATGAATCAAGAGAGCAACAACGAAAAGCCGACTTAAATAGTAAAGCAAATGACTTTAGAAATAGAGAAATAGAGCGACTTGCAAGAATAAAAGTCCAACAAGAAGAATCTATTAGAGCACTCAGTCCTCAGGAATTTGAAGATGTTGTATCTGAAATGTATAGAAAACTTGACTATATAGTTGAACAAACTCCATTTGTTAACGATCATGGGAAAGATGCCATAATGTATAGAAATGGGAAGAAGGTTCTTCTTGAGTGCAAAAGATATGGCTCTAATAACTCAATTGGTCGTCCTCAGTTCCAAAAATTGTTTGCTGCTATGGTTGAAGAAAACGCCGAAAAGGGTATTTTCGTAAATACTGGGATTTTTACAAAAACCGCTTATGAATATGGCAAAGAAAATAATATTGAATTAGTTGACATGAATGAGTTGCTTTCGTTAATGAAACAGGCTTATCCAGAGAGAAGCGATGGGGATAATGCAATGCTAATTTGTCATCAATGTGGTGAGAAAGTTAGCTTTTCATTAAGCAATAATGAATTTGAAAAACGATGTTCAAAAGGTCATGTGGTAGTTAATGATATTTCTTATCAGCAAATATCACCCACACTGCTAACTTCAGATAATAATTGCCCGAGGTGTGGACGTAGACTTAGACGCATTAAAGGAAAAAGGGGTTATTTTTGGGGATGTACAGGTTATCCGAATTGTTCATATACTCATTCCGCATGATTCAATTAGTTTTTTGGGGTCTATATGGATATTAATACCATTGCATTTTAGTTGGGCTAATAATTCTGCTCTTACTATTCTCCAAACTATGACAGTTTAGAATCCCGCTATAGTTACAAAATTAATAAGGAATCAAATAAGCCATAGACATAGACTCCTTTAATTACAATTACACAATACACTTGAGACAAAGATAGTTCCCATTAAGGGAACTATTTTATTGTGCTCTAAAAAATTAAAGTTCTTCCTTCACGATTATATTTAGATGAATGGTCATAAACGACCGTTCAAGATAACAAGTAAGACCTCCTTCGAGAGCAACGGAGTTCCATTTCTTCAGTCTAATTCATATTTAATCGTAATGTCTAAGAAGTCCATGTTTAACTCTGGTATATCCTACACAAGGTTAAAACTAATAGTAACTCAAGTCTGGATGAATTGGAAAATTTTGGGCAGCTGTTCTGAATGAAAAAGAGAGAGGGTAATTACTCCTCTCCCTTCTTCTTTGGTTAGCCTTATCTTAGTCTACATCGTATGTAGCCAATAAGAATAAAGCATATGACCATACCTGTCATGCCGAATTGGCTCGGAGGCAAAGACGCGATAGCGACTTGCACCGAGGAGAGAAGCCTCTCCCCGTACGCACCAACAAGGAACAACATGAGATCGGTCAGATAAAGTCCTGCATTCTTAATCCACTTCATCATGTGTATCCTCCTTTCAGTATTTAGGGGTAGTAATTAATATTTCCGTAACAATTACTACCCCTGGCATTACATCCAGGAGACATGAAGAAATGAATATGAATGGGCTTTATCACCATGGGTGAATCTAATCCGTTAATCCGTTTGAAGAGGACAACATGATGAAGTGGCGTCTACCCATGCAGGTGGATAAACTCTTCGTACAGGAACTAATTACAAGGTTTTAATACTTGGCCGTTCCGACCGATAAAAATAGAAAATGTTGTTGCCATTTCCTATCAGTGAGAGTAAAATTGTCTCTCTTTCATATGCAAGTACCTCCTTATGCACAAACGGATCTTCCTCGGATTAGTCACCCAAAATAATTATACCCTTTTTATGGATGTCCGTAAACACAGAATAAAAAACAAGAAAGAACCTTAAAAGTTCTTCCGTGTTTCATTTTAAAAATGTACGTATGGGACTATATTACGGAGGATAAATAATGGATAATGGATTATGATACAAATCTAGTCCGTCCACCAGGATTAGGTAAGACATTACTGGCTAAGGTCAACTCAGGTATTCTTCGACAATTAAGCGAGCAGGAAAGCATAGAGGTGGTAACTCAGCTTTACAGTGTCTGAAGGCTTTAATATGCAATGGTATCTTGGTCCAGTATCACCCGTTTCGCAGCCCTTACCATACGGTTACAAAGGCGGGCATTATCGGGGGCGGAAGTGACTTGCGTCCAGGTGAATTAAGCCGATCGAATTATGTCGTCCTCCTCTTTGATGAGCTGCCTAAGTTTTGTCGCGAAGTCTTGGAATGCCTTCGACAACCCTTGAGAATTGACGATCACTTGTAAATCTGGCAGTATTACATATCCGGCTCATGTCAGTGTTATTGTAAGTATAAATCCCTGACCATAGAATAATTATAAAACGTAATTATATGTAATTTGTAATAAAAATTAGGATGTTTGCATTACTATTGATTAATCTTTTTTGTATATTTAAGTCAACAGCCTTATATTGCAGTTCGACAGATACTAGCTATAGATGATTTGGGGCCAAAAAGAGTTGCGAGTATTTTTCCAAGACAAAATAATACTAAATAATTTTATGCTCTAAGCCATAAGCCATAATATAGACTGTGTCTATAATGCGAATTTGGTAAGTTGTGGGCATCAGCTAGAGCAGACCCCTTTTTGAGAGAAGACTTTTTGTCTTCTCTTTGTCTATTTTCCAACTATTATAATAGTTAGAACAGGGACTATCTAAGTGGTTAATGAAGACCTGCGATTATGAGTTTTGTGGATAGGGCAATTATTATATTTTTAATATTGACAGCTTTCCCCATGTTTCGCGAGAAGTTTATGCGATGATTAAGCCATCTTTGCGAATATTATTAAGTTGGAAATAACGGGTTGAGAACAAATCTTAAACTCGCCCTTCGTATAAACGATGCTGGGGACTGGCTTTGTAGCGTTGTGTAAATAATGTGTACCACTACAAGCCCTAGGATATAGACGTTTAGTTAGATTAACTATGGTATTTGGTCGAGATTAAGGGGGTTAATAAATGAATATTGAGCCAATGATTAATGCGCGATTTAAGAAATTTCGAACGCAGTACGAACTTTTGAATATGCAAGATGGTTTTGCTTTTGAGAGATTTGTGAATTACAATATTTTCTCATCATTAAAGCCAGGTGTATTTAGCGGAGACGACGAACTATTTGAACTGGTCTGTGTTGGCGATGAGAAAGATATGGGTATCGATGGTCTTGCAGTTATTGTAAACGGTTTTTTTGTCCGAAGTGTTTCGGATGTAATAGATATAGCATCAAGATCTAATAAAATAACTGCCGAATTTGTTTTTATACAATCAAAGTATAAACCGAATTTTGATAAGAATGAGCTGAACAACTTTATTGATGGCGTTCGTGACTTTTTGAGTGATTCACATAAATTTCCTAGAAATGAGAAAATTGACAAACTACTTGAAATTAAGGATTTTATCCTTCGTGAAGATGATCATGGAGAAATGATGTGGGAGGAAAATCCTTCAGTAAGACTTTATTATGTGGCTATGGGTGTATGGAGGGGTAGTGAGCATCAAGAGGCTTTAATTAATCAATTCAAAGAAGATATTGAGCGACTTAATACATACAACAGAAATATCAATTTTATCTATGTAGACAGTGATGTCCTGAAAAAGTACTGTGATAATAATGAAAATGCATTTTCTGAAACTATCAATACCATTTCGTCTATGCCTTTAACTGAAGTGGATAATGTAGATAATTCATGTATAGCTTTATGTTACGCTAATGAATTAGTTAAGCTTCTGACAATGGACGAAAATCAAACAATACGTAAATCGCTTTTTTATGATAATGTTAGAGATTATCTTGGCGATAATAATATCAATGATGAAATCCGTAGGACAATAGAATACGAACCGGAAAAATTTATATTATTAAATAACGGCCTAACTATAGTCTGTGATAGTTACCAGCAAAGCAACCGCAAAATAACGATTAAAAACCCACAGATAGTAAACGGTTGCCAGACCAGTCATGTGATATTTTACGCGGACCGAGCTGGATTGGATGTTGGGCAAGTACCAATTAATATTAAAATTATTGCTACTGATAAAAGTGATGAAAGTGATATAACCAATCAGATTGTTCGTGGTACCAACCGCCAAAATATTGTTTATGATGAAACATTTGAAGTAACTAGGGAATTTCATAAAAAATTCGAGGATTATGTTAATTCTATTTCTGAAGATTATGTGCGTCTTTATTATGAGCGAAGGACAAAACAGTATCTATCAAATCCTATGATTAAGCAATCTCAAAAAGTTACTTTACGAATACTGATTCAAAGCTTTATTGCGATGTTTATGAATGCTCCTGACGTGGCCTATCGTCACCAATCTAAGCTACTTAAAGACTATCAAAATAAAATATTCATATATGACAACAATTTTCATCAATCCTTTTTGCCATATTTTGTTGCAGCATTAGCAAATTATCGTTTGGAAAACCTTTTTAAGGAGATGAAAATCAGCAAGAAAGATTACTATTCCTTCAAGCACCATTTGTTGATGCTTTTTAGAGAGATAGTAGCCGGTCCTACTCCAGATATAAATGACATGCGTCAGATTGAGCAATATTCTTCAATTTTACTAGATGCTCTAAAATCCGAATATCAGACTGAAAACAACTTTAAGAAAGCCATTCAGGTTTTTGATGAAACCAGGAAAATATGGGTAATCAATATGAAAAGAAGTTCTTCAGGAATCAAAGACATCTCTGATTTTACAAAGTTATTGCTTAAAGAGGTAAGGGGGAAATATAAGCATACTACCACTTTTGGTGGTGATGAAAATACTACATACCGTGGAATTGTGGTCACCGTAGGCGAAGACCGATATGGCCAGTATTTTGGTTATATTAAAAGAGAACCGCAAAATATATTCTTTCACTCGCGTTTAAACCCTTATTTGGATTTTCCAAATCTGAAAAGGAAAGTTGTATCATACAAAATTACCCCAAATATAAAGAAGCCGGGGAATTACTTTGCTGTAGATGTAAAAGTTATCAATAGTTAAAGGATTGCTGCATACTGTTTTACTTGCCAATACCTTACGCTAAGGAATAATGTACTTACAAGAATGCTGGTGCTATTGTGACGCCATAGTTTAGAAAAAAATTTACAAATTTAAACATAAACACCCTCCCTTTGCCGATTTCAACAAAGGAGGGTGTTGTGTCTATTAGTAATAAATTGTAATTGAAGGTATAAAAATGTTTGGACAAGTGATGTATTGGTTTTGGGTGCGTTATTAGCTGTTGCAGGCGGATTCCTGTAATGTATATATAACGTGGAAAAAGAAAGAGCAAATCATTTACAAATTAAAAAGAGAAGAAGCATATTTGGGATATATAGAGGCTTTGATAAATCTGATTCAATGTAAATTGTTATCACTGAAATAGATAACATTGTACTTTTTATAAGAAAAGAAATGGAATAATAAAAAAATATTTCGCATTATCGATATACCCGTTAGTCTAATAATGAGAGTGGTACTCCGGTTGCACAAACTTTAATAACCGGTGCATAACTCTCAGTAGTTGAAAGAAAGAACAAAGCAAATGCTCATACCTAACGCAAAAATAGATCACTGATAGAATGTAGTTCTTGAACTCAACACTTGAGGTTTCTCGTACCAAGTTAGGATATAAGGCTCTTTCTCAATTATAAGTATCAAGGCATATCTGGAGGTATACAATGAGAATTATTGATAACATAAAAAACAATCACAATCAAAGCATCCAATCAATACTTATTACAGCTGACCAAATGATTCTAGCAAGCCCCTTCTTAATTGAAGAATTTGATGAATTTGTTCATGACGTGGCAGAGTTGGGGGTGAAAAGCATTGTACTCCTAACGACGCTCAAAGACAATTCTCCTGACCTATTTAAAAAAGCAAATTCACTATATTCATTTTGTACTTCCTGTGTCCAAAACAGTATCAACTTTGAGGTTAGAGTTGACAACAAACTCCACGGTAAGATTTACATTGCTCTAAAGGATACTAGCCCAATAAAAGGCATAATTACGTCAGCCAACTTCACTGATAACGGTTTAAAATATAGCCATGAATGGGGTATTGAAATTGACGATAAAGATTTGCTTCAAAGTTTGATTATTGACCTGATGAAAGTAAGTACCGATCCCCTAACCAACAAGGAGATTGAATTGATCGTCAAGGCAATTGATGATTACTCAAAAGAGAACCCACCGATTCGAGAGCCAAAGCCTAAGCTCGAAATAACAAGGTACATAAACGATAAGATGAAGGTAGAGATACCAAAGGTAGCACGCACAGAGCAAATCGACCTCCCAGATGATACTAGATACTTCCTAAAGCCTGTAGGTTCTTCAGACTATCCATTTGATGAAACGAGAAAACTGAGTGAAACGATTCAGGAAATGCACTTTTCCAAACGTAAGCCTAATGCAGTACGCCCAGGAGACATCCTTATTTGTTATGGTGTAGGCACAACAAAGCTTTTAGGGTATTTCCGGGTCTTGAATGAACCGTTCCTTTTGCCTGATGAGAATACTAGATGGCCTTGGGCAGTTGATTCTGAAAACCTGAGTCCTAAATACAGTTTAGGTTGGTCATCATTTAATAACACTCTTTCAAGTGCTCAATCATCTTATGGTTACGACAAGGAACTCACATATGTAGGGGGCAGATCTCTAGGAGCTTTAAATTTCGGAGCCGATAAAATCAGGCTTAACGAGTCCTTTGCCCAACATTTAATCAATACTATTGAACAAGAAGTAAAATAATTGGGAGTATAATAGCGCATTTATTTTCAAGTTATTCATATACCCGTTATGCTAATAATGGGCAACTCTGAATTATGCATGTTATAGCAATAATGCGAAGTAGATTTGTTAGCACAACTTCAGAGTAAATACCTAACGAGGAGGATGATATTATGCACGAAGTTTTTTGCTTGCCTGCGATGGCTGAACTATGGAATCAGGTTGATAATACTTGGGGGAAGAGTCTTCCTGAAAACTCAATTTTTCATTACACAAATTCTGTACTTGCAGTAAAAAATATATTATCCGAGGGTGAATTATGGCTGTCAAAGTCAACAGTAATGAATGACTACTCTGAAATTGTATATGGTATTGAATTGGTTAGGAAAATGTTTATTGAACTGGCAGATGGTAATACTGAACTTTTACGCATTGCAAACAGTTTCTGTGAAAGTGCAACGAGCAACTTTTCTGACTACTATATTTTAAGCTTTTCTCAAAATGGGAATTCAAGACTTTTATGGGATAGCTACTCAAATAAAAATGGTTACAACATTGAATTTTCAAAGGAACTTATTTCTGACTTCATTGATGGGAAGCCCTATATTGTAAAAACTTTAGCCGGTTCAAAATTTATTGATAAACTAGAAGGCAGATGCGTTTTTATAAAAACTCATAAAGATGAATTTACTTTACCAGGTTTTTCATATGAAGTCTTTGCTAACTCGGTTTTGTATGATGCAGATAAGCAGAGGGAGCTTCTGCGCGAAGTAGTTGAGTATACAAAAGCAAAACAAACAGAGGGAAAAAATACAGATATTCAATTGGCTTTTAACGCTTTGATGCAGTCACTACCATTTCTAAAAGATTCGTCATTAAGAGATGAGGAAGAGTACCGCTTAGTAATCAAAATTACCTCCGTTCGCGAAGATGGGCGGGGCAAGAAACAGTATTTGCGAAATGTCCAGCAATATAGAGAAAAGGACAATATGCTGTTCCCATACATTATTTTAAAAATGAAATCAAGAACTTATATAAAAAGCGTTTCTCTCGGATACACAAATTGCAATACACTGTCAAAACAGACTATGGAAGATTTTGTATCGACACTATCTCAAGATATTGAAGTTAAGACACCAAACTATGCCCTTCGATGGTGAGTCCTAATCCCTTAGAAATATGAAAAAACCTGTTGCATATTATGTTTATGATGGATAAGCAACATATGAAAGTATGGAGGATTAAAAAATGATTAAAAATGGAAGACCTTACAGTATTGAAAACGGGCATGAAGACGCAGGCCTTATCACAGATCACTCGCAAGAAGAAATTGATCTTGTGCGCAATTGGATAGATGCAAATATTTACGCAAGGAGAACACCGTTGCCTGACTATACAAGTTATGGCATCAAACATATTTTACAAAGTGATACCGGTATATATTTGACTAATAACGAATTCAAAGATGCCATGCTCTTATGTGGCTATTCGCCAGTCAATCCAGATGAACTTAATTGGCACTACTGTATCAGTAAACGTTCCCCAGCATTCGATCAAAAGTCACGCAAACAGTGAGCAGCAGAAAGGAACAAATTTTTTATTTGCCGTGTTAAAGATATGGGTAATAACCCAAACTTGGAAGGAAATTATATTTCCATTATATTTATTACATAAAGCTAGTCCCATCTGTCAAACTTCACGTAAGGCTAATAATCGAATCTATCAATAAAAGATTTTGGGGAAATGAAATTAAGAATACTATTTCAAGATTGAAAAAGAGCACGACTAGTGCTCTTTTTGTATATTTATGCATCCGCTGTTTTGAGTCTCAAACTTTTTAAGAATGAGTCTCAAACTTTTTGAGAACAGTCTCAAACTTTTTGAGAACTCACAAAACTACAATATAACCCCACAAACCCTACTCTACCGTCACGCTCTTCGCCAAATTCCTCGGTTTATCGACATCGCACCCTCTGGCAACGGATACATAGTACGACAAAAGTTGTAGAGGAATGACTGTGAGAATCGGTGAAAGCTCCTCCATGGTCTCCGGAATATAGATCACATGATCAACTGATTTTGCCATGCTGGTATTTCCTGCGTAAGTTAAGCCGATCACTTTAGCATCCCGGGCTTTTACCTCTTTGACATTGGAGATAGTCTTTTCATACACATCCCGTTGGGTAGCTAACGCGATTACGGGTGTATTCTCCGTGATCAAGGCTAATGTGCCGTGTTTCAACTCGCCTGCCGCATAAGCTTCGGCGTGGATATAGGAGATTTCCTTCAGTTTTAGAGATCCTTCCATGGCGACAGCCCAGTCTAATGAACGACCAATGAAGAAGGTATTTTCCACTTTAGCAAACGACTTTGCTAATTCTTCAATTAGACCAGCCTGATTCAAAAGCTCCTGAACCTGAGCAGGAATTTTCTTCAGAGCAGTGATAATCTCCCCGATCTTCTCAGAGGGCAACGTTCCTTTGACCTGAGCGAGATAGAGTCCAAGTAAAATCATTCCTTCCAATTGAGTTGTATAGGCTTTCGTCGAAGCTACTGCAATCTCTGGGCCGGCCCAAGTAAAGATCACATCATGAGCTTCACGGGATACTGTGCTGCCTACCACGTTCGTGACCGCAACTACACGTGCACCGCGGTTTTTGGCTTCACGCAGGGCCGCTAAGGTATCGGCTGTTTCGCCAGACTGGCTCACGACCACAACTAGGGTATGCTTATCTACAAGAGGGGAACGATAGCGAAATTCAGAAGCAATATCTACTTCAACAGGCAGATATGCCCACCGTTCTATCAAGGTCTTACCAACCAATCCTGCATGCCAGGCTGTACCGCAAGCGACGATATAAACCTTGTTAATTTGGGCTAATTCTTCAAGCGTTAAATCTACTTCCTGAAGAATAATCTTATCTTCTTCCAAGCGTCCTAACATCGTGTCTTTTAGAGCTTTAGGTTGTTCATGGATTTCCTTGAGCATGAAGTGCTCATATCCGCCCTTCTCAGCAGCCACTGCATCCCACTTTACGTCGTAGACTTCTTTCGTACGAGAATTACCTACGAAGTCCGAGACCGTAACCCCGTCTTCTGTAATAACTACCATTTCGCCGTCATCTAGAATATAGACTTTACGAGTATAGTTTAAAATTGCTGTGATATCGCTAGCTACAAAAAACTCTCCTTCTCCGAGACCGACCACCATAGGACTGTCTTTGCGAGCAGCCACCAGCTTATTCGGGTCTTGGCGTCTTAAAACAACCATTGCATAGGACCCGCGGATCGTCTTTAGAACCTTGCGCACAGCTCCCTCGAAGTCTCCTTCATAGTAGTCTTCAAGTAAGTGGGCCAAAACCTCTGTGTCTGTTTCCGAGGCAAATTTATGCCCTTTTTCAATTAGCATATCTTTCAATTCCAAGTAATTTTCGATAATTCCATTGTGCACTACCACAAAATCCTGTTTGCAATCGCAATGAGGGTGAGCATTAACCTGAGAGGGTCGCCCATGTGTCGCCCACCGAGTGTGTCCAATCCCAATGCAAGATTGGGAATAAACCTGTCCTAGTTCTTCTTCTAAGGCTACTATCTTCCCTACACTTTTAGAAACCACTATTTTATCACAATCTAAGACGGCTACTCCTGCTGAATCATACCCTCTATACTCTAATTTCTTCAAACCGTCCACTAAAATGGGAATAGCCACCTGTTTTCCAATATATCCGACAATACCACACATATGTGTTTACCCCTCTCTCTCTGAAAATTAGTACCTACTATCTTTGTCCTCTTTATGTGCAAAACCTAAAGATCTTTCTTTTAAACGCTCCTTACAAAATATAAATAACAAAATACTCACCCTGCAAAGTTATCATACTTTTCATTCTAAACTTAATAATCTTCCCTTGGGCTCTAAAAAATAATAAAAGCCGACCTAAGTGGACGGCTTCGTTGATTCAGATTCTAGGCAACACAAGCAAGGGGGATCAAATTGAACACATCTTCCCCTTGTCTTGTCAGCTTAGCCTTTGTCCCGAAAATTACTCTTCGGTTTTAAGCAAGCTTTACGGTGACAAGCCACCGAGAGGGATCCGCCGAATCATTCGATAACCCTCTTCCTCGTCGACCTTAAATAAATAACTGCTAAGGTCCTGGCGCTTATATTATTGCCTGACTGGTTCAACTATTCATCCAAAAAGCATCCTTACTTACCTATCTACTACGTATAGCATCACCTTCTTTCCAAGTAATAGCTTAGCATGAGATAATATTGAGAACTCGTTAGTTCATGCGCCTCCCATTAGCTAATAATGCTTAATTAAGAAAGGCACATGAATAATTACAAGCAAAATTCAAAAGTTATCTACTGGTATTTTATTCATCACATTGCATAATAGTGTCAATAACCTCTTGGGCTAATTCTTTTAATTTTTGCTGATCCAGACCTTCAACCATCACTCGAATAAGAGACTCTGTTCCAGAGGGGCGAACTAATACTCTGCCTTGACCGTTGAGTATTTCTTTAACCTCATATACTTTGGCAAGCACTCTGGCATCTTTCATCAACCGTTCCTTATGTTGAACTCTAGCATTGAGGAGAACCTGAGGTAAACGTTGCATTTGAGAAGCGAGCGCGGATAGCGGAAGTTGTCGTTCCTTGATCACAGATAACAACTGAAGGGCAGTCAATAATCCATCCCCGGTCGTGTTGTTGTCGAGGAAAATTATATGACCAGACTGCTCTCCACCGAGCTGGGCACCGGTTCTGATTAATTCTTCCATGACATAGCGGTCCCCGACTTGTGTCTCATATATTTGGATTCCTGCCCCTTTTAGGGCAAGATGTAAGCCTAAGTTGCTCATGACGGTGACTACGACTGCATTCTGAGCTAATTTCTCCTTCGATTTTTGGGCTAAGGCACAAATTAGTATGATGAAATCCCCATCTAAGATAGTTCCTTGTTCATCTACCACAATGAGGCGGTCGGCATCTCCATCCATTGCTAATCCAAGATCTGCACCGTGTTCCAGAACTGCCTTTTGTAACCTTTCCGGATGTGTTGAACCACAAGCTGCATTAATATTTACTCCATCGGGTGTATTACAAATAGAGATTACCTCAACCCCAATCTCTTGTAATACCTTGGGACCGACAAACGATGCTGCTCCATTGGCACAATCTAAAACAACTTTAATCCCATCCAGACGGCCTACTGTCGACTTAAGAAAATCTTTATAACGCGATTCGGCATCGGTTACATCAATGACCCGTCCGATCTCCCCACCAATCGGGGTCTGCCAAGGCTTTTCTGTACTTACTACAATTCTTTCAATCTCATCTTCGACAGCATCTGGCAATTTATACCCTGTTGAATCAAAAAACTTAATTCCGTTATCTTGTACAGGATTATGAGACGCCGAAATTACGACGCCGGCACTAACATCAAGAGTACGCGTTAAGAGGGCGATTCCAGGCGTTGGTAATACCCCTACCCGCAAAACATCCGCTCCAACAGAGCAAATTCCAGAGATAAGTGCCGCTTCCAGCATATCTCCAGAGATCCTGGTATCTTTACCGATTATGATTCGGGGGTGTGGATGCTCCTTGCTAAGTACAAAAGCACCAGCTTGACCAAGCCGAAAAGCGAGATCGGGGGTCAGCTGGCTGTTCGCGACACCACGCACCCCATCAGTTCCAAAGAGTCGATTCAAATCGTTCCCTCCCTTCCTATCTAGTGTATTACTATTCTTGCAAAATGTTCTTAATC
Source organism: Desulfosporosinus shakirovi (assembly GCF_020595055.1). Classification (GTDB taxonomy): domain Bacteria; phylum Bacillota; class Desulfitobacteriia; order Desulfitobacteriales; family Desulfitobacteriaceae; genus Desulfosporosinus; species Desulfosporosinus shakirovi. Next base: position 26,287 of record NZ_JAJDOO010000037.1, on the reverse strand, counting down.
TTCAGCATCGTTATTCTTAATGATCAAAGTCAACTACATTAGTTTACTCTATAGGAGCAAATTGCGCCATAAGAAATTCGGCGATTCTTATCCCATCTACGGCAGCACTTGTAATTCCCCCGGCATATCCCGCTCCTTCACCTGCTGGATATAACCCTGCTAGGTTTAAGGATTCTCCCTGTGCATTTCTTACAATTCGGATGGGAGAGCTGGTTCTTGTCTCGATCCCGGTTAGAGTCGCCTTCTCTCCAGTAAATCCTTTTATTTGCCCATTGAAAACTCGAAGTGCTCGCTCTAATACATCTCCGACAGCATCCGGCAACACTTCATGTAGATCATACGATACAACGCCCGGTGAATAAGTAGGTATTAAATCAAAACTATTTGTGATACGCCGCTCCAAAAAGTCTATAACTCGTTGAGCCGGAGCCATGTAACTTGACCCGCCTGCAATAAACGCCTTATGTTCCCATGATCTTTGGAATTCCAGACCAGCTAGCGGATGCGCAGTGGGAAAATCATCCGCTCCAACAGTTACGACTATGGCACTGTTGGCAATCTTCGTATCTCGAGCATAGCCGCTCATACCGTTCGTAACAACCCCTCCCTCTTCAGAGGCAGCTGCCACAACCTTTCCTCCTGGGCACATACAAAAAGCATAAGCCCCTCGGCCTGTTCGCACATCCTTATAGGTCAGCTGATAGTCTGCTGGTCCGAGATGCGGGTGTTCCTCAACTCCATACTGGGACAGATTAATAAGCGACTGCGGGTGTTCAACCCGCAAACCAATAGCAAATGATTTCTTTTCCAAAGTAAGGTTCATGTCGTATAAGTATTTGTAAACATCCCTGGCACTGTGCCCAATAGCAAGTATGACTGCTTCAGCGGGGATTTCCTCTTCTCCGTTGACGATAATCTTTCTTAGACGGCCTAATGAGGTCTGTAATCCAGTTACTTTAGACCGAAAACGAACCTCTCCACCCAAAGACACAATTTCCTGCCGAAGTCTTTTGACTACATCTTTAAGTATGTCTGTCCCAATGTGCGGCTTGGCTAAATATAGAATTTCGGACGGGGCTCCATGCTTGACGAAGGTCTCTAAAACATCCGAAATCCGTCGATCTTGAATTCGTGTTGTGAGCTTTCCATCCGAGAATGTCCCGGCCCCGCCTTCACCGAACTGTACATTGCTCTCCGTATCTAACTTTCCGGCATCCCAAAATTCCTTGACTTTGAGTGTTCGTTCCTCGACTGAGTCACCCCGTTCCAGTACTAGCGGAGCATATCCCCTTCGAGCTAGGGTTAAGGCAGCAAAATATCCTGCCGGTCCAGCACCAATCACTACAGGCCGATGAATTAGACTATTAGTGGGCCTAGTCCATATAACGGAAACCTCAATAGGCGCTTCCTTTAATCCTGTAACCCGCGCTAAAATTCGATTCCCCTCAGTTCTAGGTACTTCAAGCGAGAATTGAATCGTATAAACGAAAACAAGATGAGGCTTTTTACGAGCATCCAAGGAACGCCGCAGGAAACGAAGACCGCTTATACTATGCTCTGGTACTTTTAGCTTGCGAGCCATCATAGTCGTTAAGAAGACATCCTCTTCTACAGGGATTCTCAAATTCGACCACACTAAATCCACGTATTTGTCCACTCCCAAGACTCCCACCATAGGAAGGAGTTCCATACTCTGCTTCCAACATCAGCTTTGCTGAACAAGTTCACTCTGGCTCTTTTTCCAAGATAGATTTAAGGTTATAGTTCACTTGCGGTGTAGTGGGCATTGTTACTCCCGGAGGGAGTTGCCAGAAAACTTTAACCGCTGTATAACTGCCGACTGCCTGACCAGAGGCATCTACCCAAAGCTGTATCTGGTCTGCTTTTACATCTTTTACGCTCTCAGAAAGACCTTCAATAACAATATCAACAGGAGGAATAGGCTGTTCTAGCTCTAGTCCATCTCCTATATTATGAATTCTAACCGCAACCTGTGAAATACTCTTTTGAATGGGTCCGGGGCTAATCTGAGCAATAACACTCAAGGTTGTCCCACTTAAAAAGGTAACTCCCGGCGGTAACGTTACTTGTTCGATTGGAATCTGAAAGGTTTTATTTTCTGCTAGATTACTAATGTCTACTGGTCCAATATTCACTGAGTCAAATTCTTTTAAAGCTTGAGGAGTACCTAAAACTTGTACACTAGCCGGAGAAGAGACTAACTCCCGAAGTTCCATTCCTGGGGCCGGTGTCCCAGTGCTGGTAACTTTCAACGGAATCATCTTTGAAGAAAGTTCCCTCGCTATGATTGGAGCAATCACATCCACACTGCTCGGATAGGCACTTAAAATATCCAAGCCCGGGTTCGGTCCAAAAATTGGCTTACCCTCTTTATCTCGAAAACTTACTGGTCGAGAAACCTGAACCGTCTCATTAGCTCCTGTTACACTGACTTCCACAATCACTTTGTCTAGAGTACCCACCATAGAACTGGGTCCGCGTACATTGACTGCCGAAGGTTTAATAATAAGGTTGCCCACTTGATAATCAGTCGCAGGGGTACCTGAAATAATGGCTTGAACTGGAACCGTCTTCTCTTGGACAGAATCTAGCTTTAATTTAATATTGGCTGGTTGAAGGTCAACGACATTAGTTCCTTGGGGCGCATTTACTTTAATGCCATAAGTACTTTCCCCAGGCACTCCGTCGGAAAGATCAACCACCGCATAGATATTTTTAATATTAGCACTGGGATTAATCCCTTGAAAACGAACAAGAACTAAAGGAAGCTGGGTCATAACAACCATATCTTGATTCAATCCGCTGACTACAAGCGGAATAGTCAGAGTCTGCTCAGGGAGTAGCTTATCAGGTGTTTCTTGGTTAAGCACAAATAACCAAAATATGATTGCAAATAAGAACGAAACCACCTTGACGCCGAGGTTTCGCCGAAGTATCTCCAGCATGGCTACCACCTCCAAAATGGAATGACTGATGATGAGATAGTTTTAACATCAAGTTCCCTCAGCAATAATTCCTGTAATGTTTTTTCATCTGTGAAACGAGTCAAGGTACCATCTATCCCAATCGATATAGCCCCGGTTTCCTCCGAGACAACGAGAGCCAAGGAGTCCGTAATTTCTGTCAACCCCAATGCCGCTCTGTGACGTGTTCCCAATTCCTTGTTAATATTGGGATTTTCGGATAATGGGAGAAAACACCCCGCAGCGGCCACACGATCTCGCCGAATAATCACTGCCCCATCATGGAGCGGAGTATTCGGAATAAAGATATTAACTAGAAACTCAGATGATACCATGCCATCAATCTTGATTCCCGTTTCTACAAAATCTTGAACTCCTGTTTGTCGTTCAAGCACAATCAAAGCCCCAATCCGATTCTTGGAAAGGACTTGTGTACAACGTACTAATTCCTCTACGACTTGTTCTAAGGTATCCACGCCCGGTGCTGATGGATGACGAGTAAAAAACCTTCCTCGTCCCAATTGCTCTAAAGCCTTTCTTAGTTCGGGCTGAAAAACAACAGGAATGGCTATGACAAACATCTGAATGAGTTTATCTAACAACCAAGTGATGCTTGTTAGATCAAAAAATTTCGCCAGCAAGAATACGACTAAAAGGACCATTACTCCTTTAACCAACTGAACAGCACGCGTGCGTTTAATGAGCATATAAAACTGGTAGAAGACCACTGCCACAACAATGATATCAATAGCGCTACGCAGTCCAAAGTTACGAAATTGTGATAAGAATTCGGCCATGGTCCTCCCCCGTTTCTAATGTCTCAAATCTGCGAAAGAGAGTGTTTACTCTCTCAGTTAAATTCTCCATTTGTGCAAAAAGTCCTTGCCCTTTTAAAATTTTTTTTAATCAGTGATTCCCATGCCTGCTAGAATTCCAAAACACCCCGTTAACATCATATCCCCATAGGGTGCCGCTTCATACCAGTGAAGGGATTTTGCCATACTTCTTCTGGGGCCAGTAACCACAACAAAATCCCAGCCTGGGCTCATTTCAGGGTGAATGGTCGCTCCATGCCCTCCTTGCTCATAGATCTCAGCATTGGTTAATTCAGTTAATTGAAACTGTTTAATAAGATGAGCAAGAGATTCTGGATTGAGCATACTAGTGTGTTGTTCGAATATTCCATACACCCGCTCACCACGAATAGCGGCGGCAAGAGTATGTGAATTTCCTATATTAACAGCTAAGATTCCTTGATCCAAGTGAGGTTTCACATAGTGATCAGCCATGATTCCCAAGAGCGCCGCTGTCCCGGTATCTGTCAGGACTGCCTCCGGAATAATCTCTCGAACTGCACGCATTCTGGTATATACCTCTGGAATATCCTGAGTGAAAACTAGCTTTCGCAAGTCTCCCCCCTGCATAACGAAGTCTTCCCAAAGTCGAAACCGAAGAGTTCGATTACTCTCGGATATGCTAAATCCATGATCTTGGACTGCAACCGCTGCTTTTAATGGATAGTTAAGACTGAATGCTTCAAGCGCTTGTCGCAAAGAGGATGTGTCAACATCTCCCAGCCAAATAGGAGTTGCCGATTCTGGAGCTTCTTCGCAAAGCTCGATTCCCATTCCCTCAGCTATGGCCAGATTGTCATTAAAGGTCACTGCCGCTTGAGCAGTTGCATAAGCCTTGAGACCTGCGGCTACATGCTTTTTCAGTGCCGCAGAGCTTGCTCCTCCACCCATCAAATACCCATGCAGAAAGATTCTCTCTCCTCGATCCGTAGCTTTGCGAATTTTGGCTGCTACAATTTGGGTCCGACTGGGAACAATAAACTTCGGACAGTTTTCCAAATTCTTCCCCGGCTGATATATAAGAATATCCTGGGTGCCTGATCCCACATCAATTATTAGAGCACTTTCTGCCATTTATTAACACCCTCCGCCCAAATACATAATTCTTAATCTAATTCAAGATCGACAATCCAGTATTAGCATACCCCGGTATTTACTTTAGCAGTTTTCTCCCCAGCCAAGGTTTAAAGAGCTTTACTGCATGATATGGACAAAGCTCCTGACAGCAAAAACAACGTATACAAGCTTGCAAATCAACCACCGGCCGCTGATTCTCATCCATTTTCAATGCTTTCGGCGGACAATTATTGACACAGTCTCTGCACCCTGCACACTTCTCGTGCTCAAACATTGGAAAAGGTCGTACACGGTTAACTGCAAAGTTCTTTACACTTTGCGGCAAAGGGACCATATCCAGAAAATTAGTGGATACTGCTTTAGGGATTAGAAAATTTTCAATTCGCCAAAGGGAACGCGGGTCCCCTCTCAATTCCAATTCATTGAGTCGACTTGTAAGACCTCGTGAACGTGCTGCCATCAGAGTGGGAACCTTTTCAGGCTTTAAGCCAATTAGATCGGAAGCTACAACATCTAAGGCGAAAGGGTCAGTACTCATAATCAGCGCTCCGATGTTTCGTGGTTTACCTGATGAGGGTCCATCCCCTTCCATCCCCATAACCCCATCCATGATACTTAGGGCCGGATTTACCCAAATAGCAATGTCTGCCAAGAGATCTGCAAAATCCGAGATTTTAAACATCTTTAGATGATATTCAGCTTTTAAGAGTCCAGGTATCACCCCGAACAGAACTTTAACTGCACCTGTGAAGGTCATCATAGCATGTGTTTTAAGCTTTGAGACAGGCATAACTACATCCGCGTTCAAAACGCAGTTTGTAACGATTAAACTCTTAACAATTTTTCCTTCTGGATACTGGATCGTTGTTTGTCCAATATCTTCGTTTAGAATTGCGCCAGTCCGCTCTGCAACCTCACGCAACCCCGATTTTGCATAGATCGTTTGCAATGCATTTACTGTATAGGGCCCGCCTGGGCTATCCCCTATAATAGGTATCCCACCCGCCTCCTGAACGAGGCGAACCACGGCTTCAACAACGCTGGGGTGGGTTGTAACAGCTTCTTCTGGCCGTTTTTTCATGAGAAGATTTACTTTAAGCAAAATTCTTTGCCCAGGCTTCACAAAGGTAGACATTCCGCCCCATTCCCTTAGTCCTTCCCTCAAACTCTTTTCTACATCCGCTGTATAGTCTGGGCAAAATTTTAGTACTACCTTCTCTTTCACTTAAGAATCCACCCTCTCCAAATCTGCAAGGATATCCTCACCACGTCCAGGAAAGACACTTAATTCAAAATCACATTGAAAATACTCTCGGCTATAATAATTTTCCTTTATTCGTTCATCCATTGTCTCAAATTTCTGTTGAGAGAACAATTGAGTTCGATGCTCAATGATTGCCTTCTTTTTCTTCTCAGCCCATTGTTTGATCGAGATAATATAGTCAATTTCCTGTAATACATCCTCCGAAAGCCTCCATCCGGACTGAACATAGCAAAGTCGAGGCAAAATATACGGGGTTCCCCATTCTGGCTCTATGAGTTCTTTGGCCAGTCGAATGGCAGCCTTCGTAAAGTAATGGATCGCCCGATGGTCGCGGTGTCCCGAGGCACCGTCTGCTCCAAAGGTAATCACAACTTGGGGACCAATTTTACGTATAACTCGAACAAGCTTCTCTACTATTTCCAGGGGCGAAGAGAGTGGAACTTCTTTATCTTTATATCCTAGAAAGATGACCTCAGCAATCCCCAAGACGTCTGCAGCACGCCGAAGTTCTTGCTCGCGAACTAATCCGAGTTCTTCCGGTTTACAAATCCCTGCCGCTTTACCGGCCTCTCCTTTGGTCGCAACCACTAGGGTAATCCTTATCCCTTGTTCGGCGTATTTAGCAATCGTTCCGCCTAAGGCAAAGGATTCATCGTCAGGATGAGCAAAGATGAGTAGCATCTCATTTGCCATACTTATATTTCACCCTTTCTTTTCCGTTATTCCAGTAACCTTGAACAGGAGTTTAACTTATGTAAATCAACTACGTAAATAATTAATTACTAGTTAGTATTTGTTTATTATAGCGCTTTTTATTGCTCGAGGGAAATTATAAGAGGCTAAAAGGTCTGGTGTCCCTTCTATAATATACCAGTTCCAGGAGGCAACTTCACATGGTATACTGCAGTTGTCTCGAATATACAAGCACAAGGAGGTACATAAGTGAAAAAAGCAACAAAAGTACTAATGGGAATTCAAATCGGGGTGCTGATGACGACAGTAGCTTTACCGGTCCAAGCTGCTCTGATTATTGGCGCTCCTCGTCAATTATCAGGCTCCGTTATTACGCTGAAATATTCTGCGCCTTTAACTACTCCGGTTCCAGCTCCAGCTCCAATCGTCGTTTCATCCCCAACTCATGTCAATATTGGACCGTTAGCATCCAACCAGAGTGGAAATGTTATTTCCCTGAAAAATTATCAACAAATAAGCCCCGTTCCAGCTACTCCTACTCCTACTCCTACTCCCGCACCTGTTCCTCCAACTAATCAAACAGGCAACTCAATCCCTCCTGTCTCAGCATTAACGGCTGACGAGCAACTCATGGTGGACACGATCAATCAGGAACGGATTGCCGCCGGTTTAAATCCGGTAATTGCAGACCTCCGCTTAACTGCTGTGGGGAGAGCTAAGGCAAACGATATGAAAGTTAACAACTACTTTAGTCATACCTCTCCAACCTACGGCAGCCCCTGGGCCATGATGCAGCAAGCAGGCATTACAGTACGTTGGGCTGGAGAAAACATTTCCGGCAATAAATCCGTACCAGGTTCAATGGCCGCACTTATGCAAAGCCCGGGTCATAAAGCTAATATCCTAGATCCCCGCTTTACACATGTGGGCGTTGGAATAGCCTATGGAAGTGCGTATGGGAACCTTTATGTTCAGGAATTTTTACAACAGTAATTTATAAAGGGAGTGTCGCAAAACTACTTTTCTAGTAGTCAGCGGCACTCCCTTCGATTTTTGTTTCAGGCTTACATTATTATGTTCTTAATAATGTAAGCCTGGCTAGAACTTCCTGAAATCTTTATCGCTCAATACAATTTTCCATCTACGATCATTTCAGCAATGTCCACATTTTCCTTCTTGATCAAAGATGTTATCTTATGTTTATCCTGTCCTTCTATTAGTTTTTGGGCTGCTAAAGAGCTTTTCATATATTTTACGATTTCCACATCAAGCTCCTGGTTCTTTTAACTTAACATCCAAGTTCTTTGCACTCTCAAATACATTCAGAGTTCGATAACTGCTAGCAATACCTTTTATATTGTGTACAGCTTTTTTAGTCCTCCAACTTTTTCATCGCTTAAAAGTCTATTAACTGCTTCTTTCTCTTTTTTATCTCACCTACGAAAATCATATACAATTCTTTTAGCGCCTCAAGATCCAGACCCATGTCTTCTTTAAACCCGGCTATATCCACTATTCTCTGCCTCATTAATTGAATTTCCTTTTTTCATCTCTATTTAAATAGCCTTGGAAACAGCTCCATATTTCATAGAAAGTATTTATTAATCCAATATACTTAACGACCCATTAGGATTTTTATAACTTTTCTACTCACATTTTGTTTCATGTATTCTTGTGGAGGCTTCCAATCATACCCCTGGCTTAAAACCGTTTTTACTGCTCGCGAGATGTCTGCTGGTTCGCAACCAGCAATTAAGTTACTTCCAGCCTCTATTGTTTCCGGCCGCTCAGTCACATCCCTTAACGTAACATTTGGAACTTTATAGAGACAACATTCCTCTTGAACTGTTCCGCTATCACTGAGAACACAGAAGGCATTTTGCTCTAAAGAAACAAAATCAAATAGCCCTAACGGTTCTACGACCTGAATTCCAACTCCCTCAAGAGTCTTACTTTGTTTCTCCAATTGAGAACGGGTACGAGGATGCAGACAGCAAATAAGCGGCATCTCATATTCTGCATATAATTTATGCAAAGCAGTTATGAATTTGGTCAAGCGTTCTTGGTCATCCACATTTTCGGCACGGTGCAACGTCACTAGGAAGTAGTCTTTATGGCTGACCCCCATCGTGTGTAGAACTCTGCTTTTTTCAATTTTGTCTGCATAATAACCGAGAACCTCGCCAATTGGGTTCCCAGTTACATAAATGCATTTTCCGTCGATCCCTTCCTTCAATAGATTGAATCGACTTCGTTCCGTGTAAGGCATTAAAATATCACTGCAATGATCGATTACCCGACGATTGACTTCCTCTGGCACCTGGTCATCATAACAGCGGTTACCCGCCTCCATGTGGTAAACCGGAATGCGCAGCCGTTTGGCAGCCATCGCCGCCAAAGCACTGTTAGTATCCCCTAAAATAAGCAAGCGATCAGGCTTCTCTTTGAGCATTACCTGTTCACACTTGCGAAGTATCTCACCGATTTGCCCCATTAAGCTCAATGATTCGCAATTTAATACGTAGTCCGGAGATCGCAATTCTAAATCAGAAAAAAATATATCATTTAAAGTACGGTCGAAGTTCTGCCCGGTATGCACGAAGATATGGTCACAAAGTTGATCTAAGAGAGGAATAATTTGGCTTAAGCGAATGATTTCCGGACGAGTACCTAATATTGTCATAATCTTCATCACAGAATTCCCCTTCGGTATAAAACAATTAATTGAGACAAAACAAGTTTTTCTTGCCCTTTACTATGCAAATCCTCAGTTTAGATCCCAAGATTTACGATAGTTTTGACCACATTATTATTTCCGTCGATGACTGAAACATTGTTGCTGATATGATTTGTAATATAGATTAGGTTTGTTGTTGGATTCACGTTCACTCCTTTTGGAGATGCCCCTACCATAATGGTTGCTATAACAACATGGGTAAATCCGTCAATAACTGAGACACTATGACTCCCCCAGTTCGTTACATATATCTTGTTGGTTATCGGATTTACCCCGAGGCCTACCGGATTGGAACCCACAGAAATGGTGGTAATGACCGCATTAGAGTTCCCGTCAATGACTGAGATATTATTGCTGCCAAAGTTTGCCACGTAAATTTTATTTGTTGCTGGATTCACACCTATACCGAGGGGTCCCGAACCCATTATTACGTTTCCTATGCAGGTATTGGAGATTCCGTCAATGACTGAGACATTGTTGCTGCTAGAGTTTAGTACGTAAACTCGGTTCAAGGCGGTGGGAATCGTCATTTTCGACGCCTCCGCCACAACTCCTTCCATGCCTGGTAAAAGTTGTGCTGGTAGCATATTATAAACTGCTGTAAGATTTTCAACGTCATCCTTCCCCCGAACTGAGATTTCTACAGCATCAGAGCTAGAGATAAATTGGAATTCAAAGACATCAAAATTGGCGTAATAGCTATTATTTGAAACTTTCCCAGGTGCCACAGTTAATAAATCTAAAACGTACTCTTTCTTAGCCGTTCCAGTCCAATAAAATCCACTGATTCGAACAGTAGCACCTACTAGGTCAGCATTAGAAATTGTCACTAAGAGCGTCGTACAGGGTCGCACACCAGAAACTCCTGTATTCTCGATCAATCCGGTTGTTAACGAAGCCATTATATGCCTCCTTACTATTGATAACTCAGGATACCAATTGTAAAACACTATTTTCCTCTTCAGTTACCACCTTAATAATTATGCTGGTCAGTAGTTTCTTTAACACTCTCTAATTCGATAAACAATCAACTAGATGGTCTTTAAGTTATATAGTATATGTTTAAAGTAATGTTAAAGTGAACGTATTTTTGGCACTCTCCGTATGTCCTGCTTAAAATACATTCGACAAGCCTAGGATAAGAAAATCAAAACACCTCATGCTATTTGGTAAATTACCAGATAAATGGATTTCTAACCTAATTCAACAATCCTTGGTTGTATAAATAGGTCTATAATTAAAAATTATTTTATTATAGACCTTTAATTTAATAAATATAATTATTTAAATTCTGATTAAAAATTAGCAATAGCTTTTTAAACAATCATTACCTTTAAAAAAATTTTTAAACGTTAACGTTTCCTTGTAAATCGAAAGCAGCCAGAGTCATTCCTACAGGAGCATCGCTTGCATAGCCTACCGGGAAATTTGGATCAACCGTATCTGTCGGTCTCCCCCACGGCAAGGCAATATCGAAGGTGTTATCATACACTTGAATTTGACCTGGAGCAGGCACAAAGCTACCACCTGCCCCGCTGTAATATACTGCAAGTCGCTCAATATTTGGATTAACAATCGAATTATCTTCAATAAGAATTTCTTCCATTAATGAATAATCTACTCGGGAAAATAATATGACTGAGCTTCCGGAACGATCTTCGTGGTCGATGTCATTATTTTGAATTACTAAGCTTGTCGGTCCTGCAAGGTGTGGGAAGAAGTTCACAAACTGGGTAAATCTCGTCATTGTATTGCCAGTGACAATAATGTCACCAGAGGTTGTATAAGATACTAAATTTGGTTCCACTACTATCGCCCCGAGACTCGTGCTGTTACCTTGGAAGGTATTGTTTTGAATAGTTGTGGTTCCCCTAACAAGCTGTAACCTTAGCGACTGGGTATTATTGGCATTATGAATAAATCCTGTATCCTCAATTGTCATATCCTGAGCAAAAATATACCCACTTCGCACTGTACCCTCTATGATGCTGGAACGAAGATTAAAATTGTCGTACAGGTCAATTGGGCTCGATGATTTTAAAACAACTCTAAACACAGCATTATCCGCTGTAAGAGTCCTGTTACTTATTAAATGCAAACTTTCAATCGTAACATTATCTGCAACAATCTGAAGACCATCTAAAGTCACTGAGGGATCAAACACTATTTGCGGAAGAGGATCAGATTCTCCTAATAACGTTAACGGCTTAGTAATTACAATCTGAGTAGCGACATTGTACGTACCACCTAATACGTGGACAGTACCTCCTTCTTCCACAGCTGCCATTCCTTCTTCAATAGTTCCAAAGGGATTAGCCATGCTCCCGTCTCCATTAATGGCACCAGCTTGAACCCAAATATTCTCCGGATCAACAATATTATCAACAAAATAATCTAAGGCTTCCTGTACACTTGCAACTGTGAAATATCCAAAAACAGGACGGTTATTTAAAATTGAATCTAATACTTGATTCTGTAAATTTTCACTTAACGTATCATAGGTTGTAAGATCTAATCCAAGTAGAGGATCTTCAATAGCTGCACGCATTTCCACTGTTGTCTCAGCATCATTCACAGCTTCCAGCGCTGGAGTAATTAGAGGTAGTTCACTTAGCTTTAAAAGCATAATAGAAGCATTTACATTGGGTTGAGTTCCTCCTGCTGTATCTTGCAAATTTACAGGAGTCAAACTGGTATGATTCCTAACGTTTAAGGTATCTCCTGCCTCTGCGGAAATTATGACCATTCCAGGGTTAGGTTGAGTTACATCACCTGAACCATAAATACTTCCTGAAATTTCCACACCGTTTTGGAAGAGAGTAAATTGGTTAGCTTCCGCCCCAGCAACAATAAACCAGACTGCATAAATCCCAGAACTTGTAATAGCAACTTCGCCAGTACCTACTATATGATTTGGACCAAATAGAGCCCCATTTGTACTAAACGTAAGGTCTCCTTCTATCGGCACTGCTTGTTCCCCAGTGTTAAAGACATAGGCATACTCAACGGTTAAAGCTGCTCCTGTAGCTCCTGTAGCTCCA
>NZ_JAJDOO010000037.1:0-13541 GCF_020595055.1 Desulfosporosinus shakirovi | reverse complement strand
TCCAACGCTTCCTGTGGCTCCCGTCGACCCTGTCCCTCCAACGCTTCCTGTGGCTCCCGTCGACCCTGTCCCTCCAACGCTTCCTGTGGCTCCGTCAGGACCCATTGGATCGAGTTCTGCAGGTAACACGCGATGGGCAGCCGTCAGATTTCCTTCGCTATCTTTTCCCCATGCTGAGATTTCTGTCGCATCAGAATCAACTATAAATTGAAATTCAAAAGCATCAAACTGGGCATAATAATTTCTTGTCGCCACTTCTCCATCTGCCAAGGTAGCAAACTCTAATACATATTGTGTTTTTTCAATCCCAGTTACAAAGAACCCCCGGATTTCAACAGAAGACTCAAGATTGCCATTATTAACGATCCTTACTGCAAGGTTCGTACTTGGTCTTATGCCTAAAACAGGTGTATTTTCGATAAACCCAGTAGTTAAAGGGATCATTATCCTATCTCCTTACTTTATAATTATAATTGAATTAAACTATAAAACCTTTAAAGAAATATCCAAATTATTCCTTCCGTAATATAATATTTACCTGTCCACTTTTTGTTCCAAATCTCATCATTACTTCTGTGAATCTATGGATTATAGTAAATGATGGGAAGCGAATCATATCGCTCCCCATCATTTTCTCTGCCTAACTGGTATTAAGTTAACCACTCCGGGAATAACCTTTTCGCTCTCTCTTGAACAATTACAGAGCAAGCTTCATTAGGATGTAGACTCATATTTTCACCGTGCCAGCGGTAAGCCAAAAGATGTTCCGCCAGAAACCCGCAAGCATAATGACGAAGGAATCGATACCACAAATCATAATCATGGGCTTGGGGCAATCCTTCGTCAAAATTCCCTACTATTTTTAAAGCAGAACTGCTCATCATTACGGATGATCCGTTAATAAAGCAGCCCTCCATAAGTTTCGTCACCATTTCCTGCTTGTTAGAGTAAAAGGCTGAATTCACATCGTATTGTTTTATACCATTAGCATTAATAACTATAAAGCTCGTGTAGCTAAAACCCATGCCTGGATCACTTTCCATCAGTCCAACTTGTTTAGCAATTTTGTTCCCTATTAAGCCGTCGTCGGCACTTAACCAGCAAATATACTTCCCAGTCGCCACCGATAAACCGTAATTTAAAGCGTTGGGTGTTCCTCCATTTGCCTTATAAATGTAGTTAATTTTCGAGAGATATGGCTTCACAACCTCGGATGTTCCATCTGTGGACCCATCATCTATTACTATGACTTCAAGATTTGCGTAACTCTGATTAATGACGCTCTCTAGAGCATAGGGCAGGTATCGGGCGTGATTGTATGTGGGGATGATGATACTAACTTTAGGTGTTTGCGTTAGCATTAGCGTTTTCACTCCTTATTAAAAAGCTTACTTCAGATGAAGTTTAATACTCCATCTGAAGTATAGTTAAACATATTTAGGGGCTTAAGCGATATTCGATTGCGAACAGCTCTACCTAGTGGCAGTTGGGATATATCTTTTTCATCCACTCTACAGTTTTTGGCAATCCTTCTTCTAGCAGCACTTTAGGTCCATGTGCCAAATCCTCTTTCGCTTTGCTGATATCTGGCCGTTTGCTGACCGTATTGTGCTTATCTTCAGGGAGATATTTAACCAATTTTGGATCACCCTCCGTATATTTGAGCACTAAATCACTTAAATCTCTTACACCGCGGTATTCCGTTCCTCCAATGTTATAAACCTCACCAGGTCTAAAGTTATGAGCTGCGTTAGCTATAGTCGGAATTAGATCATCTACATACATAAAGACACGGTAGTACCCTTCATAGACTTCGTATGGGATTGCCTGTAATGCACGATAAATAAAGAGGCAAACAACGCTACGGTAGGAATGATAATATTCCCCAGGACCATAGGCATTAAATAACCGCAGTCTAACAATAGGAGATCCATATTTCTTTTCAAAATTGATCACTTGCACTTCGTTTGCCCACTTAGTTAAAGCATAATCATTATGCTGAATGATTGTCTTTTTAAGGGGCAAATCTTCTGTCAATAAGGGCTCCGTTGCTTCTCCGTAGATTTCAGAGGAACTTGTGAAGATTAATTTGAAGCCCTTCTTTAATTGCCATTCCAAGATGTTGCGTGTTCCAATCACATTTGTTTTCCACAAAGTGTCATAATAATGCTCTCCATTAATACGACCAAATTCAGCAGCCAAATGGAAAACGTAATCATAGTCTTGCTCAAATACCCGTTCTAATTGGCGATACTCGGAGATGTCTGCCCTAATATATTTTTCCCCAAGATGATGTTGTAAATCAACTTCCCAAACATCGTGTCCCCGATATTGAAGTACCTCTACCAATCTTGAACCTAACGTTCCCTTACTACCTGTCACTAAAATTTTAGCCATCTTATTGCTCCTTTTTCCACTATTTTATAGCCACAAAATTCTTAAAGTCATACGGGTCTTCTTGAATGTTGTGACAACTATTATTTAATCTCTAAGGCTTTTAGCCGATCTAATATTACTCTAGCCGCTAAGTGCTCCTCTTTCTTGTTTTCATAATTGCCCTCTAACTCATTAATGGGTTTAAAGCCAGCTTCTATTAGCTCCTCCGACGAAAATAAGGGATCCTCCACCCTCACAGTATTACCGGACGCTTCTAAAGCTCTGACCAGATCCACCCCTCTACTATGGGCAAGATCCTTAACTCCTGTTTTATAGCTCAAACCTCTGACCCAAACTTCTTTGCCAGTACCCACCTGTTTAACGATCCGCTCCCGATAGTCATGATCTGCCTGTTCAGCCCCTTCTAACAATGCAGAAGGACAAACCGTTCTTAAGAAACTCATGTCCTTAGGGAGACACTCGCCTCCAATTCCCCAGTCAGTAGCTAAAAGTTCGACGTTGCTTTTACTATTGACAGCTATTTTCAGTTCGTCAAAACTCATTCCATTCGTAACGCAATATCCATATATTTCCTGAGCAAAAGCTACATCAACATACCGTTTTACATTCTCTACCACCTTAGATAATTCAGCCACTCTAACATCCGAAACTTCAACTAAAAGAGGGACTAATGGGTTATAAAACTCACGCCCCTTTTCAAGACAGGCTTTTGTAAAGGCCCCCATAACTCTTGGGGTATCACAGACAGTTTTGTCTACTCCAAACATTACCCTGTGAGGAACATGAATCAAGAAAAGATCTGTTCCTAATTTAAATCCTCTTTTCTCTAGGAATTCTCTAATACGCATCATGGTACCTAGTGGTAAAGTCGATTCAATGGAGATCAAAGCACCTGGACAGATGATCATATGCTCTAAAGCTGAAAATAAATTTTGACCTTGATTACCTGTGGAAGGAGCCATTAACCAAACATCAATCCCAGTTAAAGCCCTATAATCAGTGGTCACCCTATGACCCTGGCGTCTTAATTCGTTAACCCTACTCTCATTCACATCCACCCCGATGACTTCTCCTGAGAATTTTCGGTCTAGATAAGTGAACAGATTAAACCCGATATTACCTAACCCCACGACACAAATTTTCATTATTGGATCCATCCTCCCCCAATATCATCACTATAAGTTATGGCAGTCCACTCCTTGTTGACACAACAGAGGTGCGTATCCTAAGAAATAATCTCTGTAATATTCGATTTAGCTGTCAGATTTTGCAACCTTGGTACGGGATGTAACATACACTGAAAAGACAATAACTTTATGGAGGACAAATTATGAAGCTAGTTATTCCAGTCGTAAGTTTGGAAACCGGAGGGACACGCTTTATTTATCAGTTGGCTAATGAGATGGTGGATAAAGGACACAATATAGAAATCGTACTTCCTGAAAATGCTGCTGTGTCTTGGCCAGTACGAGCACAGGTTACCCGCGTCAAAGAACTCACTTTTGACAGAATACCACCTGCGGATTTCATACTTCCCAATTTTTATCCCACTGTTTTCCCTGCCTGGGAATCAAAAAAAGGCCAAGTCGTACGACTGAGCCTTGGATATGAGCCTTTATGGGTGCCAGAGAAAGAAAAAGCCTTAGCTTCTTACCATATTGATGCTCCAATCATTTCAATCTCCGAATGGCATCGACAACTAATTTTACAAGAAACCGGAAAAAACAGCACTATTATTCCTGGAGGAGTTGACAACTCTGTTTTTTGTCCTAGTCCCAAAAAATCTCTTTCTACTGGGCGTTTATCAATTGCTTATATCCTTCGTTCCAGGGAACATGGCTATACTTGGAAAGGTACTGAAGATTTTTGGGAAGCTTGCCAGCGCCTAACTCAGTTGGTTCCGGCCTTTGACGTTCAGGTTGTAGCTCCAGAAGGGGCAAATTACCCAGCTCCCCTGCCCTATGAGATAGTAAATGCCCATTCTGACAGCGAAATGGCCCGCTTCTACGCTCAGGCAGATATTTTTGTTTCAACCTCCTACTTTGAAGCCTTTTCTATGCCCCCTTTAGAAGCAATGGCCTGTGGGACTACGGTCGTAACTACTGATAATGGAGGTAACCGTGATTATGCAAGAAATGGAGAGAACTGTTTACTTGTTCCCCCTAGCGATACTCAACAATTAACCCTTATCCTAGCACATTTATTAAATCAGGAAACAATACGGAATCAACTTGCCCTTAACGGATTAAAGTACGCTCAGTCTTGGACCTGGCGGCAGGCAGCTGATAAATTAGAAGCATTTCTTTTTCAGCTAGCGGGCACTTAGAGTATATTTAAGAACCAGAGGCCGATGGATACTTGTCCTTTTCTCCAACCTCTGGTCTTTGATCCTGACTTCTATATTAACAATCTTTCCAAGCCAAGAGGGCATCGACAGGCTCAGCGTTTTTTCCGTATACCTCTAAAAATGCTTTGTTACTCTGATCGTGGAACTTACTAAAGATTATAATGTTATAGCCATGCTTTTTAAAATCCTCAACCTCCCATCCGGATCGATGCCGCTGGTAGCTTTCTCCCCCTAAACCATAATGGTCAACGTCAAGCTGTTTGAAAAAACCCCTCGGAGTAAAGATAATAACCCTTTTAATAGCAATCGCTTCAACTTGTCCCAAGACATCCCATGCAATGTCTTTCTCAAAATGCTCAATGACATCAATTAACGTAACACTATCTACTGACTTAGGCAGAAATAGTTCGCTAATACGCTCTGCCGTAAAATTTATTTTCAAATACTGTTCAGCAGACTTTGGGTTCTCCAAGTAGGGTCGATGAGCATCCACCCCGATTTTTATAGGGCAACAAAAATTCTCTAGTGTCTCCCCTATTCCGCAACCAACATCTAGGACCGTACGAGAATCCGACAGAAGTTCATTAATCGTAGCGAGGAGATCCTTATGATTTACGACATTGACTGTCACAGGCCGAACATCCTTCCTCTTAATTTTCTTTTCTTTATTATGGTATTCAAAATTTTTCTTAAAGTACCATCTGACACACAAATCCCCTACTCGAACGCATAATATATAGTACCGTAAAACAAAGGGAGGACAAACTATGAAAATCGTGTTTCCTGTTCTTAGTTTAGAAATGGGCGGGGGAGCCCGCTTTATTTATCACCTAGCCAATGCCCTCGCTGATAAAGGACATGATATTGAAGTCGTTATGCCTGAAAATGGACTCCAAGTCTGGCCATTGCGTGCCAAACTCAGACGAGTAAAAGAACTAACCTCTGCCTTCATCCCTTCTGCCGATTTCATACTCCCTAATTTCTATTTGACAGTTAAGCCAGCATTAGAGTCCCAAAAAGGCCGGGTAGTACGTTTAAGTCTAGGATATGAACCGCTTTGGGTTCCCGAATCAGAAATAGCAAAACAGACTTATTTAATTGGTGCTCCAATTATGTCCATATCGGAGTGGCACCGCCAGCTCATACTCCAGGAAACTGGTTTACAAAGCACGGTTATTTCTGGTGGAGTAGATACTTCGACGTTTCATCCGTATCCAAAACCTTCTGCGCAAACAGGCTGCAAGAACATTTTTTACATCATGCGCGACCCTACTTCAGGTTATACCTGGAAAGGCGGCTCAGACTTTTTAAAAGCTGTCACTCGTTTAAAGGAACAGATTAATTTTGATTTAACCGTATCTATTCCAGAAAGTGCCCTATTTTCGAGCCCTGTGCCTTGTCGGGTTAAAACCTCGACGACAGACCAAGAGCTTGCCCAACTTTATGGAGAGGCAGATCTCTTTGTTTACACCTCTTACTTTGAGGCATTTGGCTTACCCCCCCTTGAAGCAATGGCTTGCGGCACAGCTGTCGTGACCACTGACTGTGGTGGAAATCGTGATTACGTTAACAACGGTGAAAACTGTCTGTTAGTTCCCCCAAGTGACATTGTTCAGCTAACTACTGCAATCTATCACCTATTGACACAGGATACTGAACGTCAACGTCTAGCCACTTCAGGGCATCTTTTCGCCCAAGCATGGTCTTGGCAACGTACTGCCGACCAAGTGGAAGCTTTCTTGCTTAGCTTATAGTAATCTCTAAAGTAGTAAGGACTTTCTTTTGTAGTAAGTCCTTACTGCTTAAAAAGTTAGTAAAAAACTCCTCAATTACCAACTTAACCTTATGCAAACGAGAAATAGGGAAGCACATACAAAAAGTATCTAAGAATCAAAGCAATGGTTGGATTTCGTAATCGCTGTCCAGGCATTTAGCTTAGGAATATTACAGGGGATTATAGTGAAAAAACGGATTTTCTAAAATTTGGATATACCGATACTTTCTTTCAAGTAAGCGCAACAGCACTTGTAAGGTTTGTACCCGTAATCGGTTGCTCCTGTTTACCCAACTTCGCCTGTCGCCCCAGTTATTCCTTGAGTACCCAATCAGATCGAGTTCTGTCGGTAGAACTCGATGGGCAGCTACCAAATTCCATTGGAATCTTTTCCCCAAGCTGAGACCTTCACATCATCAGTACTGACTGATAAACTGGAACTCAAAAGCATTCAATCCAGCATTAATAATTTCGAGTTGCAACTTTTTCCTCTGCCAAGACAAACGCCCCTTAAACATACATAGTCTTTATAGTCCCGGTCACGTAAAATCAAAAAATCTCAATATTGGCTGCAATTGTAGCTTCATTATGTGATTCTTACTTAAACATTAACGTTGATCTTACGCCAGAGACCGGAGTATTTTCGATTAATAGTTAATTCAGGTATTATCTCTTCTCCTTATAATCATTAGATTGTCATTGTCAAGAGGATAAATGGATTAATTTTACCAAGCAACTATAATCCTTATTTGGTACATACATTCAATTGCCATTTCTCGCACAGTGGAAGTCGACCACGATTCGCTGTCGGTTGCCCCACCTGCCTCGATAAAGGCATTGAGACATTGCGCGGGGCGGACATCATCCGTTGGTTGAGCGCTCGTAGACAGCTTGGTATTTTTTCACAGTGTACTATTGATAAAAATCCATCTCACCTACGCACGTTTATGGCCTATGCCGTCGATCGTGGCTGGAGGATGGATAATCCGATGGAGGCGCTGAAAATGAGATACACCAGCAACCCAAAGAACAAGCGTATTTAACGGAAGATGAGATGCTACGTTTACTCTCTTCCCCAGACCGCACGACGTCGGAAGGCTTTGCCGATTACATCGCCCTTTTAGTTCTGTACGCTACAGGTCTTCATGTCAGCAAGTTAAGTGCCCTGAATATCGAGGATGTCGACTTGAAAGAGAGCTGGGTTCATGTCCAGAAAGGTAAGGGCCGAGATCGGCAAGTTGCGTTGCTCTTCCCAAGGCTACTTTGGACGATTTACGGTAGTATGTCCGTCTATACCGCAAGACAACCATGGGCCCTTTTCTGTTAAACCTTCAAGGCTCCCGGTTGAAGCCTTGGACTGTGAGCAGACGGATACGGCATTATGCCGAGATCGCTCGTATCCAGAAACCCGTTAGCCCTCATACCATTCGTCATACCTTCACAACCCATCTGTCCAACGGGGCGGGCAGATTGAGATTATCGCTAAAACGCTGGGGCATAAGTCTCTGGCCGAAACAACCCCTATGCCCATGCCGATTTTGAGGACCTTCGCAAAGCAGTGAGCCTACTTCACAAAAATATGCCGCCTCTGTCAGGAGTGAAAAAGATTGAACCGTGAAACGATCATTCAGGAATTTCTCAACTATGCACAGATGGTGAGAGGATGCCGGCTTAAAACCGCTGAAGCCTACGCCATCGATATGAACGTGTGGAAAACATTCTGCTCTAGTCATTATCCACAGGTGGATAACCCCTCCAAAGCGAAGATAGTTTTGGATTACATACGTAATCTTCGTGTGAATCGCGAGAACGCTTCAGTGACGGTGGGTCGTAAACTAGCGACGTTATCCTCATATATTGACTTCCTTATTCTTATGGAGCTTTTTGACTCCAAACAAGACGAACGCCAGAAATGGCCCAAGCTGCTTGATACGCCCAAACGACTTCCCATCGTCCTTGACAACCAGGAAATGCAGAATATCCTTATCCAGCCGGATACGTCAACGATCCTTAGCCGCCGTGACCGTACCATCTTGATGCTGATTTATTCGGTGGGTCTGCGCGTGGGCAAGGTCCGCTCGCTGCAATTGAAAGACATTAATCGAAGTGACGGGCGCATCCTTATCTCAGGCATGGGTGGCCGCGAGCGTTATGTACCCTCGATCCCATCGTAGGCGAAGCCATCCAAGATTATTTGTTGTCCAGAACCAGTGAAATCCCCGAACTCTTTGTGAGCATGAAAGGCAGGGCATTGACGCCTCGATCCATTCAATTCTTAGAAAAAAAAGTATGCTCAAAAAGCCCAGATCGACAAGGTGGTTACACCACATAAGCTGCGGCATACTTGCGCTACTCATCTCCTTCAAGAGGGGGCTCATTTGGTATCTATCCAGAAATTACTGAGTCATAAAAGTTTGCCAACCTCTCAGGAGGAAAGGCGGTTACATATTATCGCTCTTGGTAAGGAAACATTTACTACACACAGGAGTAGATTACAAATGGAAACAAAATTAGCAAGAATAGCAGCAATTGCAAAGCAAAAGCCAAAGGAACGGTTCACATCCTTGTATCACCTTCTTCCACCAACATTACTCGGTTTCATTGGTAATATGCAGTTATTCGACTCCCTACCCCTAATTTGACATCCTCCTTTTTGATCAGTTTTTTGCCATACTCTCATGAAAGAAGGAGCAGGGTCTCCCAAGTTGCTGTGTAATCATTGTATGGCATGCCAGGCTCTTCGACCCCGGGGAACTACTACTTAACTCACAAATACGTTAAGTAAGATGTTGTCTTCCAGACTTTCGAAACTGTCAACCATCCCGGTTTACTCATTTCGAGGCTCAATCACTTTCAGGTCTACTATCTGACTGTCTACGCTTACAGCTAGAATTACTCCTAGCCACCCAAGACTCGCTATTGGCGACGTGGCTTGCGTCTTACCAAGTGGGATTTCCACCCACTAAATTACACAACCTAGGCTCGGTCGCGACCGAAAGTTGAGTTAAAAATTTTGGGCTGTTACCACTTAGAAGGAGACCAGTTTAGTGCTCGTAACTATGAGCATAAACTGGTCTCTTATTTTTGGGGCAAAAAACAAATCAGAATGCACGCAAAATAACTTTAGGAACACGCTTTTGGTCATTCCCTATTTTCACTAGCCCCATCATTAAACCAACAAACGTTCCGTTCGAAATCTGCAAGATTAATGATAGGAAAAACGGAACCACACGTAATTGGCTTGAAGCAGACTTTTCTCAAAACTCCCAATTATTTTTAAAGCAGAACTCCTCATAATCACGGAAACCCGTTAGTAAAACATATGAGCTGCCTCACCTTTCAGGTAATCACTCCTAGGTAAATAGGATTATCAGCATACTATTCCCAACATACATCGGTAAACACAAATGGCCCGTCACTACAGTCTATGAGCACCTCTTCTTTATTAAAAAGTTTGCCATCGGAATCATATATAAACTTGTAAAAGTCCAAAGACTTCAAAACTCGGCGCGCTAATACTAAAGCCTGATCATCTAAAGAATTTTTACCCTCTGAATTATCGATGTTGATGTTTCTAAGTTTCATTTCTTCCCTTAACCGATAAATGTGAAAAGATACAAGTAGCGTAGGCCTAAAGGAGTATAAATAATCGTGCATTGATGGTATAAGAGAATATTCTCCACCTTCGATATCTATCTTAATGAAACCAATGTCCTTAACATCATATTCCGTTACAAAGTCACTTATCGCGATGCCCCTTACTTCAGTATAATTATCATATGAGAGCGTCGGGATAACACTAGATAATGAATCACCAGGTTCCGTTCTAGTATATAAACGGACAAGGCCAGAGTGATCTGTCAAAGCAGCATTGACACAAGTCACTTTTGATAACAGGGAGGAATTAAGTTCCAGATTCTTTACAAGTTCTTGGAATGCGACATTATCTGGTTCCACTGCATAAACATGCCCTGCCTTGCATGCACAATATAATGCTGTAGGTCCTATCCAAGCACCAATATCCAGATATGATTTATCAGGTTTTATGAAGTAATCAAAAACTTTAAAAGTACTTTCTTCCCAAAGATTATTGGCAATATGATTCCATATCCACCTCTGTCTTGTGTCAGAAATAACTTTAAAACAAGTTCCGTTTTTTAAAACGTTCATGGTATTTGAACTCATAGACCATAGCCCCTTTCAAAATCTCAATAATTATTATCTTTTTTAACCCTCAAGTTATGATATTAGTCATCCCTATGGTATTCAACATACTGAAAAGTGGACGCATAATCTACAACACTCAAAATGGCAAAGAAAAGCTCCTTTTAGATAAATCATGCCTTTTCCTGCCAAGCCAGTTGAACTTGACGCTTTCTGCAAATTGTTAAACCAGGTGATAGCGGGATCGTCATCAGCTCATATGATCCCGTTTCTCGCGATAACTCTTCTGCTGCTAGATAAGCAGTTCCGCACCATTCTGGTTGTATCATTTGCTCATTTCCAGGATGGGTATCATGCAACAAAATCAAACCATGTGGTGCTATAAATGGAAAGAAGTCTTTGAAGTCTTGTAATACTGCCTCTTTTGAATGATCCGCATCGATGAATAACATATCAATTTGTAAAGGGTTACTCTTCAATTCCTTAGCCAACTCTTGAGTTGTACCGTTAAAAAAACGAGTTTTCGAAGACTGTTGCATATATTTGTAAGCTTCTGTGCTAATATCCACCCCAATTAATTGTTCAGCGAAAGGGATTATTCGATTGAAAAGCGCACAATGATATAGTCCAAGTTCTACGTAAACCTTTGGCCTGACAAGACTGACCAAGTGAACGATGAAATCTTCATGCCAATTTAATAACGCCATATTACTCTACCTCTCCTCAATATTTTGGGCTAAATTATTATTTATTACTTTTTCATTTTTCAAAACACCTTCTAAATATTTCTTGTTATACAAAACCTGAGTATTTTCTGGACGATACTTTCTAGCAATCTCATTATGCTTATAGGCTAATTGATGTTCACCCAAGCGATCATAGCAAACACACAACTGTAAATGCGGTAGCCACGTCCAACAAGCTTCAATAATGGGTCCCCAGCTATCAATAGGTTTTTCTAATTGGGTAGCCAGTTTATACCAGAAAACACCCTTTTCATACTGCTGAACGCTCAAAAAATAAAAACCTAAGCGACAGCAGAACTCAGCCCTTGGGTTCGCATATTCAAATGATTTAAAGATATATTTAAGTTGTTTATCTGTATTATTCAGTTTTTGGTAACAATCCGCCAGTTTACCACAAGTAGAAATATTATCCTCGACCCATCCCTGTCCAGTCTTTAAAAATTTCTCATAGAATTCGATCGCCTGCTCATAGAGTTTGTGATCAAGAAGTTCATTAGCATAGTAATATAAATCACGAGGGGAAAACTGTTCTCCTTTTGCTTTACGCTTCTCGTATATCTTTAAGTTACGAGCTGAATCATTTCTGCCCATGTCCTTATGTGTCACACATATATCCGAGTTCAGTATAGATCCGTATACTTCCAGATACTCGTGTACTGCCCCAATCCAACGAAAGTTTTTACTCCTTTTTACCAAACGATTTCTTCTTAAACTGAAAGTGACTTCCCCAAATTGGTCAAATCCTAAAAGGTAAGGCATATTAACGGCGTCTACTAATGGATTTAAATCAATTTTGAGCTTAAGAAATTGCTCACGATCAGAATCAGAAAAAATATCGTCTGCATCTAGCCACAGGATATAATCCTTAGTAGCTTTGCTAAAAGCGAAATTTCTAGCAGTAGCAAAATCGTCAATCCAAATAAAATCAAAAATATTATGAGTAAATTCTTTGACAATCTCTTTTGTACGGTCGGTGGAACCTGTATCAACAATTATTATTTCATCAGGAATCCCTTTGATTGAGTCTAAACACCGAGCAATGGTATCTTCCTCATTGCGTACAATCATGCACAAACTGATAGTAATGGAATGATCCAACATCTTCACCACACCTCAAAGTAAGAATTTTAGTCATAATGTATGGTATTCAACATAATGAGAAGTGGAAGCTTGACCAACCATCATTTGATATTCCACCGACTAAATATAAGTCAAAATAAACGCGACCGTGCGGGCTCCGTTTAGATTAATACCATTTCCTGTAGCTGCAGAAGTAACCTCGGTAGCTGTTGTTACAACAACTCGAACACTATACGTTGAGCTAGCAGTAGTAGCTGGATCTACATACGTGCTTGCTATCGGGAATCTTTGATTCCCTAACAGTCTGAGCACTTCTATTTTGCGTCGTAGTATTGATTAACGTCGCGTCTCTATAGCATCTCTATATAATCTTGATTCATAGACAATCACTCAGTTCGACGTAGTTAGTAAATCTATAGCATACGCCTAAATCAACTTTGAGTTGTCGTTTATCTCAACACTTTGAGTGACACTCGAAACTGTATCCTCGGTGTTTAATGGCGGAAAGACACTGATTGGGCCAGTGACATTATTAGATACTAACGTTGGTCATCTGTAGCCCCAGTTGCACCCTGTTGAGCCTGCGTCTCCTGTATTAGAATAAATGGGTATGGAGCAAAACTAAAAGTCCCGATCCATACCCATAGAAAATAATCTAATTTAGCAATGTCCATTATGGCAATATTGGTTCAATTAGGCCCCCGTAGCCCCTGTTGCCCCTGTCGCTCCTACGTCTCCTGTAGCCCCGGTTACTCCTGTCGCTCCTACGTCTCCCGTAGCCCCGGTTGCTCCTGTCGCTCCTACGTCTCCTGTAGCCCCGGTTACTCCGGTCGTTCCTACGTCTCCTGTAGCCCCGGTTACTCCTGTCGCTCCTACGTCTCCTGTAGCCCCGGTTGCTCCTGTCGCTCCTACGTCTCCTGTAGCCCCGGTTACTCCTGTCGCTCCTACGTCTCCTGTAGCCCCGGTTGCTCCTGTCGCTCCTACGTCTCCTGTAGCCCCGGTTACTCCTGTCGCTCCTACGTCTCCCGTAGCC
>NZ_JAJDOO010000036.1 GCF_020595055.1 Desulfosporosinus shakirovi | reverse complement strand
TTTATTATTTATTTAATCATTATTTGGCATGTCGCTTCCCACAGGGAAGCGTGGATTGAAATATTATGTGTCATCTCAAATATTTCATAACTACCTGTCGCTTCCCACAGGGAAGCGTGGATTGAAATAATTTAGAAACATAAGGAAAGAAATTGTCAATGGCAATTTGGCCGAATCACCACCTATCTACAATACAAATTGGCAACAATTCATTAAACCCTTTTCCGATCTGCTATTCCAAACTAAAATCAATCATAAAGACGGCTATCTTTACCTTCTTTTTGAGCATAAAAGCTACCCCTCTCCCAAGATAGCCCTCCAATTGTATCTATCATGGCTTTTAATCAGCTGGAAAACCAAGGCAATGGGCGGAATACTTTGAGACTTTTATCCGTTACATCATGAATGCCAGGAATGATTTGGAATTTCGGACGGTCTACGAGCTAGCTAAAGAGATTTCTTTGGAAAGGAGTGAAGTCGTTATGACTATTGCGGAAAAGCTAATCACAGAAGGCATGGAAAAAGGCATGGAAAAGGGTATAGAGAAAGGCATAGAAAAGGGCATGGAGAAGGGTAAGCTGGAAGTGGCAGAAAATTTGCTGAGGCTAGGTATGGGAATCGATATGATTATAAAGGCTACAGGACTGAGTGAAGAGGAAATTAGAAAAATCATGAATTGACCACAGAAACTAAATTACCCTGGGCTGCACTAAGCAGCCCAGGGTAATTTAGTTAAGAACAGTTGTGGAGGTTGTAGCCACAATTTTTTATGGGCCCGCGTATTGCCACATACTCTTATTTTCCAACAGGACATCATGGGCCAAATTCTTCAGGCAGTGCTTGTGATTATAACATACAAAAATTGAAAAAATAGACTATTTGTTCCCATTGGCTACTGCTATAATGGGTCAGCGAAGGTTAGCCATCCCTCAAGATATTTAATGAAGAATTCAGTGACAAGGTAAAGATGGATAAGGGTGATCTTGTGGGAGAAGATGGATTGTATGATCAAGATAAGGTTAGAATACTGGTTATCGGCAATTTAGCGAAGAATGAAGTAACAACCACCCTACATTCATATGGAAGTAATTCCAGACTACCCCTTGAAGTGTGAATTGGTACCGTACCTCAGAAAGGTTAGAGACTTACTTCACATCATGAAAGTAGGAATCGCAAGGTTTAGATATAGCAAAGAAACCAAAAGAAATGTAATGGTTAGGAGAGGTATGGAATGAGTTCTCTTTTGCTCCTTGGCGGAAAAGGCTCAAATTTAGGGGAACTAACAAAAATCCATGGCATACAAGTACCGGAAGGATTTTGTGTTACTACCCAGGGATATCAAAAAGCCATGGAAGAAAACGAAAGGTTCCAAGCTTTGTTGGATCAACTAACTCTGCTCAACGTAGAGGATCGAGATCAAATTGGTGATATCAGCAGGAAGATTCGACAAATCATTAGGGAAGCAGAAATCCCTGCCGATGTTGTGCAAGCAGTTGCTCACTATCTCTCCCGATTTGGGGACGAACATGCTTATGCAGTGCGCTCCAGTGCGACTGCTGAAGATTTACCTCAGGCCTCTTTTGCCGGTCAACACGAACCTATTTAAATATTATCGGAAAAGAAGCAATCCTCAAGCATATCAGCAAATGTTGGGCTTCCCTCTTTACAGATCGTGGGGTAATCTAACGAATACAAAACGGATTTAACCACAGCCAAGTATATTTATCCGTTATCGTGCAAAGGATGGTTTTTCCACAGGCTTCAGGGATTTTATTTACCGCTGATCCCCTTACTTCTAGCCGAAAGCTGCTATCAATCGATGCTGGTTTTGGACTGGGAGAAGCCCTGGTCTCAGGCTTGGTCTCTGCCGATTGTTATAAAGTACGGGAAGAAGAAATCGCTGCTAAGCTGATAGCAACAAAAAAACTGGCCATCTATGGACTAAAAGAAGGCGGAACAGAGACCCAGCAGATCGATCCTGATCGGCAAAAGACTCAAACACTCACCGACCGGCAAATTTTACAGTTGGCACGCCTGGGAAGACAGATCGAAGCTTATTTCCGTTGCCCCCAGGACATTGAATGGTGTTTGGTTGATGATACATTCTTCATTGTCCAGAGTCGTCCAATCACTACTTTGTACCCCATCCCTTCAGCAGAGACCCAAGAGAATCACGTCTATGTATCTGTCGGTCATCAACAAATGATGACTGACCCCTTGAAACCATTGGGAACGTCCATATTCCAGTTAACATCGTTTGGACCCAGGTTTACAGCCGGAGGCAGGATGTTTGTTGATGTTACACCTATGCTGGCTTCCCCTGACAGCAGAAAAGCATTATTGAAGACTATGGGAGAACACGATCCCCTTATGAAAGACGCACTCATGACCATCCAAGGAAAATCAGGAACGGATCTCTTGGATTATATTCTGGAAGATATCCATCAATTGAAGAAGATTCTATTTGACCCCAAAAGTACGAGCGTGATTATGGCTGCTATGGATGCCAGCGTCTGGCTCAATGAAAAAATGAATCAGTGGTTAGGTGAAAAAACCCAGCAGACACACTTTCTCAATCTGTGCTCAACAATATTACATCAGAAATGGGTCTGGCGCTAATGGATGTGGCAGATGTGATTCGTCCTTATCCGGAAGTCACTGCTTTTCTTAATCAATACGGAATGCGCTGTGCAGGAGAAATCGATATTACCAAACCGCGTTGGAGTGAAAAACTTAGAGCCTAAGGCCGGCCAGCGGAAATTTGCGCAAGGGCAGCGTGTTGCTTTGCAAAAAGAACAGGAGTTATTGGGATCGATTGAAGCAGCTGCCGGAGGGTGAAGAAAAAGCCCAAGAAACCAAAAGTATGATCGACCTAATGCGGAATTACATCGGTTATCGTGAATATCCAAAATACAGCAGGATTAATCGCTACTTTGTTTATAAGCAGGCTTTGCTGAAAGAAGCCAAAGAGCTCCTCCAAGAGGGCGTTATTCAGGACAAAGAAGATATTTACTACCTCACACTTGAGGAACTTCGTGAAGTCGTAGACACCCAGAAACTGGATCCCCGGATACTAAGCCTTCGAAAAGACGAGTACAAATTCTATGAAAAACTAACTCCCCCCCGGGTTATCACCTCTGATGGTGAAATCATAACAGGGGAGTGCAAGCGAGAAAATCTCCCAGCGGAAGCTCTTGCAGGTCTGCCTGTTTCTTCCGGAGTTATAGAGGGCCAGGCACGGGTGATACCAACGGAAGTGTGTCCGATAAAATATAGCAGGGTTTTTTTAGCGTAGTTCATGAATATCCTCCTCAAAAAGAAATGCTTCTTCTATTGTCAAATGAAATATTTGAGAAATTTTGTGGGCAAGGAAAATGGAAGGGTTATAGCGGCCATTTTCTAATGAAATAATCGTTTGTCGAGTGACAGTGCATAATACGGCTAATTCTTCTTGCGTGATGCGTTTATCTCTACACAGTTTTTGAATACGGTTTTTCACCAGTGGATCCTCCAAAAAGTAAAGTCAACTTTACGTATAATGTCAAGTGAATTTATCATTATGTTAGGTAAGAACCTTTTTATATTGGAGAGACAAAGTTCCCCCTATTTCGCAGAAAAGTTATGAGATGATTAGGCATATAGCGCAACGTCTGCCAAGGAAATTAAAGTAGAGGAGTTGTCAGCAACCCCGTCCCGGGACGACCTGTAAGGAAGAAACCACCAGCGAATAGACTTTGCAAGGAGAGTGATTTCATGCGTTATGAAGGAACGGTCTATCGTCCACCCAGTGAAGCCGAAAGTTTGCTGATTCAAGCGACTATTGGCTGTCCCCACAATGATTGTACATTTTGTGGTATGTATCGGAACACAAAGTTTCGAATCCGGTCCGTGGCCGATATAAAAGAGGACCTTCTCATGGCCCGAGATTTTCATGGCAACAAAGTAAGGTCGATTTTTTTCCCCGATGGGAATACGATTTTGATGAAAACAGATCAGCTTTTAGAGATTCTTCACTATGCTCGGGAAATGTTTCCCTACTTGAAACGTATGACCGTCTATGGCTCTGCGAAATTCATGAAGTTAAAAAAACTCAATGAGTTTCGCCTTCTGAGAGAGGCAGGCTTAACCCGTATACACTCGGGAATGGAGAGTGGGGATGACGAAGTTCTTCGTAGGATTAAAAAAGGCTTCACTGCAGCTGAAATGATCGAAGAAGGTCTCAAGGTGAGAGAGGCCGGTCTTGAGCTGAGTGAATATATCCTCCTTGGGATCGGTGGACGTGAGCGTACTCAAGAACATGCTTTAGAAAGTGCTCGGGTTCTTAATGCCTTTACCCCGGATTTTGTTCGGTTCCGCACTTATGTTCCTTGGAAAGGGACGCCCCTTTATGAAGACTACCAACAAGGGCGATTTCACCTTCTCAGTCCCTACGAAGTATTAAGGGAAACCCGTCTTCTGATAGCTAACTTAGAAGGTCCTTTCGAGCTGCTCAGTGATCATATCTCGAATTATGCTCCAATTAATGGGAATATACCTAATGATAAGCCAGAGATGATTGAAAGCATAGATAGACTTTTAGTGGTACCAGAAGATAACTTTAAACAAATAGATTCCGGTCTTCTTTAGGTGGGTTGAACAAGAACATTGCAGCGGCAGTAAAAGCATACAATGGAATTTACTCCTTCAATGCCGAAGATAAAGTATTAAAAATGAGCATCATCCTAGAGTGTTAATGGGTGTGCACTTTTTAGCCCTGAAGAAGCCCTCGCCATGGGACTCTTTGTTTCCTAGATTCAGAGACTTGGCACAGGGCTGGGATTTTCAGAGCAGGGGTACCGGGTGGTTGTGGTGACGGTTGACATGTTTCCGTGGGCGGTGCACGTGGAGTGTATAATAGTGGTATATGTGTGATTCCTGAAAGTCATGGTATGAGCAGGTTTAAGAGCACGATTGTCTTTTTAGGGTGACAGAGCGTAGGGGGGGAACATATTAAGCCAGGTCGTTTTTAGTGGGACGGTCTGGCATTACTGTTTCTTGGAGGAAAAATAGGACTAATACTGTTTTTTGGAAGGAATATTAAGAAAGACGTAGAAAGGTTTCTACTGACATTCAATAAGTTCGGTCGGGCTCGAATAAAGCTAAATGTGTATTGCAAAGATGAAATTAAGCTGTTAGCAAAATTTGAAGGACAGTACGTAATGTTTAGGTAGCTATAAGGGTATTATAGATTTTGTCATAAGCCCCGTAAGGCATTGCAGATATGACAATTGCTAAGGTTTTGGAATTTGTAGGAGCACGATAACCAGATGTACTGAGATTAATCGAAACCTACCAGTGTGAGTAGTCCCCGCCGGGGTGGATGTCTTGTTAACAGGCTCGTTTGTATAAACTAAGGTTATTAGTATTAGTCATAGAACGATGCAAGATTTCGCAATCTGTTCAGACCATCCATGGGTGCTTCTTGTGGAGTGCGTGGTAGTGCTTATTTGTGATTTCTGAAGGCCTTGGTATGAGCGGGACTGACGATGGCTAGAAAGATAAAAGAATAAGCCGTGAAAAATATCCGTGCCCTAAGTGCGCTAAGTATTGAAATCGAACATTAACCCAGTTAAATTAATCTTTTATTAACGCTTATGGTGGGGCAAATGGGAATAAAATCAATATTCTTTATGAGGGCAATAGCTATATGCTTAAATTCCCGCCTGTCCCAAGTCGCAATAAAACCATGAGTTACACCAACGGATGTATCAGTGAATACCTTGCCTGCCATATCTTTGCATCCCTCAGATTCAAAACCCAGGAGACCCTGTTCGATACCTATACTGATCCACGGGGGAAGGAAAAATCAGCTTCGGGACTTCTTTTGGGATATGTTTATTGCCGATGCACTGCTTGGTAATTTTGACAGGTACAATGGAAACTGGGGCATTCTTGTAGATGAACAGTCTAAGACGGCTGAAATTGCCCCCGTTTACGACTGTGGCTCCTGTCTCTACCCGCAGCTTGCAGCCAAGGATATGGGGGATGTCCTGAACAGTGAAGATGAGATTGACAGGCAGGTTTATGTTTTTCCTGCCTCGTCCATTGAGGAAGACGGAAAGAAAATTTCTTACTTCGAAATTATCTCTTCCCTGAGAAATCCAGACTGCACGGCGGCTCTAAAAAGAGTTTCTGCACGGATTGATATGGGAAAAATTCGCATGCTCGTTGATAAAACACCGACACTGCTTCCAGTACAAAAGGAGTTTTATACTGTAATAATTTCAGAGCGAAAGGCAAAAATCATTGATTACAGCATGGAACAACTCATGAAACTGGACAGACAGGAGCTGGGGCGAGAGGATTGAAGCAGTTGCCGGATGGATCCATAAAAGGCCTGGTCACCGAAGTTGGGGGACTGATGACCCATAGAGCAGTGATTGCCCGGGAATACGGCTTACCGGCAGTTGCTGGAATGGAAATTATACCAAACTGATCAAAGATGGGCAACGGATTCGCGTCCATGGAACAGAAGGGTATGTAGAAATCCTATAAAGTGGAGAAGATGTCGTCTTCCTCTTCCAACTGATATTTTACCTCACAACATATTTTTCAAATTAGGTGACAATACTACAAAGAAAAATATGTTGTGAGGTATATTGTGGATAATAAGTTATCTAAAGATGCATATGGCGGCGTAGCCGGAAAAGACTATGTACCTTTCATTTCCGGCGGTTCTAAAAAATCTGGTGGAAACGCCGCAGTATTAACAATCGGCATTGTGTTGGCGGCTTTGTTTGCAGCTTCTACTGCCTATTCAGGGATGAAATCGGGTCTTACAGTTGCAGCCGGTATTCCAGGTTCGATAATAGGCTCCGCACTTATAGCTGCCTTTGCCAAACAAAAGGGTATTCTTGGGAAGAACCTAATTCAAGGGATGTCAAGTGGCGGGGAATCAATTGCCAGTGGGATGATATTCGTTTTACCGGCCATTATTTTAATAGGTTCAAAAGCTTCTTTTTTAGAAGGTTTTGTTGTTGGGGTAGGCGGCGTCTTATTCGGTATAGCCATAGCTTCCCTAGTTCATAATTACTTAATCGTTGAAGAACACGGTGAATTAATGTACCCTGAGTCAATGGCTATCTCTGAAACACTTGTAGCTTCAGAAAGCGCCGGAGAATCTCTTAAGTACATGGGAATAGGGTTTGGAATAAGTGGTGTCATAACTATTATAACGGGTTCATTTTTAAATGTCGTTAACAACGTTATAAGCTACGTCAACGAATCCTTTTACAAGTGGAGATTTCAAGTTGAAGTTAATCCCTTATTATTAGGCATCGGATTCATAGTTGGCATGGAAGTTTCTTTAACCATGTTTGCTGGTTCGATTTTATCGAACTTCGGTATTTTGCCTCTAATTGGTTACTTCTCTGATCTGGCAAAAGGTGGCGTAACCGTATGGAATAATCCTGGAGTTGCGATAAACGCTATGAAAGTTAGTGATATAGCCGGTAGTTATGTAAAATATATCGGCGCAGGTATGATGCTTTCCGGCGGTATAATTGGTGCTGTAAAGTTAATACCTACTATAATATTTTCAATTAAAGAAACTCTCAACGCTAAGTCAGCAAACAATGATGATAGCTCATCTGCCACAAACTTAATCCTACTTTGTGGTATAATCGTAGGTCTTATTGCAGGTTTCCTGGTATCCGGCGGTAACATACTAATGGCCGTAACCGCTTCTGTTTTATCATTATTCTTATCATTATTATTTGTCATTGTTTCAGGTCGTTTAACAGGTACTATTGGAACTTCCAACCTTCCTGTATCTGGTATGACTATAGCTTCTTTAGTTCTTGTAACCTTTTTATTCGTTGTAATGAAATGGACAAATCCTGAAAGCAACAGGTCTTTACTTCTCTTTGGTACATTCATCGTTACAGCTATAGCAACAGCCGGCGGTTACTGCCAATCCCAAAAAGTTGCTTTCATAATAGGCGGAGACAAAAACGAAATGCAAAAATACTTCGCCATAGCGGGTATCGTTGGCGTTGTAGTTGTAACCGGTACTATATTATTACTTTCCAATCAACTTGCCATGACCGGTGATAACGTTCCCTTTGCCCTGCCTCAAGCTAACTTAATGGCAACCTTAACAGCTGGTATAATCTCAGGAAAATTACCTTGGGTCATGATTATTTTTGGTGTTATTATGGGAATCGTTTTATTCTTTCTAAACCTGCCTATAATGACAGTTGCTATAGGATTCTACTTACCAATTTCTACAACTTCCATAATTTTAGTAGGTGCCTTAATTCGTTCCCTCATAGAAAGAACTTCCACATCGGAAAAGGAAAAAGAAGTTAAAGTATCTAATGGAATAAGCTTATCTTCCGGGCTGGTAGCTGGTGGTTCCATAATAGGACTTATTGGTATAATACTTCAAGTATTAGGTGTTATAAAAGGAAGTGAGCCAAGGGGCTTCGCTGCTTCTAACGGTATGGCAAGTATGATATTAGTGATTCTGGTAGTTGCCACCATAATACCTATAATTACCAGTAGGGTGAAAGACGCTAAATAACAACGAAGGAAAATCAAGTATCAACTTCAAAATTTGGAAAAACGGTATGGTTTCCTCATCTTAAGAAAATGAGAGCTATGTCCAAATTATAGGGTAACAATTCTGATTTAAGGGAGGCTTAGTCCTATGAAATTCTGCTGGAGCACATTAAGGGTCGCAAATCTAGAAGAATCTTTAAAGTTTTATCAGGAAATAGTGGGCTTGAAATTAGTTAATAGGTTTTCTGCAGGACCGGGGGTTGAGATAGCCTTTTTAGGAGACGGAGAAACAAAGATTGAATTGGTCTGTAACGCAGCCAATACGAAAATTAATTGTGGGACAGATATTTCTTGGGGATTTGAAGTAGAGTCTGTGGATGAATTTATGACATTCCTGAAAGAAAGAGGAATAGAAATTCAAAGCGGACCGTTTCAGCCCAATCCTCACACAAAGTTTTTCTTCATTAATGATCCCAATGGATTCAAACTTCAATTTGTAGAGAATAAGTAATTTAGTCAATTCACCCCGTGAGGGTACCATGCCCGAGGTTCATTGGTTAAAAGGAGAAGACCTTTTGATCAAGATCGAACAGAATAATTGAGGGTGAATAAAGTGCTTTCGAATTTCTTTCTGCGAAAGAAACTAAATATACTCGCACGTTTTAAAGACCGGCTAGGCATAACAACCTAGTCGGTCTTTCCTTTTTACATTGTGTCACCAAAGGCATACTATGTTAACTTTTTTCCTTGATTAATAATCTCTTATAGATCTAATCTCCACATGCCTCCAAACTCACGGGCAAATGATTTTTCAGAAACCTTGAGCGCTTCGATTTTTCAGAAGATGTTTTTGAAAAGCTGAAGGCTGTCAGAATGGTGCTGGTTGGAATGGGCGAAGAAGCAGTACCCGATTTACAAAAGCTTGATAACCGGGAGGGGGTGCAAAACTGTGATGAAAAACTATGATGAGGCTCACGCCTCCAAACTTCATAAAAAGGTAAATATATAAGTTTGGTTGAGAATTAGTTGTAGCTTTTGCTATGTTCGGAATTACACTAATGAAACAAAGAATTCAGTAACTGCAATGGTGGAATAAAAGAAAGACAAGCATTTTAGGGTTTTAGTCACCAGATATTAGCGTGAGTAAGCCTTCTCTGTGGGAAGATTTCAGTAGGCTTCGGATGAATGCCTGAAATAGACGTAGGAAATAACGTTATCGCTATAACCTCCATAAATACACAAATAGGATAGGAACCAACATTTGTCGTTGCATGGGGATTAGTCTCTTGTACCAAATAACTATCACAATGGACAAATACGCAATCATCGCGTTGCGCTAATACGCGTGAAAGATAACCTATAAACACCTCCCAACTCACCAAATTGTCTTTCTATGAATAGAGTATTATTTTAAGTTCTGAAAATATTCAGATGTTGTCCTGAACATAAAAAAGGAAATAATTGATGATTAACAATAATGTTAAAGTAAGCAAAACACGTAGTGACGGTATGTCAGTCAAAATTAAACCTTTTCTTTATTGCTGACAATAAATTGCGTTCGATATTGTACATATAGCATATCTCCCAAGGAGTGTAAAAAGGCAGGAATTTCGAATGAATCAAACGAAATTCTCTGCTTTTTTTGTTTCTATTGGTATAAGGTGGACGATAAAAATTAACTTTGTCTACGTTAACGTTTACAAAACTGGACCACCCATCTCTTTAGCAGTCGAAGGGTGGTATGC
Organism: Desulfosporosinus shakirovi; assembly: GCF_020595055.1. Classification (GTDB taxonomy): domain Bacteria; phylum Bacillota; class Desulfitobacteriia; order Desulfitobacteriales; family Desulfitobacteriaceae; genus Desulfosporosinus; species Desulfosporosinus shakirovi. Next base: position 34,727 of record NZ_JAJDOO010000036.1, on the reverse strand, counting down.
TTGATGACTGTTGACCTGATTGCCCAATCACAGACAGGTGATAGCGGCGCGACCTTAACGCTATTAAAAAAATTCGATCCGTTGCTAAGAAAGTATGCTTATAAACTCTATTATGACGATGCCTATAACGACCTTCTTTTTGATTTCGTTGAATTTCTCTATTATTTTCGGCTTGATCGTATGCGCAATATAAGCGAAGGGACTCTGGTTTCCTATATATGCACATCTATACACAGCAACTATGTAAAACGATTAACAGCTTTAAAAAAACGTTGCGATTTTTTTCCGTATTCGGCCCTTAGTGACAGCCAACTATATTATGCTGAAGCTACATCATCTACCACTGACACATATTTCGAACTCGAATTGACAGGTATTGAAAATGCACTGACTGAATCGGAAAATTCAATTGTCAAAATGATCTATCTTTTGGGCTATACCGTAACCGAGACCGCATTTATTCATAGAATTAGCCGACAAGCAGTAAACCAAACAAAAAAGAGAGCTTTGCAAAAATTAGAGAAATGGTTTGAACAATCTTCGGACAAGGATTGGAGGAGGGATTAAAGTGGATACGGTTTTAAGTAATTTCAAAACATTGGTTGTTCTGTTAGGAGGCGTTTTGGGATGGTTATTAGGTGGCTTTGATTCTCTTGCTTATGCGCTGGTTGTGTTTCTAGCAATTGATTATATAACTGGTGTTCTGTTGGCAATTTATGAAAAGAAAGCTTCGAGTGATATCGGATTTAAAGGCATATGCAAAAAAGGAGTAATATTTACCCTTGTTGCCTTGGGGAACATTATTGATCAATACATCTTTGGTTCAGGCAGTGCTTTCAGGACAATGTTGATTATGTTTTATCTGTCCAATGAAGGCATCAGCATACTTGAAAATGCCGCAAAAATGGGGGTGCCGTTTCCACAAAATCTGAAAGATGCTCTCCTTCAGATTGCCGATACAGATAAAAAATAAAATGTTCTTAGAATAAGTCCGGCAGGCAATGATTTAATTAGTACGTTTAATGCTAACTCAAATCTGTAGGTCTTGAATTATGCAGTAATGACCAACTCTCTGCCTGGATTGCCTAAAAAACATTGGTTTTGCACAATTGTTATAATTAAATTATGTTATTATTAGTATCAAAGGAGTGATTTGATGATAATCGCCGCACTGGAAGACGATGACGATAAGACATTTATGCTGAACTTATATCAGGACTATTACGGTCTCATACGGAAGACCGTTTACAGTATTACACATGATGCGGACAATGCAGAAGACCTGATCAACGATATTTTTGTAAAACTGATTGAAAAGGTTTCTTTAATTCGAACTCTAGACGGCTGCAAAACAGCAACTTATGTTGTCTATACTTCTAGAAGTGTGGCAATTAACTTTATAAAACACAGAGACGTACAGAAAAAGCATGTGTACTACGGAGAGGGCGTTGGCTTGGCTGAAGCGATTTCTGGCCCTGAAGACACCATAGAAAACGGGATAATTCAACAGGAAGAAATAGAAGAAATGGGGAATGCCATATTAAGGCTTCCAGAGAAACAAAAAGATTTGTTATATTTTAAATACATATTGGAAATGGATGACGCGGAAATAGCAGAAATTTTAAAAATATCTCCCGATAGTGTCCGACAGTATTTGACAAGAGCCCGAAGAAAAGCAAAAAAGCACATAGATAAGGAGATGAGAACGTATGCCGAATAACAGTTCTGAACAAATTAGGAAAAAACTTTATGAAGAATATGAAGATAGTATGTTTAGATTGGTCATGCACGACGCTGCAGAAAAAGAAGGAAAGCTTTTTCTGGCAGAAAAAGAAAAGCTAAGAAATGCTCCAGAGTCTCTACCTTCCGAGGAAACATTTAAAAGATTTAGCAAACAACTGGAGGGTCAGTTAAAAAAGCATAAGGCTTATGCCAGAAGGCGGCGCATGTTTAAGGCATTGAACAAAATTGCTGTAGCCATGCTAGCTGTGATTGTTATATTGTTTACCACCGTGGTGACCGTGCAGGCAGTTAGAGTCAGGGCGCTGAATTTTTTAATGGATATCCAACCGAAATATACGTCGTTTCAATTAAAAGAAAGCGACAGCGGTTCGGACAACGGAGGTTCGGTTGTAGGCTGGACCAATGCTTATGTTCCCACCTATATACCGGATGGATATAAAGTCAGTAATAGTTCTAATGGCAAACTTTTAAAGAAAATTGAATTTAAGAATCAGCAGGGCTCACTTATCACTTATACGGAATTAAGCGAAGGCAGCAGCCCTGCATTAGATACGGAAAATGCTTCCGACTTTGAAACAGTGAGTATTAACGGGCATAAGGGAACGCTTGCCGTGAAGAACTCCCTAGTTACAATTATCTGGGAAATGAATAACGGCATGTTTATGATTCGAGCACAGACGAGTAAAGACACGGCGATGAAGATGGCAGAAGGAGTAAAATATGTAGATTAAAAAATTTGTTACCAAAAACCTTCTTTGTTGTCTTTTGTTATTGAAAAATACGAGTAGGTAATTTATTATTATAAGTTTTATCGTCAAATAGCCCTTTCTGGTGCATGGATTTCAATAGAGAGAACAGCGAACAAGTCTATACTCTGGATGGTTCTCAAATTGATTCCTTTATCGTGTATAACAACAGGGTATACACGGAGGAGTATAATAACACGTTTTTTCGTATGTATATTTCGGTTGATTTGGAGGGCGGGGAAAGCGGCGGATCTTTAATTATCGGAGCCTGGGAGGCGGGGGACAGGAAGGTAATTTCAACGGCGCGATGGATGGCATGCACATCATGGGCATAAATGTGACTCCAGTCTATTATAAGGAGTCTAAAGAAACAAGCCCACCAAAATAGGTAGGCTTGTTTCTTGGAATTTGTAGACTATTTTAGTAGATTTTCCGAACCCTTAATTTTTTATTTTACTTTGCATCAGGATTTGAAATTTTTATTTTTGGTTTCATACCATCGATAGGAATTTCTGTCTTATTACCCTTTTCATCCTGATAAATTACTTTGGTAAAAGTCTCTTCATCAGCATCCACTTGTAATAGTTTTCCTATTTTAAATTCTCCAGGACTATAAAGTTCATTTTTTTCTTTAGCATATTGTTTTGCTACCTCACGGGTCATTTTATAAGATTTTTCAATTGACTCATCTGTTTTTAAGTCATAAACTTTACCGGATGATCCGACGAAAGCTGCAATATATCCTTTTGGAACAAATGCTCTATCTTTACCGTTAATATTTCCAAAGCTGATCAATACTTCTGCTGTTTTAAATTCAGGGTCATCTTGAAATGGCTGTGAACCAAATGATATTTGTGTAACAGTAAGTTTCATGTCACTTTTGGTCATTTGATTTGCTTTAACTATAACGTTATCATCATTTGAAGCACTAGCAACAATTGGGTCGTTTATATTGGCATTAATGATGATTGCACTAGTTAAGAAAAAAATCCCTAAAACGGGAACAATAAAGATTTTTACGATTTTAGATTTCATAATTAACCTGCCGCCTTTCATTTAATTTATGATAGTGGGTTTAGTTGAAGGTAATAGTTGGATGGTGAAGTTGTCCTAAAGTTAGTGTGAACAAATACAGTTCCATCAGAATCAAAGTCATAAGCTGTCACATATATACCTCCTGAATAGTAGTTATAAAGTCTTAGATAAAGAAGGTTGGAATAAAGATACTGCCCGTACTCACCAACATTTATTGAAGCATTGGTTGGTACTTCATAGCCTGATGGAGTTTCACTTTCTGATCTGTAAATGTTTAAAGCAACTTTTGCTCCTACAGAACCAGCTGAAGCGATATTGCCATTCGACCAACCATTTACAATCGAAGATGTTGTATATTTCCATCCTCTGAGCTTTTGCCAATTACCAGAGTAATCGAGATATGCAAGAGCTTCTCCTAAACCCATAGACATAAGTACAGTTGAGCTGGAATTAGCATTTTGATATAAATTAAGACCATTATTATAAGTCATTCTCAGAGGACCATCTTGAGCAGCATAAACAGGGAGTACTTGTGATAAAAGAATGAATACAACAGAAATCATTGTTAATAAAGCTTTTTTGGATTTCATTTTTCAACAACTCCTTAATTTTCAAACAATAAGAAACTAGTACCTTCCTTGTTTTATATGTTGACCCTGGAACAAAAGCCTATACTCTCAGGGTTATTTGATTTGTAGGAGAACCTTTGAAACAATGTCAGCTACTACTTTTAATTTTGTTTTATCTATTCTGGAAATCTCGTCTGGTAAATCTTTTCCGGTTTCGTCTATAACCGGATATTGAGCAATGGTTAAGGCGGGAATGTCTGCTTTCCAAAAAGAAATATAATCACTTGTCGGGCCTTTTTGGATTGGCATATCATAATTGGCGAATAACTTGGAAACTTCATTTTCTTCGCCATTGACAGTTCCTAGAATGGCTTCGTTAGCACCCTCTTCACCGATGCAATCTAAGTTAATATTAGCAATTATATGTTGGCGTTCATCGTCTGTTAACTCGTTCACATAGTACCTGGAGCCATACAAATAATTCTCTTCTCCGGAAAATAACAAAAAACGCACTTCTTTTTGACTAGAATAATTTACGATTTGTCTTGCTATTTCCATTAATACAGCTACGCCAGATGCGTTATCTATGGCGCCTGTACTATGGATGGTTGTATCATAGTGCGCACTTACAATTATAATATCTGCACTATCTGGGGTAGCCGGTTTTTTTATTGCTATCAAGTTTTGACTTGTCCCATCGGGTTTGTCAATATTAAAGTCGAAGAACTTGCCGTCTCGAAAAGGGATATTATTGAGTTTCAAGCTTTGCAATACATAGGGAAACTCTTGAACTTCCGTAGTATAACCGTATGACTCCAACTCTGACTTCAGATCCTCACAGGCTGCTTTTTCTTCTTGGGACCCAATTGGGCGGATCGTTCGAGTTAGCTTTACTATAGTATTCATCATTTTATTTTCATCTGTGGACAAGGAACTGATATCATCAGGACTTATCAAAGACGATTTATCGGAATTTACTGTAGCATTATTTGAGTTAAGCTCAACATTTTTGGAGGAATTGCTACACCCGGTGATCATGAAAATAAGGACTGCCAATACTATGATAAATTGTGGGAGAATAAATTTATTCGTCACCATGGTTTTATTCAAAAGATTAACCTCCATATTTTGTTTTACAATTTCATGGCAAGTAAAAAAGCTACTTGGCTCCTCTCCTTTTGGGTAGTTTTCTGGAAAGCAAGACAGGTTTTGTTCAACTTTTTAATCTGGTTAGTGTGAAGAAGAGACAAGTAAGCTAACGAATATTAGAGAAGGAACTTCCTCCTTACCTAATATGCTAAGAATCTTTAATATTCCTGTATATAATTCTCATCTACATATCCCTGTAAAGTTCCCTTGTAAATAGGTGTCCATGGAGCGGGAACATCCCATGGCAATTCAGAATTATACCATACTACGTCGCCCTTATATACTTGGCCAACTATTGAATAACTCGTCCCTGGACCACTCCTGACATTCAAAACTGATGCTGTGACATGATAATGAATACTGAGGATACCTGTTGGATTGCTTGTGCTATTTTCAATTACTGAACTGACAGGGGCTGCCGTTTTATCGGTTCCGTTACTGGCGAGAGTTTCTGCCATAGCAAGGGGTGTCGTTCCCAATAATAGAGCTGAACAAAATACACCTGCAGCAATTTTATTTTTAACTCCATTTTTCATTATTCTAATCCTCTCCTTTAAAATAATTTCCAAGTGAACTCAAATTGTAGTTAGCGAGTATATCAAAGCTTCTAAAGTTCTCCATGCCCTTGATATGGGAAGCAACCGAATTGGTCAATTGATGATCGGAGAAGCACGGCTGAGTAAGTGTGATTGCATCCCCACATCGACTCCTATCCTTATGCCGGAATCTGGATTTTTTGTTTTCATGTTAACACCCCCTTAGATTATATTTATCTTAATCAAAAGCATATTGGCCTTTGATAAGAACAAAGAAACTTCTATTTTCCACCACAGTTCTGGGAGCATCTGTTTGAACGGAGTGTACATGATTCAAAAAATCAAACTGAAGCAAGTCTAGTTAGTTCCGATATGTAATGTTTTCCATAATAGGTTTTCTTATCTATAAAGACAATCTAGAAAAGCTTTTGCAACACTTATTTCTGAAAATTTTTTATCAAGTTATAATTAGCTATTTTAATAATGTCATTGTATTTTTTGCCACCAATTCTCGTCTGGATGTCTGTGAATCCTTTATCGTATCGATAAGCTATCGCTTGAATTTCTGAATCAAGGAAGCAGATAGAAATGTCAAGCACCTCAACCGTTTATCATGGACCTGATTCCAGCAAATATGCCTCTGTCGGTAGTGTAGGTCTTAATGAAGCCGTTCAAGTTTATGACATGGAAAAAACTGGTTTTTTTATCGAATACTTTGTTGGTAAATTAACCAAGAAAAGAGGCTATGTCTCGTATAAACCAGATTAACAATTCGCCAACTGTAGCTGGTAGTGTCCCCACAAGATCATTTACGGGCTATGCCGATGTTTCCAACCAAATGCTCACGGTCTTTACCGGTCCCGGAACGGCAATCGTATACCCCTCTCCGGGTACAGTCTACTCTGGTGAAGGATTCACCCACTTCAACGAGACCAGTCGCAGCTACACCTATGTTGAATACAGCACTTCATCGGGCACACAAAGGGGATATGCCCTAACCAGCCAACTAGCGGACAGAAGTATAGGTGTACTGCCCAACGTTGCATCAACTTCAACCACAGTTTTTATCGCACCCCACAACAGTTATGGAATGCTTAAAAAGGCCGTACTAGTGTGTTATGACGCTAGTACGGCCTTTTTTATACTTTAAAAGATATCCGACTAAAATTCCTTATACCGCTTCAACTGCCCATTAACCTCACTCTGGCACTCGTAAACCTTCATCTTATTCTCGGCAAATTTTTCTTCTGATATTCTGAGGACCCGCTCCACTTTGACCACATTTGCCGATGAGTCTCGTAAAATTTTAAAGACGCGGTTTACAAATACCAGCAGTCTCTCTCTTTAACAATTGAATTAGCTAATTCAAAACAATTAGTGGAAAGAAGGAAAATGAAAATGTCTACAAATGTATACGGTGGTCCTGGAAAAAAAGCATATGCTGTTGTTGGTTATTTAGATCTATTCGATTCCTACACTGTCTTATGGAATGAATATGGATGGAAGTATATTGAATATCCATCCGGAGCTAAGAAAAGTAGAGCCTACCTTGAAGGAGGCACTCAGGATCCTTTCCCCAGTTCTTTTGCATCCGGTGTTGTAGGCACAATGAGCTCGAAGCAATATGTTTATGGCGGTCCAAATATTACGACCTATACCCAAACCGGTTCTGTTTCAGCTAATGAAAAAGTAACGGTGCTTATCCCAAATACATCGAATTTTGCATTGATTGAATATAGCACAGGCAGCGGTACTAAAAGAGGTTATATACAGACTGGAACCTTTACTACAAGCACTACCGCTTTGGCTAAAATGTTACAGGATTCTCCGACCTATTCAGAACCCTATATGTTCGGTTATCAGACCGGTTTGCTCTACGAGGAAGAGTATGTTGTTATTTTACAACAAAACGATATAATGTCCTACGTTGAGTATAATACCAACAGTGGAAGAAAGCGGGCTTATGTTTTCACGTTTAGACTAGATAAAATTAATACTTCAGCCCAGGTGCCAAGCCTTGAAGTGACTAATGATTATTTCTATGCGTTTTTGGTAAACCAAGCAGACGTTTATGGTGGCCCAAGCCAAAGCAACTATGCCCTGATAGGATCTGTTGGCCCCCAAGAGGATATTGGTATGATTCATAAGGAAAACGAATGGATATATATACAATATGCAACTTCTGGAGGAGCAAAACGAGGGTATATTCAGATTTCTTCAGATTTAAGATTTTATTCTGGTCAAGGTACAGTTGCCGACCTCTTTGACAAAACTAACAGTTATACGGGATGGGCTGATCTAACAAATGCTGCGACGCAGGTATATGCGGGTCCAAGCACAAGTTACGCTTCAATTGGCAGCTTGGCAGCCAATGAAGGCGTTGCGGTTTTTGCGGGTGCAGAAAATTCTTTCTACCAGATCGAATACACAACTGCCGCTGGCCCGAAACGCGGGTTTATTCCAAACAGCGCTTTGAATCATTACAATTTGGGCGGACTGGCTATTGTTAATGACGATACAATTGTCATATATTATACCCCCGATTTGGTTTCAACAACTCCCCAATACGGGGCAATAGGCGCGGGAGAATATGTTGTTATCCTGGAGAAAAATGATAGTAGATGTTATATTGAATATAACACCTCATCCGCCAGGAAGCGGGGGTACACGACTGCTGCAGGGTATACCTTCAAAAACATGGGAAATGTTGGGCCGCTCCCCAATCTGTCAAGCGACACATATATGGCAAACGCTGACATCCCTGTCTATGCTGGGCCGAGCAGTGCCTATTCCCAAGTCGGTAGCCTAAATCAGTATGAGCCTGTCATTCGGTTAACGGCTAATGTATTGGGCTATTCCTATATTCAATATACGGGGTCAAACACAACCAAACGCGGCTATGTCCTTTCATCTGGTTTATCCTCTTATCAAGTAGTTATTCCTGATTTCACCTGTGCGAATGTTACTAAAGGGGTCTACGGGCAAAGTGGGGCCGGAAGGAATTTGGAATACTATCAGATTGGAAACGGAAATAAACGTCTGTTCTTAAACTTTGCTATCCATGGATTCGAAGACAATTTTAATCAGGATGGAGCCGAATTGGTTGATGTTGCGGGTGGTGTAATCGAGATGCTTTCCGAGAATATTGCTTCTGTAAATAGCCATGATTGGACAGTGTTTGTTATTCCAGTTGCTAATCCTGACGGGCTAATTGACGGAACTACAAATGACGGACCTGGACGCTGTACGACATGGCGTTACGGGGATACACGGAATGTACTCGTACAAGGCGGAGTTGACCTGAACCGAAGCTTTGATATCAATTTTGTTGTCAACACCAGCTCACGAAACTACACGGGGCATCAAGCAAACTGGGCAAAAGAGTCAGAAGCACTAAGAGACTTTATTATTGCTCATAAATCTATTACCGGCAGGAATGTTTTCATTGACAGTCATGGATGGTTGCAACAGATTTATACTGTAGATGGAAGTCAGGCTTATTTGTCTAGGCTCTTTAAACAATACTTTTCTCAAAATTCTCAGCTCCTATTAAATGGTGCCAATGGCTATGTATCTCTTTATGCTTACTCTTTAGGAATGGAAGCTTGTTTATTTGAATTTCCAACAAACGTAGCACATCATGCGGATATGCAGGTATTGGGCTACAAAACTGCTTTCGTAAATGCCATTTTGGACCTCGTTAACGAAGCACCATATTAATTCACTCTTAAGTGTATCCTAGATGTTTTCTTGGATGTATCCCTAAAGGGACCCTTAACAAGGGTCCTTTTCCTATCGTTTTCACCCTAAGCCTTGCTATATATAATCTCTAAAAGTCTCCTGTATCTGGAAGCTATGCTATAATATAATTATTAACTGTTGCAAAATCCGAAAATGGCTGTCTTTATAGATGGAAACAAAGATTAACCATAAGGGAGGAAACATGGATATAAATAATAATAAGAGAAATAGGCAGATTTTTAGTATTTACATAATGCTGATTTTCACTTTAATCTTTGGAGCTATTGGCTGCCAAAATTCTGGCCAAGGTCAAACTGCTTCAAACAGTAATAATTCGGGATCAAATACAGCCGCTCCACAGGAAAATGACGAAAACCTACAAGGCAATATTCCAGGTAATTTAATAAGAAACAGTTATGTGGTAGAAAAAGGAGATACGCGCTATTTTCTATCACGTGACGGCGACAGATCGAACTATCTTACACATACTGGGCTTTACCTGCAGAGTGTCGACGACAATGCTGCAAAACGGCTCATTTATGACTATATCCGAAACCCTCAAATAGCAGGAGATTTTGTCTATTATCTTAGCGATAAGAATCAATTGTGCCGTGTTAATACTAAAACCAAGGAGCCGAAACAAGAAATAATACAGCAGGGAGTCTATTTATATTCGCTTTATGACCATTGGGTTTACTATTGGAACAAAAGCGATACTTTCCTCTACCGTCTGGATTTGTCAAATATTCAGTCTGCTCCCCAAAAAATGACTGAATCTAAAGAAATGGACACTCTTATAGCGCGAGGGGATTATATCCTAGCGGTAGAAAGAAATACAGAAAGAAGCTCTCAAAACGTTAATTCAACTTTTCAGGCATGGAAACTGTCTCTCGATGGAACGAAAAAAGATCTTTTTCTGAGCATTCCACAATCAGAGCCGAACCTTATTCAGCCGCATAAAGACCAATTGTATTACCTGCAGAGTAATATTATTTGGTGTACAAATTCTTCGGGGAAAAATAAGAAACAAGTCTATTCGCCGGAAAATTCTAAAATCACTTATTTCATTATTTACGATAATCGAATCTATACAGAGGAATTTACCGATAAAGATCGTCATACGTATGTTTCAGTGGATTTACAAGGTAAAGATAAACGTCTTATCTTTACTTACCGAAGCCCCATAGATACAAATGGATCTACCGTAAATGGGACAATGGACGATATGACCATCTATAACTTTAATGTGACTCGGGATTATCTCTTTTTAACTGGAGCTTCCTATTATCACGGTGAAATCCTTACAACCCGCTTACCGATTGCCGGTGATGCCGAAGGGAAAAAGGAAGAAGTTTTTTTAAACGGAGCTTGGAGATCAATTGAGGATTATGTCGAGGAAATTGATCGTGTACTGGTTTCTAAAGGCTTAAAACAGTAAAGCTGGATTTTGGTAAGGCTGGTTTATCACTTATGTGAATTAAGCGAAGGCAGCTGCTCTGCAAGAGACACCCCTTTGAAAACAGGGTGTATCAATAACAGGTATCGGGGATCGCTTGTAGTGACAAACTCCCTAGTTACAATTATCTGGGAAAATGAATAATCGGATGTTTTTGATTCGGCACAGCCAAGTAAAGACACGACGGTGAAGATGGCCGAAGAAGTGAAATATATAAATTCAAAAAACTTGTTGCAAAAAACCTTCTTTGTTGTCTTTAGTTATTGAAAGATATTTAAAGGAGGTTTTTTGTTTATGAAAAAATTTATTAGCATGAGTCTTATTGTCCTTATAGCCCTTTTCTCCGCCGTTCCGGTTTACGCAGCTGACGAGACAAAAAGCGCAGGAACACAAGGAGAGGTAACCCCTCAATTCACCTACATTTCTTTTTTAAGTCCGGGCCTATCTATCGACTCATCAGGGAAAGCTACCAGTGTTGGGGCTGCTGCAGGCTACGATAACTTGTACAGAACAGATTTGACTGTCCAATTGCAAAAATCCAACGGCGGTGGCTGGACCGTAATCAAGACTTGGACTGCGTCAGCGACCGGGGTTTCAATCGCCGACGTAGAGGGCGATTACTACGTTGTCAGAGGCGCCTATCGAGTATGTGCTACCGCTAAAATTTATAACACTTCCGGCACTCTGTTGGAAACTCAATCATTATATTCCGTTACGGTAACATATTGAATTAGCTTTCAATGATGTTGAGTTGAGCTCCATAAATTACACGTGGTACACTATTTAAAATGTAGAGAGCCAAAAAGGATTAACAGCAAGAGTATTTGCTAATGCCGGAGAACAATCCGCCGACCTTTTATAAATTAAATAAATTATCAACGCTAAGGGCAAACCTGCCAAAAGACAGGGACGCAAAGCCATAGGGTCTAAGGTGCTTACAAGCAGCAGAGACTATATGTCTAAAACCTGCCCTTATAGAGGCAGGTTTTTTATCTAAGGGGCAACTGGTACCGATTGAAAAAGGAAATTCTGTTTCATTTTCTGGATTTGAGAATCTTAGAATAGGGAACAAGTTAAAAACTATATCTTATTGCGGTCAATAAATCGCGTTCCATAACGTACAAATAGAATACTCCAAGGGTGTGAGAAGGCAGGAATTGCGGTCGAGTTGACGCAATTTCCTGCCATTCTTGTTTTTATTGGAGAAGGTGAAAATGGTGCAAAAAAACTAATTTTTTAGGTTTATAAAGTTGGACAGCTCCTCTCTTTGACAATCGAAGGGTGGTATGCCTGATGACTAAGGACCTAATTGTTCAATTACAGACAGGTGATAACGGTGCAACTTTAACACTCGTAAAAAAATTCGATCCGTTGTTACAAAAGTATGCTTATAGGCTCTATGATGATGCCTATAACGACCTTCTTTCTGATCTCATTGAGCTTCTAAATAAAATTAGGCTTGATTGCATCCGTGGCACAAGCGAAGGGATCATTGTTTCATATATATGCACATCTATCCGAAACAGCTATATAAAAAGATTAATAGAGCTGAAAAAACTTCATAATTTTGTACCTTATTCGGCCCTTAGTGACAGCGAACTTTATTATGTTGAAGCTGCATTGGCTACCTCTGACCCATATTTCAAAGTCGAATTGACAGGTATTGAATCTGTACTGACTGAATCGGAATTATCAATTGTCAAAATGATCTATCTTTTGGGCTATACAGTAACCGAAACAACATTTATTTATAGAATTAGCAGACAAGCAGTCAACCAGACAAAAAAGAGAGCTTTGAAAAGATTAGAAAAATGGTTTGAACAAGCTTCGGACAAGCATTGATCTTAAAAAAAGACTTGAATAAAAAATTCCTCAAAAATAAATGTTGCAAAAGTTTTTTCAAATTGTCTATATAGATAAGAAAACATTTAAAAGAAAAAAAGCGAAATATTGCATATCAAAACTATTTAGACTGTTCCATTTTGATTCTATGAATCATCTATTATTCGAAAACTATCCGTGTGTTCTATGCGAGTTACTGGCATACGGATTGTTTAATATTAAAAGGAGGAGTTATCATGAGAAAAAAAATTCTAAGTTGTTTCTGCGCATTAGCTTTATTGTTGTCTTTGGCTGGGCCAACAATAGCCTATGCGTCTGAAAAGACAAGTTCCACAATAACACCTCGATCAGCACCAGCTACCTTCACTTTTGCTCTTAAAAGAGGCGCTGCATCTTCGAAGAGCGATCTCGCTCCGAAAAATGATACTACAGCCGCAGAAGTATATGCTCAAGGTGGGTATATGGCCACAGGTGATATAATTCACTTCCGAGTAAGAACCAGCGATGGCGTATCAGCTACTAATTTGTATGATATTGAATCTCCGACAGAATCTATTCCTGCCTTGTGGTACATCAATAATTTAGGAGTACCAGGAAACTTCTACTTATATGCCAACGCAGATGCTAGTAACTACAGCCAAACGGTTAATGTCCATGGGACATGGTATCCGTGATAATCAAAACGAAACGATACTAATACAAATCACCGGCATACTCGCTGCTGGTGATTTGACGAAAAAGGGGATTATTAAAAGATGCTAAGAACAAGATCATTTTTATGGCTTGCTATTATATTTTTACTACTGGTGTGTACGGCCTGCCAACATCAGAATACTGACAATTCCGCACAAAGCTCTATTGCGGCAACTTCCGGGAACGACTCCGCGCAGCACATCCAAAGAACCTTGGACACTAATTTAAGTATAAACGCCGAAGTGAGCGCACCCTCTAATGTTGAAAAACTTAATACACTCCTCGTTAATCCGCTTAAAATGAATACTCAACAGGTGCAGGCTCTGAAAACTCAACTTATTTCCAACAGTAACATCACACAAAATAATCACGGATTCATTCAGACGGTTGACGGAAAAGAATTATTTAATGGTACCAATAATTTGAATTTCCATACAAAAAAATTCACATATATTAAACCTGTATTCTGCTTTCTTCCCAATGAACTGTATTATAACGCCGACAAATTCAAGCGAAATCAGGATCTGTCTTTTATGCCATATCAAAAGGCAGTTGAGGAAGTAAAAATAGCTCTTACTTCCCTGGGCATTTCTTTGGATGACAAAGTGGAAACGTACTCATTGGATTACCAAACGATGCAAGCTCAGGAAAAAATAAAAAAAGCGAACGGCGAATTGACCGATCCCAGAGACGGCAGTATCACGCTTAAAGATCGTTGGAGTGAGGAAGATAATTGTTATTTTATGATTTTCCGCAGCAGCTTAGATTATGTCCCTGTTTATCCAAAAAGTCACGGACATGTTGAAAATAATACATTGGTGTCAAGTGACTATATCTATGCCTGTTATTCCAAAGATGGATTAGAGTATCTTTCAATTAATTTTCCCTATCAAAAAACTTCTATTGATCAGAAAGACATGAAGATTATCAGCGTTGAAGAAGCACTGGCTGCGGTTAAGCGTAAATACAGCAATGTTATCCTAACCGATCCAACTACCATTACCGACATTGAGCTTTATTATGTGCCAACGCTCATTAGTCAGTCAAGAGATGAATTTCGAATGGTACCCGCCTGGTGTTTTGAACTGGGAGAAGGAATTACATACGGAGATGGTACACATCAAACAGTTCCTAACACTGTCATTATTGACGCAAATACTGGAGGTGAAATTCTTTGAAGAAACTGTTTGGCAATATTAGAATAGACTTCTGCCGGGCCTTTTTTTCCGTCAGTCTCTTACTGGCAGCCGTGGGTATGTGTGCAGCCCTGTTCTCCAGCATCAGTACAGAAGTCAGTTCTTTAGCGCACGGCGAAAAACTAGATGTGTTATATCTTTTCAGGGTTGCCGGAATGCAAGGATTTTCCTTGCTTTCAGTAATTTTTGCCACTCTGCCTTATTCGACAAGTTTTTGTACGGATTGGAGCAACCAGTTTATCCGCTCATCCGTCATCAGGACAAATATTAATAGTTATAGCATTTCTAAAGTATTCACCTGTGCTTTTGCCGGTGGCAGTGCGGTGGCTATTGGTGAGATTCTTTTCATGCTTATACTGCATATGAAATTACCGTTGGTCGACAGTGAAAGCCATATGTTTGCAAATGCTGTTTCAGCCCCGATATATGGCAGTCTGCTTTCAGACGGGAATTATATTGTTTATTTTGCTGCTCAGATTGTCATTGTTTTCTTTGCGTCTGCCTTCTTTGCTGTTTTGGCTTTATGTATTTCTACTTACCTTCCCAATGTGTTCGTTACAATGGCTTCGCCTGTACTCTTTTTCTATTTCTTTATCAGAATACCTCAGCTAATGGGACTCTCGACATTATGGTTTCATAAGGCTTTGTTTGGAACATTTTATCCAGGCAGACCATATTTATCTCTTCTGTATTCCATTTTCATCTGCAGCTTATTGTGCGTTCTGATGGGAATTCTGATTGTGCGACAAATAAAAAGGAGGCTGGAGCATGGGTAACGTTAGCAAAATAATCACTTGTTGCATCCAGAACTTACGTAAATGGTCCGCTAACCCCCGGCTTTATGTACTTGGATTGCTTATTATCGGGTTTTTGTGTGATTATATCCCTCCGATCACCAAATTTTCTATGGCTGTTCAAGTACCGGCTACCCCATGGGTTTTTCCCTATCTCACACTTGATGCTATGTTGCTCTTTATGCTTATGCTGGGGATTGTCCTGCTGTTTTGTGATGCGCCTTTTATCGATGCCCATCAGCCTTATGTTATCATCCGCTCTGGTAAAACAAATTGGCTGTTGGGTCAAATAAGCTATATAATGCTGGCTTCAGCACTCTATTTCCTCTTTATCGTTTTTGTTTCCGTTTTGATGCTGCTTCCCAATTTGACCTTTTCTTTTGAATGGGGAAAGATTTGGGGAACCTTGGCGCTAACCAATGCGGGAAATCAATTTAAAATCATTTTGCCCGTCAGTTATCAGCTACAGCTTAACTATACGCCAATTGCGGCTATGGCCTGGAGCTTCCTTCTAAATTGGCTGATCGGCACATTTTTGGGGTTGCTCATCTTTGTGCTTAATATGCGTTTCACGAGGGAAATAGGAGTTATTGTCTCTTCCGCCCTGGCTTTTTTACCGTACTTTTGCTTTGATGTAAACAGCTTTTTATTATTTAGGCTATCACCGGTATCTTGGGCAAGTTTGGGTATTCTTGATACCACTCATACTACAGCTTTACCATCCATCACTTATGCGGTCAGTGTTTTAATCGGGCTAAACCTTATTCTAATCTTACTGGCGAATATGTTCATCCGTAAAAAGGATATTAATGTATTGCCGCCAGTTTAAAAGGAGTAGTGAAAAATGGCTGAAAATATACTGGTTATTAAAGACGTGACGAAGAAATTTAAAAATGACACAGCGCTTGACAATGTATCTATTTCCTTTGAAGCAGGGAAAATTCACGGCATCATCGGACGCAATGGTTCGGGTAAAACCGTTCTGTTTAAATGCGTTTGCGGCTTTATGCCTCTTACCTCGGGTCAAATTTATGTGGAAGGCAAACAAATCGGTAAAGAAATTGACGTGCCCCAAGATATTGGCATCATCATCGAAGCTCCCGGGTTCCTGCCCCATTACAGCGGCTTCAGAAATCTTAAGCTCCTATCGCTAATCCGCAGGAAAGTTGATGACACAAGAATTAATGAAACAATGAAACGAGTAGGCCTAGATCCTGACAGTAAAAAGTGGGTTAGCAAGTATTCACTCGGGATGCGGCAACGACTAGGAATCGCCCAAGCGATCATGGAAGACCCTTCGATCCTTATATTAGATGAACCAATGAACGGTTTGGATAAGCATGGAGTAGAAGATATTCGGCAACTAATACTGAATCTTAAAGCGGAAGGGAAAACCATACTAATCGCTTCGCATAGTTCTGAGGATATTGCAAAATTGTGTGATACGGTATGTGAGATGGATGCAGGGGTATTGACATTCATTCGATAATGTTTTTTGAATTCCTATTTGTATATCATGGATGAACACATTATGTAATCTAAGTGATTTTTGCTAATTTTAAAGGCCGGACGGGAACCCGTCCGGCCTTTAAAATTATTATTGTTACATTGCTATTGTCAAACGCAAAAGCATATCGATTTCCTTTTCAATCCAAGGCCCATAGCTAGGCAGAAGAATGATCCTCCATACGTTTTGGTCTTGAGCATCCTGAATCCCCAAAAAACCGTTGTCATGATTGTTAGGATCTATATAAACTATCAGATCCTTATGTTCCCAGCCATTCATTCCTTGGTCAGGTGTAAAGGGTTCATAATTAAGCCTGATCCAAACATCCTTATTGCCACCCGTGTCCTCAAACCAAATATCTCTATTTATGCCAGTAGTTTTATTGCTTTCCTGAATGACGGGAAGCTCCGTAACCTTTTTTTCCTCTGTTTCGCTATCTAAACCTCCACCACCACGGGATGCTATCCACAGCAGATTTTCAACATCGGATACAATTCCATAATGTCCAAATGTTTTTAGTTTATCAGAAGAATCATTTTGAAGGACTACACGCACACCATCCCGCCCTCTCTGGACAATAATATAGTTCAGAATTTTCTGTTCATGCGTTGCGTTTTCTGTAGACTGCACTGGTGCTGACGCATCTGAGGATGATAAGGGCGTTTCCCCAGTGGTATTTAGTGTATTTTGAGTTTTGCTGCAGGCAGTAAGAAGTGTTAGGGTAAATACCATCATCAAGAATAACGATAATATTTTTTTCATGACAAGTTCCATTCATTTCGCTGTGCTCAAGGCACAAAAATTTATTGAAAGTGTTCCCTCACCGCTTCTATGTAGGCTCAATGTATTTGGATAAGCAGATACACTATAGAGCACGGGGCGGTGAGTGGTGCAGTTACGATCTTCTTTTTGATTTCATTGAGCTTCTAAATAAAATTAGGCTTGATTGCATCCGCGGCACAAGTAAAGGAGGTCACGAACATGGCAACAGGTAAGGCAGTTAACCAAACTTCGGTCTATTATGGGCCGAGTAGCAGCTTGTACCCATCTGAGAGCAGCTCCGTAGGCCCCAACGAGACAGTGACCATCGTGTGGCAGGAAGGCAGCTGGTATTATATTGAGTACTTTGTGGGTACTACAACCACTAAGAAAAGGATGTATATCCCCACCTCGCCCTTATCCAGTATTAGTGGAAGTGTCACCTCCAGAGGTCTTTCGGGTACTACCGAAACATCAAGCCCTGCAACCACTTACGCAGGTCCTGGACCGGGTTACCCAGTGGCTGGTTCTGTGGGCACAGAGCAAGTAACCGCCTATAATGAAACGGCAGGAAATTACACTTTCATTCAATGTGACATCTCCGGTGGCCAAAAGAAGAGAGCGTATATTAAAACAATCTTAGTGGCGACGGAAGCTCATTGGATGATAGCTTAGGCAATATTCTTGCAAATTTAAATGATAGCAGTTGTTATGGAACAACAAACTGCAACGGAAAATTCAACCAATATCAATGCACTTGGTATTGCTGGGGAAGAGCAAAGGAGAAAACCAGAAAGAGTCTCTCGTTTAATGGAAGTGCAAATGGATTTGAATGGTATTCAAATATTAACACATCAAATGTTTCAAAACGAGCCGCTTCTTTAGATCCAGCAAAAAACTCTATTGCTTCATTTAGCGGCGGGTCACAGGGTTATGGTCACGTCCTTTTCATTGAAGATGTTGCCAATGGCTATACGTACTTTACAGAATACAACTTTGTCCAAAGTCAAAATGCTAAACTACAAAAAACACCAACCTCAAGTTTTGCAACCTTCCGGTTCAATTTCACACTAAACGGTTATATTGTGATATGAGAGTAATGTACTAGACTATCAGACAATTAGGAAAGAACCGTTGCAATACAGTGGTTCTATCCAGTTCATAAAAGCAGATCAGCATTAGATTTTTACAATGGACAAATATTGGTAGCCACTCGCTGTAAAGCAAATCGTATAAACTTTTGTATAATTTACATTTTTGTAAGTATCATCATAAAAGTCAGCGGTTACTCTCAATGTGTTATCTGAGATTGTTTCTTTTTTGGATAATTTAGGAAAACGCTCGCCGCCAAAGCCTTGCAAGCCAGTTACTATCTCCTTGGTTTTCGCATTGTAACCGTTAATCTTCGTAGCATCAGAATTAATGCCGTTAAAATATTTATTCAAAATATCTGTAATTTCGCTCACTGGTACATGGAAATTATTATCGGCTTTGTTGTACCATTTACTGACATAATCCATCCTATATTCTTTGCTGGACGTGATATAGTTGAAAAATGTGAACAATCAGGTATCCCAACAAAGCTCCTTTTGCGAATCCATCTTTTGTGTTTAAGAATTGAATTTGACAAGGTGATATTCTTGAAGCCTGTACCGTTTCAAATTGCCTTGACCAGTTTTTACCTCCGTGTTCAGTTGATAAAATACAATAGTCTTTTTATAATTTCTTCTTATTTTTTAGCATCAATCGTTTTTGCGTCTCTCTAGATAAGGGTGTAATCGACAAACGGTAAATGTATTAAAATCAATAGAAGGAATCGAAGATGTCTATACCCCGTATCATTCTTAGGTATTTGACAGATACTCGGTACCTTATTTATAATGGTGCTCTTGAATATTGTGTAATATGTAACAAGGAGAAGGGAAAATAATGAAATGCTAAATGGTTATCTATTAATAATTCTCGCAGCTATAGGCTATGGGGCTTTGCCCATATTCGTAAAATGGGGGTATAACCTGGGTTTAACCATGGATCTCATGTTATTTTCGCGATTTTTCATAGCCAGTAGCTTAATGGTTTTTATCCACTTGGTCAGTCGAAAAAAGGGCTTAAAAATATCCAAATCATGTCTTTTTCTATTAACCCTCCAGGGATTACTGTTTTTTGGCTGTTCATATGCCTACTTCCTATCCATTAAGTATATGTCAGCCACCATTACTAATATATTACTTTACACCTATCCTCTAATGGTTGTACTTATGTCCGCCATGTTTTTTAAAGAGAAAATATCCTTGGTTAAGGGCGTAACTTTACTTATTGCCTTTTTCGGTTGCTTGCTGGTTGTAGATGTTGTAAATATATCAGGGCAAAAAATCAGCATGCCGGGCTTTTTTTATGGCGTTTTATCTGCGCTATTTTATGCGTTATACAATATCCTTGGACAGTATCTTTCCGAAAAGGCGGATCCATTGACCGTATCCGCTTCTACAAGCATCATATGTTTGTTGGCTACTATGGCCATTTATCCTCCGACCAATGTCTTTTCAGGTCACTCCCAGTCAGCCCTGTGGATCGTAGGTCTTGGAACAGCAATATTATGTACCGTTATCCCTCTTTTTTCTTATCAAAAAGGGCTATCCCTTTTAGGGGCCAGCCAAGCTTCTATTTTAAGTACCATGGAACCGGCAATAACCATCGTATTAGCTGGCTTCATTCTGGGAGAAACACTGACAAGCAGCCAACTGCTAGGAGGCTTGCTTGTGATATGCGGAGTATTGTTGCTTAAATTAGATAAATTGGAACGACCCTATCCGTTCAAACGTCATTTGAACCACAAAGCATAATAATTGGCTACCATTTCAAATGGTAGCCAATTCAACCTACACGTTTAGAATATGACTCCTAATGCAATAAGAATTAAAATAGCAATCGCGATAATTCCTGCACCGACTCCGCCTCCGCCATACCCATAACCAGCGACTGGGGCAACGGGAGGAGGACAGCATACATTACTCATTCCGTACATAATGTTTCCACCTTTCTAACTTAAATTAGAATACAATTCCTAATGCGATGAGAAGAAGAATTATTATTACAACAGCTGCAATGCCAGCTCCAAATCCTTTTCCATGATCACAACCGCAAGCGACTCCATCGACGTTACCAAATGCTATTTAATTTACCCCCTTTAACTTTGACTCAATCCATATCCCTGTGGATTACAATTTCCAGTGCTTTTATTCCAAAATCATAGCTATATAGCTTATGGGAAATTTAAGAGTCAGAGCAGCTTCTTTCTTCTAACATTGTTGGTCTTGTTTACACTCTGTTTAAAAACCTATATTATCGTAAATATGTGTTTTAGGAAATGAGGTGTGGCAATGATTAAAATATTGGTGGTTGATGACGATGCTTATATTCGCAGACTGGTAAGTACCATATTGAAGGATGCCGGTTTCGAGGTTTACGAAGCTACAGACGGCCGGGACGCACTTCTGAAACTCGACGAAAAAAGAATAGATCTTTGCGTTGCTGATATTATGATGCCTAATATGGATGGTTTGGATTTTTGCCGGAATGCCCGCAATTATTACAAGGATATGCCGATCCTTATGTTGACGGCGAAAAGTGAAATAGGCTCAAAAATTGAAAGCTATGGAGCGGGTGCGGATGATTACCTGACAAAACCTTTTGAAGCGGAAGAATTGTTACTCCGCAGCAGAGCCCTGCTGAAACGCTATAAAATCGCTTCCCAACAAACCATTGGGATAGGCCTTCTTACCGTGGACAACACCAGCCATACAGTTTCCGTCAACGGAGAACGCCTAAGTATTCCCCTGCGGGAATTTGAACTTCTTTTTAAGCTGGGCAGCTTCACGGGAAAAACCTTATCCCGCAATCAGCTGCTTGAGGATATATGGGGGTTCGATTTTGACGGCAATGAACGCACTTTGGATGTTCATGTCGGACGGCTGCGGGACCGATTTCCCCCCGAAGGATTCGGCTTTCAAATTCTCACCATCCGCAGCTTGGGTTATCGTCTGGAGGTGATTTCTTGAAAGAAAAGAGCTGGTTGCAAAATTTGCTCTGGCTGTGTTTTGTTGCGTGCATGCTGGCGGCGTGTTTTGTGGCGAGCTATCTGCTGATGCTGCTGATTTACCGGTTCATAGGAAGACCGCCGGAACCGTGGTCGGATATGCTCTACGGTACTATCAATTTAGTCCTAATTGTCGGAAGTATTATGGTAGTGGCTATTATACATAAAGACGATCGGTCCCGCCTTGCGCGGAGAACCCTTGAAGCTTTGGAGAGAATAGCCCAGGGTAATTTTGATGTGTTTATTGAGCGGGATAAACATGGGCATTTCCTTGAAATCACTGACAGCATCAATAAGATGGCCAAAGAACTCAGCTCCATGGAGCAGCTGCGGCAGGATTTTATCTCCAACATATCCCATGAGTTTCAATCGCCCCTGACATCCATCAGCGGCTATGCCGCCCTGCTGCGAAAGAACGGCGCGGCGACTCTTAAGCAGCAGGAATATGCTACGATCATCGAAGAGGAAAGCAAGAGATTATCTAAACTGGCGGATAATCTTTTGCGGCTGTCGGCCTTGGAAGGGGAGGGCAGCTCGATCACGAAAGCCTCGTTCCGGTTGGACAGACAACTTGAAAACGTTGTCTTACTCTTAGAACCGCAATGGAAAGCCAAAGATATTATTCCCGAAACAATCTTGCCTAAAATAACCGTCTGTGGAAACGAGGATCTGTTAAAGCAGGTTTGGATCAACCTTTTGGTGAATGCTCTAAAATTTACTCCTGAAAATGGGGAGATTAACGTCAGCTTAGAACAAGAGGGTGAAACCGCGGTTTGTATCATTTCCGATAAGGGTATCGGTATAGGGCCAGCTGAGCAGATGCATATTTTTGAGCGATTTTACAAAGTAGATAAATCCCGTGACCGCTCATTGGGTGGAAATGGGCTGGGACTTGCCCTGGTGAAAAAGATTATAAATATACACCAGGGTAAGGTTACTGTGGAAAGTGAGTTAGGAAAGGGAACAGTATTCCAGGTTAAATTACCCATCAATAAGTAAACAGAAAATCGGGCGAAAACGGCGCAGGAACTGTCCTGCAGCCGTTTTTTTGTTAAATCAGAAAGTCAAAACTTTCGTAATTTACTGCAACAAGGTTAACTCGTGCGAAGACAGTGTCTGCAAGAAGGGTTAATCTGTGCGAAGACAGTGTCTTCGCATGTGTGTGGGGGGGGGCTCCAAGTTTCTTTAGTTATAAAAGCTTTTCGGAAATTGTATTTCCGTTTACGCTCCGTTTAAATTCCTATTCTATGCTGAGTTCAGGAATGCGCCGATTTTCGAGGGGAGCGAGTTACGGTGCTCAAACTAGTGTTCAATTCATACAGGGAGGAGTCAAACAATGCTAACGAAGAAAAAAGTGATTATTTCTATTGCTGTTTTGGTTGTTCTGATGACAGGTGTTATGTTGTTAGGCAATCAGGAGGGAGCAGCTGAAGCGGAAAATAAGCAAGTTACTATTGAAGCTGTAAATAATAAGGTTTATGTCATAGTTCAGCAAGTGAATTTTATTGAAAAAGCAGCAGAAATTGAATTCAAGGCTTCCTTGGAAGCGTCGGAGGAAGGTATCGTAAGCAGTAAAGTCGCAGGAAAGGTTGAGCAAATTCTGTTTGAAGAGGGTGAGTACATACATCAGGGAGAGCCTCTGGTTAAACTTGAGGAAAAGGAGGCCAGAAATAATCTTAGAGCAGCAGAAAGTCAACTGTCTGCCGCTCAAGCAAGTTTGACAAGTGCGGAAGTGAATTTGGAATCGGAACAAGGTAATTTTGAGAGACTGAAAGTACTATTTGATCATAATGGAATTGCTAAGGTTGAGCTGGAAAACTCAGAGATAGCTGTAAAGGTGGCGAAAGCAAACCTCGAGGCTTTAAAAGCAAATGTCCTTACAGCGCAGGTCAATGTGGAAAGTCTTACGGATTCTTTAGCCTATACCACTATTAGTGCACCAATCAGCGGAATGATGGATGAAAAAAGTGTGAGTCTGGGTCAGAATGTAGATTCGGGAACTATACTTGGGAAAGTTAAGAACATTTCCCCGATTAATGCAGTTATAGAAGTGAAGCAGACAAACCTGGAGGATATCAAAGTCGGGCAAAAGGCTAAAGTAACCATCGGGGAGAGGGATCCATTAGTCTATGAGGGGACGCTGAAAAGTATTAATGGGTCCGCTGACCCATCTTCACGGGTTTTTAAAGGCCAGATTCAATTGGATAACCCAGACCAGGCCCTCAAGCCCGGAAGTTTTGCCAAGGCGGAAATAGTTAATGACCAAAAGGTTGAAATAGCTACAGTTCCCCTTGCAGCTTTAGCAGGCAATGAAGACAGCTGCTACGTTTACGTTAATGACCAAGGGATTGCCCGTAAACGCAGCGTAATCATTGGTGAAACGGAGGAAAATGTGGTAGTCATCAAATCCGGTGTGCAAAAAGGCGAGAGCGTAATTTGTACTAATGTGAACACATTGCAGGATGGAGACGCTATAGCGGTAGTTGAGGAATAGGGGGGATAAGGATGATTTTAGCTGATGTCAGTATTAAGCGACCTGTTTTTATTACGGTTATTTTTGTAGTCCTCCTGGTAGTTGGTATTCTCTCCTACAATAGGTTGACGGTCAATGATATGCCTCAGGCGGATATACCTTACGTTACAGTAACTGTTGAGCAAAGGGGAGCATCGCCGGAGCAGCTCGAAACTAAGGTGACGAAGATTGTAGAGGAAGCAGCAGGACAGATTTCCGGAGTAAAGCATATAAGTTCAACCATCACTGAGGGAGTGTCTAATACAGTCCTGGAGTTTTCTATGGATAAATCCGCAGATGTGGCGGTTCAAGAGGTGCGGGATAAAGTTGGCTCCATACGAGGGCAGTTGCCTCAAGAGGTTGAGGAGCCGGTTATTGCCAAATTTGATATGTCTGCCGAAGCTATTTTTTCTCTGGCAGTATCCGGGACAGGAGAAACTGAAGAGTTATCTCAATTGGTCAATGATGTTGTAAAAAAGGGTCTCTATACGGTTAAAGGCGTTGGTGCAGTAAACATCCAAGGTAATACAGAACGTGAAATACATATTCTGCTGGATAAGGAAAAGCTTGCTTCCTTTGGCTTAACTACGTCAGAAGTAGTCAATAGCCTGCAAAGTGATAATCTTGAGATGCAGGGCGGTAAGGTGACGGATGCAAGCACAGAAATTTCCCTTAGTACAACCAGTAATATCAATAAAGTTGAGGATTTTAATAATATTCTGATTGCCAAACGGGCCGGATCTGAGATTAGGGTGGGTGATGTAGCAGAAGTGAGGGATGGAATGAAGGATAGGGAATCTCTTTGCTTTTATCAAGGCAAGCCGGCCATAGGGATTGATATCATCAAACAATCAGGTGCCAATACAGTGTTGGTATCAGAAAACGTTAAAGAAGAATTGACGCGGATTGCCGGACTGCTGCCTGAAGGAGTAAAGGTTGACATTGTTCGTGATAATTCCCAGGCAGTAAAGGACACGGTCAACAATGTTAATAAAACTGTCCTGGAAGGGTGTATCCTGGCAATTGCCATTATCTTTCTCTTCTTGAATAAATGGCAAAGCACCTTGACCAGTGCAATTTCTCTTCCTATCTCCATCATTACCACGTTTATTGCCATGAAGCTCATGAATTTTTCCATTAATACCATGTCAATGATGGCCATATCACTATCCGTCGGACTTTTGATCGATGACGCAATTGTTGTCATAGAAAATATAGAGCGCCATCTGGGTATGGGTAAATCTCCCTTTCAAGCAGCCCAAGATGCTACTTCTGAAATTGGTCTGGCAGTCCTGGCCACCTCCCTGTCCGTCGTCGCTGTCTTTCTCCCCGTTGCCCTGGTTAGCGGATTTATCGGGAAACTATTTATTGAGTTTGGCCTGACCGTCGTTTTTAGTATGTTGGTTTCATTGTTCGTTTCCTTTACTCTGGTACCCATGATGTCTGCTAAACTGCTTAAGGCAGAGGATAAAAAGGAGAAATGGATCATTGGTAAGTTTTTAGGGTGGTTTAACCAAAGGTTTGATAAACTTGCCGGAAATTATTCACAATTACTTAAGGTAGTCCTCCGCCACAGGCTGAAAACCCTGGTCTTGGTTTTCGCTATGTTTGCGGGAAGTATCGCTTTAGTTCCCGGGCTGGGGTTCACCTTTCTTCCTGCCACAGACTTGGGGGAACTTACCATTGATGTGGGGCTGGACTCAGGTTTATCACTGGAGGCGGCGGGACAACAAGCTAAGGACCTGGAAAGTATTGCTTATAAATATCCTGAAGCACGGAGTATGTATACTACAGTAGGAAAGGATCAAGTCTCGATTTTCGTAAAGCTGTCTGATAAAAAGGAACGAAAGGACAGTACCAGAGAGATCGCTGAGAAAATGAGAAATGACTATATAAAAGTTCCCGGGATAGAGTTTGCCATTTATACAGCTTCAATGGGGTCGGGCACCGAAAAAGATGTCACCTTTAATATCCGGGGGAATGATTACGAGCAGATGCAAACTATTGCCCTTGCAGCTAAAGGAATATTGAGGGAGGATCCCAGTGCACGGGATGTAAGCCTTAGT
Source organism: Desulfosporosinus shakirovi (assembly GCF_020595055.1). Classification (GTDB taxonomy): domain Bacteria; phylum Bacillota; class Desulfitobacteriia; order Desulfitobacteriales; family Desulfitobacteriaceae; genus Desulfosporosinus; species Desulfosporosinus shakirovi. The sequence continues at coordinate 8,287 of NZ_JAJDOO010000036.1, read as the reverse complement.
TATAAGGCAGGCAAGCCTAAGCTACAGCTGGATGTGGATCGTGATCAGGCAGCAGATCTGGGAGTCAATCCGGCTGCAGTAGGAGAAACCCTAAATACCCTCTTTGACGGTGTCGCCGTGAGCAAGTTTAATGGAGCAAAAGACCGCTATGATGTGAGGGTTTCCCTGGAAGATGATCAGCGCGTGGACTTAGGCAGCTTGAGCGGGATCTATGTCTCAGGATCAAATGAGCGTATGGTTGCCTTGGATCAGGTGACCCGCAAGGTTTTTGCAACCACCTCTTCCACCCTGCAGAGGTATGACAGGACTGGACAAATTGAACTCTCAGCCAATGTTACAGGGATTTCCATCGATGATTTTTCAGCTTCAAATTTGAAAAAGCTCAATCATGAACTACAGATGCCCAAGGGTATTTCTCTTGTGCTGGCTGATGATCCAATGGGAGATGGCTTTATTGAGCTGGTGATAGCCTTGGGAATGGGGATTCTCTTTATATTCCTGGTTATGGCAGCCCAGTTTGAGAGCTTTATTGACCCGGTAGCGATTATGTTTGCTCTTCCATTGGCTATTATCGGAGCAATACTTGGACTATTTATTGCCGGCAGTCAGCTCAGCGTCATGTCTTTGATCGGGGTCATTTTGTTGATGGGCCTGGTTGCCAAGAATGCCATTTTGCTTGTTGACTATGCCAGACAGAGGAGAAGCGAAGGAGCAGAGATCAATAATGCCTTGGTGGAAGCCGGACTGGTAAGGCTGCGTCCCATCGTGATGACCTCTTTGGCGATGATTTTCGGCATGCTGCCTTCAGCATTTGCTCATGCAACCGGCTCGGAGATGTACGCACCAATGGCGCATGCGGTTATTGGGGGATTAATTACTTCAATGATTCTTACCTTGTTTGTAGTACCGGTTATTTACACCTTGTTGGATGATTGCAAAAAGGTGTTCAGAAGGGAATCCTCGGTAATCAGTGTGAAAGGATAAGTTGAAAAATATACCGGACGTATTAGTTCGTTCATGAAGGAATTAAAATTCGACGGGTTTGAGGTGACTAATCTAGATTAGTCACCTCAAACCCGTCGAATTTTTAAATTAAAGAAAAAGATTTTAAAGGCTACCATTTTTAAATGGCAGCCAATTCAACCTAGAGTTTTAGAATATGACCCCTAAGGCGATAAGAATTAAAATAGCAATCGCGATAATTCCGGCACCGACTCCGGCACCGACTGCGCCATACCCATAACCAGCAACTGGGGCAACCGGAGGAGGACAGCATGCTTGACTCATTCCGTACATAATGTTTCCACCTTTCAAACTTAAATTAATTTAGAACACAATTCCTAATGCGATAAGAAGAAGAATTATTATTACAACAGCTGCAATGCCAGCTCCAAATCCTTTTCCTTGATCACAACCGCAAGCGGCTCCATCGATGTTACCAAATGCCATTTAACTTACCCCCTTCAATCTTAATCTAATCCATAATATGGGAATAACGGCAATTTGAAATTTGTCTAAGTAGAAATATTTGGATCAGTGAAGGATCTGAAATCCTAAACGAAGATTTAAACCCACCTATGTAAAAATGTGATGAGGATGATCTACGAAGGTTGCTCTTGACAGACTAAGTGAAAAGTTCTATATTAAACAAAGTAACTAACTAGTTACTTACTTACTTACTTACTTCCCTGGACATTAATTAATAAGCGAAAGCAATCTATAGCAAATGAAAGTGGTGACATGAAAAGTGAAAGGTAACCCGACACATCCACTTAATCCTGAAAAAAGTGGTGACCTTACTCGTTCGGAGGAAAGTAAACAACGAATACTTTTAGCCGGAACAGCGATTTTTGCCCAAAAAGGACTGGAAGGTTCAAGAGTTGATGAAATTGCTGATGAAGCACATATTAATAAGCGCATGATCTACCACTACTTCGAGAGCAAAGAAAACTTATATGTGGAAGTACTCCGTTACAATTATACTAAGCTCTATACAAGAGGGTCGTCAGTAATCCAGTCTGGAACCGACCCTGAAATAGTGATTAAGCAGGCCATTCGGGAATACTTCTATTATTTGGCAGAGCACGATGAGTTTGTGCGTCTAATGAGCTGGGAGGCTTTGAACCAGGAGAAATATGCCAACAGAGTCCTTCCTCAACTAATAGACCCTGCTGAGCCTGTGCTTCGCCAGTTTTTGCAGGTAGGCCAGCAGGCGGGTCTGATACGTAAGAATATTGATATCCGTCATCTTCTGGTGAGTGTTAATGCTCTATGTCTAGTTTATTTTTCAAGACGGGAGATGCTTCAGACCTTCTGGAAGGAGGATATAATGGCGCCTTCTATGCTCGAAGAGCGCTTGACACATATCCAAGACATTATCTTTAATGGAATACTAAATTATGGGGAGGAAGAAATGTGAGCATGCAAGACATTAAAAAAGTAACAAGAGTCATTGGTTTGTTGATCTTGACTGCAACCCTGACAGGGTGTGCTTCCTATTTTCCGATAGGAGTAGCTATTGCTAATCAACAACAATCCGCTACAGATTTCACTGGAAATGCAGAAGCACAAGAAGTTAGCGTTAATACCAAAATTCCCGGCCGGGTAGTCAAGTTAAATGTCCAAGAAGGTCAGCTGGTCAGGGCGGGAGACATAGTGGCCCAAATAGACGACAGTGATCTTAAAGCAAAGGAAGAAGCAGCACAGGCTGCGGTAAAGGTGGCTCAGGGAGACATTATCAAAGCAACAGCCGCAATGTCCGCTACAAACAGCGCAACCACTGCTGCCATCACTAAAGCACAAGTTGGAGTTGAGAAAGCTAAAACCGACGCGGAATTAGCTCTGAAGACATATCAACGGATGCTAGATCTACATAAAGCAAAGGTTATTTCGGATCAAGATATGGATGGAGTGGAAAATAAATATAAGCTGTCATTAGTAGGGGTGGAAGCTGCTGAAGCCGACTTAGGAATGGCTCAGGCGGCACGTGCGCAACTCGACGTTTATGCTGCAGATATTCAAAGAGCACAGGCTTCCCAGGCTGCTGCCGAAGGGCAACTGAAGGAGATCGAAAATAATCTTGCGGAGGCTCAGATCAAAGCACCTTGTGATGGGACAGTTACTTCGCTTAACGTAAAAGAAGGGGAAATGGTCTCCCAGGGACTGCCCCTTATGAGTGTCACGAATTATTTGGACAATTGGGTTAACGTGAAGGTAAGTGAGAGTGTGTTGACTGATCTAAAGTTAGAGCAGGAAGCTGCCATTTTGATCTCCAGCCAGGAGGATAAGAAACTTAGTGGGAAAATTATAGACATTAGCCGCAAACCAGAATTTGCCACCACCCGAGCTACCAATGACCGAGGGGAAAAGGATATCGTTTCTTATAATGTTAAAGTTCAGGTTAACTCGCCAGACTTAAGGCCGGGTATGGAGGTTAGTGTAAAATTTAATTAGGGTGAGGAGTCTGAACAATGGGTATTCTAAAAGTAGCCCTCCGTGAACTCAAGTATATTATTCGAAACAAACGAATGTTGGTAGTGATATTCATGATACCGCTGCTATATATGATACTATTTGGTCTGATGTATAGTACTCATGTGGTCAAGGACATCAAGACTGTAGTTCTGGATTATAATAACACGGCCACTAGCAGGGCTATCGCCCAGGGGTTTCGGGATTCTGAGAAGTTTGATGTTGTTGGCCAGGTGGCAAGTGAGACTGAACTACGCAGCGAGATGGAGAATCGTAAAATCACTGCGGGCATCGTTATCCCAGCCGATCTGGATGCTAAGATAAAAACCGGGGAAGGCAGTACCGTTTTAGTGATTGTCAATGGAACGAACCTATTATTCAGTAATGCTGTACTTTCTGCGGCTAATGAAATTGTAGGCACTTTTTCCGCAGGGGCAAGTATCAAGGCCCTGGAGAGCGGAGCCGGCCTGCTTCCGGACCAGGCAGCCTCAGCCGCCCTGCCCGCGCGATTGGCTCTTAGAATATGGTATAATCCAACCTTCAACTATGCGAATTTTTTGCTGCTAGGCTTAGCGGGTACAGTGGCACAGCAGATTGCCTTACTCTATGTAGCAAGTGCTTTGTCAAGAGAAAAGAGCCTTGGAACGATTAATGAACTGAGGCCTTATAATGCAATCGAAGTAGTCTTGGGGAAGTTAACTGTCCACTTTCTGCTTAATATGTTGAGCGCTAACTTAGTCTATTATCTCTGCATTAGTTATTTCCAAGTGCCCTATCACGGCAGCATATGGACCTTTGAGCTGCTGATTTCCGTCTTTCTCCTGACCATCATGTCCTTAGGAGTGATGCTATCTATTATTTGTAAAAACGAACTTGAAGCCACCCAATTAGCTATGCTTTTTGCGGTCCCTTCCTTCCTGATATCCGGCTTCACTTGGCCCCTTCAGGCAATGCCTGATTTTGTGCAGATGATTTCGAAAGTTCTTCCCCTTACCTATTTCGTCTCGGAAGTTAGGGATTTGGCCTTGATGGGAATTAGTTTGGAGCAGGTTCTACCTAACATCTGGACACTGCTAAAGATGACAGCGGTCTTTCTGCCGGTAGCCATAGGATTAGTCCATCGTCAACTTAAAAAGGAATTTCGGCAGGTAGAAGAAAAGTTCACAGAAATAGCGGGATAGATGCGAGGCCCTTGAAATATGTTGAATCCAACATATTTCAAGGGCCTTAAGGTAGCATTGGCTAATACAATTATATAGAGATGGGAATATATCGGATAGTTGATGTCTGAAATATCCCGACTTGACTATGGATAAGTACTCTGGGCTTTAACTATTGTCAGGGAGGGATATTTATAATATAATACTGCTTTATTATCAAACAATAAGTCATTGTAACTAAATTTGGAGGATGGGAAAATTCAACGTCAGGTGGGTGGGGATAACCTTGTCAATACTCTTTAAATGCCTCTGATAAATCTATACGTATTGACCCAGATATCTCAAATTGTATTATATCAGTTTCGCAATAGATGTCGGGGCGACCGAATTTTCCTTCTTTATCCAATTTAAAAACTACGACAGTTTTTTGTTCGGGGTAGATTATCCAATATTGATTGACCCCCGCTTTTTCATAGAGATAAAACTTATCCTTAATGTCTTTACGTAGAGTTGATGGAGATGTTACCTCAATAACGAGATCAGGGCCACCAACACATCCATGATTATCCAGCCTATTTCGATCACAGATAATAGCTAGATCAGGTTGTACAACAGTGAAGATATCGTCACTGTTTTTTTCCTGTTCTGGCAATCTTACATCAAAGGGGGCACCAAAAACTTGGCAAGGACTGTCTTTAAGGGCGTTGTAAAATTGAGCTATGAGCGTAGTAACAATTTTCTGGTGTTGTGTCGATGGAGAGGGAGTCATATTATAAGGAATTCCGTTAAGGAGTTCCCACTGTTCTTTTTCCGACCAAGTTAGATAGTCTTTATAAGTGAATTTACGGTCAAGATTCTGTTTAGGTCGGCTCATCAAGGATCATCTCCTAAGAAGTAGATTAAAGAGTTCTATTTCTATTCTGTCAAGTTCCACATTTTCCCTTAATTAATCATAACATAGAGGTTACCTAGCGGCAAGCGCCAAAATTCGGGTCCATGCAACACAAGGGTATGTAGAAGTATTCTAATTGCGCCTTATGAAAATCATTCATTATCATCCTTCTAATCGAAGAAAAGAGCAGACATAATGATGCAAACAAGTTAGAATTAAACAATAGAATTTAAGAAGGTATTATTTTATACTTAACTCAAATTATTAAGCACCTTATGAGGAAGGGCCTTAAATGATATGCTTACAAAAGAATTACTAAGTTACATACTGGATATTGGAGAGCAAATGCTTGTCAGCGGTGCTGAAGTAAATCGCGTGGAGGACTCCATCAGTCGTATCTGCAAAGCATATGATGCAAGGCGGGTGGATGTATTTACTATCACGTCTAGCATCGTCGTATCTATTCAGTTGAAAAGCGGAAATACCCTCACTCAAACCAGGAGGATCTTAAAATACTCAACGGATTTTGATAAGTTAGATGGGCTTAATAATCTTTCCTACTACGTTTGTAAACACACACCCGAGGCAGAATATATTAGAAATGAAATAGAACAAATCGGTATTACACGCCTATATGATTGGGTTGTCCAATATTTAGTCTATGGTATGATTGCTGGATCCTTCACGATTTTCTATGGAGGCGACTTGAATGATGTAGCTGTTTCTGCGGCTATCGGTATGATATTGAAATTTGCGATCACTTTTATCCAAAGAGTTGATAAGAATGTTTTTTTTGTAAATATACTGTGCTCCTTCGTTGTAGGCATTCTGGTGTTTCTGCTAGTTAGAATCGGGATAGGTCATAGCTTCGATAAGATTGCAATCGGAAATATCATGCTGCTGATACCTGGATTGGCTCTCACAAACTCAATAAGGGATATTATAAGCGGAGATACGATAGCAGGACTACTGCGCCTTTCTGAAGCTATTCTTATAGCTTTGTCCATCTCTTTTGGATTCGGTTTGGTATCAGTTTTTGTTGGAGGCATGGTTAAATGATTCATACATATCAAATCATTACAGCTTTTATGGGTTCACTTGGTTTTTCGATTCTGTTCAATATTAAAGGAAGGAAAATAGGGTATGCTGCTTTCGGTGGTATGTTAGCATGGGTGATATACTTACTCGGTGGTCTCTGGCTAAGCGGGGAAATGATGCAGTACTTCATATCCTCCATTATAGTAACCTTTTACTCGGAGATCTGCGCCCGCATCGAGAAAACGCCAGCTACTACTTTTTTAACAGCTGCTATAATTCCACTGGTTCCTGGTCGGGCCTTATACTACACAATGAGCTATGCGATCAATGGTAGGTTTGGAGATTTCGCCGAATATGGCTCTTATACGGTAAGTATTGCAGTTGCCATAGCAGCCGGTATTATGGTCGCATCTTCGCTGTCCAGAGTTTTTTTCGCATTACGCTCTTATGAATTCCGTCATCACTCAATGTAAAAAAGAGGGACTTTTAATGCTTGGTTGTGCTGCGATTATTAGCTAACTTTGAGATAATTGTTGACTGATTAGCTAAATATATGCATAATGGAATATATATAGCTAAAATGGAGGGATTATTTTGAGAGTTCCTTCGACGGAAGTACAGAATAATTTTGGCAAATACTTAAAATTTGTGGAGGTCAACGAAGAAATAATTGTGACCAAAAATGGAAGGGATATTGCCAGAATACTGTCATGCGATGACCCGAATAAAAGCTTCGTGGTTGAAGGTGCTGCAGAATATCAAACTCGTGAGGGAAAGGTGACTTATGAGGAGTTTCTGGAGCTCGTGGAAGCTTCCGAGCTGCGGTTTGAGCTGATTGACGGCGTCATATATAATCTCTCATCGCCCTCTTACGAGCACCAATATGCTGTAAACGAAATTCATGGCACCTTTTATAACTGGTTTAAGAATAAAAGTTGTATCCCCCTCACTTCGCCTTTTGATATTACCCTTTTTAAGGCAGAGGACAACATTTGTGTTGTTCAACCGGATATCATCGTTATCTGCGACAGGGACAAAATAGGCAAAAATGGTAAGTACAAAGGAGTTCCAACCCTGGTGGTTGAAGTCCTTTCACCCTCTACCAGAAGTAAGGATACGCTCAAGAAGTTGGAGCTTTACAAGCAATGCGGTATTAAGGAATACTGGATGGTTGATCCCAAAAATAATCTGGTATATATTTATATGCTTGATAAAAATGAAATAACCGACAGCATCGCCTTTCAAAAAGATGCCTATGAATATGTTGAATCAGCATATTTCAAGGGTCTGAAGGTAACATTGGCTGATATGTTTTTATAGAGATGGGAATCTCGGATAGTTTAGGTGTTGAGAAATCGGCACCTTTTTTTGGGTTTTGGGTTTGTCACTCTTTTCCAACCAGTTCATATGATGAAACATGGACTAGCTTTTACTCATAAGCGTTTGCCGCCGCTGGAAGAGACGATTGCCAAGCAGAGATGGGGAAAGGAGAAAATAATGTCTATCAAGTCAACACACGCTGAAACGGCTATGGTGGTGCGCTATCAGACCGGATTGAATGCCGAGGGCCAGCCTCTTATCCGCCAGAAATCCCTGGCAAAAGTAAAAGAAAGCGCTGCTTTAGAAGAGGTTTACGCCGTTGCCACAGCACTTTTCAGTTTACTGGAATATCCCATTGTCGAGATACGCCGCAACAGCAGTCATATTCTCACCGAAGAATAAGTGT
>NZ_JAJDOO010000035.1 GCF_020595055.1 Desulfosporosinus shakirovi | reverse complement strand
ACTGATTTATGAATGTCTGTACGAAGAAGGGATATGCCGATTTAATGAGTTATCCGATGGAGAATTCAAGAAATTGATACGGAAGAAGTGTAACTATATCAAAAAAATTGCTAGCGAAGGATTTTATTAAAAACAGCTCCACGCCGTATCGGTGGAGCTGTTTTTATGCAATACGGTAGGTGTTCCATCGCTTACTGTTCGCCATGAATAGAAACAAAAAAATCCACCGCCCTTATGCAAGCATTGACTGGCAGATCCTTGGCATGTAGCAAAAACGAGCAGGCCGACTCCATCAATACGAAATCAGCCTGCTCGCCAAATTGGAATTTGTAGCTTAACATTGTTGATATAAACTGCGACAAAAACAATGCTATATTGTACGGCTAAAAAGAAGATGAGGTATGTCTTTGTTTTTACAACGTCTAATAAACTGCTTCTTTATAGACATGCCAAGTCTTTCAGCCACTTTTCTTGAAGCCGTATTCTCCGGTCGAATTTGCGCCGTAATTTCATTTAGATGCAAAATATTAAAAGCATAATCAAAACAAGCAGAAGCGGCTTCAAAGGCATACCCGTTTCCCCAATATGATTTTTGATAAATATAGCCAACTCCGACATAGTTTTCATCATCTGCTTGTTCAGAAATTAACCCGGTCAATCCAATTAACTTATCAGACGCCTTTTCTATTATTGCCCAGTAGCTATAACCGTCCCTATTATATCTCATAATATTTTCGTCAATCCACTGCACTACTTCCTCATCAGAAAAGGCATGTTCCCAAGCATACATGACATCGATGTCCTGCAAAATTGAGCAGACAGAACCCATAGTCCGGATATTCTCCGCACCATAAGCTCCTATTTGTCGTATATACGCAATAGAGCATGATGGGATAGTTTCAATATTCATGTACATTGTATGGTATCCTCTTTCATGACATTGTGACCGATCCTTTTTCACCATACAATGCTTTAAAATGAAATGCAAACTAATTTTAAAAATTTGTATATTTTTACCAATAACATCGCCGCCTTTATGCAGGTATTGTCTGGCATCCGGTGGACGCTCTTATACTGCGATTCTCCGATTTGCTCGGCAGGAAAACTGTCAGCAACCAAAACTTCAGGGATGGCGTCACCCCGTACATATGGAAATACGGGGACAAAATCGAATGGTACGTCTACAAGCCGACTAAGGCGGATTACGACCAGATATCCGATGCCCTCAACGATTACTTTAACGTGTTTCTGGAGCCTTCGCAGGAAATGGAACAGACCGGCCTGAACGAAAACAGCCTGACAATGCGCGGCATGTGAAACAACTTATTTTCGGGAGCTTGCAAAATGACAGGCTCCCATATTTTTTTATCCGAAAGGAGGTGACATCCCGTGTTCATATCAAACAGCTGACCCTGTTCGACTTATACCCAGATATATGGTCTGGGAGAATGTATCCGGAGCTTTCTCCTCCGCAGACGGAGAGGACTTCCGCGCGGTACTGGAGGAAATCTGCAGAATTGCTGACAGCACCGTATCTGTACCTCGATCTCCGTGAGGGGTATGGAAGTCTGCTGGGGCCATATTGGGCGATCAATTCTCACTTGCTTGGAGGGGTATATGACGCTCAATACTGGTCCGTCCCACAAAGGCGCAAAAGAATCTATCTTATCGCAGATTTTGGAGGACACACCGCACCCAAAATATTATTTGAGCAAGACCGCTTGCTTGGGGATTCTGCGCCGGGCGAAGAAGCGCGGCAAGGAGCTGCCTCCTGTTCTGAAGCAGGCGCTGGAGATCCAGGCGGGAGTACAGTCTGTGTAGAAGCTGACAGCGGTCTTATCGCCTTTGCATGCAACCAGCGGGATGAGGTGCGCGATTTGCACGATGTGTCCGGAGCGATTCAAGCTCAGCCGGGCATGAAGTAGCAGACCTTTATTGCCGCCGGTTTCTCGGCCGGTCAAGGAGAGAAGGCTGGAGGAATAAGATATCAGGAGGAATGCGCACCGACCCTGAAGGAGTCGGAAAGCGGCTCCAATATGGTGCCTTCCGTACTGTGCCTTAATGATCAGGGCGGAAGCATAATGAATGTAAGTCACAATATTATAGGTAACGCTTCGCGCTCAGATGGATGGTCACCCGCCTCTCGTTATGGGCAATGAGCCGGAGCTGTTCGAAAATCACGGCATTGACTCACGCTATACAGGTCCCCATGAAGTGGCGCCGACCATGTCCGCCCGGTATGGAACAGGCGGAAATAACGTGCCGCTTATTACACAGAACTCCGTACTGCCTGACGATGAAAGTGACGAACCGGCGTATGAGGAAACCTATTGCATTGCCGGAAATATCATCCCGACCTTTTCATATTTGGCCGGGAATTTCCCGAAAGACAAAAAACGCATGCAAAGGTGCGGACGGTCACGTCCGGATTCCCTTGCACACGCAGGTGTTTCATACTTGTATAGCCATAGCAAAAAGTGTAAAATGTTTTTGTCATGGTGCCGTTTTCGGTTGTGCAGGGTGCTCATATCACCTTACGCAGGGCTGAGATGTTACCGCATTTCAGCCTGCCATGACGTATTTTGTTGTCAGAGAAATCCCGTTAACGTGTATTACACCTCTGAAAGGAAGAAAAGTCAAGACGGTTCTCAGCCAGCCTTTCAGTTGAAACTATCAGCTATTCGAATTCTGAGTAAAAATATAGTATAATATATATACAAGGCGGGTGTTGAAATGAGAGATCTGGAAAAACTAATTGATGAGGTTAACGGCTCAATGTCAATGGAAGGCATGCCGCTAACACAGACCGATAAAGACAGAATCAGACATTGCGCGGGGAATGAAGAACTGGTTGAAAAAACGATAGCCGAACTCATCAAAAAGCACACGGCTGTCATGGACCAAACCCATGAACAGCAATTATGATTATAGTTATGAGTGGGATCAGAGATATTGTTACCCTCATTCCAAGGTGCTTATCAACAAGCTGGGCATTAAGAATGAGGAAAAGCTTCGCATTGCCGAAAGAGAAATAACCTCTTTACGGATTGCCAATGCCAAAATAAGCGTTATTAAAGGCGATTTTGACCTGCTCCATCTAAAAAGGGTTCACAAGTATATCTTCGGTGATATCTACGAATGGGCAGGCGAAATAAGATGGGTAAACATTGCAAAAGGCAATATGTTTTGCAACTATGTGTTTATTGAATCCAATGCCGGTTCGCTTTTCAACAAGCTCAAAAGGGAGAATTATTTGAAAGATGTCTCCAAAGATAAAATCCCGCTCCGCTTGGCGCATTACCTTAGTGAGATTAATGCCCTTCACCCCTTCAGAGAAGGAAATGGCAGGGCGCAAAGACTCTTTATCGAATATCTGGCTGAAAACGCAGGTTATCGTGTAGACTTTTCCCAGGTGACCGACAAGCAAATGATTGAAGCAAGCGCCGCTTCATTTCTGTGCGATTATACGAAAATGGACGAGATTTTCACGGCGATAACCCAACCGCTGCCGGGAAACAACATGACGCAAACTTTCATGGGATAAATTCGAATACACAACTCAGAAAAAGGCAAGTTTCATAAATAAGCGGGGGAGTATTCATTTTGCGAATATTCCCTTTTTATATTTTACCTATATGAAAGCCGTTTGCTTAATTGTATCTATAGAGCAAGCGGCTTTTTTATATCCAAATTCAAGCAGAGGGAAGTGTCTATAGAAGTACTTAGTGGCGAAGGAGGTAGAGTCCCCCACCGAAGAACGATATTCAGCTTTAGCTGGACGAGTTCACTAAGCAACCTTATAAATCAATTTTGTGCAGAAATTGAGAGGACATACTATTCATCCCACAGTATAATTTTAGTCAAAGGAGTCATTACGATGGAATGGTTGGACAGGCTGAATCAGTCAATAAGCTATATTGAGGATAACCTTGCAGGTGAAATAGATTTTGAACAAGCGGCAAAAATTGCTTGCTGCTCGTCCTTTCACTTTCAAAGGATGTTTTCTTATATTGCGAGTGTTTCACTTGCAGAGTACATAAGACGCAGGAGGATGACACTTGCGGCGTTTGAGCTACAAAATAGTGCTATTAAGGTTATTGATTTAGCTTTTAAATATGGATACGATTCTCCAACCTCCTTTTCAAGAGCTTTTCAGAGTATTCACGGATTACCTCCATCCACTGCTAAAAGCGAGGGAGTCATTCTAAAAGCGCATCCACGTATGACCTTCTTAATTTCGATTAAAGGAGAAGCGGAGATGAACTACAGGATTGAGAAAACAGAAGCATTTCGTATTGTGGGAGTCAAAAAGCATTTCAATTTGAATGTGGAAGAAAACTTTGTACAGGTGCCTCAGTTCTGGGGAGAGACCTTCCAAAACGGCATCATTGAACAAATCGGTCAATTGTCAAATAAGGAACCTTATGGGGTATTAGGTGTAAGCATGTGTATGAACGGTAAGGATTTTGATTATTATATTGCTTCCGCCACTGATAAACCGCTTCCCGGGAACATGCACGAATATGTGGTTCCTGCAAGCACCTGGGCAATATTTGAATGCATTGGTCCAATGCCAAATGCCTTACAAGAGCTTCAAAAACGTATTATAACTGAGTGGCTGCCGACATCAGGCTATGAGTATGCAGACGCACCGGACATTGAAGTTTATCCCGAAGGAGATACAAGCTCTCCTGATTACAGATGTGAAGCTTGGCTGCCGATTATAAAGAACTAAGAAATGGAGCTTCTTTATGGGGGATTTAAAACACATAGAAATCAGTTATGAGAGTGCAATGAATAAGCATAAAAGGCGATGCCGTATAGCTGGGATTTAAATATCTATCGGGGATGTGAGCATGGTTGCAAGTATTGTTATGCAATGATGAAAATATAAGAAGGCCTTATTGAGCCTGGTGGAGTGCAGTCTGAGAGGCGATTCAAAATGCTTAAAGTGTTCAGAAAAACAAACGCTTCTGTAGGACTGCAAAAATGAGGAGGATGCCTATGAACTGGGAGCCGTGGACAGGTTGCTACAAAGCAAGTGATGGCTGCACAAATTGCTATTTTTATGGGCCACATGCGAAACGCTATGGCCAAAGCACCATACAAAAAACAGATAAATTCGATTGGCCTATAAGGACAAATGCAAAAGGTGAATACAACATCAAAGGAAACAAGATTCTTGCGACCTGTTTTGCAACCGACTTTTTCCTTCCGGAAGCGGATGAATGACGCAAAGAGGTTTGGTCTATCATCAAGGAAAGAACCGACATCGATTTTTTGATTTTGACCAAGCGAATTGACCGTTTCCTTGTATCCCTTCCATTATTTTTATCCTATCCGATCAAGCGGCGTTTTATCGCCTGCGCTCCACTTTTAGAAGCGATAGATTTAACACTGTATCTTCATGGCGTAGACCATGTTACAGTCGGCGGCGAAACAGGGCGAGAAGCTCGTGAATGTGATTATGATTGGGTGCTTAATATCCGTGAACAGTGCGTAAAAGCAAATGTAACATTTTGGTTTAAAAATACAGGATCGCTTTTCAAACGTGACAGCGTAGTGGAAAAAATAAACCCATTTAAGCAAACCGGTATGGCGAAAGAGCTTGGTATCAATATTTCGGATGGAAAAAGGTGGTTCTGATAGAATAATTCATTTAGTTTTCCGTCACAACGGTAAATAAAAAAAAACGTTATTGTGGCGGCTGAATATTTAGTGCCAAGAACTCTGCGGATATTTTTCCTCATACCACCATTTGCATGACATCAATTCCATCAACTCAAGCCACGTTGAGTGTATAATAATGAAGACATAGGGGGAAGGTTCTTATAGGGCGCAATCGGAAGTTTTGCACGTTGGAAAGGCACAACTGTCAGATATGACTGACAGTTGTGCCTTATTTGATATTCTGAGAAGGCACCGCAAAATTTTTGTTGATTCATGCTGAAATTGAACTATTTCAAGATCTATTATATATTGAAATAGTTATAAAACAAGTAGAGATTCGGATTGAGGAGGCATGGCAGATGAGATTGTTCGTAAGACCGGAGTGGCCTATCACAGCTCTTTGGAGCAGAGGAACAAGGGTAATGACGAAAGAATATGGTGAATTGGTGGACATGGAATCGGGGTGCTGGGCGGCAGTCCTTGGGCATAACCATCCTGATGTGGTTCGGGTGATCCATGAGCAGGTGGATACGTTACTGCATACTCATCAATTCTTTCAAACAGAGCATCCAGAAAAACTTGTGGAGGAATTGACTGAGGCAGCGAATCTACCCACTAAGTACAGTGGCTCCTTCTTATCTTCCGGAAGTGAAGCAGTATCCTTGGCGGTAATGTTGTCTGAGTTACTGACGGGTAGAAGGAAAAAGCTATGCATGAACATCACTTACTTAGGAGCTTGTAAAGATCTAAGGCAGCCAAGGGACAATATGTACTGGGATGATCTTGATGTGACGGGGTGTCTCGGGTGCGGGGAGCTTCGCACTAGGGTATGTAACAAAAGAAGTGATACCAATGAAATCATGAAAGATACTAACGAGAGGAACTGCGCAACTTGTGGGCGTTACAACCATTTGGATTTCAGCCAGTACGCTTCTTTTGTATTTGAACCTGGCAATTCGGGAGGGCTCGTGCTCACGCCACCCGAAAAGCTGTTGAAATTCCTTGCAGGAAAAGTGCGGGCAACAGGTGGTCTGTTGGTGGTGAACGAGGTTACGACAGGATTCGGGCGAACTGGTGAATGGTTTGGGTTCCAACATTATGAGTTTCTGAATGACGAGTCCAATGCGCCTGATCTCATTGCACTTGGTAAAGGTCTTGGCAACGGGTATCCCATCAGTGCTGTCTTGGCGAGGGAGAATCTTGTAATGGCTGAAATGACTTCTATGTGATAAAAAATGCCCAAATATGAAAGATTGTAAGTCAAAGCCATCTAAATACCTTGTGATGTTTATCCTCATCGGTTAACTAGAACTCTCCATTATAACACCAGACTTTTGCCGAATGCTATAATAGGTAAAAGATCGGAGGGGATCTGATTGAATGAATACCTATAAAACAGCAGAAATTGCACACTGCATCGGAATCCATCCCAATACGGTGCGCCTTTATGAGGAGCTTGGACTGATACCCAAGCCTGAACGGGAGCCAAACGGCTATCGAGTTTTCACGGATTTCCATAGGGAGCAATTCAAGTTTGCGAGAACTGCCCTAAAAGTTGAGGTTCTGCAAAATGGCTTACGGAAAAAAGCGATCGACATTATTAAGATTTCAGCCCTTGGAGATTTCGATAGCGCGATTCAGCTTACAGAGAGTTATTTACAGCAAATCAAAAGAGAGCAAAGAAACGCCGAAGAAGCCATTACGATTGCAAAGCAGTCATTTTCACGCAGTAAGCAAGGAGGGGATAGCACCTTTTTTACCAGAAAGGAAACGTCTGACCATCTGCAAATCTCCATGGATGCTCTGAGAAATTGGGAAATGAACGGTTTGCTGACAGTCAAACGAAAGCAAAACGGTTATCGCATGTATACGGACGAAGATATTAGGCTGCTCAAAATCATTCGCTCCCTGCGCTGTGCAAATTATTCCCTTGCAGCTATTTTACGGATGCTGAGTGCGCTATCCAGCAATCCTCAAGCAAATATACGCCAGGTCATTGATACACCAAAAGAAAGTGACGACATCATTTCTGTATGTGATAAACTGCTCACGTCCTTGCAAAATGCCGAAAAGAATGCGCAAAGTATGCTCATTCAGATTGATAAGCTGAAAAAGCAGTTCAAAACAAACCCTACACTTTAACACCAGACTTGGTTCTGGTGTTATTCTTTTTATACAAAGAAAAGAATAAGGAGGGTTCATAGCGTGGAAACAACAATCAAGGTAAATCAATTGAGTAAGTCCTATGCCACTGTTAAAGCAGTCGATAATGTCGACATTTCAGTCTGCCGTGGTGAGGTGTTCGGTTTGCTCGGAGCCAATGGCGCAGGGAAAAGTACCACGATTGAGTGTATTTTAGGTACGAAAAAACAGGACAGCGGAAGAGTTTCTATTTTAGGAATGAATCCGCGAAATGACCGGAAGAAATTGTTCGAGAGAGTCAGTGTTCAATTTCAAGAAGCCAATTACCAAGATAAAATTACGGTAGCCGAGCTTTGCGAGGTCACAAAATCTCTTTACAAAACCTCTTTGGACTACGAGGATTTATTAAAGCAATTTGGGCTTTCGGACAAATTTAAAAGTCAAGTGAGCGAGCTTTCGGGAGGTCAAAAACAACGCCTGTTCATAGTTCTCGCCTTAATTCCGGACCCCGAAGTCGTATTTTTAGATGAACTGACAACGGGACTGGACGCGAAAGCACGACGGGATGTGTGGAAATACCTTTCTGATTTGAAAGCAAAAGGTCTGACCATCCTCTTGACTTCTCATTTTATGGATGAGGTGGAAGCCCTGTGCGATAAAATCAATATCTTAAAGAATGGGAAAAGCATCTTTTACGGAACCGTACAGGAGGCTGTTGCAACCAGCCCTTATGAAAAATTTGAGGATGCCTATCTTTGGTACACGGACGAGGAGGAAAAAGAGAATGAAAGCATTTAGCACCCTGTTCAAAACAGAATTAAAATTGTCTCTGCGCGGTATGGATATGTTTATTTTTGCGATCTGTATGCCGATTGTGATGATAGTTATTCTCGGCATTATTTTTGGAAGCAAGCCCGCTTTTGACGGCGCGGAATACACTTTCTTAGAACAATCCTTCGGGGCAGTGGCAACCATTGCCATATGTGCCGGTGGTGTCATGGGGCTTCCTTTAGTCGTATCCGATTACCGGCATAAGAAAATCTTAAAGCGGTTTAAAGTAACCCCTGTCAGCCCGGCCCTCATTTTGGCGGTGCAGGTTGCCATCTATGCACTCTATTCGGTTGCTTCACTCATCCTTGTTTATGCGGTAGCAACAATTTTCTTTGGCTATCAAATGAGTGGATCGTGGCTCCAGTTCTTAGGTGCATATTTCCTTGTGATGTTATCGATGTTTAGTATGGGACTGCTGGTAGGAGGGGTGGCACCCGACATTAAGACAGCAAGTGTCTTAGCCAGTGTATTGTACTTTCCAATGCTCATCTTCTCAGGTGCCACTTTGCCTTACGAGGTTATGCCTGTGGCTCTTCAAAAAGTAGCCGATATATTACCGCTGACACAGGGCATTAAACTGCTAAAAGCCGCTTCACTTGACTTGCCGATCGATAGTGTTTTGCTGCCCGTTATTATGATGATTGCACTTGCAGTGACATGTATTGGCGTTTCTATTCGCTTTTTCAGATGGGAGTGATCCATTGCTTCTATCAGCAACTTGCAGATAGCCGTTATGAAAAGCCAATAGCAGCAGTTGAAAGTCCGTAAAAATAAATTGTTATCTCTTGAGCCGTCACACCATATGGCGGCTTTTCTTATGGTCTTTAGCCTGATCTCCAACTGGCGCTCCCCGGTTGCAAGCATGTTCTACGACTGCGAGGTTGGGCCAGCGGGATATGACGCGCCGATGGGCAGGATCAATGAGATTTGACGCGGAAGCGGCAATTTAAAATCAAGAACAGTGAAATGGAATACACGCTGGAAAGCTCGGTCAACCTCCAAGACGACATTTTGCAGCGCGAATTGAGCCATACCTCGGATGAAAAGATGGAATCCATTATCTCAACCCTCCAGAAGGAACAGAACTAGATTATCCGAAACGAAAAGGCCGGGACGCTGATCATTCAAGGGGTTGCGGGCTTGAGGCAGAATAGTCATGATGACAGAATTCATTCATAAATATATTCGATTATTAGCAATATGTGATGGAAGCTGTTCTTTCTATCAAAAAAATACGATATCATATTAGGATAATTTTTCATAGATACGAGGGAAAAAATGGATAAAAAATTTCTTCTGGATACAAAGCTGCATATGCCGTCTGTCAGACATAATTATATATGCAGGGATATTCTGAATAAAAAGCTAGATGAGGGACTGGATAAAGAGCATAAACTATTTATTGTTTCCGCTCCGGCGGGATACGGTAAAACAACGCTCATTTCCGGATGGTTAAGTCGGTTGGACTACAACTACACTTGGTTATCCCTGGATGAATATGATAATGATCCTTTAAAATTCATAAGCTATTTGCTCGCGACAGTCCGAAAGATCAATAAAAGGTTCGGAACAATGATAGAGGATTTGATGGCGGCACCAAAGCTGCCGGGAGTGGAAACTGTTAGTTTATATATGGCAAGAGAGCTGGAACAGGTTCAAGAGCCCTTTATTCTGGTTTTTGATGATTATCATGTTATTAATAACGCCTACATCAATGAACTGTTAAAAAAACTGCTTGATTCCATAGCCCCAAGGCTTATTATAATTACTCGCAAGGAACCATCTTTGGCCTTTTCAAGGTGGAGAGTCGAAGACAAAATAACAGAGCTGAATTCCAAGGATTTAAAATTCACAAGTCCAGAGATCAGCGGTTTCTTTAGCAGATATTTTAATTTGGTTTTTGACGATGATATGCTGAAAATCGTTGAAAAGCAGACAGAAGGCTGGGCTGCGGGCATGCAATTAACAGGTTTGTCCATAAAAAATATGGAAAAAGCCCGGGCAAAAAGCTTTATGAAAGAATTTAACGGTAATAATCGGTTCATTGCAGACTACCTAATGGATGAGGTTCTGAAAAGCCAGGAGGAGCAAATCCGTATTTTTCTGAACAGGACCTGTACGTTGAAAAAATTTAACGGAGAGCTCTGTGAAGCTGTAACGGGCATCAAGGACAGCAGAAAAATCATAAAACAGTTGGAAAAGGATAATCTCTTTATCGTACCCTTGGATGACACGTATACTTGGTATAGATATCATCATCTATTCTCTGAATTTTTAAGAATGGGCCTGAATGAGGACCTGAAGGCAGAAATGTGCAGAAAGGCCAGTCTGTGGTGCAGGGAGAACGGATTTACCGAAGCGGCTCTGGAATACGCCTTGGAGGCGAGAGATGGAGAGGCGGCGGCAAGTCTGGTTAAAGATAAGGCAATAGAGCTTTTTCAAAAAGGTGAGTTAAAAACCCTGCTTTCATGGTTGAATTCTGTATCGGCAATAAAGAAGGAAAAGGAAGGTATTCTGGAAGTATATAGAGCCTGGTGCCTGTTGATTACAGGAGAAATTAATGAAGCAAACCAAGTGATCGATAGCTTGGAATATATAGAGGAAAGCAGTAATGATCCGATAATCCTAGGAATGGCAAAGGCATCCGCGCCTTTCAGATATAAAAGTGACGATAAAGAGAAGGCTTTGAAGGATGCAGAAGAAGGCCTTTCACTCGTGAAGGACAAGCAGGAGCTTTTCTATTATGGAGGGTTAATTGCTCTGGGACACGCAAATGGTTTGAACGGACATACCCGAAAAGCGGAAGCCTTGCATGCCAAGGTTCATGAAGGAGCCCGCAGAAAGGGTTACCGCTTCCTGGAGGTGACTTCTCTTCACGATGTGGCATTTTATCTTAATTGTATGGGGAAGAGAAGAGAAGCCCTCGCCTTATGTGAAGGAACCCTTGAAAGATTAACGGATCATGGCGGGAATCATTTGCCCATGGCCAAAATTGTCTATTTGCCTGTGGGGATGCTGCTGTATTGTGCCAATAAGCTGGAAGAAGCGCAAAAGTATCTGGAGGAAGGCATCGCATCATACCAGGAACTGGGCTTTGCTCATTTGGGAGGGCTGGGGGAATGGTATTTAGTATTGTTGCTTTATAGTACGGGAGAAAAGGAAAAGGCTTTCGAAATGGCATATCGATTAAAAGCTTATTACAAAGATTTTATAGCCCATAGAATCACCGTATTTTTTGAAGCATTGGAAATGGAGCTGTTTCTTAGGGAAGGTAATATTGAGAGGGTTTCCATGTGGCTGAAGGAACCGGGAATCACCTTTGATAAGGTATCGGGGATATCGGATATAAACCCCTATTTTACCTACATAAGGGCTTTGATTGCGCAGAAGGATTTCCTCAAAGCCCAGACAGCGCTTGAAGAGAAAGAAGAACTTGTCAGAAAAGAAGGCAGGTATGGAGAGTTAATTACAGTGCTGCTGCTGTCAGCTTTGGTCAAGAAACACCTGGGGAGGGAGGCCGAAGCTCTGGTCTATGTGAGAGAAGCAGTGACAATAGCCGCCCCTGAAGGCTATGCAAGACATTTTATTGATGAGGGAAGCGAGCTTCTGGAACTGGCTTATAAAGTGAGGGGTACAGCTCCGGAATTTATCGATAAATTATTCGGGAAAGAGACAAAAAAAATCTGCGGACATACAGATCTTCTCAGGAAAAGGGAAATAGAGATTCTCCTGCTTATAGCGGAAGGTCTGTCCAATGATGATATTGCTGTAAAGCTTTTCATCACAACCGGAACTGCCAAATGGCATATCAACAACATATTTTCCAAGCTGGGAGTCAATAAGCGCACTCAGGCAGTGGACAAGGCCAGACGGCTTAATATAATCTGCTGAGGTTTATAAATTATTTTAAAAAAGAGAAAAGCCTTACTTTTACCTAACTTTCGACAGGTTAAATGTCAGGCTTTTTTAATTACAATGAAAATAATCGAGAAAATTGTAGAAATTCATATTACTCGATTGAAATTAAACTAAAGGGGAGAATATCATGACAAAATTTTCACACCCATCAAGATGTTTACTCATCTTGGTAATCATCACATTAGTTTTTTCCATGGCAGGTTGCACGAATACTGAGTTTCCAAAGGCAGAAGAAAGCGTAAATGGGTTCTTCAAATCATTAAGCGAAGCTGATTTGAAAACGGCAGAGTCATATTGTGTTTCTGATACCGGTAATTTTACATTTGCTGACCCACAAGAAGAAAAGCTTGCAAAGTTAATCTTTTCAAAAACGAAACATGAAATCGTCTCTTCAGTAGAAGAAGGAGAGACGGCAACTGTTAAAGTCAAGCTAACAAATATAGACCTCCAGAAAATTTTTGAAGAAATAATTGGGAAGGTCATGGATGAAGCGTTTAATTCCGCTTTCGCAGGCGAGGAAATTTCTGATGAAAAAATGGAAGAAAACATGATGAAATATTTGGAGGAAAGTATATCAAAGCCGGATGCTTCCGTTTTGACAAATGAACTTGAGATTACATTGAATAAAGATAAGGCAAAAAAAATGTGGGTGATCCAGGATAACGATACCTTTGTCAATAACCTTACCGGGAATCTTAATGAGATGCTTAGTCAATAAAATACACTTGAATGCTAGGGCAGTTACTTAGCACTTTTTTCGAGAAAGGAGCTGAAAGAGTACCTCAGGCAATAACGTGCAATTTCTTGTCATAACCATTATCCAGCAAATTTTTGATATAACTTGTAGGCGTTAAACCCGAAAGGTTCATAAATTCTTTGATAAAATGGGACTGATCATAATATCCGGCGTCCAAGGCAGTATCCGTGCAGTTAATGCTGTGGATGGAATTAATCAGATTGCTGACTGATTTCTGAAAGCGGATTAAGCGAATAAGGTTTTTGGGGTTCATCCCAAATCCTTCATGGATTTTCTGATTCAGGTATCTCTCCGAATATCCGGTGAAAGCACTCAAATCCGCTAATTTCAGGTTGCCGCCTGAGGTTAGGATAAGATTGCGAAGGACACGCTTTAAGCTGTCCTCATCCTCAATCAGGTTATCATTTTGTTTCACATAGAAATTCATGAAGGCCTGTATTTTCTCTTCAAATGAACCGGCAAAATACATCCTTTCCATCAATCCTTCTTTGTCATCATCATGAGTAATGATATCCCCAAAATCTTCTTCATGGTTGACGAGTTCACTAAGTTTCACAATATCATTAACGGGGTTGATACCGGGTAAAAAACGAACCCCAAAATATTCGCATTCCAAATCAGTGGGGGCCTCTCCTTTTTGAAGAAAGGTCCCGGCGATTTTAGCTTTCATTTTATCAGCCTTTTTCCAGAACAAAATATCAATGCAGGCATCCGGGATGACTCCCATTTTATCCGCTTCCGCAGTAAAGGTATAAAAGTGGGAGATTTTATAGTTCATTAAGCATTTTTTAGAATAAGCTGATGTGGCAAGAACAAATTCCGGCTGTTTAGGATTCAATTCATTAATATTTAATCCTGAGTTATAATTCCTCATAAGGTCAACTCCTCTATAAGAATCAAGGCATGAGCGGTTGTTTTGCCACAAAAAAAAGACACAAAGGGGCTTTCACACCTTTGTGTCTTTTTATATTTTATCCTGTGTGTCGGATAAGGTCAAGAAATACTGGAGTGTTCTGCCCAGGTAAATAATTCCTAAAAATCCTTCTCAACTCATTTCCATCTGAGGAACCGGATTTCGGAATCCTTTCGTGACAGCCAGCAGATACATTAACCCTGCCCCCAACCAGATGAGCCCAATGGTATGGGCGGCCGCTCCCAAATTAATGAAGATCCACACCGTTACAGCCAAGCCGATCAAAGGACAAATCAGATGTTTTAAAACAGCTTTCCCATCTTTTTTGCTTTCTTTATCTTGAATAAAGAATTTCCAGATCACAGCCGCGTTAAGCAGAATGAAGCCAACCAGCGCACCGAAGCTTATCAGTGTGGAAATGAACCCCAGAGAGCAGAAGAGGGCAATGGGGGCAGAAACCAGCCCCACAAAGATTGTGGCAACAGCCGGAGTCTGGTACTTCTCACTGACCTGGCCAAGCTTCTTGGGCAGCACGCCGTCACGGCCCATGGCGAAGAGCACTCTGGCCACGGCAGCCTGAGAGGCCTGACAGGTTGCGATGCCGAAGGATAAAATGAGAGTAATGTTGGTCAAGACGGTAAGCCAGGTGCCGCCCACGAAACTGACAATGTCGATAAAGGCAGTATCCACATTCAGCGCTTCATAGTTGGGATAAGCAATTCCGGCAAAAAAGGTGATGACCATAAAAATGATTCCAATGATGATAATCGACCAAATAATTGCTTTACCAATGGATTTTTCGGGTTTTATGGATTCTTCCGCAAGGGTGCTGATGGCATCGAAACCGAGATAACTCAAAATGACAATACCCGTTGCCTGAAGGACACCCGACATATTAAACTGGGCAGGATTGTAGAAGGAAATGGTGTTAAACTCTACCGTGCCATTCAGCCAAAGGCGGATGACACAGGCGAGAAAGGCCAGGATGACAATGATTTGCAGAGCAAATAAAATCCAACTGCACTTTGACATCAGATCGATACCGATGATATTGATGGTCGTACTGAGCAGTATGAAACCAATGGCCCACATCCATACAGGGATAGAGGGAATCAGAGCGTTGGCAAAGGAACTCCCGATAATCACAACTATAGCGGGAAGCAAAAAATAGTCCAGCAGGATGGCCCAGCCGGTCAGAAATCCAAGGGGAGCAGAAACGCCCTTCTGCACATATACATACACCGAACCTGCCATTGGATATTTTTGCGACATAGTGCGATAACTCATACCCGTGAAGAACATGGCTATCATCCCGATCAAATAGCAAAGGGCGACCATTCCACCGGCGGGTCCCAGAAAAGTTCCATACATAGCGGCTGGTGCCATTGGTATCATAAATACCAATCCATAGATAACTAAGTCTCTTGTTTGCAGCGTCCGCTTTAACGTCGGTTGCATACTGTTTTCCAATTTCATTGACCCAACCTCTTTCTTACATTTTTTATAGTGATATATAAAAAGGGCCCTCCACTTCACAGCAGAGCGCCCTTGCCCATATCTTCGGATTTCTTTTGATAGTTCATACTTAATGTTATAGCAAACCAGAGGAACCTTGCATTGTAAAAATCGGAACTGAACAGGACTTTTATTGGAAGTTCCGATTTTTACAATGCGCAAGGAGGAAAAATCTATAGAATGAAAACATGAAGGACAAAGAAGTCTTGCGATAAAAGCTATCGTAAGGCTTTATTTTTTTAGTCAAGGAGGTAGAGCTATGAAGAGAATCAACTATTCATCCGGAGCACCCTTGGAAGGGAAGGTTGGATACTCCAGAATGGTCAAAGTCGGAGAGCATGTGTACATCGGCGGAACTACGGCAGTGCAGCCGGATGGTTCTGTATATGGGGAAACCGCTTATGAACAGGCCAAATATATTTTCAGCAAGTTTATGGATCTGCTGGAAAGGGCAGAGGCAAAGCCGGAAGATGTCATTAAGATAAAAGCTTATGTGACAGATATGAAATTTGCGCAAGAAACCGGTGACGCCTACTCAGAATTTTTTAAAGAAATAGGCCCTTTGTTTACCATGGTGGAAACTCCAAAATTAAACCGGCCGACACAACTGGTGGAAATTGAATTGGAAGCTGTCATCGGGTGTGAAAGGAATTAAACAAGCTGGTTTGGAAACAAGAGTTCCTTAAGTGAACTCCTTCAGCTAAAGCTGAACATTGAGTCTTTGGTGGACTCTGCCTTCTTCGCCGTTAAGTATTCCTATGGAGAAGGGCGACTTCGGTGATTAAACCCTCCACTGGAGGTTTTAATCACCGAAGCAGAGTACGGGAGCCACTCCCACTTGAAGAAGAGGGAGTCTTACTAAATAAAAAATAGGAGGATTCAAAAAATGGAAAATCCAAATCTTGATTTTATCTATCTGAATGAAGAAGACATGATTAAGGCAGGCGTTACCGAGATGGCAGGCTGTGTAGAAGCCATGGAAGAAATGTTTAAGTTATTAAAAATCGGCGACTACCGCATGGGTGGTGCCAATGCCAATTCCCACGGCGTCATGATGACCTTTCCGGACAGCTCGCCCTTCCCCAACATGCCCACGAATGGGCCGGACCGAAGATTTATGGCCATGCCCGCTTACCTGGGCGGAAAGTTCGATATGGCCGGGATGAAGTGGTACGGTTCAAATGTAGAAAACAGAAAAAAAGGCCTGCCTCGCTCTATCTTGATGCTTACCTTAAATGATAAAGACACCGGCGCTCCTCTAGCGTACATGTCAGCCAATATTTTAAGTGCTTTCCGAACCGGCGCTGTTCCCGGGGTGGGAATCAAATATTTCGCCCGGCCAGACGCCAAAGTAGTGGGGATCATCGGGCCCGGCGTTATGAGCAAAACGGCCTTCGATGCCACCATGGCCACCAGGCCGGGCATTGAGACCGTGAAAGTCAAAGGAAGAAGTCAGAAATCCGTGGACAGCTTCATTCAATATGTGAAAGAAAAATATCCCACAGTCAAAGAGCTGCAAATTGTCCAAAGCGAAGAAGAAGCCGTAAGGGATGCGGATATTGTCAGTATCGCTACCTCCAGTCCCACCGGGGACCCCAGCGTCTACCCTTATGTTCATGAGGACTGGATTAAACCGGGAGCGGTGCTTTGTTGTCCGGCATCCGCCAGATTTGATGATGATTTTATCTTAAACCGCGCCAGAAATGTAGCGGATAATATTCAATTATATGAAGCATGGGCAGAAGAAATGGAATTCCCGGCTTACCATTCGATACCCATTCCTGCCGTACATTGCATGGATTTGATTGCCGAAGGCAGGATGAAGAAAGACCAGATTGATGATTTGGGTGATATATTGATGGGTACGGTTCCGGTTCACAGAAAAGAAAATGAAATCGTTGTCTTTTCCGTGGGTGGCATGCCAATCGAGGATATTGCCTGGGGCACGATTGTCTACCGCAATGCTTTGACCAAAGGAATCGGAACAAAATTGAACCTCTGGAAAACCCCTTATTTAGCCTAAAGAAACTAAGCAATAGGAGTAAATAGTATGAGAATAAAGGAACATCCCATCCTGGGAAAACCACCTGAAAAAAGAACCATTGAATTTACCTGCGACGGGAAAATAATCACCGGTCTGGAGGGGGAGCCCATTGCCATGGCCCTGGAAGCCGCAGGAATATTGATTCACCGGTATACGAAAAAACATCATCAGCCCAGGGGTGTTTTTTGTGCCATCGGGAGATGTACCGACTGTGTCATGGTGGTCAACGGGCAGCCCAATGTCAGAACCTGCATCACGCCTTTAGAAGCAGGAATGAAGGTTCAGACCCAATACGGTGTGTCGGCCAAGGACCGGTAAGAGAGGGATGACAGGATGAAAGAGGGATAAGGATGAAACGATATGATTTAATCATCATCGGTGCCGGGCCGGCCGGATTATCAGCGGCCATCGAAGCTGCCAAACGGGGTATTAAGGTTATAGTTTTTGATGAAAACGCCAAACCCGGCGGTCAGCTTTTTAAACAGATTCATAAATTCTTCGGCTCTAAGGAGCATAAAGCTAAGATCCGGGGCTTTAAAATCGGCGAAGAGTTATTGCAAGAAGCCAATCATTATGGGGTTGAAGTCGTCTTAAAGGCCATTGTTGCGGGCTTGTATCTGGATAAAGAAATCACGGTGCAAATTGGCGACGAAATCCTCCATTATAAAGGGGATGCCATCATTGTGGCAACGGGTGCTTCGGAAAATATGGTACCCTTTGCAGGCTGGACCTTACCCGGAGTTATTGGGGCCGGAGCGGCACAGACCATGATGAACCTGCACAGCATTAAACCGGGCAATCGCGTTCTGATGCTTGGTTCAGGAAACGTCGGTCTTGTGGTAAGCTTTCAGCTTATGCAGGCCGGCTGTGAAGTAGTCGCTCTGGTGGATGCGGCACCCCGGGTGGGGGGGTACGGTGTTCATGCTTCTAAAGTGGCCAGGTGCGGGGTGCCCTTTTATCTTTCTCATACCATTATCAAAGCTGAAGGAGAAGAGTTCGTAACCGGTGTTACCCTGGGTGAGGTGGACAGTTCCTGGCAGATCATTCCCGGCACCGAGAAACATTTGGCTGTAGATACCATTTGCCTGGCCGTTGGTTTGTCCCCTATGTCTCAGTTGCTCAGCATGGCAGGCTGTCAGATGCAAGATACCCCCGGCGGATTCCTTCCGGTCTGCGCTGAAAGCGGCGAAACCAGTATACCCGGAATCTTCGCCGCCGGTGATGTTTCCGGAATTGAAGAAGCGAGTTCCGCTATGATCGAAGGACGAATTGCAGGTCTCGCCGCCGCAGAATACCTGGGCTTCATCACCGGGGAGGAGCTGGAGGGGTTGTCCCGGGAACTGGAAAAGGCTCTGCAATGTTTGCGAGAAGGAATGTTTGCCCCGGAAAACAAAGGCCGGACCATTGCCAAAACCGATGAAGGAATTGAAGTTTCCCACACTCTTCTGAAAAAAGGTTATGTGGATCAGTCGGAAATCCTGCGTTTCCCAGGTGTCAGGAAAGCCTCAGGAATCCATCCGGTGATTGAATGCACCCAGAATATCCCTTGTAACCCCTGTCAGGATGTATGTCTGAAAAAGTGCATAAAAATTGGGGAAAAAATGACCGCTCTTCCCGCCATTGATCCGGAAAGAGAATGCAGCGGCTGCGGACTGTGCGTCGCATCCTGTCCCGGTCAGGCCATTTTTCTTGTCAACGAAGAATACGAACCGGGCCTTGCCTCCATAACCATCCCTTATGAATTTATTCCCCTTCCTGTGGCTGGGGATAAAGGAAAAGCCTTGGATCGAAAGGGTGAGGAAGTGTGTCTGGCAGAGGTCACCACGGTAAGGACTGCCCAGGCATTTGACCAGACGAATCTACTGACCATCCAGGTTCCGGCTGATGCGGCCATGAAGGTCAGATTTTTCCGGAGTTTGGAGGCAGAGCCATGGGTAAAATAAAAGATCGTTTAACCTCTATGGGAGAGTTTGTTCCTCAACCGGATGATGACATGATTATCTGCCGCTGTGAGGAAATCAGCAAAGGAGAAATACGACAAGCAATTCACGACGGGATGTTTACCCTGACGGAAATCCGAAGATTCTTAAGAGCCGGTATGGGACTTTGTCAGGGACAGACCTGCACAAGACTTGTTAAGGGAATGATCGCCAGAGAACTGGGGATATCTCCGCTGGAGGTAGAGTCGACAGCAGCAAGGGCTCCTATGCGTCCCATCAAAATGATCGTTTTGGGAAATGAAGGAAAGGAGTCCTGATAGGTATGGGATATCATGCAGATGTTATTATCATCGGCGGAGGGATCATCGGCAATTCCACCGCCTACTATCTGGCCCAAAAGGGCTGTTCGGTGATCGTTCTGGAGAAAAGCGATGATATAGGCAACGGCGGTTCCAGCAGAAACGGCGGCGGTGTAAGGCAATCAGGGCGTGATAAACGGGAATTACCGTTAGCTATGTATGGGGTAAAGCATTTATGGCCGACTCTTTCCGAAGAATTGGGAATGGACGTGGAATATTACCAGCAAGGAAACCTGCGCCTGGGCAAAACAGAAGCTCATATCAAAACTTTGGCAGGACTTACGGAGAGGGCTGTTTCATTGGGCCTGGATGTAAAAATGATCGATCAGGCAGAGGCCAAAGCTATCAATCCCTATCTCTCTGCTGAGGTCTTGGCTGCCAGTTGGTGTCCCACGGACGGGCATGCCAATCCCATGCTGGCAACCCTGGCCTATTATCGCAAAGCCAGGGAATTGGGTGTCAGGTTCATTACGGGTGAAGAAGTGGCTGAGATTAAGAAAATCAAAGGGAAGGCCAGACAAGTGGTGACAACCGAAGATGTTTATGAGGGTGATACTATTATTTTAGCAGCCGGGTATGACAGCCGGGACATCGCCGCCACTGTCGGTATTGACGTTCCCATGACAGGGGCTTTGCTGGAAGTCCTGGTGACAGAAGCCCAGCCTCCCATGTTTTATCAGATGCTGGGCACGGCGGCGGCTGACTTCTATGGGCATCAAAGTTCCCATGGTTCTTTTGTCTTCGGCGGCACCTCAGGCTTAGAGGCTGTCAATAAGGATAACGGGACTCCGGTTACCAATAGTATCACCGCATCCTGCATTTGCCGGGGGATTATGAACTATTTCCCCTGTCTTGGGGAGGCTAAAATCGTGAGAACCTGGGCCGGCTGGATTGATGTCTGTGTGGATCACGTTCCCGTTATCAGCCCTATTGAGGAGGTACCCGGGCTTATTTTGGCCTGTGCCTTTAGCGGGCATGGCTTTGGGATCGCTCCTACCGTCGGAACTCTGCTGGCTCAGATGGCTGTGGGAGAAGCGCCTGTTCTGGATGTCAGTGACTTTCGCTATGATCGATTTAAAGCTAAACTATAAGAGGATTTACTTGTCTGAGAATCACATGCTAAGCGCCGGTATATGCCGGCGCTTAGTTTGTCTCGCTGCAAGTTAGGCGAAAGTGGCGGCCATTCTTTTGTGCGCCTCACAGTCACACAATCTAGGTGGTTAAAATCCACCCGGTAACTTTTTACCCTTTAAAGTGCCGTAGCCGAAGTAGAGATCCTACCTCCGGTAGGAGAAGGACTGGCAGGGTGTCTCTCCCGCGAGGGAGAATCTGAGACAGGCACCTTCTCACCGGATTGAACACCCAGAGAAGCTGCCATTTGGGGATATATGAAAATGTCCTGAAAAGGTATGAATCAATCTGGTCCAAACTTTAATCCCTTTTTTATAGCGTTTGTAGGACATGTTTTTACACATTCCCCACATCTGATACATTCAGCGCTATTGGGGTTTTTATGAACTTATATGTTGATTTTGCATTTATTTACACAAGTTCTACAATTTGTACACTTTTCTGTATCTGCTTCATATTTATAAAAACTTACTTTATTAAATAGTGAGTAAAATGCTCCTAATGGACATATATATCTGCAAAATTGCCTGTATATAACTATCGATGCCATAATAATGGTAATTAGTATAAACATTTTCCATACAAATAAGTAGCCAAGAGAACTACGTAAGGAGTTATTCATTAAAACTAACGGTAATACCCCCTTCCAGTGTCCCGGCTGGACATATGTATTCGCAAAAATAGGGAGGACTTATTCCAAATTCATTTACTAAAAACATAGGGAATAATATAACAAACAAAGCTAAAATAACATACTTCAAATATTTGAGTATATTGTTCACATTTTTGCTTACTTTAATTTTTTGGAAAGGTATTTTATATAATAAATCCTGGATTAAACCAAATGGGCATAACCATCAACTACTAAGTCTCTAATAATATTTCCTGCACTATCAACAAATAATGTCGTAGGAACTGATGAAATATTTGATAATACATTATTTATAACAGTTTCATCAGGGATGATATTCGTATACTGCACACCTGTTTTTGATATAATAGCCTTAGCTAATGCTTCATTGTCCTCATCAGGTGTATCGGAAACAATCCCAATTAGATTAACCCCCTCGCTCTTAAATTCCTCATGAAGTTCTTGAAGGTCAGGCATTTCTTCTATACATGGCTCGCAATAGGTAGCCCATATATTGATCATTGTGAGTTTACTATTGAGTAGTCTTTCATCTCGATTTGGCCATCGGAAACATGTCTAAACGAAGAAATTGTTCAATGAAAGAAGGGAAATAAAGTTGTATTAATTTTAATATAGTTTAATAAAAGATTAGAGATTGGAGCATGTTTTTAGTAAAAGCCATATTCTGAGCAATGAAAATAATTTTAGATAAGGAGTTATAGTAAAGTGAAGGAAACGACGCGATTTAGAAGGTTTTCAGGAGGGGATAACCTAGTCTTTTCCTTGATAGTTCTAATTCTTATAGGAGTTTTAATTTTTTTATATAATAAAATAGCCTTTATTTTTTATCCTTTGATAGTTGTTTTATCGAGTGTTCTTGCACCGGTCATCATAGCAATAGTTATGTATTATCTATTTAACCCCTTAGTGAATTGGTTAGAGAAACATAAAATAAAACGTATTTGGGGTATTATCTTACTATATTTAGCAGTGATCGCGTTGCTTACAGGTTTGATAGTTTTAATTGTCCCAGTTATTCAAGTGCAAGTGACTAGTTTTGTTGAGGATTTTCCAGGTTATGTAGACACACTTTCAAATAAATTTAATCAATGGAGCGCATATTCTATATTCGAACCTACAATTAATAGTGCAACTAAATGGTTTTACGAATTCATAAGAGATGTACCGGGTAATATTGTTGATAATTTAAGTACAACGGCAGATGGTATTTCAAATGTCGTGTCATCAGTATCTAAAGTTGTTATTACATTAGTAATATTTCCAATTTTTTTATTTTTCTTATTAAAAGATGATAAGAAATTTATCCACTATGCAATAAAAATTGTACCACCTAAGTTCAGAAGTGATTTCATAATTGTTTTTACTAACATTAATGAGCAAGTTGCTTCGTATATTAAAGGTCAATTAATTGTATCAATCTGTATAGGGTTCTTGATGTACATCGGATTTGTGATTATCGGACTAAATCATGCAGTAATAATAGCATTAGTTGCTGCTGTCACCTGTATAGTACCTTACATTGGTCCTGCTATTGCTTTCATTCCTGCACTGATCATCGCTGTAATCCACTCACCATTTATGTTATTTAAATTGTTAGTAGTATGGATTGTGGTTCAAACCCTTGAAGGTCAGTTTGTGTCTCCAAATATTATGGGCAAATCTCTAAACATACATCCACTAACAATTATCATTGTTTTACTGGTCATGGGTGAGTTACTAGGTGTTGTTGGATTGATTTTTGGGATTCCAATATATGCTATTATCAAAGTGCTTGTTTCTTTTATTTTCCAAAAAATAAAAATGCGTTATAACCAATACTATGGTGAAGATGCAGGAGAATATGAAATTCAGACATTTGAAAAAGATTGAAGATAGAAATTCTCAAGAGAGTTTCAGTTGCGCGGATAACTACTCCAAACCTGCTCGACCTTTATTCAAGGTCGGGCATTTTTGGAATTACCCGGTCGATGAAGCTGGAAAAAATTAAAACCGCAGTCAATCGTCTGCAAGATTTTTCGGAGTCAGGAAATATACTAAGATATTCAATTTTGAAAAAGCAGGGTTATAGAGTAATTATTGTTGAAAGACATCTTGTATTTTATAAATTTAATATGGAAGAGAAGACAGTGATTATATAGGCCATTGTAGATGGAAGAAGAGAATACCGTAATTTAATATAAGCTATTCCGTCAATAAAAAGTAAGTTAGAATGAGCAATTTTATGCCAAATGGTATGAAAAACCCCGCGGGTGTATTTTCAAACGAAGATACCCCGTTTTTCTTATATTTTTCGAAGACTGAGAATTGTAATAACAATTCTAGAAATTGTCGGTAGAATATTGGAAAATCTTATAAACCCACTTGACAGGATAGATTATCCAGTATTAAACTGAACATGTACGAAACAAGTTCAACAACATGTAAAGGAGTAATCCGATGTCAGAAAGTGAAGCAAAGGAAAAGATCATGTCAGCCGTACGCGAGCTGCTTGCGGAGAGTTGTCCCGTCGGAGATATCACCGTCCGCAAAATTGCCCAGCGGGCAGGAGTGGGGATTGGGACGGTCAGCTATCATTTTCATTCCAAGGATAGGCTTGTCTATGAAGTAATAGCAGCCCAGATGTCTGATCTGGCGGGAGGTTTATCCCCAAACGCAGGCGAGGGGACTCCGCTTGAGCGGCTTCGGAGGTTTTTCAGTCGAACTGTCGAGCTGGCGCTCAAATACAGCGAAATTTTCAAAGCCCAGCTCTCCTACGAAATCGTTAACAGCGATATGAGTATCTGTTATTTCATTACGCCCCTTCTGAAGGAGCACTTCGGCAGTTCCAAAAGTGATCTGGAAATTAAGGTCACAGCGCTCCAGATGATTGTGGTCATGCAGGTGATCCTCCTGAAAATGGAGGAATTTCAGCGTTATACCGGCGTAAACATTCGAGACGTCAAACAAAGGGAAGAAGCTCTGGACGCCATACTCAGTACGGCTGTTCAAGTCACAGGAAGGAGGATATAGATGAGAACGACACACATTATTCTGTCCTTTATTTCTTTACTGCTGGTTGGATCCACTCTGATTTGCGGGTTCTGGATTCACACCAGCAAGAATGTTACCGATATGGCAAGCTCTGTTAATTTCCACATGATGCTCGCGGTAGCGACAGCTGTAGTGGT
The DNA here is from genome assembly GCF_020595055.1 of Desulfosporosinus shakirovi. GTDB lineage: Bacteria > Bacillota > Desulfitobacteriia > Desulfitobacteriales > Desulfitobacteriaceae > Desulfosporosinus > Desulfosporosinus shakirovi. The sequence goes on along the minus strand of NZ_JAJDOO010000035.1, from coordinate 21,786 downwards.
GCTGGCAACCACGATTTTGGCATTAATTCGTTCGTAAGTAAATTCTAAGTTAATATAATTGTTTGATGAAGGCAAGGTTAATGATATGCAGAAAAATCATGAACATTCTATTCGGCGTAATGACTTAGATTGGCTTCGAGTCACTGCTATCTTGGTAGTCTTTCTATATCACTCTGTCCACTTCTTCGATACCGGGGATTGGTCCGTTAAGAACCCAACCACCTACACTTGGATCGAGCCTACTTTGATGAATTTTATGGCAGTGTGGATAATGCCGTTAATCTTCCTGATATCCGGAGCAAGTGTTTTCTGTGCAGCCTGTAAGACAAAGGCAACCAGATTTATCCGAGATAAAGTTATGCGGCTGTTCGTTCCTCTCATCGTTGGTGTTTTTAGCTTTTCGGCAATGCAGGTTTATCTTGAACGAATCTCCCATGGTCAGTTCCAAGGGTCATTTATAGAATTTATTCCACACTATTTTGAGGGCGTTTACTTACCGGGCAGTACAGGAAATTTTGCCTTTCATGGAATGCATTTGTGGTATTTGTTATTTTTATTTATTTTCACTTTAGCTTTTATGCCCATCTTTTGGTGGTTTAAAGGAGTAACCGGCAGCAGGTTTTTACGTCGAATTGGAGACTTTCTGGCTATACCCGGTTTTTTGGTCTTATTTTTAGTACCTACAGTTATTATCCAAAACGTTATAGCCAATGAAGGTTCAATTGTGGTTGGAGGCTGGCGAATGGCACAATACGCCTGGTTTTTCTTCGCCGGTTATCTGTTAGCATCCCATCAGCATCTGCGATTACAGATCATTACCACTCGTTGGATCTGGGCATGTTTATCCTTTGTGGTCATAATTGGATCCGTTTTTCTGAACAAGGGGCCTGCCAACCATCCTGATATCTTAGTTTGGCTTGAACTTTTTACAATTTTAGGATTTGCCATGAAGCGACTTGATTTTTCTAATCCATTCTTGGAATATAGTCGTGAAGCAGTTATGCCATTCTATATTTTGCATCAGAATGTACTATTTCTCATTGGCTTTTTCATTGTTAAATGGGATATTCCTGATCCGGCAAAATTTCTTATCATTATAATCTGTACATTAGTCGTTATAATGGTTATGTACGAGTATATTGTTCGACGATATAATACTATTCGAGTTCTATTTGGTATGAAGTTGATTAGAAAAAGTGCTTCAAATGGATTGAGGAAGATCCATGGAACAGACACTTCATCTAACATTTAAACAACGCGTTCCCAGTGCGTCCTGGCAGGTTGCACTTCCAGCAGTGGTAGATTCCGCCGGAGTAAGGTCCAGCTAATTGCTTCGACTCCTGAAATTTGCATCAACTTCGCTAAGATCCATAGCCGCACTTATCCCTCTTTTTAAGCCTATGTGGTCCAACACTATATAGCCCGTACCATATGGAATTAGGGATAGAAGACTCGAATGACTAGTGAAAAGCCAACTGCCGCCAGCTAAGGAGCTGCCCGGTAGTGTCGGCTTTTCAGTTGTCCAATGGTTACACAAGCCTCCTGCTTATCATATGTTATGGACAAAAGAGGCCCAGAGAGGCCAGGAGAAAAGGCTCTCACCAACGTTGTCGAACAACTAAGTGCCTTCCAGAAGATATGCCGTCTTCAAATAAATTCTTTGATGGACCTTCAAGGTTGCTAAGAACGTAATATAACAGGATAGACAAGGTGACAATTCCTGCTTCAACCTGAAACATAGAAGAGAAACCTTTCCATGTAACGATGAATCCCATGATCAGAGGACCTAATCCCATGCCTGTGTCTGAAAATACAAAGTATGTGGAAGTTGCAGTGCCGATTCTGTGCGGATCTACAGATTTAATTGCAATTGTTTGCCCCATATTCAAGATGTTTCCGTAGCCAAGCGCCATAAGAACAGCGGCGAGCATGAACATGAGTATGCTGTGGCATATGAAAGTACGAACAGACTTGCCGCAAAAAATGCGATCGACGGCAGCATTACGATATTGTCCTCTTTTTTATTAAGCAGCTTACCAGTAAGTGGTCTGAATACTAAGATAGAAATACCATAGAGGATAAAGGAAATCGGTGCAATATAGGTCATATGCAGTTTAGCTGTATAGGAATCGAGAAACGCGGTGCCCCCCATATAGCACAGACTATTAATGATGATTACAAATGCAAGAGGTAGAGCCTCTCGTTCAAAGATATCTTTTAACGTAAATTTTCTTTTTAGATGCGCGATCTGTTCATCGCTAAACACAGGCTTATCTATTTTTACGAAGCAAGCAAAAAGCAAACATAAAAAGGCTGATAACGAACAGACCGCGAAAAGCGTTGTGTAAGAATAATACTGTACGACAAACATTCCAATAAATGGCCCTAATGCTGTAGCAATCGTAAAATTCAGCGAAAAAAATCCAATCCCTTCCCCGCGCCTGTCCTGCGGGATAAGGCTAACCACAAAAGCAGATAACGCATTGTGGATAATCCCAAAGGTGGCACCGTGCAGGAAGCGAATGATCAAAAAAGGAACGATTCCGATGGGGAGCAGATATGTTAAACTAACAAGGAAAAATCCGACGCAGCCAGACAGAATAATTTTTCTCCGTCCGATTCGTTCCATATATTTTCCCATAGTTGTCCTCCCAATTTAATAATTTTCGTCCTGATAATGCTGATATAGAGCAGATTATCAAATTCTTTTCGGAAAATGCCTGAGACAACAATGGAAACGATCAGGGGTTTGCTGGCTGTATTAGAATGATTAGGAACCTAAATATTTCTGTTGACATTGATGAAAAATCCTAGTATATTAAATATAAGTTAGGTACCTAAATAATATTCGAAATTTAGGAGGAAAAAGATATGTCAAAAACAAATTCAAATAAGTTATATCAGGCTTTGCATCGCTTAAATCGGCAGATGCACCGCTCGTACCATCGAGAAGGACACGGAAAAGGTGGACTTTATCATGGACAAGCAAACTTGCTGCGCATAATCTTGCAAAATGACGGTGCCAGCCAAAGAGATTTGGCAGAGCAACTGGACGTACGTCCGTCTTCAATGACAGAGATGCTGACAAAGCTGGAGCAGAGTGGTTTGATTCTGAGAAAACAAGATGATAAGGATCAGCGGGTAATGCGCATCTATTTAACCGAGGAGGGGAAAAAAGCCGTTGAGAAAATTGCTGAAAGCAAAGATGCCTTCGTAGAATCTTTTTTCAAGGCTTTAACAGAGGATGAACGAGAACAACTCCTTATCCTTACGGAGAAATTGTGCTCAGATTTGGAAGGGGCAGAGGATTCTCATGGAGGGGGAACGCACCGCGGACATGGCTCAGGGCATCATGGTTCCTGCCGGAAAAAAGGTATGCACCAAGGTCATGGGCACCACAAACATCAACATCATCATTGTTGTCCCGCCGAAGGTGAGTAAGCGGAGGTTTAGAATAATAGCATGAAACTGAAAAAAGACAGTAATAGAAAAAGTTCGCTGTAGCAACCCACATTTAGCCAAAGAAAAGTATCTTGAAGCTTTCCAACAGACCGTCGAGAATGTACCCTGCTACCTTGTAACTGTGTGTGCGGACTCTCTATAGCGATACTTATGACCTTTCCGAACTTTATTGTTTGGGAAGGTTTTTGCTTTGTATGATTCCTACAGCTAAAATCAGCCAACGAGCCGAAAAGGATTGATAATTATTGTGCGAGGTGATTAGAATTATGAACGATATAGTGATCGCTATTTTCTCATGATAAAGAAGTCCATATGGACACGTTAAATTCGAGTCGCAGTATGGTTAACAAAGACGGATAAATAGAATCCCAAGCATCTAATGTCAAAAGGACCTTGGCGTTACTTCAAACTTTTTGAGAAGCGATTTTTTTCGGAACTGAAAGTAAGAAAGAATAGCAGATAATAAAATTGACGTGACACCTATTTTAATGTTAATATAAATACATACCAAATGGTCGGTTTAAATAAGGAGATAAATTCATGAATGACACAAGAGAACATATTTTGAAAGTTGCATTTAATCTTTTTTTACTCAAGAGCTATAAGGAAGTAACCATGGCTGAGCTAGTAGAAAAAACAGGAATGTCAAAAGGTGCTTTTTATCATTACTTTAAAAGCAAAGAGCAGTTATTTCTGGAAGCACTTAAAAACTGTATGTCTTCCATAACACCTGATTTTAGTATATTCGACAAGAATTCTCTATATGAGTTTTATCACCAGTATGTAGTTTATCAAAATAGAATACTCAATTCGCTTCAATTATATGGAGATGATCTGGACCGTGGTTTAACTGTGGACTATTACTCACTTGTTTTTGATGCTTTGAAGGTTTTTCCAAGCCTCCGGGAAAAATTGCTTGAACACGAACAAGATGAACTGAAAGCATGGAAAGGGATTATCTCTACAGCTAGAAAAAACGGAGAGATCAGGCCATTCATGAACGATGAACAAATTGCTAAGGTATTTATATATACAAATGATGGAATTGCAATCCGTATTGGTTTAATGAAAGACCGCAGTGAGGATGTCAGTGATATCAGTGATAACTTGTTAGAGTTATGGGATGGTTTTTATATGGAGCTGAAAGGGTAAAATTTTTTCCATTAAACATACCGAACGGTCGGTATATATTTTAATTGGAATTTATTTTACTTATTATACAAATGTGAATAAGGGGGCAAGTAATATGAAGAATTGTGTATCGCGGATGATATAGGCATCATTTGGATAGGTAAGCCACTGCGACACCGATAGGACATTTTTAAAGGACTGCATACGCACTTATGGTAATGTGGGTGAACGAACCGGACTTGGAGGATTTTCGTTCTCAGAGAAAAATAGATGACCTACTAAAGAAGGACAAATGAAGTATATGAGGGGGATTTATCGTTTTGGAAAAAATCAGTTTAGCTATGTGGGGCTTTAAAATTACGAAGAAGAAAGTTCTGACGATTGTTATTGTACTTATTTTGGCTGGTACAGGAGTTAGAAGTTTCATGGGAAAAACGGAGAATAACATTGCCAAAACTGCTCCAAATATAGTTTGTGTCAAAGCCACTGTGGCCGAGAATGTTATTGAGCAAGCAATCATTTCCTATAAGGCATCATTAGAAGCCTCTGAAGAGGGGATTGTAAGTGGCAAGGTCAGTGGTAAGGTAGTTCAAATGATGTTTGAAAATGGTCAATATGTAACCCAAGGAGACCCGCTAATCAAATTAGATGATCAGGAAATCAGAAACAACATAGCTTCTTCTCAAGCTCAGCTGAAAGCTTCAGAAAGTCAATTAGTCTCTTCACAAACAGGGTTGCAGAAAATGCAACTGAACGTAGAAGATGCAGAGCGTAGCTATGATAGAAAGAAAGAACTTTTTGACGCGGGAGCCATTTCCAAGGTTGAACTGGAAAGTGCGGAAACAACGTTAAGGAATGCAAAAATTGATCTGGAAACGGAAAAGGCCAATATTGATACAGCAAAAGCTAATCTTACGACTGCCCAGATTGATTTGAATAATCTTACGGATTCACTGGCGAATACGACAATCACTGCTCCTATTACGGGTATTTTAGATGAGAAAAGCGTGAGTTTGGGACAATATGCCAACATGGGAGTTGTCCTAGCAAAAGTTAAAGCTATATCCCCAATCTATGCTGTGATAGAAGTAGACCAAAACGATATAAGTTCTTTGCAAGTAGGACAGAGTGCCAAAGTAACCGTTGGCAGTAACGTCGTTAAAGACTATGACGGAATAATTAAAAGTATTGAAGCCTCTGCAGATACGACTTCAAGAGTTTTTAAATGCAAAGTTGAGGTGACTAATCTTGATCAAGCACTGAAACCGGGTATTTATGCCAAGGTGGATATTGTTAGTGATCAGACCTCAGAAGTGATTGCAGTACCAACAGATGCTTTGAGTGGAAATCCAGGAAATTATACAGTGTTTGTAATTGATCAAGGGGTTGCCCGTAAACGTATTGTCATTATCGGGCAGATTTCCAAAGGCTTAGTGGAGATTAAAGACGGCGTAAAAAATGGGGACAGTGTCATTATTACCAATGTGAATACACTGCAGGATGGCGATGCGGTTTCAGTTGTAAAGGAATAGGAGGACTAGATTATGTTTTTAACAGATATCAGCCTGAAACGGCCTGTATTTGCCACTGTAATAGTTATCGCTTTGCTTGCCCTAGGTGCTTTAAGTTATATAGGTCTACCCATCAACGAAAATCCTGAGGTCGATGTTCCTATGATTACCGTTACCATTTCCCTGCCTGGAACTGCAGCGGAACAGCTGGAATCAAAAGTGACAAAAAAAGTTGAGGAAGCTGTCGGACAAATTTCAGGCGTGAAACACATTTCCTCCACTATTACTGAGTCCTTCTCCCAGACAATGATTCAGTTTAGTTCTGGTACGCCAGTCAATGTGGCTGCTCAAGATATTAAAGATAAAATAAGCAGTATACGGGGTACTTTACCACAGGACATTAATGAACCCATTGTTCAAAAATTTGACTTAGCTGCCGTACCCATTATATCTTTCGTGGTCACTAGCCCTCTTTCTAACAAGGACTTATCTCAAGTGGTCGAAGATGAGATCACCAAAAAACTAAATACGGTTAAAGGTGTTGGATCGGTTACCACCTATGGTGCGCAAGTCAGGGAGATACATATTAAACTTGATAAAGAAAAAATGGCGGCTCTGAATGTGACAACTGCGGAAATCACCCAGAGTCTGGAAAGTGACAACATAGATAGATCCAGTGGAAAAGTTTCCAACGGTGATAAAGAAGTTTCCCTCAGAACGAATGGTACGGTCAAAGAAGTTAACGATTTCTTGAATATTTTAGTCGCCAATCGTCAAGGGACTGAACTAAGAATCAAAGATATTGCCCAAGTGGAAGATACTATTAAGGAGCGGGACGGTTTATCCTATTATCAAGGTGAAGAATCGATTGGTATTGATATTGTCAAACAATCCGGTGAAAATACCACCCAAGTCGTGGATGCACTTAAAGTGAAGCTTGCAGAGATCCAAGCGTCACTGCCTAAAGATGTAAAAATAGATATTGTCGATGACAATTCACTGGTCATACGAGCGTCCGTGAGTGAAGTTCAGAAAACCTTGCTGGAAGGTTGTATTCTGGCGGTTCTCGTGGTTTTCGTCTTCCTGCGGAATGGGGCAAGCACGGCTATCAGTGCAATTTCACTGCCCACCTCGATTATCACTACCTTTGCCGCTATGAAACTGATGAACTTTTCGCTCAACAGCGTGTCATTAATGGGCCTTTCCTTAGCGGTTGGATTGCTCATTGATGATGCAATTGTTGTCGTTGAGAACATTGTACGTCACATAAATATGGGGAAATCTCCAATGCAAGCATCGAAAGACGGTGCGAGGGAGATTGGATTGGCGGTGACGGCTACAACCTTTACCATAGTTGCTGTCTTTCTCCCCATTACCATGGTTGAGGGATCGATCGGGGCCTACTTCGCGGAATTTGGTCTAACGGTTGCTTTCAGCGTCTTGATTTCGTTATTTGTATCCTTTACCTTAGTGCCGTTGATGGCCTCTAAATATATAAAGAGTGAAAATGATGATAAAGATAAAAATAAAAAACACGGTCCCCTGGGTAAATTGTTAATATGGTTCAATCACTTGTTTGTTAAACTTGCCAGAGTCTATACAAGACTTCTCGGTGCAGCACTGAAGCATAGGATTAAAACCATAGCTATGGCAACTGCAATGTTCTTCGGCAGTTTGCTCCTTCTTAACTTCATTAATCCTAGTTTTCTAGAATCCTCAGACAACGGAAAGATCACAATAGCAGCGGCAACAGATGGAGGGACAACACTGACGAGGGCTGCGGAAACAACTAGAAAAATGGAAAGTATTCTTAATAAATATCCTGGAGTAGTGCACCTGTACTCGACGGTTACCCCCATCAACATCAACATTAGCGTACAGCTTATAGATAAGAATGGCAGAAAAGAGACCTTAAGTGAAACTGCCAATAAAATGCGGGAGAGTTTAAAGCAGATTCCGGGGATTACCCTTTCTATGATGACTGGTTCAACTCTGGGTGGAGGAGCGAAGGACGCTGAGTACCATTTTACCGGCGATGACTTTGAGACACTTTTAAACTACTCGCAACAAGCGGAGAGCGCCATAAAGAGAATTCCTGGGGCAGTTGATGTAAGCATGAGCTATAAGAGTGGCAAAGCAGAAGCAAGCCTTGAAGTGGATCGTGATCGGGCGGCCGATCTCGGTGTGAGTCCACTGGTCGTAGCCAATACCTTGGGAACCCTCTTTAATGGTTCTCTTGTAACCCAGTATGAAACAGAAAAAGATCGCTTTGATGTTAAACTATTGCTTCAAGATGATCAAAGAAAGGACTTTGACAGCTTAAAAGGGATTTATGTGCCTGGTTCAAATAACAGTATGGTTCCTCTTGATCAGGTCACAAAGCAAGTTTTTGCCACGGGCTCTACGACCATCAATAGGTATGATAAGGCCAGAGAAATTCAAGTGACGGCTAATGTCTTTGGAGTTGCAACGGGTGACTTTAACACTCAAATCAAAGCAGCGTTGGAAAATGAAACAAAAATGCCTACCGGAGTCAGCCAAGTTAGCGGAGGAGATCAGGAAGTGATAGAGGAAGCTATCCCTGGCTTAATGAAAGCACTATTTTTAGGAATTCTGTTCATCTACTTGATCCTTGCCGCCCTGTTTGAAAGTTTTATTGATCCTTTTGCGATTGTCTTCGCTTTGCCCTTCGGTATTATTGGAGCCCTGTTAGCCCTGTTTCTTACCGGCAGCAGTTTAAGCATGATGACATTTATTGGCATTATCATGTTGATGGGACTGGTCACTAAAAATGCGATTTTGCTGGTTGACTATGCTAAGCAAAAGCTGGGCGAGGGAGAAGAACTAAGGGCCGCGTTACTTCTGGCGGCTTCTACACGACTGAGGCCTATTATTATGACAACGTTAGCGATGATCTTCGGTATGCTTCCTGCAGCACTCTCCACAGGATTAGGTTCTGAAGGACGCTCACCCATGGCTTATGCCATTATTGGTGGGTTAATTACATCAACTTTTTTAACACTCATAGTTGTACCTGTAATTTATACGCTGTTGGATGATGCTAAAGGATTGTTTCACAGGAAACCGTTTGCAGGTGTAGGGCGGAAAGCGTTTAAGGGCTAATAAAGGGTTTCCACTACGGTTGCCCCTTGGCAACGGGTGCCAATTCTTAACCATTGGGCAATTGGCTAAAAAAGTTAAGATTGTCATTGGAGATAACTTTTTGTAAAATATTTAACAGCAAAACAATGCCTTTATATTTATACTAAAAAGATAAATAACATTGTGGAAGGGCTGATTATATGAAATATATTATTGTCAATGGGTCACCGGGATTTAATAGTTTTACTGGAGAAGCTTTAGATGTGATACATAAAGCTGCAAACCAAACAGGAAAAATCTATAACCTGCGTGAAATGTCGATACTGCCATGTAAAGGATGTCTGGCTTGTGTTTCTAATAATAAATGTGTTCAAAAAGATGATTGGGCCTTAATTGATTCGGATTTGAAAGAGGCAGAAATAATCATTATTGGATTTCCCACTTATTATGGGGCAGCTTTTGGTGTTAATGCACAGACTCATAGTTTTTTAGAAAGATGGTTTGCACTCAGGCATAACGGAGTAAAATTGAAGGCTAAAAAGGTCATAGGTGTAATTACCAGCGGAGGAGAACAGGCGGAGATAGCAGCAGGCAAATTGAGAATATTTTTAGAGGCCTACCATGGTATGGAATTGGCAGATTATATTTCCGTTGAGGGGATCACTCCGTGCTATCGTTGTGGTGATGGAGAGAACTGCCCTATAAGCAGTGTACGTAAGAAATATGGAAAAGATGTGAAAATTACCCCATCAATAACCCCATCTTTGGCTAAACAACCTGAGGTGCTGGAAAAAGCTCGTCAAATTGGAATTAATATTGCCCAGAGTGCTTATGTGGTTTAAAGGTCTGAAGCGGAGCGGAGAAGTCACCCGAACCGATGTCTCTGGTCAGTCTGCACAGCTCCCCTCATTGCTTACCTATTATTGAAAGAACAATTTTCCGAGATGGGGTGAAGCTCTCAAAGCCCTTTGCTTTTATATAGTTTATTGGAAAACCTGTAACAAAACACATTCGTAAAAATTGCAATAATAAACACGGCAATCCAAAGGGGACTATTCATCAAATAGTTATATAAAAAGGCCATAAGCGCCATATACGGAAAAATTGCAAGCGCACCGATAATATCCGCTTTTTGCGTCTCAAACATATAGAATATTAAGAACTCTATCGGCATAAAAACGGCAACCAACAATAAGCCATAAGGTAGAATATGCGTTTGCACAATTGCAAACACTTCCGGCTTTATCGCATGTGTTATGCCGGAAACCAAAATTAAAAGAGGCGTAGCAATTAAGCAGAAAAGATAGATAATTATGCCCCTTGCCCCTATGATTGCTGTAGGCGTAACAGGTAGTATACTGAATAGTAACTTAGTCTTATATTTTGCGTCGTTGAACGCAAAATTTCGCAGAAGTAAATAAGATAGCATCAAAAGTCCCGCAGCGTAAATAATGACATTTGCCAAATCATTGTTTACGTTAATTCGATTAAAAAACATAGGGAATAACGCAATACAAAGAAGCTGCAGCCAAACAATTTGACTTAATGCTGAAATTTGCATTTTTGTGAAATTAAGAAAGTTTGAGTGCATTATTTGTGCCTCCTTGTATAGTAGAGCATTATATCCTCTATCGAGGGGACTTCATAAGCTGTTTTGTCCGGTAGTACCTTTTTGAGTGCCGCTTTGTTATCCGTCAGTCCTTCAAAACCGTAAGCGGATTTGTTTATACCGACAAAGTGATTTTCATAATCTGGCAATAATGCCGCAGTATCGCCTTTTACAATGGCGTGTTGATCGTTTATTTCGTCCTTTTGCCCTTGCAGGATAATTTCACCGTCAACTATGAAAAACAAATAGTCAGCTATTTTGTCAAGGTCGGAAGTGATATGCGTTGACATCAAAACAGTTTTATTGTCCTCAAACACAATGTCTTTGAGTATTTCTATCAGTTCACTTCTTACCAAAGGATCAAGGCCGGAGGTAGGCTCGTCCAGAATGAAAAGGTCAGCGCCATGCGAAAGAGCAAGCACAAGCGCGTATTTCATTCTCATGCCTCTGGACAAATCCTTAATCTTTTTACTCTCCGGTAATTCAAATTTTTTCATATAGAACTGATACACATTATCGTTCCATGTAGGGTACATGGGAGCAATCAGACGTTTCATTTTTCTCAAGGTCAAATCTTCGTAAAAATGACCGTCATCAAAAACAATGCCTAGCTTTGATTTTATTTCTAAATCATTGGAAACGCTATCCATACCCAAAACCGTGATTTTTCCATCATCCGGTTTGATAATGTTCAGTATGCTTTTAATGGTTGTCGTTTTCCCCGCGCCATTAGGCCCTATGAAGCCGGTCAGCGTTCCCTTTTCCAGAGACATATTTATATTCCGCAAACTGAAATCATCATAGTTTTTACAAAGATTGTGAATTTCCAAAACCATATCCAATCTTATTCCTCCCCGCTTAACTCATCGATAATTTTTTTTAAATCCTCGCTTAAAATTCCAACAGGCTTTGCATACTCAATAATATACGTAAGCTTTTTCTCGATTTCCACCAACCGGGTTTCCCGTAAAAGCTCCATATTTTGCGGCGCAACAAAAGAACCTTTTCCCATCATATTGATAGTAAATCCTTCTGCTTCCAAGCCCTCATAAGCTTTCCTTGTAGTAATAACGCTAACATTCAAATCCTTTGCCAAGCCCCTAACAGACGGTAAGACAGCCCCCTCTTTTAATTCGCCAGACAGGATAGCGGATTTAATTTGGTTCATAATCTGCTCGTAAATAGGCACTTCCGCAGAATTTACAATGATTATATTCAAGATCATATTACCTCCACATTCCAATAGTGTGTATGCACTATAAGCACAGTGTAGCCTATCATCCGATGAATGTCAATACTTCGTAAAGCAGATTGTTAGAAATCAAACTGCGAAATAAGCTGTGTTACTCAATTGATGGTAAAGGCGCGTTTCGTCGCTTCAGAGATGTGATCATTAAGCATGGGATAGAAAAAGAATGGGATTCCTACAAATATGAGGCATTATGTGAAATTGTCCGTGAATGGTGCGAATTTCATGAGAATGACTATAAATAAGTTGTTGCGAAGTGAACTTCAAAAAAAGGAAAGGCCAAACCCCTTGGCCTTGGAAGTATGAGAATGAGTGTCAAGCAGGTAGGCATCCGTCAGATTGATCAGGAAACAGGGGAACGGTCATGCCGACCGCAATTCTTGGAGAATAGTCCTAAAGTGGCTGTATAAATTGAAAGAAACTTGAATTGTGTTATAATGGAAATAATTAGTGACTTACACCCATCGCCATGAGCAGCACATCGAATTGAATTATTTATAATAAATATAATGTAAATTGTGGAATGATTTAAAAAGTTAAAAGGATGGTGAGAATTATGAATCAGATAGCGATCAACATGTATCTGCCTGAGGATGTGTTATTGGAGATAAACGCACTGCATATAGAGGGCAAAACTCTTGAGGATAAACTAAAACTCAACCTTTCCATAGGTCTCTTCGTATCCAAAGATATAAGTCTTGGAAAGGCGGCCCAACTTGCAGGCAAGTCTTTATCAGAATTTATCAATATCCTTAACCGTTTGAATATTCCTGCTGTTGAATATACAGACGAAATGTATGAAGATGACCTGAAATTTATGTCCAACCACGAAAGCGAGAGGCCCAGTGTATGAATATTGTATCAAATTCCAGCCCGCTGATATTTCTGAGTAAGATAGGCAGGCTGGATGTACTAACCCAGATATTCAATAAGATATACATTCCTTATGCTGTATATGAGGAAACTGTGCTGTCACACAAAACTGATGATGCCGCTTCGCAGATTTCTCATTTTGTTACAAAAGGACAAATTATCCAGTTCAATGTGCAGAATGAGTTGGCGGTAAAGGCTCTTTCAGGTCGTTTGCATCCTGGAGAAGTTCAAGTTATTATTGGAGCATCTGAACTTGGTATAAAGGAAGTCATTCTTGATGATCTCCACGCACGAAACAAAGCAAAACAATTTGATTTAAACAGCATAGGTACTCTTGGTATACTGAAAATTGCTCATAAAAAGGGTATAATCAAAGATTTTAAATCAGATATAACAGAGCTAATGAACGTTGATTTTAGAATATCGCCTACCTTGCTACAAAGAATACTTGATGATTTAAATTAAGCTGGAACTGCGAATTTATTTTTTTACTTTCCTGTCTGTGCAGGTGGGCTGATGGGCAATGTACAGCACTAAATAAAACTTTGGTAATAACGACGACTATTCTCGGTAAAAGTCTTTTGCAGCATCGTATCGCCCTTGTATTTCTCATTAGCCTGTGCCAATTTGTTTAAAAGGGAAAAAAAGATAATGGCTGGTTGGCATGAAGAACAAATGGAAGCGGAGGCTCAACTAAGATAGATTAAAAAATGACAGCTATTTATTTTCGAATGAGTTAAAGTTAAAGTTTAAATTTTTCATTATCGATATACCGGTTACGCTGAAATTGTAGTCCTCAATAGTTGGAGACATTGTTGTGAAAAATGATAAAAACAAGTTTGGAAATGTGACTTTAGGCATTGAAAAAAATCCTATACTTCGAAGGGGGATTCATAATGCTTGAAAAAGTACCGGCTCCTGAAGAAATGATTGCTTTGCTTGGACAACCGCTCTATGACGTTTGGCTTAACCTGAGTCATTTGATTGAATCTAAATACGATATGGAAAAGCTTTGGAATAGCGGCGGCAAAAGGTGGACTTATGAGTATAAATACCGCAGAGGCGGCAAATCTTTATGTGCTTTATATGCCAAAGAAAATATTTTTGGGTTTATGATTATCTTCGGCAAAGAAGAAAGAGCCAAATTTGAAGCCAATCGGAACGCTTATTCGCCGGAAGTTCAGAGCGTTTACGATCAATCCACGACCTACCACGACGGGAAATGGATGATGTTTGAATTGACGGATACATTCCTGTTTCCGGATATGGAGAAGCTGCTGCTGATTAAGCGAAAACCTAACAAAAATAGCGTTTAGCTTTTCGATCAGATGATGAGCATAAGCCACATCCGAGGACAGCGAAAATAAAATACACATAACACCCTGATTCTTATCAAGGAAGTATCGAGCGTATGCTGATTGCCGAGAACGTCGGATATATTCAACTCAGGCCTTTTATGGACAGTGACCTGCCGTTGTTCGTCAACTGGCTTCACAGCGAGCATATCCAGCGGTGGTATGCGCCTGTTGAAGCTTGGATTGAAGAAGTAAGCAAGCGGGAAAGCGAATACAACTGGATACGGCACTACATCATTTTGTCCAAGGAAACGTCCATTGGGTTTTGTCAGTATTATCCCTATTGGAAAAGCGGAGAGCTTGGTGCGAAACGATTATGATCATCAACAAATTAGTAGCCTAAAGTATTGAATATATCATGAAGCATTTGGATGAGGAGATTCTCGTCGAAGACGTTGCCAAGTACTGTAATTTTTCCAAGTATTACTTTAACAGAGTGTTTAAAGCCGAAACAGGGGAAAGCATCTATGCCTTTATTAAACGGTTAAAAATGGAACAAAGCGCTTTAAGGCTTAAGATAGAAAAGGATAAGTCTGTTACCGACATTGGCCTTGCTTATGGCTATAGTCCGTCCAATTACAGTTCAGCGTTTAAAAAGCATCATCGTCTTTCGCCCATGGAATTTCGCAAAGGGGTCAAAACAGCCTGTGTTTTTCATCCCTTATATCCGGATAAGCTTGCCAGGCTTCAATCATTTGAAGATTATAATCAGCGGATTAAAATCCAGGAATTAAATGATTTTACCGTTATCTATGAAAGACATATTGGAAACTATAGCGAGCTGCAAAAAAACTGGTGCGACTTCACCGCAAAATATAAAGATTATGTAAAGGAAGATACTTTATTAATCGAAAGGTCCTATGACGATCCTTCTATTACAAGTGTAGAGCAATGCTTATATGATATCTGTATGACGGTTGACAAGGCTTGTGCGCTTGGCAATGTGATGACGATTCAAGGGGGAAAATTTGCGGTTTACCATTATGATGGACTGATACAGGGGATATTTGCCGCTTTTCAAGGCCTTTTTAATGTTTGGCTGGCAGACAGCGGCTACGAAATGGATGAAAGATATGGACTGGATATCTACCGGTCAGTTGATACGGAGAACATGCATGTTGTCATGGATTTATGCCTGCCGATTAAATAATTTCCACTGATAAGAACAGAGCACGATTTCAGAAGAATAAAAATAGGCTCCTTACTATAATTAGAACTGCCCCCGGGAGGTAGTTTAATTCAAAGGAGTCTGTTTTTTATGAATTTGGAAAGTATTCGAAATAATACGGTGCGAACGATTTTGCGGTTTTCCGTCCCTTCGATTATTGCCATGGTGCTTAATTCATTCATTACCCCCGTCGATGGCTTTTTCATCGGAAATTATGTTGGCAAGGAAGGGATCGCGGCGGTAAATCTTGGCCTTCCCATTCTATATATCTATTTAGCCATTGGCATTATGGTTGGTGTTGGCGGTATCTCAATTGCGGGCATGGCGCTGGGAGCACAGGATAGAAAGAAATGCAACGAGGTGTTTAACCAGACTGTTATTTCCACCATAACTGTATCGGTAATCATCAGTTTGCTTGTCGCAACTCTTTTCAAGCCGATCATGGGTGTTATGGATATGGATACGCAAGTTGCCGACTGTTTTCGGCAATACTATTCCATTATGATAATGGCCTAACCTGTGATGCTTGTAAATTCTACGTTTGGCATGTTTATTCGCGGAGAAGGCAACCCCCGGTTTTTTATGATGATTATTATTTTAACCGTGATAAGCAATATCGTCCTGGACTATATGTTTATCGGCTGGTTTGGATTGGGAATGGGGGGAGCTGCGCTTGCCTCGTTGCTATCACTCCTTATCGGGGCATTATGTATGGTTGGGTTTTTCCTGAGAAAATCACATGTTTATAAGCTTGGCAAGTTTGCATTTTCTCAAGATGTGTTGAGGGACACCTTGTTAAACGGCAGTTCCGAATTCATCGGGCAGATGTCTATGAGCATCTCGATGTTTGCCTGCAACTGGGTAATCATGAGGATCGTGGGCGTTGCCGGCTTGGCGGCGTTTACGATAATTGGATATGTGGCTTATGTATTCAACATGGTAATTATTGGTTTTGGACAAGGCGCAAGTCCTCTGATTAGTTTCGCGTACGGCGCGCAAGACCTTGAACTGAGCAAAACGGTTCGAAAAAAGACCAACCTGTTTGCCTTCTTAGCCGGAGTAGTTTTCGTCATGGTCATGCTGATGGCCGCCGACTGGTATAGCGCTATTTTTGTCAGTAATGAACATGTTGAAACCATGATTCGTTCCGGTATGGGGATCTTCATGATATCGTTTTTGTTTTCAGGCGTCAATGTCATTACGTCTTTCTATTTCACCTCGATTGGCAAAGCCAAAGAGTCCGCACTCATTTCTTCAGCCAGAGGATTGGTGGTCTTGTTGATCTGTATCTTTACGCTCCCGTCATGGTTGGGGATGACCGGGGTATGGCTTGTAGCGCCTGTCACCGAAGTCTTAACCATTGTTTTAAGCTTTATGCTAATCTGCCGGCATGAAAACGCTGCCGGAACAATCTTAGAATCCCATGATTCGTAACAAAATCAGATTCATGGATAAAGTGATCTTTGCCGACCCTGAAATCACCAAAGGGGATGTGATCCGGTATTACGCCCAGGTGGCAGAGCGCATGCTGCCCTATGTGAGCCACAGGGTTGGAAAAAAAGAATACCGGCTCCTTTCGCTCTTTATACAGTAATAGAAAGCTTAGCCAGAGTTTTATTGTTTGTGCCAAGCAGATCATTGATATGCTACTGGTAGTGGTTATAGTATCGCCTTTCCACCAAAACACACATGGAGACGGTAATAGTGCTATATCGTGGTTGTGGAGAGTTTATTTTTTGTCTTCAGCGTTTGCTTGATAATTCAGCCCCCACGCAGCAGCGGCTATTCTTGGCAAACGTGCCAGCCGGCAATTCGAGGGTGGTCTGCCGCCGAAGGAAAGACTTAACATCGGAATCAGCGGAGATTATTACGGCGATAATATCTGGTTCCCATTCACCTAACGGATTGGTAGTTTTATGAATATTGTCAGGTGCCAGTGGAGATCCTTCCGGTAAAGTTAGACTACCTGAAAAAGTGCTTACATGAGTGCTCGAAGAGTTAATTGTTTGAATCGATTATTATGCTCTTGTATCCTCCGGAAACATGCGCTGCATATCAAATGATAGTTTTGTTAATGGGATGAAAGCGCTCTTTGGTTTTTAGGGCTGAGTGTATAAGTCTCAATAGTATCCTGAATATTAAGGATTTGTAGAGCCAGTATAGTTGACACTAGTACTACCATGCACTTCAATATAGTTAATCTACTATGTATCGCAATATAGCTGGCACTAAGGAAGCAGGAGGAAGTATGTTTGATAAATCGCAACTGATGCGCGGAACGTTAGAGGGCTGTATCTTAAAGATTATCAGTTTAGAGGTGACCTACGGTTATGAAATCATGATAAAACTAACGGGCTATGGTTTTGCTGACATACGAGAAGGTACAATTTATCCATTGCTTGTGAGGCTGGAAAAGAAAGACCTTATCTATGCGGAGTTTAGACCTTCTCCATTAGGAC
Organism: Desulfosporosinus shakirovi; assembly: GCF_020595055.1. Taxonomy (GTDB): domain Bacteria; phylum Bacillota; class Desulfitobacteriia; order Desulfitobacteriales; family Desulfitobacteriaceae; genus Desulfosporosinus; species Desulfosporosinus shakirovi. Next base: position 3,867 of record NZ_JAJDOO010000035.1, on the reverse strand, counting down.
CAAGCAGAAAATATTATTTTATAACCAAAAGCGGCATAGAAGCATTGAATTCTTTTGAAGCCTATTGGAAGAGCATTTCCGTGACGGTAAGCAAGATTTTAACTTTGGAGGTAAAGTAATGGCTAATCAGTTAGAGAAGCTGCGCAAAGAAAATAATATTTATCATCGGTTTTACGGCAGTGTGGACAGCAGTACTGTTAATAAGAGTGTTTATGGGAAAAACTGTTTTATGGTCCATAAATTGTCTGTATCCCACCCTGTTCCTGGCAATTGCCTTTGTGTTGATAAAAACGTTGGAAGACCAACATGTAAACAATATAGTTAAAACCTATAAATTGTATTGACCACCCAATAAGTGCTTAGCAGTTCTTCCTCAGCGGGCAGGGGACCACCAGAAAAAGATTTAAAATCTGAAGGCAATAGAAAGCTTGTCATCCAAGTTATGGCCGGAAGTACCATCAGATTAGTTAAGTGAAGAATAAGTCATTGTGCAAAATAGCATTCTAAATATGACAGAGTGTTGTCATCTTTAGAATGCTATAATTGATTTGCAAATCACAAGGAAAGAAGGGGGAATATGAAAAGATATGAATTTTAGTGAGGTTGTTGAGCGTTCCGTTCAAATAAGAAAACACTATCATCAGTTGGAAAGGCAGTATCATGAAAAAGAATGGACAGTAGAAGAGGATGCGCTTGCTTTCTTGACAGATGCCGGCTTGGTGGGACGTTTGACGATGTCCCAGCAAGAACGTTGGCCCAAAGGCGGCGATACAGTGTCTGAACTGGAGCATAAGCTTAGCGAATGCCTATGGTGGGTGATTGTTTTGGCAGAGCGGATGAATATTGATATCAATGAATCATTGGATGAATTTTTATCAAAACTTGAAAAACAGTTATAGAAAGAGTTCGCCGGTGCAACCGACTTTTAGTAAAAGAAAAGTATGCTGTAATTATTAGTTTGATTCCCCTCCAAGAATAGCTTTTTCTATTCAAGGAGGGGTAATCACTAAAGGCTTGTTATATGCAATTTGTTAGAAGATTCTCCTAACCAAAAAGTCTACAATGTAGGTTAGTATCTGGTAATTGTTTGTGATCTCTCGGGCTAAGGATGATTTGTTCCATCTGCTAATTTCGTTTTATATCTCGGTACTGGGAAAGACTTCCCGGTAATTGGACTGTAGTATATGTCATGTCTCTTTCCCCGGCGTTTTGCCTAACTCGCCTTGCGAGGGTATCTGATAGACATGAAGCGCATAGGAAACGACCGGATACTTATAATTCAATTGGAAACAATAGCTCCGAAAGTGTTTTCACAATGATATATGAGAAGGAATTGGCGTAATGATATGACTGTAAAACTCAACGAGTACAACCAAAAAAGGAATTTTGCCAGAACTTTGGAGCCGGAAGGGATAACAGAAGTTGCCCAAGAGGGCTTGAAGTTTGTTGTCCAGCACCACATAGCTCGCAGAGATCACTACGATTTCCGCCTGGAATGGGAGGGAGCTCTATTAAGCTGGGCAGTACCCAAGGGCCCTTCCTATGATACCCGGGACAAGAGGCTTGCCGTACGGGTGGAGGAGCATCCCCTGGAATACAGGAACTTTGAGGGGACGATTCCTAAAGGGGAATATGGTGGCGGTGTGGTCATGCTCTGGGATGAAGGCTGTTGGGAACCCTATGGGGATGTGGATGATGGACTCCGTGAAGGGATGCTGAAGTTTGTTCTGAAAGGACGCAGGCTTAAAGGAAAGTGGGCTCTGGTGCGCTTGAAAGGGAAAGCGGGCGAAAAGCAAGAAAACTGGCTGTTACTTAAAGAAAAAGATGAGTATGCCAAAACTGGCGAGGGGATGTCTGAATTTACCACCAGCATCCGAACCGGACGCACCATGACGGAAATTGAAAAGGGGGAAGAGGAAAGGATCACGAGCAACCCCTTCAACAGTACCGGTGTGCAGCTGGCCAAATCAGTCAATAGGGTTCCTGAGGGGGAGGGTTGGCTCTATGAGTTGAAATACGACGGCTACAGGATACTGGCGTATATTGAAGGCAACAGCGTCCGGCTGATCACCAGGAATGGCCATGATTATACAACGCGCTTCCAGGATGTCGTCTCTTCCCTCGTTGAATGGGCTGAGGGAAGGGCGATGATTCTAGACGGCGAAATGGCCATCACGGACGCAGGGGGCAAGACAGACTTTCAGGCTCTGCAGAGCTATCTGAAAAATCCCCAGGCCAAAAACCTGACCTATATCGTCTTTGATCTCCTGGCCCTGGAGGGAGCGGACCTCAGGAGATACTGCCTGATTGACAGAAAGGAAACCCTGGAAGCCTTGCTGAAGGATGCTCCCAAAAACCTCCACTACAGCCGACATGTGAAAGGAAAGGGCAAGGAAAGCTTCCGCACGGCCTGTGAGGCAGGTATGGAAGGGATCGTCGGCAAAAAAGCCGATTCTATCTACAGTGGAGCAAGAAACGGTGACTGGATCAAACTTAAATGCGATCAAAGGCAGGAATTTGTGATCGGTGGATATACGCTTACTGATAAAAAAACGAGCGGGGTAAGTTCCCTGCTCCTAGGCGTCTATGCAGGCAGGGAATTAGTCTATGCCGGACGTGCCGGCACGGGCTTAAGCGAAGCCGACATGAAAGAGCTGGAGGAAAAATTTGCGGGTATGAAGAGAAGGGAGCCTCCTTTCCAACTCGTGCCCAAGCCCAGGTCGAAAGAAAAGATAACCTGGCTTGAACCTGAACTGGTGGCGGAAATTAAATTTGCCGAATGGACCGCAGATCATCTCATAAGGCAGGCCAGCTTCAAAGGCCTGCGGACGGATAAGAATCCCAAAGATATTAAAAAGGAAAAAGCGGATGAGGATATACAGCCTCCATCAGCCGCTAAAGAAACGGAGGGAATTGTGGAAGCTAATACCAACGGTCTGATCATTGAAGGAATTAAGATCAGTAACCCGGACAAGGTGATCTTTGACGACCCTGAAATCACCAAAGGGGATGTGATCCGGTATTACGCCCAGGTGGCAGAGCGCATGCTGCCCTATGTAAACCGCAGGATTCTTAGCATTGTGCGCTGTCCCAAAGGCATCTCCCAGACCTGCTTTTATAAGAAGCATCCCGGTCCGGGAAGCATTGGAATCGTGACCATTCCTATTTCCACCGGCGGCGGAGAAATGGAAGACTACTTCTATATTGAGAACCCAGCCGGGCTGATCGCCGAAGCGCAAATGGGCACTCTGGAATTTCATATCTGGGGGAGCCGTGTGGAGGAGCTGGAAAAGCCTGATTTCATGGTATTTGATCTGGATCCGGATGAGGGAATGGATCTGAGCAGGGTGCGCCAGGGGGTGCGGGATGTGAAAAATATTCTGGCAGAGCTTTCCCTGAACTCCTACCTCAAGACCAGCGGCGGCAAAGGGTACCATGTGGTCGTCCCTTTAAAACCTGCCGCTCCATGGGATGGGTTTTACAATTTTGCCAAGCGCGTCGCCCAAGTAATGGAGCAGAAGTGGCCTGACCGCTACACAAGCAATGTGAGAAAGGCCAAGCGTACCAACAAGATCTTCATCGACTGGATTCGCAACGGCAGAGGTGCTACCAGCATTGCCCCTTATTCTATAAGAGCGAGAAAAGGGGCCGGTGTGTCCATGCCCATCGGGTGGGATGAACTGAACACAGTGGCGCCCGATGGCGTCAATATGGCGGAGGCCCTCCGGAGGATCGGCGGCAATGACCCCTGGAAGGATTTTTTCAGGAATAACCAGCAGCTTAAATGAATTAAATCATCCGGATCGATGTTGGAGATAGAGTACAATTAAGTTCGCAAAATTAAAAAAGGGAAAACCATCGGTTACT
>NZ_JAJDOO010000034.1 GCF_020595055.1 Desulfosporosinus shakirovi | reverse complement strand
ACACCTTTGAAGTGGTGAACAGTCCTCCAATATATCAGGGGATTACAAATAGAGTTGGGATGTAATAAACTGGAAAACAAGTTTCGTTACATCCCAACTCGTTAAAAATAGCTAAATGGCCCTGCATATTGGAAGCAGCGCCATCTAGTAAAATAAGAATGGTTAAGAATGGACGAAAAGTAATATGAAAAGCATACGATTACATAAATGAAAAAGGTTCACCCATTAAGGCTTACCACCACCAACGGCGAAAACCCCACCAAGGACCGAAACCAAACCGAGGGCCGAAGCCAAACCAAGGAAAACCCCAACGTCCCCACCACATAGTTAAAACCTCCTTCAAATTGTCGTTCTCAGTTACTGTAGGCTACCGGCAATAATGAGACCTACCACAATACAGAATATGAAGATAATGGAAGCATTGTTCCACATAATGGTAATTAGGACATTGTGATAGTTTGAGACCTTGAATTCCCTTAAAGATTAGATTGGATATTACTGGGATATACTACTACGAACATAGTGTTGGAGGAGAGAGGTTTCTTGGAATTCATTCAACTGGTATTACTCGAGGGAATACTTCTTCTTTGTGCAGGAATGATTTTTTTTGGAGGGATTTGGGGAACTGTTGCGGCAACAGTCGCTTTAAGTGGGATAAACTATCTTTTCCATGACGCAACAATGTTCTGGCAATGGGAAACTCCTATATTAGCAGGTGGAACCGTTGGAATACTGCTCCTTCTAACTATTGGAAAAAAAGCTGATAAAAGTAAGCTTGTAGGGGGACTTATAGGCGGATTGACCAGTATGGTTTTATTCGGGGCCTTTGCAACGCCTGTAATTGCGATAATCCTATGGGCCTTAGTATTCGGCACAGGTATTATTCCTAAAGGTAGCAAAAATCAGATGTTATGGAGTTTCGCGCCTACATTTTTGCGAATAATCTTGGGATTGGGATGGATCATTTACGGAAACTTTTTGACAATTTAACCCTGAAATTCTTGCCATTATCCGGAAAATGACAAAATAAAACCTTGCTATTACGTTTAATATTTGTTATCTTATACATAAACTTATTATTGTCAGGCATATAGCTGGGCTTCAGCTTTTGGAGCAGCGGAGGAATCTGCGGGACTACCTTTTTGTAAGGGGTCCTATTTTTATGTACTTTAGTTTGATTTACCATATACTAGTCAGTGAGGAGTGTGATGTCGTGGATGAGAAGACTCAAGTGGCCTCATTATCAGTTGCTTCGAACATTATATTAACATTAACTAAGGTGATAGTTGGGTTAGTCAGCGGGTCGGTTAGTATCTTGTCGGAAGGGATTCATTCCGGTATCGATCTAGTGGCGGCCTTTATTGCACTTTTTGCGGTGAAAGAGTCTGGAAAGCCTGCTGATTCATGCCATGCCTACGGTCATGGAAAGATAGAAAATGTTTCCGGTACCATCGAAGCCGCTTTGATATTTGTGGCAGCGCTAATGATAATCATTGAAGCGATTAAGAAAATCCAAGAAATTATTTACGGCAACGGTGGACATGTCACAGATTTTGGCTTAGGCTTAGGTGTGTTAATCATGGGAGTTTCAGCCATCATGAATTGGATTGTCTCCACACGGCTTATGAAAGTTGCCAAGCGAACTGATTCTGTAGCCCTTGAGGCGGATGCTTTGCATTTAAGGACAGATGTCTATACATCATTAGGAGTATTAGTGGGGTTGCTATTAATCAAGCTTACGGGTTGGACCATAATAGATCCTATCATCGCCCTTGGGGTTGCGTTTATGATTATAAAGGCATCTATTGATTTAACCAAGAAGGCTTTTGCACCGCTGGTTGATGTCAGTTTGCCGGATGAGGAACGAGAGATAATTGCTGAAGTACTGCAACGCTATGAGGATGAATTTGTAGAATTTCATAAACTCAGGACTCGTAAGGCCGGAGCAGAAAGACATGTTGATTTACATTTGGTCGTTGCTAAATATACTCCAGTCGTTGACGTTCATGATTTGTGTGACAGGATCGAAAAAGAGATTAATGAGAGATTGTATATAACCTATGTCTTAATTCATGCAGAACCTTGCAGCAACAGGGATGTGGAATGCCCGGTTGAGGAAGGGTTGTCATCCTTTTGTCAGAGTTGCCAAGTGCGGAAGCCGGAGCAGGGTTCGGAGGTCAGAGGCCGGAATTCAGAGAGCGAGATCTAAAAACTAAAACCTTTTATGATTTGTATGCTGGCTGGTCCTTAGATACTATAGTTGTATAATTTGAGAACTTTTCAGATTCCATTTGAGTATGGTTTTCCCATTATTGGAAGGATAACTGTCGAAGTTGAGTTTCAAGTCCGAATTTCGAATGGCAAAGGTCGAGAATATCGATAATGGTTGCTGCAATTTTTGCTCTGTTTTATAATGAAAGTCTGGGGGAGTATATTTGTGAAACGATTATGGTCTGTACAACATTCTTCCGGACGAATGACAGAAAAACTCCGCGATTTTTTAGGGATTTCGCCGGTTGTCTCAGAAATATTAATTCAAAGAGGCTATCAACAGCCGGAAGAGGCTATTGAATTTATGCGTCCAACCCTCTTGAACCTGAACTCACCCTTTTGCTTTAGCGACATGTTGCAAACGGTTGAGCGACTGTCTTTAGCCTTAGAGCGCAAGGAAAAGGTCCTTATCTATGGTGATTATGACGTGGATGGAGTTACGAGTACCACTTTATTATACAAAGTTCTAATTGATTTGGGGTTACAGGCTGTGGCCTATATTCCACACCGCCAAGACGAAGGCTATGGTCTCCATTCTGAGGCTGTTGAACGGGCAGCTAAGGCGGGTGTGAGCGTTCTTATTACAGTTGACTGTGGGGTTACGGCAGTCGAGGAAGTGGAACTGGCTAAAACTCTTAATATTGACGTGATTATTACAGATCACCATGAACCGCTAAAAGTTTTACCAAAGGCTTTTGCTATTATAAATCCTAAACTTGAGAATTCAGGCTATCCCTTTAGGGATTTAGCCGGGGTTGGTGTAGCGTTTAAATTGGCCCAAGCCTTATTGCAATCTTTAGGGAATGATGAAACAGGCATACACTCTGAAATCAAACTTTTAGATCTGGTGGCTTTAGGGACGATTGCGGATCTAGTCCCTTTAATTGGCGAAAACCGAGTCTTGGTTCATTATGGACTTCGCCAAATGGAGGAGACTAATCATCCTGGATTGGCAGCGCTCCTCGAGGAGTGTGGGTTAAAGGATAAGACCCTTAAAGCAGGACAAATTGGCTTTATGGTCGCGCCTAGAATTAATGCAGCAGGACGTATGGACAGTGCCCGAGCAGGTCTGGAACTTCTTCTGACGGAGGATGCTGAGCGAGCGGGTGAACTTGCACGTCAATTAACACGGGAAAACCAATCGCGCCAGGAAACCGAGAAGGAGATTTTAGCAGAAGCGATTTCCTTATTGGAACGTGAACCGCTGCCGCGAGTGATCGTACTTTCGACAGATCATTGGCACCACGGGGTTGTAGGGATTGTAGCTTCCCGTTTGGTAGAACGTTATTATCGTCCGGTCTTTATAATTTCCGAAGATGGTGAAGAAGCCAAGGGTTCGGCACGTGGAATTGCGGGTTATCCGGTATTAGAACAGTTGAGCACACAAGCATATCTGCTGACAAAGTTTGGAGGACATAAACAAGCCGCTGGTTTTTCTCTTCCGGTAACAAATATCAAAAAACTTAGAGAAGGACTGAATGAACAAGCTTTAGTTTTTGATGAAGCTCTCTTTCATGAAATCTTAAGAATTGATTCTCAAGTTGCTCTCGATGCTGTTTCCGGAGATTTGCTCCGTCAACTCGACCTAATGGCACCCTTTGGGTTTGGCAATCCGGGCCCTATTTTGGCCAGTAAAGAAATTCCTGTGTATTCCCTAAGTACTGTAGGAAAAGACCAAAGTCATCTGAAATTTCGCTTTGGATCAAAGGGAGAGCTGGAAGGGATTGCTTTTAGGTTAGGAGAACGTTTGAATGAGCTGAAGGATAAACTGACATTAGATGCAGCATTTGTTTTGGATTGGAATACTTTTCGAGGTCAAGAAAATGTTCAATTAATGATCAAAGATATTCAGCCTGAGGCGAATTGGCTAAATCCGCAAAGTGTAAATGAGGCCGGTTCAACCGCATATCAGGAAATTGCGGTCACAAATGAGGAAATTGAAATTGAATGGCTGGATTGGAGAGATTTGCCTCAAAAAGAGTGGCCTATACACTATAATCAACGATTGTGGATTTGGGACAACACTGGGAGTATGCCGACTCTGCGACTTGGGAATGATTTGGCTAGTGGTCAACATACTCAAGAAGAATGTTTTGAGGTCGATCCTTTAAATCAGGATAAGGATGGAAATGTGAATCAGAGTTTCGGGGTGATGTTCGGTCTTCCGCTTACGGAGGAGGATTTTAGAGAAGGCGTCGAGAAACTGCGGAGATTAGGTATATTTCGTATTGCACTTGCAGGATTTCAAGCTCCTCTTGAGGAAAGAGTTCGTCAGCGTTGTTGTTACATAGCCCGGGAAGAGCTGGTACAATTATATCGAGAGCTGCTTGCTGAATCGAGCAGGGCTAATCCTTTTCGCCGGGGCACTGATCTGAAAATTTCGGCTAAAGAGAAAGTCGGATTAAAAGTATTTGAAGAGTTGGGGCTCATCCGATGCCTTGGCGGCACGGATGAGATTGTCTTAGAATGGATTCCAGCTCAAAGCAAATTGGATCTGGAATCATCTTTACGCTATCGTTTAGCAAGAGAACGGTTGGATAGAGCATTAAAATTTCAAAATCAACTGCTCGTCTCGTCAATTCAATTAAAGAAACTTTACTGACGGATAAACTTTTAAGTTTAGGTACAATTATCTAAGTTGTTTGCATCAAAAGAAAGGTGGCGTAAAGATCATGGATTTCAGGGATCATATTCGCGTAATTTCCGATTTCCCCAAGGAGGGAATTTCGTATAAGGACATTACCACTCTTATGAAAAACGGCGAAGTTTATCATGCCGCTATTAACGCCCTAGTAGAGAAAATTAAGCTGTGGCAGCCTGACGTGATTGTCGGTCCCGAAGCACGTGGCTTCTTATTTGGTGCGCCTGTGGCCTATGCATTAGGAATCGGCTTTGTTCCGGTTCGCAAACCGGGTAAATTGCCGGCCCAAACCATCGGTGAGACCTATGCTTTAGAATATGGGTTTGATACGTTAGAGGTCCATGCAGATGCTATTAAACCTGACCAACGAGTAGTTGTTGTGGATGATCTGTTGGCAACTGGGGGAACAATGCTTGCGACTGCAAACTTACTGAAAAAGATTGGGGCAGATGTGGTTGGATTGGGCTTTCTAATTGAACTAACGTTCTTAAACGGTCGGGAGAAGCTGGAGGATTACCCTGTTTTCTCTTTGGCAGAGTATTAGATTTGGCAAAGTTGTTACTTAACCGAGCGTTATTGGCAGATGAGAGGAGTTCACCCACCAATGTCCTTCGCAGAATTAATGGTAAAAATGAAAAAAAAATCTCCAGAGGCATGTCTGGCTATTGTGGATAAGGCATATCAGTTTGCTGAAGCGGCTCATAGGAATCAACTGCGCAACTCTGGGGAAGATTATATTCTGCATCCCTTGGAAGTTGCTCAAATTTTAGTTGAACTTGAAATGGATGAAGCAACCATTGCGGCCGCTCTGCTTCATGATGTTGTGGAGGATACAGAATTTACCATTCCGGATATTGAGAAGGCATTTGGCGCAGAAATCGCATTGCTTGTTGACGGTGTGACTAAACTTGGCCGGATTGAGTACAAAAGCAAGGTGGAGCAACAAGTAGAAAATCTACGCAAGATGTTTTTGGCGATGGCCAAGGATATCCGCGTAATACTCATTAAACTTGCTGACCGCCTTCATAATATGCGAACTCTAAAATATCATTCGGAGAAAAAGCAAAAAGAAATTGCCCAAGAGACCTTGGAAATTTTTGCTCCATTGGCAAACCGCTTGGGGATTTTTCGAATTAAATGGGAGCTGGAAGATCTTTCGTTTCGATATCTAAAACCACAGGAATATTATGATTTAGTCGAAGGAATTGCCCTTAAACGCCGGGAACGCGAAGCCTATATTAACGAAGTTATAGTGCAAATGCGAGACAGATTAAATGAAGTAGAAATATATGCGGACATTGCCGGTCGTCCTAAGCATTTTTACAGTATCTATCGTAAAATGACTACTCAGCACAAAGAACTAAGCGAAATCTACGACCTAATGGCAATTCGAGTCATTGTAGACTCCGTCAACGATTGTTACGGTGCCTTAGGGATCATTCACACAATGTGGAAGCCGATCCCCGGTCGCTTTAAGGATTATATTGCCATGCCTAAACCAAATATGTATCAGTCATTGCATACTACCTTGATTGGACTTCACGGAGAACCCTTTGAAATTCAGATCAGGACTTGTGAGATGCACCGTACGTCAGAATACGGGATTGCTGCCCATTGGAAATACAAAGAAGGAAGCAATAATGAATGTGCAAACAAGCCGACGAGTAATAAGTCAACAAGTAATAAAGACTGTGGTAATAAAACAGCAAGCGTAAATTTTGAGCAAAAGCTCTCTTGGTTGCGTCAACTTCTGGAGTGGCAACATGATTCTCGGGATGCCGGAGAATTTATGGAGTCGCTAAAAATAGACTTGTTTGCAGATACAGTTTTTGTATTTACTCCCAAGGGGGATGTGGTGGAACTTCCCGCAGATTCCTGTCCGGTTGATTTTGCTTATCGCGTTCATACAGACGTAGGGCACCGTTGCATAGGTGCCAAGATTAACGGGCGGATTGTTCCGCTGGAGACAAAGCTGAATAACGGAGATATTTTAGAAATACTTACCTCAAAGCAAGGGGGGGCACCCAGTCGAGATTGGTTGTCTTTTGTTAAAACCTCCCAGGCCAAGAATCGGATTCGTCAATGGTTCAAGAAAGAGCAACGAGAGGATAATATCATTCGCGGACGTGAGAGCTTGGAACGGGAGGCCCGAAAGCTGGGGCTGGATCCGGCAGCTGTTCTTAAACCTGAAAGCCTCATGGCGATTGGCAAGACCCAAAACTTTGTAGGTCTGGATGATTTATACGCCTCAGTTGGGGACGGTGTACTTACCTCAAACAAAGTCATGATGCGCTTGCGCGAGGATCTCACTAAAGAAGAACGAGAAAAGGTACAGCTGGCAGCACTCCAGCAAGGAGAAGGCAAAGTGCCAACTCAGGTTTCCTATGGCAAAGCAACGCATGGGGTTAGGGTCAAAGGCGTGGATAACGTATTGATTCGTTTCGCACAGTGTTGCAACCCTCTGCCGGGGGATGCAATAATCGGTTATATTACCCGAGGGCGCGGGGTTTCCATTCATCGCGGGGATTGCAGCAATGTACTAAGCCACTCTGAAGATGAGAGTGATCGGATCGTAGAAGTTATGTGGGCAGAGCAAGTGGATTCCAATTATCCCGTAGATATTCTAATCTATGGGAGAGACAAGCCGCGTTTGGTCACAGAGGTCATGAATACAGTTTTAGATACTCGGACACATATTCTAGGGATTAATGCCCGTGTGGGAAAAGGGGACGTTGCCCATATCCAGTTGAGAATTGAGATCAGAAACGTGGAACAGCTTAAAATGGTGATGCATAAAATTCGTAAGGTTAAAGACATCACGGAAGTCAAGCGAATCCATACGGGAGAAAGTTAGGATGCGCAGTGTTGTACAGCGCGTTAAACGCGCCTCGGTAACCGTGGAGGGTGAAAAAGTAGGAATCATAGCTTCCGGACTTTTGGTCCTGCTGGCAGTTGGACAAGAAGACGGAGCAGACGACATAAGCTGGATGATTGAAAAAATCATAGGGTTGCGAATTTTTGAAGATCAAAGAGGCAAAATGAATTGCTCTGTACTGGATACCGGCGGAGAAATTCTTGTAGTTTCTCAATTTACACTTTATGGAGATTGCCGTAAAGGGAAACGCCCTAGTTTTACGGCAGCTGCACCCCCTGAACAAGCTAAGGATCTATTCGAACGCAGTGTTGCCGGAATGCGCAGTTATGGAATAAAAGTGGAGACAGGAATTTTCCAAGCAGAGATGGACGTTGAATTGGTCAACGATGGACCTGTGACGATACTTTTAGACAGTAAGAAAAAGTTTTAAGGAGGTAATGTTTGATGATTGAAGCAAAAGCTATGGGTGCCATGGGAGCAAATTGTTATTTGTTCTATTGTGCGGAAACTAAGAAAGCTGTGGTCATCGACCCCGGCGCAGATGGAAAAAGGATTTATCGTTGGGTTATGGAGAAGGGTCTTAAGGTAGATTATATTCTGATTACCCATGGGCACGTGGATCACATTGGTGCCGTCGATGAACTTAGAGAACTATTGGGGGATGTCTTGGTAGGGATTCACGCGGATGATGCAGGGATGCTCACAGATGACAGGAAGAACCTCTCTAGTTATGTGGGGAGCAGACTTGTACTTAAGAAAGCGGATATCCTGCTTCAGGACGGACAAGAACTTATGATTGGTAAAGAACGAATCAAAGTCATAGCAACCCCGGGACATTCTCCAGGAGGAGTATGTTTCTTATGTTCTGAAGGGCTGTTTAGCGGAGATACTCTTTTTGCCGGGTCCATTGGCCGAACTGATTTCCCGGGAGGATCAATGAATCAGCTTTTAGAGGGAGTCAAGAAAAAACTCTTGATTCTCCCGGAAGATACCCGAGTTTTTCCTGGTCATGGTGAAGAGACCAGTATCGGAGAAGAAAAGCGGGATAATCCTTTTTTGGTATAAAATTTGGTGGGACTTACCATCGGTCGTGGGGAAAATAATCTATTGACAGAAATAACCAAAATATTATTGACAAATAACGATCGTATTTGGTAAAATATAAAGATATAGGCGTTATTCATTGAAACAACGTAATAAATGTAGAATACTCACAAAACCTTTTGGAAAATTCCGGGTTAATCTTTCTCCAGGGAGGGCTTGCAAGACTGGAACCAGCCTGAGAGACACACGGTAGGACACCCTAAAGAAGAGTATCTTTGCATCGGATAGTCTCGTTAACGACTGAAAAGTGGGCGGAAGAATACCGTCAATTAGGGTGGCACCGCGAGAAGTTCTCGTCCCTTGCGCAAAGCAAGGAACGAGGGCTTTTTTTCTATAAGTGCCAGCCAAGCATTTGTTGAACTATAATTTAAGGAGGAATTTGCATGGCGATTCAGCGTCCAAAAGGGACTCAAGATCTATTGCCAGGTACAATCGAACAATGGCAATATCTCGAAGAAACTATTCGCTCAGTTTGCCGCGAATATGGGTATGAAGAGATTCGGACGCCGATGTTTGAAGCAACAGAACTTTTTCAAAGGGGTGTTGGGCAAACTACGGATATTGTTAAGAAAGAAATGTACACCTTCCAAGACAAAGGGGATCGATCAATGACCCTGCGTCCGGAGATGACTGCTTCGGTCTGCCGTGCGTATGTGGAGGGCAAGCTTTATGGCCAACCACAGCCGGTGAAATTGTACTATATTGGCCCGATGTTTCGGTATGAGCGGCCACAAAGCGGTCGTTTTCGCCAGTTCCATCAGTTTGGAATTGAAGTTTTGGGTGCAGACCAACCGATGGTGGACGCAGAAGTCATTAGCTTAGTTTGGAATTTATATAAACGGCTTGGACTACTTGGGCTTGAGGTTCATGTCAATTCTGTTGGATGCCCAATTTGCCGGGCAAGGCACCGTGAACAACTGCAGGAATTTCTGGCTGCTCGAAAAAGTAAATTATGTAACGATTGCCAAGAACGTTTTGAACGAAATCCATTGCGCATACTAGATTGCAAAAACTTCGCTTGTCAAGAGGAGACCGTTGGGGCACCGACAACAAAAGACACCCTTTGTGAGGACTGCAGTACTCACTTTGAGAAAGTTCTGGCTATCTTAGGCAGGGCCGGAGTGGTCTATCGAGTTAATCCACGCTTGGTAAGAGGACTTGATTATTACACGAAAACAGCTTTCGAAGTCATGGTCGAAGAAATCGGAGCGCAGAGTGCCATATGTGGGGGCGGCAGGTATGATAAGCTGGTTGAAGAAATCGGCGGACCGCCAACTCCGGGAATTGGATTCGCTATGGGGATTGAACGTGTTTTAGCGGCCCTGCAAGTACAACATAAGCTGCTGGAAGAAAAGCCTAAACTATTTGCTATGTTGATTGCCTTGGGCGAAAAAGCCCAAATCGAGGGCTTTGCTCTTCTGAGTGACTTGCGCAGCCAAGGGATGCCTGTGGGTATGGATTTGCTCGGTCGAAGTTTAAAAAACCAACTTAAATCAGCCAATCGCCAAGGCCTACGCTATGCCTTAATTCTTGGTGAAGAAGAGCTTGCTCGAAAGGTGCTTGTCATTCGCGATTTAACACTGGGCGAGCAAATGGAAGTTTCACTGGCGGACGCAGTTGAAGAAATAAACAAGAAGTATCAGAGAGGTGTTTAACATGACAGTATTTTCAGAACGTGTTGAAAATGGACAGCTAGGATTAGCAAATGTGGGAGAGACCGTTCGTTTGTTAGGATGGGTTCAGCGCCGTCGTGACCACGGAGGTTTAATTTTCGTTGATCTGCGAGATCGTACAGGTATTGTTCAAGTTGTTTTTGACCCAGAGAAGATGGGAGAAGGATTTTCCACGGCAGAAAGCTTGCGTTCAGAGTTCGTTGTCTCTATCCTTGGGCAAGTGATTGCTCGCCCAGAAGGAATGATTAATCCAAACCTGGCAACAGGTAAAATTGAGATCGCGGCCCAGACATTGGATGTCTTAAATGGAGCTAAAACTCCGCCTTACTATCTTGTAGATCAAGTGGATGTAGATGAGACAGTGCGTCTGAAATATCGCTATTTGGATTTGCGTCGACCTGAAATGCAGACCGTATTCAAGATTCGGCATCGAGTCACTCAGATCATGCGTAATTTCTTTGACCGTCAAGGTTTTTATGAAATCGAAACTCCCATGCTTAATAAATCTACGCCTGAGGGGGCACGAGATTATCTTGTTCCCAGCCGTGTTCACCCGGGTGAGTTTTATGCCTTACCACAGTCCCCCCAAATATATAAGCAACTTCTCATGGTAGGCGGTATGGAGAAGTATTTTCAAATTGCTCGTTGTTTTAGGGATGAGGATTTAAGAGCAGATCGTCAACCGGAATTCACTCAGCTTGATGTTGAGATGTCTTTTGTCGAAGTGGAAGACATACTTCCCATGATGGAAAAATTAATGACGGAGATTTTCTCTGAAACGGTTGGGAAACCTGTAACCGTTCCTTTCCTGCGTTTAACATATAAAGAAGCAATGGATCGTTATGGATCAGACAAACCGGATAGGCGCTTTGGCATGGAACTGATCGATGTGGGAGAACTCGTGGGTAAAACTGGATTTAAGGTCTTCGCTAATGCTGTGGCAAATGGCGGGAGCGTAAAATGTATTTGCGCTAAAGGGTGTGCCGGCTTGCCACGTCGTGAAATCGATGACCTGGCTAAGTTTGTCAGTACTTATCGAGCCAAAGGATTAGCCTGGATTGTCTTAGCTGAAGAGGGTCTGAAATCCCCTATTGCTAAATTCTTTACTGAAGAGGAGATGGCTGCCCTAATTGAACGTACACGTGCCGAGACTGGGGATATCTTGTTCTTTGTGGCAGATACCTATGCTGTCGTCTCTGATGCACTGGGGCATTTGCGCTTGGAATTGGCAAAACGTTTAGGTCTGATTGAAGAGGGACTGCTCGAATTCCTATGGGTTACAGAATTCCCACTCTTGGAATATGATGAGGAACAACAACGTCATATCGCTATTCACCATCCATTTACTGCACCCATGGACGAAGATTTACATCTTCTCGAGACTGATCCCCTTAAAGTTCGGGCAAAGGCCTATGATATGGTCCTCAACGGAACGGAGCTCGGGGGCGGAAGTATTCGGATTCATTGTCGCGAGGTACAGGAGAAGTTATTTAAGTTACTCGGATTTTCTGAGGAAGAGGCTGCCGCCCAATTTGGATTTCTTATGGAGGCCTTTGAATATGGTACTCCTCCCCACGGCGGAATTGCCTTTGGCCTGGATCGAATGATTATGCTCTTAACTGGAAAAGATAATATAAGAGACGTAATTGCTTTTCCGAAAACTCAAAGTGCCTCGGATTTGATGGCTCATGCTCCTTCGACAGTGGCGGACAAACAATTAAAAGAATTGCATATCCAGACAAATATTGAGTTACCCAGTGTAAAATGATAAATCAAAAGATTTCTTCCTAAATTGTAAGGAATAGTAACTTTTCCGAGTTGACAGGGAAGAATGCATTAGCTATAATATTAATTGTAGCTACCCCCTTAGGGTATCGGAGGATGCATAGCATGACGAATTCAACCCCTTATTCAGAATCTAAAGAGGATCTTATACGCAGGCTTAAAAAAATCGAAGGCCAAGTAAAAGGGATTCAACGTATGGTTGACAGTGACAAGTATTGTGTTGATGTCTTGATTCAAGTGGCAGCAGTTCGTGCTGCGATTAACAGGGTTGGCACTATTGTCTTTGAACACCATTCGCGGGGATGTATGCGTAATGCCGTTGAGAACAATAACCAGGAAGCTGCGATTGAGGAGCTTATTGGGGTGCTCGCTAAATTTATTAAGTAAATCATATTTGATTAGGAGGAATTATTATGGCAGGTGCAAATGTTAAAACCTTTACTACTGCAAATTTTGAATCGAATGTTCTGAAGTCTGAGCAAGCGGTTTTGGTCGATTTTTGGGCTCCGTGGTGTAGTCCATGTCGTATGGTTACTCCTGTTATTGATGAACTTGCTGATGAGTATGTTGGTCGAATCGCCATCGGGAAGGTTAATGTCGATGAGAATACCTCTATCGCTAGTGAATATGGAGTTATGAGCATACCAACACTGGCTATTTTCAAGGGGGGCAAAATGGTTGACAAAATTACTGGCTTCCGTGGAAAACCCGACCTTGTCAAAATGCTCGAGGCCCATATCTAAATGTCAATAATATAAGCCGATAATAAAAGGCGATGCCCAATTTCGGGCATCGCTTTTTTAGGTTATAAATGCGGGGGGAGGGGCTTTAATTCGGGGAGCCGGGGTTAGGATGACTTTTATTATCCGTGGCCTTAGGGGGGGTGAAAAACTCCTTCCCCATTTTCGAGGGGACGTAAAAGGTTTGTCCTTGAACAGTTGAGGGCAGGTAGGTTTGGTCAACCCAATGGTCCGGGTACGAGTGGGGATAGAGGTATCCTTTTCCATTCCCTAATTTTTCTGCGCCGGGGTAGTGTCCGTCTTTAAGTTGGGGGGGAACTTCTCCGGTAGGATGTTTTTTAACATAATTCAGAGCCTTATCGATGCTCGTGACAACACTGTTGCTTTTAGGTGCAGTTGTAATAGCTAGAACTGCTTGAGCCATGGGGATTCTTGCTTCAGGCAGGCCCAGCCATTCAAGAGCATTTGCG
This sequence comes from Desulfosporosinus shakirovi, assembly GCF_020595055.1. Lineage (GTDB taxonomy): Bacteria > Bacillota > Desulfitobacteriia > Desulfitobacteriales > Desulfitobacteriaceae > Desulfosporosinus > Desulfosporosinus shakirovi. The sequence continues at coordinate 33,520 of NZ_JAJDOO010000034.1, read as the reverse complement.
GCAGCATGAGCTTGGAGCATGACCATCGGATCCGCCAATCCCACATCTTCTGACGCATGGACGATAATCCGTCGGACAATAAAACGTGGATCTTCGCCCGCTTCAAGTAAGACCCCTAACCAATAGAGCGCTGCATCGGGATCTGAACCGCGCATACTTTTGATAAATGCGGAGATGATGTCATAATGATTGTCCCCTGATTTATCGAACCGGATGGCCCGTTGTTGTATGGATTCTTCCGCTATATCAAGGGAGATATGACGAATTCCGTTTTCTGGCGCGGTAGTAAGAACTGCCAACTCTAAAGCATTAAGGGCGCGGCGCAAATCTCCGTTAGCATAATTAATCCAATGCTCCCACGCTTCAGAGGTGATTTCTGTTTGATATTGCCCTAAACCGCGTTCTGAATCCTTCAGGGCTTGTTCAAGTCCGAGACGAATTTCTGGAGGTTCAAGAAGTTCTAATCTAAAAAGGGTTGAACGACTAAGGAGCGCAGAATTTAATTCAAAGAAGGGGTTTTCTGTTGTTGCACCGATGAAGGTAATAGTTCCATTTTCGACAGCAGGCAGAAGTGCATCTTGTTGCCCTTTATTAAAACGATGAACTTCGTCACAAAAAACCAAAGTGCGTTTGCTGTAAAGATGAAGGTTATCTGTAGCCTGCGTAATAATTTCACGGATCTCCTTAACGCCGGAGGTGACAGCATTTATGCGGACAAAACGCGATGTGGTTTTGGCAGCAATGACTTGCGCTAAAGAGGTCTTCCCTGTTCCTGGCGGTCCATAGAGAATCAATGATGAAACACGGTCAGCCTCAATAGCCCGGCGCAGGAGTTTTCCGGGGCCGAGAATTTGAGCTTGACCGATATACTCTTCGAGTGTTCTTGGGCGCATACGCTCCGCTAGGGGAGCAACTTGATGTTGATTGAATGTCGCGGAAAAAAGATCCATTGGGCTATGTTCCTTTCTTACAACCTATGGCTAGGGCTTGGCACTGGCCAAGTTTCCTTATATTAATTATATCATGCGGGACGGACATCTGCTTGCCGTGCTTTACGTCTTAAAAGGGTTAGTTTAATCACAGTAAAAAAGATAGGGTTAGGTGTAAAATAAAGAAGTTGAGTTTGATACTAGTGGACTTGACAAATCCCGAGTGTTTTTATAAGATATAAACAGATAAGAAATATATAAAAAATGCGTTTATCTAGTGGAAAAGAGGTGAGGGTTTGAAACTCTCGACCAAAGGTCGATATGGGGTAAAAGCCATGTTTGATTTAGCTCAACATATGGGTGAAGGACCGACTTCATTGAAAAGCATTGCGGAGAGGCAGGGTATATCTGAACATTATCTGGAGCAACTGGTTTCCGGTTTGCGTAAAGCGGGTTTAGTGAAAAGTGTTCGCGGTGCGCAAGGGGGCTACTTGTTAGGGAGAGAACCGGATAAAATCAAAATCGGAGATATTATCCGTGTGTTAGAAGGGCCAATTGCTCCGACTGATTGCGTATCAGAGGAGGACCCGGAACTTTGTTCTAAAGCTGAGTTTTGTGTCACTAGGGCAATTTGGGAGAAAGTTAGGGATTCCATCGCAGATGTTCTTGATTCTATCACACTTGAAACAATGCTTGAAGATGCCCAAAAGATCGAATCGGAGCGGAACTTATATATGTATTACATTTAACCTTTATTTTTTTGCTTCAAAGTTTATGATATAAGGGAGTGAGCCCCATGAGGCGAGTTTATTTAGACCACAGTGCAACAACCCCGGTTGATCCAGAAGTAGCTGCTATCATGATGACATATTACACAGAAAAGTATGGTAACCCGTCAAGTGTTCACGGCTTTGGCAGAGAGACTAAACAAGCCCTTGAGCAAGCCCGAAATCAGGTGGCCGAGTTGATCGGTGCTGCTTCCAGGGAGATCACATTTACCAGCGGAGGAACAGAAGCAGACAATCTGGCGATTCTTGGGACGGCTGAAGCGCTTCGTAAAAAAGGTAAGCATATTATTACCTCCTGTATCGAACACCATGCTGTTCTTGAAACTTGTGAGTACCTTGAAAAAAATGGATTCGACCTGACAGTTATACCGGTAGACGAAGAGGGAATTATTTCAGTTGATGAAGTGCGGAAGGCTATTCGGCCGGATACAATTTTGATTACTGTAATGCATGCCAATAATGAAGTGGGATCCATTCAACCAATTGCAGAAATCGGTAAGCTGGCTAAGGAACATGGTATTGTCTTTCACGTTGATGCAGTTCAGTCTCTAGGGAAAATCCCCATTAATGTTGAAGAAATGAATGTCGACCTGCTGACTGTTTCAGGGCATAAGATTTATGGCCCTAAAGGGGTAGGCGCACTCTATGTTCGCAAAGGGGTCCGAATTGTGCCTTTAATTCATGGCGGAGGGCAAGAAAGAAAGCGCCGCTCGGGAACAGAGAATATGCCCGGAATCATTGGGTTTGGTAAGGCCTGCGAGTTGGCTGGGCAACGGATGGCGGACGACGCGGAGAAACAAATTAAACTGCGGGACAAACTGATGAATGGTATCGTAGAAGGTATAGAATATGTGAAAGTCAATGGACCGGTAGGAGAAAAGCGTTTACCCAATAATGTTAACGTCAGTATCCGTTATGTTGAAGGGGAGTCTTTATTACTCTCTCTAGATATGTTGGGAATTGCAGCCTCAAGCGGATCGGCATGTACCTCGGGGTCTCTGGATCCTTCCCATGTTTTACTGGGTATGGGATTGATTCATGAAATTGCTCATGGTTCGCTGCGCTTCTCCCTGGGTCGTCAGAATACAGAAGAAGAAATTGATTATGTCCTTGAACAATTACCGAAAATCGTGGAGCGTTTGCGAATGATGTCTCCACTGTACGATCAGGTTATTCATTCGAAACAAGCATAATAAGGAGTGAGGAAGAAATGTATACAGAAAAAGTAATGGATCATTTTACAAATCCACGCAACGTCGGCGAAATGAAAAATCCAGATGGTGTCGGTGAAGTAGGAAACGCAAAGTGCGGCGACATCATGCGTATATATTTGGATATCGAAGGGGACATTATCAAAGACGTAAAATTCAAAACCTTTGGCTGCGGAGCTGCAGTTGCAACCAGCAGTATGGTTACGGAAATGGTCAAGGGAAAAACGATTGACGAAGCTATGGTAATCTCCAATGCGGCAGTAGCTGAGGCATTAGGAGGCCTCCCTGAAACTAAAATGCATTGTTCTAATCTGGCCGCGGATGCACTTCATAAGGCCATTGGGGACTATCGCGATAAACAGCAGAAAAAGGAATAGATGAAGAATGACTCAAACTACAAAACCTAAAGTAGTTGTGGGTATGAGCGGCGGCGTGGATAGCTCCATGACCGCCGCTTTGCTCAAAGAAGAAGGATATGACGTGATTGGGGTTACTATGCAGATATGGGAAGCAACGGGTCCGGAAGTCGAGGGAGGTTGTTGCTCGAACTCGGCTATTGATGATGCCAGGAGAGTTGCCTTTATATTGGGAATTCCCCATTACGTCATGAACTTTCGTTCGTATTTTAAGGAGACTGTGGTAGATTATTTTACGCAGTCTTATCTGTATGGTGAAACTCCCAATCCATGCTTGGCATGCAACAAACATGTGAAATTCGGGGAGATGCTCCGCAAGGCCCGTGGATTGGGAGCGGAGTTTATAGCAACCGGCCATTATGCACAAGTGTTACGAGATCCGAACAGTGAACGATTTCTTTTAAGCAATAGTGCAGATGCGCGCAAAGATCAGACCTATGCCCTGTACATGCTAACCCAGGAACAGCTGGCACATACGCTTTTTCCTTTAGCAGAATATCAAAAAGAGCATGTGCGGGAAATGGCTAGAGAGCGGGGCCTGGGGGTTGGAGATAAGCCTGAAAGCCAAGAAATTTGTTTTGTGCCAGATGATGATTACGCCACCTTTGTAAGGCAGCGATTAGAGGTCCCGATCAAGCCGGGTGATTTTGTAGATCTTGTCGGAAAGAAATTGGGCCGGCATGAGGGGATTATTAACTTCACGATTGGACAGAGGAAAGGCCTGGGAGTCACCTTTGGTAAACCAATGTTTGTGGTAGGGCTGAATCCTGAGCGCAATGAGGTTGTTTTGGGCGAAGATCGGGATGTGTATACGGATACCCTTTGGGCAATCGATCTCAACTGGATATCGATACCCGATTTAACTGAACCATTAAAAGTTAAGGCTAAAATTCGTTACAATTCTACCGGAGCTCCAGCGACAATTTTTCCTGGCGAAATAGGGTCTGGTTATGGTGTGATGGTAAGCTTTGATGAACCTCAGCGGGCAGTGACTCCGGGACAGGCAGTCGTCTTTTATCAAGGAAATCTAGTGGTTGGCGGGGGGAAAATTATTTCTGATCCTCGCGGCCGAGAGCGCGGGTCCAAGTAAGTTCTTTCGGGTCCTTCTCGCCATCCATGGCTACAGGAACACTTGGCCATCCATGGCCGGCGGTCCCCTTTCCGCCGTCCATGGCTGCAGGGACACTCGACCATCCATGGTCTTCGCATGCATAAAGTTTGGTTTGGGCGGGCAGAGTATAGATAGAATTTTTTTAGCGGAGGTGGAAGAATGAATGAGACGCTCACGTGAGATTGTCGGATTGCCGGTCTTGGATTTAAAAAGTGGAAATTCAATTGGTTGGGTACATGATCTGGTGCTTGACAATGAAAAAGATGAGGTTGTCGGAGTTCTTCTTGAAGGCGGACATTTCTTCCACTCAGCTAAAGGTATTCCTCGGAAGGCCATAGCAACGGTTGGTAAAGATGCCCTGACTGTTAATGAAAAAACAGTAGAAGAACTTAAGGGGACAAGATGGTCTGACAAAGTAGGTAATGAAGTCTATACTCAAGGTGGAGACGCTAGAGGCACGATTGAAGATGTTTTCCTCGATGACGCTATAGAAAAAATGGTGGGGTTCGAGGTATCTGACGGGCTCTTCGCTGACCTTCTTCACGGTCGGGGGACGATTCTAAAGCCGCATGTCATGATTGATGGGAATGATATATTAATCGTTGATAACCAAGTATCCCCCTTGGATCAAACAAATGAAGGGGGAATGCGATCATGAATTGTCCGGTTTGCGGTGGAAGAGCCATTGGTAAAGTTGGAGTCGAGCAGTTTTACTGTTGGGATTGTTGTGTTGAATTTGCGACTCAAACTGATAAAGTTGTCATTTACGATTTAGCCGAAGACGGCTCTTTGGTGGCTTGGGATGATCCGAGCCTCAATCCCGGTGTTTCTTGTGCAGATGAAGTAATTCCGATTTAATGAACTCATTTGGCTAAAGCTGAACGTGGAGCATAAGGAACACTCCCTTGAAGAAGTGGGCGTCTCGGAATTGATGAGATAAGGAACGATGAATATTAGGTTCAAAATAAATGTGGTATTCATTTTTCCGCGAAGAACAGAAAAGTGTTGATGCGACCCAGTATGAATCCTTCAAAAGGGTAGGCTACCTGTTGATTAAGAATATGAAAGTATTTCACTAATGCTGGATTAAAAAAGCGCGCATCGCGCGCTTTTTAGTTTGTCTTTAGTCTCTTTTTAAGAGGGTGCTTCGTTGTTCAGGAAAATACATAAGTTCATTCTGTCCCAGATCCTCGAAAGGAAGTGTACTCTTACAGTTTATGAAATTTAAAAATTGGAAATGGATTTTTACAGGAACGTGTTTGCTGTTGGGAATACTAATTCTTTTCAGGGTGAGGGCAATATTAGGTCCGTTTTTCCTTGCTTTTGTGCTGGCGTATTTGTTAAACCCTCTGGTTGTTGTGCTGGAACGGTATAAAATCAGCAGAAATAGAGCTATTGCGATTGTTTTCTTCTTAATTATTGCCTTTTGTGCTACCGCTATTTTTCTTATTATCCCAATAATCTATAATGAACTAAGCAAATTGTTGGTTATTTTGCCTCAGACGATTCAGTCGATTACGGATATGATTGAAGAGTTTCGGAATCAGTTTAAGGCAACGGGGTTACCTAATCGAGTTGCGATTGTCTTGGATGAACATTTAATTCAAGGGGAAACAATGATTGCTGAGCGGCTCAACCAATTTCTGGATAACTTGCCGAAGGCACTGTCTTCACTGACTCTTTACATGTTGTCGCCGGTTATTGCCATTTACATTCTGGCAGACTGGAAAGGCTTAGGGGAAGGCTTTTTTCGGATTATCCCTCAACGCTGGAGGATGGAATGGCGACGGTTGTGGCAAGACATTAATCATGTCGTAAGGCAATTTGTTCGAGGAGATTTATTCGTAGCACTGATTGTGGGGATAATGATCGGTATAGGGGTAAAACTTGTGGGCATGGATTATGCTCTGTTGATTGGCCTTGTTTGCGGAATCTTTGACCTTATTCCCTATTTTGGGCCTGCAATTGGGGCAGTTCCGGCGATACTATTAGCGTTAACTCATTCTCCGGTAATGGCCTTAAAGGTTACCTTGATTATTTTCTTGGTGCAACAGCTTGAAGGGAATATAATATCTCCTAAGCTTATGGGCGAGAGTGTCGGACTTCACCCTCTTTGGGTTGTTTTTGCCCTTTTAGCTTGTGGAGAAATTGCAGGGTTTTGGGGCATGTTCTTGGCTGTTCCTTTAGCTGCGGTCATTCGAGTCCTGTTTAAACATATTTATTTCAGGCTGGTGTCTACGAAAGTCTAATCTAGTTGACAAATAAGACATTCCCTGTATATACTTTATAAACAATGGAAATTTTATATTACTATCGTAATTAAGTCAGAAAGTACCGCTCAAGCCCGATAAGATACAGGGTGATCCCGAAAAATCTCGTCCCTGATTGACAAAGGGAGAGATTATTTTTTTATACCAGTCGGAAGGGATAATTTGACTGTTATTTCTTGATTGAATTTAAAGGGGTGTTCAGATTGTATTCAGGCAATGAATTAAGGGACATGTTTCTTAAGTATTTTGAGGCTAAAGGGCACAAAATTCTGCCTAGTGCTTCGCTTATTCCCAAAGATGATCCGACATTGTTATTAACAGTAGCGGGCATGGTTCCTTTTAAACCATATTTCCAACGTCAGGTTGAACCTCCCTTTCCACGGGCTACGACTGCCCAAAAGTGTGTTCGAACCCCGGACCTCGAGGAAGTAGGGAAAACTGCCCGTCATCATACATATTTTGAAATGTTGGGAAACTTTTCCTTTGGAGATTACTTTAAAACTGATGCAATTCCCTGGGCTTGGGAGTATATCACCAATGTCTTGAAAATCCCCGTTGAAAAATTATGGATAACCATATATCCCGAAGATCAGGATGCCAAACAGATATGGGAAAAAGCAGGTGTTAAGTCCGAGCGAATCGTAGGTGATCCGGAGAACTTCTGGGCGGCTGGTCAGACAGGCCCTTGCGGGCCTTGTTCGGAGATTTATGTCGACTTGGGTGCAGCCAGAGGGTGTGGTAAACCGGGGTGTGCTATAGGGTGTGATTGTGACCGGTTCTTGGAAATATGGAATTTGGTCTTTATGCAGTATAACCGTGATGAAGCAGGGGTATTAACCCCCCTTCCAAAGCAAAATATTGATACGGGGATGGGCCTGGAGCGGATCGCCTCTGTAATGCAGGGTGTGGAAACCAATTTTGACACGGATCTGTTCCGTCCTATTATTGATCATGTCGCAACCTTAGCTGGGATCAAATATAATGATAATGCTAAAAGTGACTTAGCTCTAAAAGTGGTTTCAGACCATGTTCGAGCGGTTTCATTTATGTTGTCCGATGGAATTCGGCCCAATAATGAAGGCAGAGGATATGTCCTTCGTCGTATCTTGCGCCGTGCTGTTCGGTTTGCTAAACTCTTAGGGATTGACAAACCCTTCTTGGAATCCGCCTTTCAAATTATACAAAGGGACTATGCCCACGCTTATCCTGAGCTTAAAGAAAACGAGAATTTCATTCTCAGTCATTTGAATTTAGAAGAGAAGAACTTTCAAGCAACTTTAGAACAGGGCACTCAGTTATTGCAGGAAAAGGTCAAGGAGCTTATCAAACAAGGGAAGACAGTGTTAACCGGAGCTGATGCTTTCTATTTGTATGAAACCTACGGTTTCCCTGTAGAGTTAACCGAAGAAATGCTGGAAGAACAAGGGCTGTCCGTAGATATGCTGACCTTCCAGACCGCTTCTGAGGAACATCGTCTCCGAGCGAAAGAACAATCTCAGCAAATGCGTGCTGTGGTGGAAAGCCCGGAACTTATAGAAAGGGCTAAATCCTTAGGAGCTACACCCTTTGTCGGCTATGACAAAGTTTCTTTAAGGACTCGAATTGAAGGCCTGTTTGTCAATGGCAAAGAGATGCAGGACGCCGGCGAAGGGGAAGAGGTTATGATCTTCCTTTCAGAAACTCCTTTCTATGCAGAAAGCGGAGGGCAGGTATCTGATGTAGGGGTGATCCGAACATCTCGTGCCGAGGCCCGGGTGCTTGAAGTAAAAAAAGGTGTGACAGGAACTCTGTATCATCGGGCTGAGGTTAAAACCGGGGTATTACACGTCGGGGAATCCGTAGAAGTGGAAATTGATAATTTTGACCGTCTGGCTACGACTCGTCATCACAGCGCAACACACCTTCTTCAGACTGCTTTGCGCTCGGTTTTGGGGGACCATGTTCAACAAGCAGGGTCATTAGTGACTCCTGAACGCCTGCGCTTTGATTTTACGCATTTTTCTCCAATGACACCGGATGGGTTAAGGGCAGTCGAGGGGCTGATTAATGAAGCTGTGTTAAAGAATATGCCGGTAAAGGCGAAAGAAATGTCTTTAAAGGAAGCTAAACAAAGCGGAGCTACGGCACTTTTTGGAGAGAAATATGGAGAAACTGTCAGGGTTGTAAGTATGGGGATGTTCAGTCAGGAATTGTGCGGTGGAACCCATGTTAACAGCACAGGAGAAATCGGACTTGTAAAAATCCTCAGCGAAGGCGGAATAGGGGCCGGCTTGCGTCGGATTGAGGCAGTTGCCGGTCTGGAAGCCTTGGCATACTTCCGTTCCCTTGATGAGCAGGTAATGGAAGTAGCCCAGAACCTTAAAGCACAACCTTTAGAAGTTGGGAAGCGTGTAAATGGTCTAATGACCCAGGTAAAAGACCTTGAACGTGAAATCGGACAACTCCAAGCAAAGCTTGCCAAGAATGAAGTTGGAGGGTTATTGAGTAGGGTTGAGGAGGTCGATGGAATTCAGGTCATAGCTGCCCAAGTGCAGGCCCCGGATATGGAAAGTCTTCGTCAAATGGCAGATTTAATTCGAGACAGGATGAAATCCGGAGTTATCGTCTTAGGTGCTGTAAGCGAAGGAAAGGTTAACTTTGTTACAACGGTTAACCCAAAAGGTTTAAGCGGGCTTCATGCAGGACAGATTATTAAGGAGGTAGCCAAAATTACCGGCGGCAGCGGTGGCGGTAAGCCAGACATGGCACAGGCCGGCGGTAAAGATCCCAGTAAATTGGGTGAAGCTATAGATCGAGTTCCCAATCTTCTCAGAGGATTTCTTAAAAAATAGAGGAGAATCATACTGAGAGTAAGAATATCTAATTTAACTTGAAAAAGCCGTATACGAAAAGGCGAAAGGTGGACAGGGAAATGGATCGAATGGAAGAAACCATGATGTTTAAGGCTGTGGGAGATGAAGCGATTTCAGCCCACGATATATTGCAGAAGGTGTATGCCGCGTTACAGGAGAAAGGGTATGACCCGATCAACCAAATGGTGGGTTATCTCATGTCTGGCGACCCTGTATATATTACCAGCCACAATCAGGCGAGATCAATGATTCGTAAACTTGAACGCTTTGAGCTGATCGAAGAGCTGGTTAGAACCTATTTGCAAGAAAAAGAGTGAATAAAATGTACTTTGAACCCTCACTAAATGTGGTGAGGGTTTCAACTTTAGAGTGTTCAGTGTGAATGAGTGCAGGCACTAAAGGAGTTTTAAAATGCGTCAAGTTAAGCTTGGCTTGTGGGGAGCAGAGGTTTCTGAGGTTTGCTTCGGAAGTCTGGCAATATCTCCGTTGCAAGGCCGTGTAACAGAAGCGGAAGGAATCTCTGTTCTGCGCTATGCGCTTGAGCAAGGGGTTAATTGGATTGATACTGCAGAAATATATGATAACTATGGGCAAATTGCTGAAGCCATAAAAGGACATCATGAGGCTCTAATCGTCAGTAAATCCTACTCTGTCACTGCCGAAGAAATGCGTCTAAGCATAGAGAAGGCGCGTACTGATCTTAAGCGGGATACTCTTGATTTTTTCTTGCTTCATGAGCAAGAAAGTGCTTTAACCTTGAAAGGACATCTGGGTGCTTGGGAAGAACTCCTGCGGGCAAAGGAAAAGGGTATAGTTCGCTGGATCGGCATTTCGACGCATGCTGTTGCCGGAGTCAGGGCAGGTGCCCTGTTACCCGGCCTTGATGTGATCCATCCCATCTTAAACTACCAAGGTCTGGGGATTATTGATGGTACCTTAAGCGAGATGCTGGAGGCTATTTCCTTTGCATCTCACCTGGGTATAGGGATTTATGCTATGAAGGTTTTTGGGGGCGGGCATTTAGCAAGCGATCCTGAAAAAGCCGTAGCCTTTGTCCGAGGAGTTTCAGGGGTTCAGAGCATGGCTCTGGGAATGTCCAGCCAAGAAGAAGTGGATTATAATCTCCTCTTGTTGGCAGATAAAGAAGTCCCGGAGGAGTTGCAAAAAAAGGTAAAGCATAGGCAACGGAAACTATATATTGCAGATTGGTGCCAGGGGTGTGGGCTTTGTTTGAAAGCTTGCCCCCAGGGCGCTTTAAGTATTGAAGAAAATATATCGGTCGTTGATGCCAAGGCTTGTGTACTTTGCGGGTATTGCGGAAGGGTTTGTCCTCATTTTTGTTTAAAGATTGTCTGAAATATTTCTAGGTTAAAAGTATATTCAGGGTCAGATGTTGTTAGATTAAGGAGAAATTATGAGTTGGCTGTATTTGATTTTCGCAATTATTTTTGAACTTTGTGGCACTACTTTAATGAAACTTTCCAAGGGGTTGACAAAAATTGTTCCTGCAATAGGCATGTTTGTCTCATATTTTTTGTGTTTTTGGCTATTATCATTGGCCTTAAAAGAAATCGAAGTAAGCGTGGCGTATGCAATATGGTCAGCAGTAGGGATAGTGGTTATTTCTGTCATAGGAATATTTTTTTTCAACGAAACAGTTAATACCCTCAAAATAGTTTCTATACTTCTGATTGTGGCTGGAGTCATAGGATTAAATTTAAGTGGTTTAAAGCATTAATGGATATTTATGACCGAAAATAGTTTTAATTAAAAACTAGGAGTCAGCTTGGAGGAAATACTGTTGAGAATTATGGGGTTGGATTTTGGGTCGAAGACGATTGGTGTGGCCATGAGTGACGCATTATTTTGGACGGCCCAGGGAGTTAAGACGATTAGGCGCTCCAAGAAGGAGCTTGATGAGTTGCGTGAACTTATACGGGAGTATGAGGTTATGGAGATAGTCATCGGGTATCCTAAGAATATGAATGGAACCCTAGGGCCTCGATGTACTTTGACCGAGGAGTTCGCAGAGGTTTTACGTGCGGAATTTGGACTTGAAGTTAAGTTGTGGGATGAGCGTTTAAGTACTGTTGCAGCCCAGAGAACTCTTATAGAAGCGGATGTGTCGCGCTCGAAGAGAAAACACGTTATAGACAAAATGGCGGCGGTATTTATCCTTCAGGGTTATCTGGACAGTCGGCAAAATAAAAATACTAGGGCAATATTTGACAATCATTACCTACAATAGTACAATGACAATATTCTTTGATAAGAGGTGAATCATATGACTGACCATGAACATAACCATGATGAGCATGATGCGGAAGAGTTTGATACTGTCATTCTCACAGATGATGAGGGAAAAGACCATGAGTTTCTTCATCTAGACACTTTGGAACTAGAAGGTTCTACATACTTTGTCTTGATGCCTATCTCTGAGGACGAATCAGAAGAGGATGAGGCTATTATCCTTAAACTCGGTAAAGATGCTGAAGGCGGCGAAATGTTGCTTGACATCGAAGACGATGAAGAATGGGAAAAAGTGGCTGATGCTTGGGAAAACCTGGTAGAATCCGAAGACGAAGAATAAGTTGGACTAATTTTATTCCATGTATATTTGGGAATACTAAGAACTCGCTGAAAATAATCAGCGAGTTCTTTTATTTGCAGTCAGAATTGACTAAATTCCAACCTCCTTATTTGAAGTTTGGCCAGTAAAATATTGATGAATATAATTAAGGTTTGAGATAAACAACAACCTCCGCGGAAATACTAAAGTTAGAAAAGAGGAGGTGTTGAAGATAAAGTATTTAGAAAAAGTAAGACTACGGGATCTTTTTTTTGCTGGAGTTCTTTTTTTGCTCATTTTAATAAACGGTTGCAATTCTTCAAACCCTGTCCCTGATAAACTTTCTGAGGATGCACAAGATAGTAATGGAGTTGAAATAACTAATAGAATTATTTCCACTGGGACCAAAATTGACGATTTGGATTTAAGTGGCACTCCATTGCCTGAGGCAACCGTAAAGATAGAAAATTGGGCAAAGGACAAGCTGGAAGAAACGCGTGTACTGTTGTACAATGATACAGAGATTCCTGTAACTCTAAGTGACATAGGGGTTAAGGTGGATACTCAGAAGATTATTGAGAAGACACAGATTAGTCCCGGAACTGCTCAGCCCAGTGTCTTAAAAGTGGATTCATCTATAGCAAGTCAAGAGCTTCAGGAGAAGCTTAAAAAGTTTAATAGACCAGCCAAAGATGCTTCTTATAAGATTGAAAATGATGCAGTAGTCATTCAGCCGGGGGAAAGTGGGCGGACGGTCGATGTCGAAAGCTTGATCAATCAAATTCAAGAAGTTCCTCTAAGTGATGTGCCGGCACGGATCGTCATTCCCATGGTAGAAGTTCCGCCGGCTGTTACTACTGAGTCTGTTAAAGCCTTAGCATTTGATGCTGTCATCGGGGAGTTTTCCACTAATTTTTTAGTTGAAGAAAAGAATCGTTCTGCTAATTTGACGGCTGCCGCTAAAGCGTTGGATGGCAAAGCGCTTCTTCCCGGAGAAACTCTTTCTTTTAACGAGAAGGTAGGTCCGCGTGAGCCTGAGACAGGGTATAAAGAAGCTTATATAATTGTTAACGGGGAGTATGTGCAGGGAACCGGAGGGGGCGTGTGCCAGGTGTCTTCGACTCTCTACAATGCCGTATTATTAAGTGATTTAGAGATCGTGGAACGGAAGCCTCACGCTGTTGTCGTTAGTTATGTACCAACTGGTCAAGATGCGACGGTTAATTATCCCAATATTGATTTCAAGTTTAAAAATAATACCAGCAGTTTAGTCTACTTGCGTACGGAGGTTAAGCCAGGAGTTCTGACGGTTAGGATTATGGGTAAGAAGAGGGATAAAACCGTCCGAATTGAACGGCAAGTGGAGAGAGAAATCCCCTATAAGACAGAAAGACGACTAGATCCCAAGTTGCGCAAAGGACAAGTCCTTCGGGAACAAGCCGGTTCTAAAGGGATTATTGTCAATACGTGGCAAATTGTTCGAGATGGGACCGGCAGTGAGACTAAGAAGTTTCTGGGTCGTGATTTGTATGCTCCGACAAATCGCATATTACGCGTAGGGACTTAAAAGAGGATCTTACTGGAATAATAGAAAGAGAGAGTGAGAAATGGCCAGAAAAAAGAAGACCATTGGCATATTTACGTGGATTGTTCTTCTTTCCTTGGTCGGGGGGGGCGGATTATTGTCTTGGTGGAATTGGGCTAATATGCCCTACTCCACGTCAGGAAACACAGAAAAAATCACGATTGTTTCTGGAACAACCGCAGGGCAATTAGCCGAGGAGTTACAAAAGCGTCATCTAATACGCAGTGCGTGGGTGTTTAAGTTTTTAGCTCGTGAACGTCAAGAAGATTTCAAATTGTATGTCGGGGATTATCAATTAGCCCCTGGAATGTCCCCGAGGGAAATGATAGATCGCTTAATTGGTCGTTCAATTGCCTCAAAGACTAACCTGGTGACCATTCCAGAAGGGTATACTACCAAACAAATTGTTGAACTTCTCGTCCAAAAAGGAATAGGCAGTAAAGAGAGGTATATGAAAGTTGTTACGGAAGATGATTTTCCCTATTCATTCTTAAAGGATGCCCCTAAAGGAGTTCACCGCTTAGAAGGATATTTATTTCCTAATACCTACGATATTCCAGTAACCACAACCCCTCATGCCGTCATTGATTTGCTTCTTCGGCAATTTGAGAAAGAGCTGACGCCAGAAGTACAGAATCAACTCACTGTTAAGAAACTTACAGTTGCTCAGTGGGTTACCTTAGCCTCTCTCATTGAAAAAGAGGCAGTGAAAGAGGCTGATCGCCCATTGATCTCTTCGGTATTAATGAATCGATTAAAGATTAATCAGCCCCTTCAAATAGATGCTACTATTCAATTCTTGCTCGAAACTCCAAAAGCGAATCTTTCTTACGAGGATCTGCAGATTCCCTCTCCCTATAATACTTACCTCCATTCCGGATTTCCACCGGGTCCGATTGCCAGTCCGGGACATGCTTCCTTGCAGGCGGTATTAAACCCGGCCCAAACGGAGTTCAGATACTATGTGGCCAAAAAAGACGGCTATCATGTATTTGCTAAAACCTATGCAGAGCATCTCAAAAACGTAGAAGAGTATCAGTGAGTTAATTGGTAGATTTGTTCCACGTCTTTGTCACCGCGGCCGGATATATTGACGATGAGAATTTGCTCAGGACTCATTGTTGGGGCAAGCTTAAGTGCATAAGCTACGGCATGTGCGCTCTCCAGAGCAGGGATGATGCCTTCAGTTCGGGAAAGCCGATGGAAGGCTTCGAGAGACTCATCATCGGTAATGCTGACATATTCTGCACGGCCAATGTCTTTAAGATAGCTGTGCTCGGGTCCAACACCGGGATAGTCCAGACCGGCTGAAATGGAGTGGGTGGCAAGAGGCTCTCCCTTTTCGTCTGCCATGACGTAACATTTAAAGCCGTGTACGATTCCGGGAGCTCCGGCGGTGAGGGGAGCAGCGTGTTTGCCTGTTTCCAAACCCAGACCCGCCGGCTCAACTCCTATGAGTTTAACAGAGGAATCCTTGATAAAGTTCGCAAACATGCCGATGGCGTTGCTGCCGCCGCCAACACAGGCCATGACCGCATCAGGAAGTTTACCTTCAGCTTCGAGTATTTGCTGGCGTGCCTCCCGAGAGATAATCGCTTGGAAGTGTTTTACAAGGGAGGGGAAGGGATGGGGGCCGACAGCAGAGCCCAACATATAGAAAGTATTTTCATAGTTCACGGCGAAGTCCCCTAAGGCCGCATCCACGGCATCCTTCAGAGTGCGTGTTCCAGATGTGACAGGGATTACTTTGGCTCCCAATAGTTCCATGCGGAAGACATTGAGAGATTGGCGCTTTGTATCTTCTTCCCCCATATATATCACGCATTCCATGTCAAAGAGGGCACAGGCTGTTGCTGTGGCCACGCCGTGTTGTCCCGCTCCGGTTTCTGCTATGACCCGTCTGGCACCCATGCGTTTAGCAAGCAGTGCTTGGCCGAGGACGTTGTTGATTTTGTGCGCACCAGTATGGTTAAGATCCTCTCGTTTGAGGTAGACTTTAGCCCCTCCTAATTGCTGAGAGAGCTTTTTGGCATAGTAGAGGGGGTTGGGACGGCCTACATATTGACGGAGATAATAGTCGAGTTCTTGATTGAAGTCAGGATCATCCTTATACCTTTCGAAGGCGTCGTCCAACTGATTCAAGGCGTTTTCTAATTGAGGAGGGACAAAACTTCCGCCATATTCACCAAAATAACCTTTTTGCATAATAAATTCCTCCATCTCATCTTATAATTTAACTATTGGAAACTAAAAAACTTTCCGCCCTTTAAAGGACAGAAAGTTAATTTCTATATGCCACCTTTTTTGTATGGGACCTACATGGTAAGATACCCATATTCCAAGCTTAGATACGGAGCAGGATGCATTTCTCGGCAACAAATTAGCAGATGCGGAGAGTCGACCTCTCGATATCCGTGTCTCTGTAACGGGAAACCCCCGGTATCACCTACTGATGCAAAAGCATGTTCGGATTACGACTCTGAGATCCATTCGGTCTGCGGGAAGTGTATCAGACTCTCACCTTCTCTGACTCGCTAAAACATTCCTCAAAGACTTACTAATTCTCTTCATTGTCTTGCATGTTAATTTTCTGTATTGTAATATGGCAGAAGGCACTTCGTCAAGAGGTGTTATGGAAAAGATTTAAAGTTAGGGGAATCCTCATGAGAAAACCGGAATTGTTAGCTCCTGCGGGAGATTGGGAAAAGTTAAGATACGCTCTGGCCTACGGAGCGGATGCTGTTTATATGGGAGGACAGGCTTTTGGTCTGAGGGCTTACGCCGGGAATTTCGGTTTCCGAGAGATGGAGCAAGGGGTTCGCTGGACCCATGATTTAGGGAAGAAACTTTATATAACCGTAAATATCTTCGCTCATGAGTCGGATTTTGAAGAACTCCCGGCTTACCTCAAGCAGTTGGAAACCTTAGGGGTTGACGGAGCGATTGTCTCAGATCCGGGGGTTATTGCCCTAGCCCAGGAGGTGGCTCCTCGACTGCCTCTTCATTTAAGCACACAGGCCAATAACACAAATTCATATTCCGTTCGATTTTGGCTGAAGCAAGGGATTGAGCGGGTGGTTCTCGCTCGAGAACTGACGCTGGAAGAGATAAGAACGGTACGTGCTAAAGTGGATGGGGGACTGGAAATCTTTATCCATGGAGCCATGTGTATGTCATATTCCGGGAGATGCTTGCTGAGTAATTATTTGACAGGAAGAGATGCTAATCGGGGAGAGTGTACTCAGCCCTGTCGATGGGGATACGCACTAGTGGAAGAAAAACGGCCTGGGGTAGTCTTTCCTATTGAGGAGGATGAACGCGGGACTTATGTGTTTAACTCACATGATTTATGCCTCTTGCCTCATCTGCCCCTGTTAAAAGCAATTGATATAGACAGTTATAAGATCGAAGGACGGATGAAAAGCGTTCAATATGTTGCCAGTACAGTTAAGGTTTACCGGGAAGCCATAGACACTCTTTGGGATCAGGGGGAAGAAGCCTTTCAGGCCAAGCTCCCTCAGTGGTTAGAAGAGATGGACAAAGTCAGTCACCGGGATTATTCGGCAGGATTTCTCTTTGGGAAGCCGGGGGCGAGCTCGCATAATTTAGTGTCTTCTCATTATGTTCGGGATTATGACTTCGTAGGAGTTCGGTTGGATGAAGGGATCATAGATAACGATGCCGCAGATGTCACAGAACCCACAGAGGAGAACACAGCCTGGATCGAGCAACGGAACAACTTTAAGCTGGGAGAGGTTTTAGAGGTTCTGACACCCCAGGGCGACTGTTGGTCGTTTGAAGTTACGGCAATGCGGGATGCTGAGGGAGAACCGATAGAAGTGGCTCGTCATGCACAGCAGAAGATTAGGATGACCGTCCCGAGAAAAGTCCTTCCTTACAGTATTTTGAGGCGGGCGAAAAGCGAGAGAAAGTGAAGCGTGATGTGATGAACTGATAGAAACAAGTCCACAATAGTAGTTTAAGGAGACGAGTGAATGAATTATGATGGTTCAGAGCAATCAAGTCCTCTTGTTTCGGATGTTGATGTTATCGTTAAAGCGCGCTTAGCACGGGTAGAAATGCAAATGTTAGATAAACTTGTGGAGGGTTTAGGGCATTTAGGCATTGTAACAACAACGAATAAAGCTATTGGGGAAGTTATGATTCAAACAACGAAACACTGTTGGCCGGATTTAAAGAAGGCTATAGAGCAGATGCCGTTTGAGATAGAGTTCATTTAGACAAATTCATTTAAGACAATATAGAGAAATTAGGGGAGTAGCAGATGAATTTTTCAGACCAACCTGGGGCACATCTCTCGGATATTGACCTTATTATAAAAGCGCGCATAGATCGGTCACAGATCCAAATGCTTTGCAAACTTGTAGAGGGGTTAGGCCATCTCGGCATCGTTACAACCACGAACAAAGAATTAGGTGAGGTTATGATCCAAACCACAAAGTATTGTTGGCCAGAGTTAAAAGAACTGATATTAAAGATGCCGTTGGAGATCGAATTTATGTAAATAGCAGAAGGAACCCAAAGGGTTCCTTCTGCTATTTGCGGACCATCAACTTTTTGATGGCTTGATCAAGCCCCTCTAGGGTTAGTTCATACATTGGAAAGACACTGCGTACCATTTTAATGGTGTGATAGCCGTGAACTCGTTCCCAATATTTCTCGGGTATAGGGTTAAGCCAAACATTATAGGGAAAGGTCTTAGCTAAACGTTCTAACCATGTGTACCCCGGTTCCTCATTGCCTAAATCCCAAAAGATGTTCCCACCAATCATCGTGAGTTCACTTGGTGCCATGGCTGCATCCCCTATGATAATGACTTTATAGTCTTTACTGAGTAGATGCATAGTATCAATAGTCTTGACTGCTCTTTTGGGGCTGCAAGTAGCATCTAAATATAACTGATCATAAAAACAGTTGTGAAAGTAAAAGAATTTTAGATCCTTGAAATGAGAAGATTTATGCACTGCAGAAAACAACTGACTGCAGATTTTGGCATAGGGGGCCATGGATCCCCCCGCATCCATCAGGACAATAAGCTTAACAGTGTTTTTACGCGGCCTCGTCCAAACAAGTTTCAATTTTCCGGCATTTTTACAAGTTTTATCAATAGTGTCATCTAAATCAAGTTGGTCTTTAGCTCCGTCAAGACGTGTGCTGAACTGGCGCAATTTACGTAAGGCGACTTCGAACTGACGCACTCCTAAGGTTTTGTCACTGCGATACTCCCGGTAATTTCGCTCGGCGGCTACTTTCACAGCGGATTGCCCGTATGACTCGCCCCCTATACGCACCCCCCCTGGATGAAACCCAGAGTGCCCGAAGGGGGAGGTCCCACCCGTTCCGACCCATTTACCTCCGCCGTGATGAGGACCATCCTGTGTACGCAGGCGTTCTTCTAAAGCCGATTTTAAACTCTCCCAATCGGGTAAACCTAATTTATTCAAGAGTTCATTGCGTTCTTCTTCAGAAAACATCTTAGGTGGTAAAGGATTTTCCATCCATTTGGAAACCTGATCTAATAATTGTGCAGGAGTCTCTATCCCTCGAAAATAGTTCTGAAAGGCAAGGTCATATTGGTCAAAGTGACTTTCGCTTTTGACTAAGACAGCTCTGGCGAGATAGTAAAATCCCGATAGGCTTGATCCGGCCAAACCTTCGTTAAGCGCCTCCATCAAGGTCATCCATTCTGTGATAGAAACAGGAACCCCTTCGCGTCGTAATTGATAAAAAAAGTTAGTATACATAGTCTGCTCTACCAGCCGCGACTGTTGGCGCGTGACGGACTGTCTGTCCCCCGCGAATGAAGTTGCCTTAAGGCCAGATCAAAATCCTGATTCTTCTTTAACAACGCACCTAAGAAAGGGATTTCCTTTGTAATTCTATCCGGTTCAATACCGCCAATGGTTAAGGCCTGTACCCAATCGAGAAGTTCGCTGGTACTGGGCTTTTTCTGTAAGCCTGCGACGCTTCGCAACCAATAGAAAGATTTTAGTGCTTCCGCCAGCAGTTTAGATTCTAGCTCAGGAAAATGGACGTGAACAATCTCTTCCATCATTGTTTGATCTGGAAAGTCAATATAGTGGAAGATACAACGCCGCAAAAAGGCATCCGGCAGTTCCTTTTCCGCATTGCTGGTGATGATCACTATAGGACGGTGTTTGGTTGTGATGGTTTCCCCAGTTTCCGGGATGTAAAAGTTCATTACGTCTAATTCCCAGAGCAGATCATTGGGGAATTCTAAGTCCGCTTTATCGATTTCATCGATTAAAAGGACAATCCGCTCGGTGGATTCAAAGGCTTCTCCGAGTTTACCTAACTTAATATATCGTTTTATGTCGGAAACATTCTGTTCACCGAATTGACTGTCATAGAGGCGTTGGACCGTGTCATAAACATAAAGGCCATCCTGTGCTTTGGTGGTGGACTTAATATTCCAGATAAGTAATCGGAGTCCAAGAGAGCGGGCAATGCTTTCCGCCAAGACGGTTTTGCCGGTGCCAGGCTCCCCCTTGATTAGGAGCGGTCTTTTTAGGGAGACTGAGATATTAACACTGTTGCGAAGATCGTTCGAAACTATGTAATCATCAGTTCCTTGATAGGATACATGATCGGTCATTGCTGTAATCCTCCTTGTCATAGTTGAACTTGTTTAAGGTAATAATACCACTATTCAGTTAATTTTGTATATTATTATTGTTATGTTTTGAAAACTGATCTTTATTATAGGTTATAACTCCTGCAAAATGGCAACATTTTATGTGGGAGGGATAGATTAGCATGATTAAATCCAGAAAAGAAGGCGGGTACACACTGACTGAGCTTATGATTGTCATTGCGATCGTGGGGGTTCTGGCATTTCCGGAGGTTGAGCATATTAGAACCGCTGCGAAACTTACGGGGGTGCAGGCTAATTTTAGATCGGTTACCACTGCCATATACGGACTTGAAGCAACTGATACCCTAGACATAAAATTAAGAGAAGTATTTGGAGATTCAGTAATCCCAGAATTTGAAGATATGAGGAATCCAATTACAAATAAGGTTGGTGTTACAACAAATAAACCCTATATCGATGAACCAACTGCAGCAGTCTATGTTTTAGCTGAGTCAGAATCTATTGTACCATCAGCAAATGAACCTTCTGCCTATAAAGGCGCTGTCCTTACAATTATACACCCTGACAACAGTGTAGTTGTATATGGCTGTGACGAAAAAGGGAAGCTGATGACAGGATTACAGATGACCATACAATTATGACGCCTCAATGAAATCTAATTTGAAGAAAAGTGTTTTAAATTCAAGGAAAATGTTCTAAATTGGAATAAATTGCATTAATAATTAATAGGCTAAGCATTGTTATTTTTCAATTAAGGTCTTATGCTAGGGATGACAAGCATGTTTATTAGATTCTGGGGTCGTGAATATTCTCAAATTTATATCGATTATTATAAAATTTGGTAATTATACCTATTGACGACTAATAATAAAACCGATAATATATAGAAAAAGGTTAATAGGACTAAAGTCCTGCAAAAATGGGCCTAAAGCCCTAGAAGGCTAAGTGAAAAAGTACATAAGAGGAGAGGATGAATAAGTTGAACGAGATGATCAAACGTAGAAAAGATAATGGTTTTACTTTAATCGAACTTATGATTGTTATCGCGGTAATTGGGATTCTGGCGGTTGTGTTGGTGCCGAAGGTGGGGACGATTAAGACTCAGGCAAAAACAACTGGGCTGGATACCAACATTCGGTTAGTCGAGGGCTATGTTCAGAGTAAGATAACAAAATGGGCAGACAAAAGTACAAGTGAAGCCGACATCCAGGATGACATAGTAGCTGCATTTGAGGATCAGGAAATTACAAATCCTTTTACTTTTAGTAAAAATGTAACTGATAGTGTAAGTGAGGAAGCTGCTTTAATCGTACAAAGAACATCGGATACAAATAGACGTACTAAAGAAGGAGCAGTAGTTGTAGAGGTTGATGACTCTGATCTATTAACTATTAGAATAACTGCTCATGATAATAATGGAGATATTATTGATGACTTGTCAGTCGACATAACTCCTTAATTGATCTATATACAATCGTTAAATATAGGAAAAGGGTGTTTACCAAAACACCCTTTTCCTATATTCTTAAAGTAACTCGGAAAGGAGGAGTCCCCATGGCTCTACGCCAAGAACGCAAACGTCTTGGAGAAATACTCATCGCTGGTGGTGTGATTTCTCCAACTCAATTAGAAGAGGCTCTTGCAATGCAAAGGTCTCTTGGTCTTCGTTTAGGCGAGGTCCTAATTAAGCAAGGGCTTGTCACTGAAGAGGATATTCTGCGTACGATGCAAAGTCAGTTGGGACTGCCTTCGATTGATCTTAACCGAGTTGTTGTGTCCGAACAGGTTCTTCGCTTACTTCCAGAGAACGTTGTGCGGAAATACACGGTTCTTCCCGTGGAAATGAACAACGCTCAGCTTCTGGTGGCTATGTGCGATCCGACTGATTATTTTGGGATCGATGATTTGCGCTTAGCTTCAGGAATGATGATCAAACCTTGTTTAGCCAAAAAGGAAGATATTCTCCGAGCTATAGATCGATTCTATGGTCGAAGTGAAGCGGAAAAGGCGGCCCGTGACTATGCCAAACAATTGGGCGTGGCACCGGTTGCAGCAACATCTCAGTTGGCGTCTCTTAACGTTTCCGGTGTGGAAGTCGTTGATGAGGAATCAACCCCAATTATCAAATTTCTAAATACGATTATTGACAATGCGGTTAATAACCATTCCAGTGATATTCACATTGAACCAATAGAGGAAGAACTTCGGGTGCGCTTCAGGATGGATGGTGTGTTGCGTGAAATTATGCGGACTCCGATTAGTATGGCAGGTCCGGTTGTCAGCCGGGTGAAAATTATGGCTGACCTCAATATTGCGGAACGACGTTTGCCTCAAGATGGCCGAATTTCCTATCTGGTGGGGGGGAAGATGATTGACTTTCGGGTTTCCACATCTCCCACAATGTATGGAGAAAAGGTTGTTTTGCGTATTTTAGACAAATCAAGTACTATTCTTGAGACAGAAGCTTTAGGACTTGCCGGCAAAGATTTGAAAGTCTTTGAGGACTTGATCTCTAGACCTTATGGGATCGTATTAGTTACAGGCCCAACGGGAAGCGGCAAGACAACGACTCTTTATACAGCTCTGAACCAGTTGAATACACCGGATAAAAATCTGGTGACTCTTGAAGACCCTGTTGAATTCAACTTCAAAGGGATCAATCAAATGCAGGTCAACACCAAGGCTGGACTGACATTTGCAACCGGGCTCCGATCAATTTTGAGACAAGATCCGGACATCATCATGGTGGGCGAGATGAGGGACAATGAAACGGCACAAATCGCTGTGCGCTCCGCATTAACAGGACATTTAGTGTTGTCGACCATTCATACCAATGACGCAGCCAGTTCAATTACTCGTTTAGTAGATATGGATATAGAGCCTTTCCTACTCTCTGCTTCAATTATTGGAATTATATCTCAAAGACTTGTCCGGCGCATCTGTCCTCAATGTGCGACTGAATATAAGGCAGGCTTAAAAGAGCATTCTATCTTGGAAATACCCAAGGTAACCCCTTTTGTGTTAAAAAACGGGCAGGGGTGTATTTACTGCAATAAGAGCGGATATAAAGGCCGAATTGCTATTTTTGAAATGATGCCGATTACTGCGGGGCATAGACAGCTTATTGACCAGCGAGCAACAGCGGACGAATTAAGAGAGTATGCGATTAATCAGGGGATGACGACTCTCAAGCAGGCGGCCGCAAGACTGGTTTTAGATGGAATTACAACCTTGGATGAACTTCTAAGGGTGACTTATGTGAATGAATAATCTGAGGTGAACGGCAGGAATGCAATTTCGCTACAAAGTAATTAATGAAAAAACACGCGTGACTGAAGGAGCATTAGAAGCGGCGGATCTAGAGGCTGCCAGACGGCAGATAAGCGAGAATGGCTGGCAAGTTATCTTTCTAGAAAAATCGTCCTCGTTGAGTGGGTTACTCTCTAAGAAATTCAAACCTAAGGTGAAACATGAAGCTATTTCTGCCTTTTGTACACAAATGTCGATGATGATTCGATCAGGAGCCAATTTAGTCAGGGGATTGGGCATTCTTCATTCTCAGATGGAGGATCGGCGTTTGAAAGAGGTCATTGGAATCATCAATCGCAGTGTTAGTCGAGGCAGTTCTTTATCTGCGGCCATGCGAGAATGCCAAGGGGCTTTACCGGAACTTTTAATTAATATTGTCAGTGTCGGTGAGGAAAGCGGAAACCTGGACTCTGTCCTGACTAATATGGCAGAATACTATGAGCGAGAAAATTTTATTCAAAAAAAGATTACAAGCGCGGCAATATACCCTTTGACTATGTTAATTGTCCTTGTCGGACTTATTGTCATGTTTATGAGTTTTATTCTTCCTGAGATCACTGAACTTATGAAGGGGAATGGTCAAAGCCTGCCATTAGCAACTCAAATGATTGTTGATACCGCTGATTTTTTTCAGAGTAATGGAATATACCTCTTGCTAGGTTTTGTAGCACTCGCAGTGCTTTTAGTCAGGGTATTTAAGATTCCTAAGTACCTTTTTTACCTGCATTCTTTTCTTCTCAGAACTCCTCTTTTGGGTAAAAACATAAAAGACGTAGTTATTGCCCGTTTCTCCAGAACCCTAGCCTTGTTTTTACATTCTGCTATTCCTATTGTGCCGATTTTAAATTCCCTAGAAAACATCGTGGGCAACGAAGTTCCCCGGTTAGCGATTGTCCGTTCAAAAGATCGAATTATTAAAGGAGAGACAATGGCCTTGGCCTTCGGACAAGAGCCTTTCTTCGATCCTCTCATTATACAAATGATGTCTATTGGGGAAGAAACGGGGCGGTTGGAGGAACTAATGGTCGAAGTGGCGAATCACTATGATAAGCGGGTGGAGATTGGGCTTGCACGTTTAGTGGCTTTGGTCGAACCGATCTTTACGATCATTATTGGAGTCTTTGCTGGGGGGCTAATCATTGCAATTGCCTTACCTATATTCAATATGGCGAGTGGGGTCGGTGGAGGTGCCGGGGGTCAATAAATCAGAGCTTGGAGGGCGTCATGTGGACACTTCCTGTAGATTCCCATGTTATAAGAAAAGCAGCCTGGGATTTACTTTAATAGAGATAATGCTGGTAATTGCAGTAGTTGGGATACTGGCAATGGTAACTGTTCCCAAGTATCAAGGAGTTAATGATCATTATCATCTGGAATCTTCGGCTCAAATTGTAGCAATGCAATTACGCAATGCCAAACAATATGCTATGGATCGGCGAACAGAAGTTTATGTAATGGTTAATTCAAAAAGTATTCAAACATTCCATGTGATTAAAAATAATAGCTCTCATGAATATGAGTATGCTGTAATAGAGAATCCACAAAGATTTGATTCGGGAATAAAGTTTGATTTTAGTGATCTGAGCAATGAAGGGCTTAAAAACATCCCAACTACAACAGCGGATGGAAATGTTATTAACAACATTCCGCTCTATGATAAATGTTTAGTTTTTGATAGAAAGGGTTTTCTTGAAGTTAGCCCTGTTAGTATCATCTTGTCTAATTCTCGTAAGTCCCGTCAAAGTGTCAGTATAGGCCAAACATCAAAGGATTTGAGTGTTAAGATTAATTGGGAATAAGCTTTCATCCAATACTTTAAGATTAAAGGGTGATTTGGAGGGCTAAGGATGAAAACTAATAAGGAAGACGGTATGACAATCTTAGAAGTTGTCATAGCTATCACCATTTTACTTATGGGGACAGTTTTTGTAGCACAGAGCAATTCGCTATCCTATCGTTTCCTCGGTCAACAAGAATTACGCCAGCAAATGGTCTTCTTTGCTGCCGGGGCGATGGAAGCCGCCTTAGAAGGGGAGAATGAGGACTTAACAAGTGGCAGAATTACTGCAAAAGCTAGTTCAGACGTTGATATTCCTGAGCTGCTGCCACTAGGTTTAACCCCTTTTAAAGTGACTGCTTCTGTTAAATCACCGAATATTTCCCATGTTGAAATGTATAACTACAGGTACAACTACGATGAATAATAGGTTCTTTGATAAGAGAGCTGGTTTTAAAAACAGTGGGTTTACTTTATTAGAGCTAATGATTGCCATAACAATCTTTGGCTTTCTAATGCTTTATGTCTCTCAATTGATGCGCTCTGAGATTAGATTATATAACAATGCCAGCAAACAAAATGACCTTGATCACAATGCTCGGTCTGCCATGATGCATATTTTAGATGAGATGCGCCTCGTTCCAAATAAAACTTACTCATATGGGGATAACCCAAGAGACAGTACAACAAAAAAAGGGTATAACAGCGGAGTTTATATCTATTCTTCTACTTCGACTAATTATTGCTTAATCAATGAAAATCCTGCGATAGATTCCTTAACCGGAAAACCTTCCCCTCCTGATGGCACAGTGATTTTTTTTGATAAACAAAATCATAAATTGTGGTATCGGGATGGGAATAGGAAGGATCATCTAATTTCTGATCAGATTAAGTCATTAATTCTAACTCAGGACGAAATTAGTCCAAGGCTTGTTAAGATTGTTTTGGTTGCAGAGGATACAAGTATCAACAGAACTTATGAACTTGTCTCTTATATGCGCTTATACTAGGGGGAGAAAACTATGAGAGAGCGCGGTTCAGCCATGTTGACAGCTGTTGTGGCTGTAATGGTCTTACTCTTGATATCCGGTATTCTTTTTTCCTTCGTCAATAATCAGTTTAAAATGCAAACCACTGAGGAGAAAGCACTAAAAGCATACTACTTAGCAGATGCAGGAACAACCTATGGAATTGCTGTCATGGTTGATGCTGTGGTTGATGCGGTGAAGAAAGGGAATTATACGGATACTGAGCTAACAATAAAAAAGCTAAGTCCTTTTGGATCAGCTTATCGAGGAGAATTTGAAGTTACTGTGTCAGTTAGTCCTGATCCCAACCTATACTTTAATTCTAATCTAGATTCAGATCAGGTGTATACTATTACGGCAACCAGTGAGGGGTATTACCCAAGTAAAGATGATAAAAACCGAATCTTAAGAACTCTGCAAAAAGAATACGCCTTTAAAATGAGTATGGATACACCTTAAGCTTAGAATACGGAAGTTTTCTATTTAAATTACCAATGAGTCATTGATCGCTTTTTCTGATGTTTTGTATTAAATCCTTAGAACAACTAGATATGGGTGAACCCTCGAGTATTGCTTAGGTTAAACTAGAGACCTGGGATTTAGGGAGGTTAAATGAAAAAGAGAAAGAATCACTTAGCCCTATTTGTTGGACTAGCTTTAATATTGGTTGTCCTTTTAGGTACTTTAGTTTTTGCCACTGCGAACAGTGATGATAATGGGAACGGGGGAAATTCAGCTAAAACCTTTTCGATTCAGAGCAGCGACGACTTTACTAAGAAAGAAGATATTAGTAAGCTGGTTGTTAGTGCCGGTCAGGTTTTCCCGATCTATATTTATGCTGTTAATAAAGGCAATGCCCAGTCTCCTGAGGTAAATCAGGATATCCCTTTGCAAGTAACCTTGTTTGATCCGAATAACAATCAAACCTTTCAAACTGCTATAACAATCCCCAGAGGGCCTGGGAATACATATGCAACATTAGACCTTAGCTGTCCATACCCCGGAAAGTGGAGGGTTAAAGTATATGGTAATCCTGGCAAAGGTAATGTTACAGTATCAGGCACCTTTACTGTTATAGGTAATCAGGCCGCACTCAATGTGATTCCGCCGGAAGCAACGATTCTATTAAATTCTACCCAAAAGTTTCAAGCTCTCTTTACGGATTCACAAGGAAATACAACCCCTATATCGGATGAACCGGCTATTATTATTCCGGAAGCATTTAATTATGCGCTTTTTTCAGGAAGTTCAACGTCGACATTGTCGTTAAATGGAACTGATATTAAAATAAATGGTAGTACTCATTCAAATAGAGGCTTTATTGCATCTGTTTATAAGCTTAATATATCCGAAACTTGTGAGGCTGTAACAACGGTGCAGCTGAATGGCAATATGAATGATATTCATATTGGAGAGGTAGTTCAGAATGCTTCGTCTATAGTTATGCCTGATGTCGGTAATGCAATCATAGCGATGGCTCAGGCGACTGGACAAACTTATAATGGCAATAAAACCTATAATGATACTAACATTTATTTAAATTCTCCAATTTATGTTGATGGTAATTTAACGATAAATTGTAATGACTTTTCAGGAATAGGCCCTATCGTGGCAACGGGAGATATAACGGTTAATTCCACCACTTTATCAGTCATGAATGATGCTCCTGTTAGCCTTTATTCGAAAAACGGTAATATAAAAATAGGTAATAACAGTGTAAATCTAAAGGGAATGGTTTACGCACCCAATGGTACTATTACTATGAATGGCACGTATCTGAATATTTATGGCCGAGTGATTGGAAATCAAGTTGGGATACAAGTTAATCAGTTAAATATCGATAGCAGTAATAATGATTTAACAAGTCTAATTGCAGGTACAGAACCACAAGTAAAGTGGTCAAGCAGTGATCCGAGTGTGGCAACCATTGACCCAAGTGGTTTGGCAACAAGTATTGGTTTGGGAACCTGTCTAATTACAGGGGAGTATACAATTAATAATGTTACCTACACAGATACGTCCCAGCTTACAGTAATATCCCCGACCCTTAGAATTGATCCCGAAAGCGCCATTATTCCTTTAGGTTCTACCCAGGCATTTAAGGCTATCCTTGAAGATTCAGACGGGATTGCAGATGTAACAGAATTGGTAACATGGTCAAGCAACGGTTCGAGTGTAGCAACTATTGAATCGTCTGGATTAGCCACTAGTAAGGGAGTGGGAACCTGTACAATTACAGCCATCTATCAAATTGATGGTATTAACATTTCGACGAGGGCAACGCTTATGGTTGTTAATTTAAGGATTAAACCAGAGAATAGAATTATCTCAATAGGTTCCACTCAACAATATCAAGCCGAATTTACAGATCCTACTGGGAAAGTGATAGATGTTACACCGGCAATAGATCACTGGTCAAGTATTACGTTTGATGCTTCAGTATTGGCGGCAACAATTAGCCAATCAGGATTAGCTACGGCAAATAACTTGGGATTCTGTACTATTCAGGCAACCTATATCTTTAATGGGGTCAGCGTGACGGCTTCAACTTCACTTACGGTAATAAAGCCGACCCTGATTATAACCCCGGCTAACCAAACGATCTTGCTGGGGTCTGAACAACAGTATCAAGCAAGACTCACGGATTTTGACGGACACCAGACAGATGTCACAGAATCAGCCAACTGGTCCAGTGATGAGACGAATATAGCAACTATAGATACATCTGGATTAGCTACTGGGTCTGGAGTGGGAACCTGTATAATTACAGGTGCCTATATGATTAATGGAGTGAGTATTGGGGATACAACTCCGTTGTCAGTTGTTAACTTCAGCATAATCCCGACAACTTCAACAATTTCGTTAGGTTCTACTCAGCAATATAAGGCTAAATTTACTGATGCGGCTGGGATTGAAACAGATGTGACCCAATCACCATCCTTAACTTGGTCCAGTGGCAGTGCAGGAGTGGCAACCATTAATTCTACTGGATTGGCAACCGAAAATGGATTAGGAGAGAGTGTAATTTCGGCAACTTATAGGGTTGATGAACTAAGTATGACAGCTACGGCTTCGTTGATAATTGTAAAGCCTATCCTGAGCATAGCTCCAATAGACACTACGATATCATTAGGGTCGACACAACAGTACCAAGCTACACTCACTGATTATGAGGGGTATACCACAGATGTGACACCCTTTGTAACTTGGTTCAGTGATAAGACGAGTGTGGCAACCATAGATCCCTCTGGATTAGCTGCCGGTTCTGGAGGGGGAACCTGTACAATTACAGGAACCTATATGATTAATGGAGTGAGCCTTAGGGCTGAGGCTCAGCTTACAGTAGCGTTGCCGACATTAAGTATTGAGCCCGCTTTTTCATGGATTTTATTAGGCTCGACACAACAGTACCAAGCGATACTCACTGATTTTGAAGGAAAGGAAAGAGAAGTAGTAACGGAATATGTGGAATGGTCCTGCGATCAACCAAATATTGCAACAATTGATTCGTCAAGTGGCTTAGCCACAGGTATAAGTGCGGGAACCAGTATAATTTCAGCTACTTATATCATAAATGGAGTGAGCATCACGGCTTCCGCTACCCTTGAAATTATGGACCTAAGTATGGTTATGACTTTAATCGTTAAACCAGTACCAGTGCCGATGATGAAGGCCATCTTTGTTGGAGATACTCAACCATTTACCGCCCATTTGAAGTATAGTGACGGGACAAGCACTGATGTTACCGAGAGAGTTAAATGGTTTAGCAGTGTTAGCTCAGTTGCTGCTATCGGAGATATTGACGAAAAAAAAGTCTTAGTCTCCGGAATCTCTGCTGGAACCAGTATAATCTCGGCTACCCTTAATACCACCAACAACTCTTTGTCTGGGTCGTATTTGTTAAAGGTTTTACCGATCAATGGCGGAATTATTCGAGAATGGGAACTATAATACGTACAAAGTATCCTAAAATATCCTTGGCATAGAGTTCTATGATGAAATGTATTAAATCAAAAGGCTCCTTGGGAATTTTACATTTACATCAAAGGTGGAAAAACAGAATTTAAGGAGAATGCAACATGTTTAAGCAGAAACAGTGGCTGGCGGTTATTAAGGGAAATCACTGGGTTGTTGCCAAAGTGGCTCGCTATAAGAGCAAGCTGGATATTCTCCATTTGTCAGAATTTCGTGCAGATACTAAGAATGAATTCGATAGCGTACAAGACCAGCTTGGTGAAGATCTGCGATTGCAGAAAGAGGATTTGAATGAAAAGAAGCACTTGAATGCTGTTGGAAAAACGGATTTACTAAAGGCGTGGTTAAATAGGAACCGTATTCCTGTGAACAAGCTGCGAATTGCAGTTTCGTGTCAGGGAGTGATTACGCGGATGATTACTCTTCCCCTTATGTCGACCCAAGATTTAGATAGGCTATTGACGGAACAAGTGGATCAATATTTTACTTTGAATATTTTAGATTATGTTGTGGATTATAGAGTTTTAGAACATTTTAAAGAAGATGGGGAAATGAGGTTAAGAGTTCTTCTTGCTGCCCTGCCTAAGTATCAGTGGAAAAAATTTTGGTCTGAGTGGGAAGAGATTGGATTTAAACCAAAAGTGGTTGACTTAGCGGCCGATGGATTGGCACGATTGTATTCGCAATTGACCCTAAAAGATAAAAAACAAGCAAATACGGATGAGTTGGGAACTCCTCTTGATTTAGCAATTGTTGATCTAAGTGCTGAGCGTGTGGAATTTATCCTCCTAGAGCAAGGAGTGTTTTTCCTGTTTTCCGATTTAGAGGTTTCATTAAAGGAGTTAGATCAAGTTGCGATTACCCTGAATGCTCAAGATCTTGGGCATGGACAAGCCGAAGAGGGAGAAGAATTAGAGCTGCAGACCGCAAAATTGAATGATTGGGCTAAAAAAGAAGTTGAAACGACTTTGGGAAATGTCCTGCAGTCTCTCTCCGAATTCTTCGGCTTTTTTGCAGCACGGCATTTTGGTAAATCCATTGATTGCATTTATATTACTGGAGACTACGCTAATCTTCCCTACTTAGAAGAGATTTTTGAGAGCAATTTAGAAATAACCACTCAGGTAGGCTTCCCGAATGCTTGGCGTCCTCGTTTCAGCAAGAAAATGAGTATACATCAGAAGAACGGGATGAAATATGGCAGCCTTTATGGTTTGGCCTTGCGGGAGGGCTAAATGAGAGAAAAAAGAGAGTTTAATTTTGCAAAGCGGTGGCTTGAAGGGCTGGCCAGAGAGAATGGAAGCCCTTCAAAATGGAAGGAAAGAGCATTACTTTGGGGCATAGGAAGCATATTAATCTTAGTTGTAGCCGGAAGTATTCCCTGGCTGTGGGAATATAAGGTGAAGCGAGATATTACCCTTGTTGAAAAGCAAATCATCGCGCTCGAGGGGATCAATAATCAGGTTAACCAACTTAAGGGGTTAAAGATTCAAGCTGAAGAGCAAGAGCAGTTATTGGATCTTATGCAAGAGAGTACCCGAGATCCCGGGCCTATATTAGAAAAACTAATGAAGACCTTTCCTATAGGGACGGTAATTAATACGTTTTCCCTGCAAGAAAATGCCTTGACAATGGGAGTAAGTGTTCCAATACCGGTTGACGTGGCGCGTCTGTGGGTTAGTTTGCGTGATTCTGGGATGTTTCAAGAGGTTGATATTCAGACTGTATCGTTGGAAGATAAGGCACAAACTTTGAATTTTAATTTAAAGTTAAAGTAGAATTAGGATTTTAGTTACAGACGTTGAAGAGTAAGGAGCAAAAAGGGTGAAGGAGTTAAAAAAGGAAAAGCTTGAAAAGGTGATACTAATCCTATTTCTGATCTTCGGGCTTGTCTATGCTTATATAACAGTTCTTTTTTTGCCGGAATGGACGGTTATTCAAAGTTCAACAAGCCAATTAAATGCCCAGGAAAATCATTATCAGGAATTGCTCTCCTACCAAAATAATCAAAGTGGGCTTCAAGAGGAAATTAAAACCTTAGAGGCTAAGGTCCTCCAATTGAATGCCCAGCTTCCTAATCGGATTGATAACCCTCAACTCATGGTGGGGCTCTATACTTTGGCTAAACAACACTCGGTTATTCCTCAAACTTTAGCCTTTGAGCAGGCTCAAACCAAAGGTGCCTATCAAGAGATGGGCATGAGTTTTAGCTGTTTAGGTAAAACGACGGACATACTCACCATGGTTCATGATTTGCAATTCGGGGGGGGGCAACGGCTGGAAATTAAATCCATAAGCCTTACCGGTACGCAACAGAACATGCGGGCGGACTTAAAGCTGACAGCTTATGCCAGTCTCGGAAGTTCCGGCGATTCAACTCAGGGACCAGCCTTTATGAATTCCTCCTTTGGTGTAGATACTCCCGAGAAACTATTTCAACCCTGAAAATGGGGATGTAAGGAAACTTGTTTTCCGGTTTATTACATTCCCACTCTATTTGTAATCCTTATATATTGGAGGACTGTTCACCACTTCAAAGGTGTACAGTCCTCTATTTTGGAATAACGCACCACCAGTTTGAAAAAATCTCAAGTCTCGTTACGACCCTATTTTATATTCAGTGGATAAGCAAAATCTCCGGCTTCTAAGCATAGGTATTAGAATACCATGCGAAAGGAGTGGAGAAGATGATCGCAGAACTCTTCTTTGTCAGTATTGCGCTCTCTGTTTTAAAGGGAGTCACCTTACTAGTCTCGTATATTAACAATAATGCCTTTCCTCAGCCTTTAAATGAACAGGAGGAAGCGCGTTATTTAAAAATCCTCAGCCAAAGTAAAACAGAACCTTTTACCTTAACCCGTGAAGTTGAGAATGCGCGCAATACCTTAGTGGAGCATAATTTGCGCTTAGTTGCGCATCTTGTCAAAAAGTTTGATGGTACGGGTGAGGATGGGGACGATCTGATCTCCATCGGGACGATCGGTTTAATCAAAGGTATTAACACCTTTGATCCGAACAAAGGGACTAAGCTTGCCACCTATGCGGCCCGTTGTATTGAAAATG
>NZ_JAJDOO010000033.1 GCF_020595055.1 Desulfosporosinus shakirovi | reverse complement strand
GACCTCAAACCCTTCTGGTATCTAGCTTTTATGAGAATTTAGCAAACCCTAATTAACTTCTTTTCATTTTCAACGTTCTGATTATTGAATCTTGAGCCGCTGTTAAATCGACTTAGCTAATAAAGATATGGGGTCCTACATCCTATCAATAAATTTTGCATTAAATTCATAATACCTCTTGCATTTGGGATTACTACTCGTATAGAATCTACTAGACTATAAAATTGGAGGTTAGACATGAGTAGATGGAAAGTTTATGTCACTAATGAGATTCCTAAACCGGCCCTCGATATGCTCGAAGAGTATTGCGACATGGAAGTTAATCGAACGGGCCATGTTCTAGAAAAATCCGTTTTATTAGAAAAGGTTAAGGGCCGAGATGCTATCTTAAGTTTGCTTACTGATCCTATCGATGCTGAGGTGATGGATGCCGCAAAAGGGGCCAAAATTTTTGCTAACTATGCCGTAGGTTACAACAATATAGATATCCCCTCCGCTACTGAAAGAGGAATTATGGTCTCTAACACACCAGGGGTTCTCACTGATACGACGGCAGAAATGGCTTGGGCTTTATTGTTTTCTGTGGCGCGAAGAGTCGTGGAATCAGATAAGTACTCCAGAATGGGAAAATATAAAGGTTGGGGTCCAATGCTTTTCTTAGGGCAGGACGTAATCAACAAAACCGTTGGAGTGATTGGTGCTGGAAGAATTGGTTTGTCCTTTGCTAAAAGGGCAAAAGCCTTTGATATGGATGTACTCTATTCAGACGTTGCAGCTAATCCGAAATTCGAAAAAGAAACCGCGGGTCAATACGTCAGTCTGGAAACTCTTCTCAAAGAATCCGATTTTGTTTCCATCCATACTCCACTTGTCCCAGAGACCTTTCATTTAATAAGTACAAAAGAGTTTAAACTAATGAAGAATACTGCAATTTTAATAAATACCTCCCGCGGTCCAGTAGTGGATGAATCCGCACTGGTGAAGGCTCTGCAATCCGGGGAAATATGGGGAGCGGGTCTTGACGTGTACGAATTCGAGCCTGAGTTCACCGAAGGACTATTGGAACTGGATAACGCTATCGTTTGCCCTCATATTGCCAGTGCCACAATCGATACCCGCACCAAAATGGGGATCATCGCTGTGACCAATATTTTAGCGGCTATGAGAGGGGAATCTCCTCCGAATTGTTTAAACCCAGAAGTATTTAAAAAATAAAATTCAACTAAATTGACATGGGAAGTGGTGTTTTAAATGAAAAAAGTATTCGCAGACAGAATGTCTTTACTTGGTACAGAAACTGCTTTTGAAGTATTGGCAAAAGCTAAAAAGTTAGAAGCTGAGGGCAAAGATGTCGTCCATCTGGAAATTGGCGAACCCGATTTTGACACCCCAAAAAATGTTATTGATGCCGCCTGCCTTGCCCTAACCAGCGGATATACACATTATACTCCCGCTCCCGGCATCCCAGAAGTCAGAGAAACAATAGCTGGATACATTCGCAATCATAAAAAGGTTGCTGCCTCTGCCGAGGACGTAGTTATCGTCCCAGGCGGAAAGCCGATTATATTTTTTTCCATCATGGCGACTGTTAATCCCGGCGATGAAGTAATTTATCCGAATCCCGGCTTTCCAATATATGAATCCGTAATTCGGTTTGTGGGAGGAACCCCTGTCCCCATCCCATTGCGAGAAGAAAATCAGTTTCGATTAGATATTAATGAACTAGCCCAGTTAATTACACCAAAAACTAAAATGCTTATTATTAATTCCCCAGGAAATCCTACCGGTGGTGTTCTCACAAGTGATGACATTAAAGCGATTGCAGACCTGGTGAGGGGAAAAGATATACTTGTTCTTTCTGATGAGATATACGATCGAATCGTGTATAGTGACACTCCCCTTCTTTCTATTGCCTCGTTGCCAGGTATGAAGGATTGGACCATTATCTTGGATGGATTTTCAAAAACCTATGCCATGACGGGTTGGAGATTGGGTTACGGGGTAATGCGCCCTGAAATTGCGGCTCGAATTGCTCAACTTATGGTCAATTCTAATTCCTGTACTTCCGCATTTACTCAAATGGCTGGGAAGGAAGCACTCACAGGACCACAAAAAGAAGTCGAAAATATGGTAGCGGAGTTTAAGAGGCGCCGTGACATAATGGTTAATGGCTTAAACTCTATTTCAGGAGTGAGCTGTCTATTGCCTGAGGGGTCATTTTACGTATTTCCTAATTTCAAGTCATTCGGTAAGGACACAAAAGAAATAGCTGATCATCTCTTGTACGATGCAGGAGTTGCTTGTCTGGGGGGCACCGCCTTTGGCTCATACGGTGAAGGATATCTACGTTTCTCCTATGCAAACTCTGTAGCGAATATCGAGAAGGCTTTAGAACGAATCGAAACTTCGTTACGTAAAATCAGATAGTCAAAATTACCCTCTTCAATTTTAGATTTAAAACCGCTGGGATATATTTAGTACCCAGCGGTTTTTCCTATCAACGAGTTCAATGTGAAAGGGCAAGTATCTTTTCCTTGTTAAAACCTACAACAGTTTCATTCCCCACCAAGAAAGTGGGAACACTATTAATGTTCCTGCTTTGCAACTCCTTTAAAGCTTCCTGATCAGTACTGATATTCTTCTCCTCAAAAGGAATATTGTTCTGCGAAAGAAACTTCTTCGCTACTGTGCAATACGGTCAGGTATTGTTGGAAAACATAATTACATTTTTCATAGTTATATCCTCCTGTTATTTATTTTATTGTTAGTATCACATAAATTTCAGTTTTCATTCCTATTATCCTATACGATTTGCATGACCTCAACACTGACTCCATGGTGAATATTCACCTTACTGTTTCGGATTGCAAGACATAATATACACTAGATAAAGTTATAATACATTATACTAAGGACTAAGGAGGCGCACTCATACCATGCTAAAGATCGCATTATGTCAACTTCCTGTTAAAGCAGATAAACGTGAAAATCTTAACCAAGCTGCAAGCATGCTGCAGGAGGCTGCATCAGCTGGGGCACAGTTAGCAGTTTTGCCAGAAATGTTCAATTGCCCGTACGATATCCATTGCTTTAGGGACTATGCTGAAAATATTCCCTCAGGGGAAACTGTGAATCACCTCTCTACCCTAGCTCGCACCCATGGTCTATTCGTCATTGGCGGGTCTATTCCAGAATTGGTCGGTGAACTCCTTTACAATACAAGCATTGTCTTTGATCCAAAGGGTGAGATTATTGCCAAGCATCGCAAGGCACACCTATTCGATGTATGTGTCAAGAATGGGATTGAGTTTACGGAGTCACAAGTACTGTCTGCAGGAAATACCACTACAACATTTGAAACACCGTGGGGTAAATTCGGTGTGGAAATATGCTATGATATCCGCTTTCCTGAATTAACTAGGAAGATGGCTAAAGAAGGGGCACTCCTCGTCATTGTTCCTGCTGCTTTTAACATGACCACCGGTCCGGCTCACTGGGAATTATTATTCCGAAGCCGTGCTCTAGATAACCAGATCTTTATGCTGGGTACTTCTCCAGCCCGCAATTCCCAGGCTTCCTATGTTGCCTACGGCCATTCCATAGCCGTCAATCCTTGGGGCCAAATACTTGCACAGTTGGACGAAAAGCCGGGAGTTCTGATAGTTGATCTTGATTTTGCTCAGATTGAAGAAGTTAGGGAGGCACTGCCAGTTTGGAAGCAAAGCAGAGAAAATCTCTACTAAAAATTGGATTTCTGATGCATGAAAACAGCCGATACTTTGAACAATTTATCCATTAGAGTGTTTTAATACACATCAAATTAAGTATTGTCTGTTCTACACTCACCTGTTATAATTCATACATATTCTTTTACGTCTCTCTCAAATAAGCTATCGCAGATGAAGCTCAAAGGAAGAACCTAAATGAAAGGAAGTATGGTAGGACGGAAAAATTATTTTTATAAACTAGGAAAAATTCAGAAAAAGAGAAAGATCTGTACTCATTATTTACACAAAAAATAAAGATTGAGGGGAAAACACAATGGTTAGAATGGTAGGTAAGAAAAAATCACTTATTCGCTTAGGGTCCATGCTGTTAATTACAGCATTAATGGCTTCAGGTTGTGGAAGTAATTCACCCGCTAAGACAGAAGATAAACCAGTTAAAGTTGGAATTATTGATACTTATACCGGCGGTGCAGCTGTATATGCCAGTGACTCTTTAGACGGTTTTAAATTAGCTGTGAAAGAATTAGCCGATAAAGGTGGTCCAAAGATCGAATTTGTTACTCGTGACGACGAATTTAAGCCGGATAAATCAACAAGCTGGGCTAAAGAACTCGTAATGCGTGAACAAGTCGACTTTTTGGCAGGAACTACGAATAGTGCAGGCTCACTAGCTGTTTCACAATATGCTAAAGAGAGCAAAGTGCCCTTCATCGTATGGGGTGGAATGAGTGAAAAAATCACGGGTGAAGCTGGACATCGTTATGTATTTAGCACTTTGCCAAATACTGCGATCATAGGAAAAGCAGGTGCCGTCCAACTCTCCAAATCCTCCTATAAAAAGGTTTGGTTAGCCGGTAGTGATTATGAATATGGTCACTCTTTGATCAATAACCTATGGTCCAATTTGACAACACTTAAACCCGATGTCCAGAAAATGGATGAATCTTGGTGGCGCGTTGGAGAAACAGACTTCACTCCATATATTAACGCTATCCGCAGCGCAAAACCTGATGTGCTGGTAGTTGGTACTGGGGGAGCAGATATGGTAGCCTTTATGAAAGCAGTCAAAGCAACCGAGCTAAATAAGGAAATCCCAGTCTGGGCACACACCAGCTACGATCCTTCCACTCTGAGACCCTTGGGAGACCAAGCTCCAGAGGGTGTCATGGGTACTAATCCTTATCTGTATAATTATCCGGACACACCAGAAAACAAGGCCTTTGCTGAAGCGTTTAAGAAGGAATATAATCGTGAACCCGCTGCATTTGCCTTATATGGTTACATGGGCGGCAAGTTCCTTGGTGAAGCGATTGCTAAAGCCGGAAGTACAGATAAAGAAAAGATCATTGACGCTATGGAAGGATTAACGATCGATACCCCGGTCGGCAAAGCAACCCTGCGAAAAGAGGATCATCAGGTGGCTATTCCCATGTCCTATGGTGTAGTTGCCAACGTTAATGGCGTCTTTACAGGCAGTGACCTTCACACCTTAAATTCCGAGGAAATTATGCCCTCTGTTGACCAAATCCTTAAGGCTCGGTCAAAATAGCATGGGGTTCGTTAATTAAGAAATAACGGGATAAATAATGGGCGGTGCTGCTAGGTACCGCCCATTTATGTAATCATTAATGACGGAGGAGATTAAGCCATGGATTTTGCTACACTCGCTAGTCAGTTTTTCATTGGACTAAGTCGCGGAATGATTTTCTTTATTGTTTCTGCAGGACTTACTCTCATCTTTGGAGTCCTAAGAATTACAAATTTTGCTCACGGTGCACTTTATATGCTAGGTGCATTTATGGCTTATTCAGTCTCAACTCTATTTGGACAAGGTCCTTATGGCTTTTGGTTAGCCCTCCTGGTTGCCCCTATCGCAGTCATGTTCATTAGTTTGGTGATCGAACGCGGGTTGCTCAGATTCATCTATAACAGGGATCATTTAATACAGATGCTCTTGACTTATTCTCTTGTGCTTATCGCGGGGGATCTGGTCAAAATAATTTGGGGAACTGAATATAAATCTATGCATATTCCTGAAGCTTTAAGGGGTTCCTTTAATCTATGGGGGGCTTCTCTTCCCTGGTATAATGCTTTCTTGCTGGTTGTCGGACCTGTTGTTGCACTCGGTTTATGGTTCTTCTTATCCAAAACTAATCTAGGTAAGATTTGTCGTGCAACAGCTACGGACCGCGAAATGGTGGATGTCTTAGGTATTAACAGTACCAAAGTATTTGCCATGGTTTTTGCTCTAGGTGGGTGGCTTGCCGGTCTGGGGGGAGCTTTAATTGCTCCAACAACCACCATCTCCATGGGTATGGATGCCAGTATTATCATTTATGCCTTCTTAATCGTGGTAGTAGGTGGCCTGGGCAATATATGGGGCGCACTCATTAGTTCAATTATTATGGGAGTTGGGGAGGCCTTTGGGATATTATTTATCCCTGGAGTTGCTATTATAATTCCTTATATTATAGCGGGTGTTCTGCTTATCCTACGACCTTCTGGTTTACTAAAATCTGCCTGGTAGAGAAAGGAACACAGATATGTCCACGAATAATTTGAAGTTAATTGAAAATCCGAAGGGAAAGTTTAATACCTATCTAGGCCTGGGTATAGCAGCAGTCGGCATTATAGTCCTTTTGCTAGCCCCTGGGTTTCTAACCCAATATTATGTCTACTTGCTAGCCACTGTTTTTACAACGGCTTTACTCGCCACAAGTTTGAATCTAGTTCTGGGATACGGCGGACTGCTTCATCTCCACCATGGCGTTTTTTTCGGAGTGGGCGCCTATACAGTGGCGATCGTTACAACCAAAACTTCTTGGCCATTTGCTGTTGCCGTCTTGCTCGCCCCTCTGGTTGCTGCACTCATAGCTTTAGTAATTGGATGGTTTTGTGTACGTTTAAGAGGCCTGTATTTCGGTATGCTTACACTCGCACTAGGTCAATTGGTTTGGGCCATTGTCTATCGCTGGAATGCACTAACCAATGGAGATAACGGAATTCATGCAATACCTGTTCCGGAATTCCTTACCTCTATCAATTCTGTCTATTATGCAACTCTTTTAATTCTAGTCATTTCTTTAATAATTCTATATATAATCACCAAATCCCCTTTTGGTCTCATGTTACTTGCTACTCGTGATAACCCTGTTCGCTCTGAAAGTGTTGGTGTCAATGTCAAAAGGCATCGCTTGACAGCCTTTGTAATTGCCGGATTCTTTGCAGGAATTGCAGGTGTCTTATTTGTCTTAGTTGAACGCTCTGTTGCCCCTTCTCTTTTATTTTGGAGCGAATCGGCAGAGGTTCTGATTATGTGTTTAATGGGTGGACTCACTGTATTTATGGGTCCAATGTTGGGTGCAGGTATTTTAGTCCTTTTATCTATGGTTGTTGGTCTGTACACAGAGTACTGGCTTCTTGTCCTTGGACTGCTGTTACTCCTTCTGGTATTGTTCTTGCCTCAAGGTATTCTTGGTTATCTTATGGAGATTTATAACAAAAGCCAGGATAAGAGAGGAGGAAATTAATATGCTTCAGGTTGAACAGCTCAAGAAATCGTTCGATGGATTCCAAGCCATTTCAGACGCTAACCTTTTGGTTCCAAAGGGTGAAGTTGTAGCAGTTATTGGTCCTAATGGCGCAGGAAAATCCACGTTATTTAATTTAATAACTGGACACTTGCAGGCGGACTCCGGCCATATCCGATTTCAAGGTAAAGAAATCACGAGTATGGCTCCCTATAAAATCTGCCATAGAGGAATGGCCAGGTCTTTTCAATTGATCAATATTTTCTCAAGTCTTACGGTTTTCGAAAATGTTCAAGCTTCAGTCATTGCTAAACATCGCTTAGATCAAAACTTTTTCAGACCTGCAAAAAAACTTTTTATTGAAGAGACATTGGAAATTCTGGACAGTTTCGGATTGTTTGATTTTAAAGATCGTTCGTGCAGTGCTTTATCTTACGGGGACCAAAAAGTCCTAGAAATTGCCATTGCCTTGGGAAGCAAACCTGAACTCCTTCTATTAGATGAGCCTACAGCTGGAATGTCATCAGAAGAAACCCGCAGAATTGTCAATCTTATTAAGCACCTATCTCGTGAAAAAGGCCTTACAATACTGCTTACTGAACACGATATGGAATTAGTTTTTGATGTTGCCCAAAAAATTATGGTACTTCACCAAGGTAAAACAATTGCTCAAGGTCTGCCACAAGACATCAGAAATGATAAATCTGTGCAAAATGCCTATTTGGGGGAAACTGGATGATGTTAGACGTTAGAGACATTCATACCTACTACGGATTAAGCCATGTTCTGTTTGGTTTATCTTTAAAGGTCAATCAAGGAGAGGTCGTATCCTTACTTGGTCGTAACGGGGTCGGAAAGACAACGACTCTCAAGAGTATTATTGGAATTACCCCGCCAAAATCCGGACAAATCTATTTTAAAGGACAAGACATTGCGAAAACCCCTACTAAGCGGATGGTTAAATTAGGAATTAGCTTTGTCCCTGATGACCGCAGGATTTTTGCAGACTTGTCTGTGCGTGAAAATCTCGAGATTGCCGATGGCATCAAAACAGGGGTTTGGAATTTGTCCAAAGTCCACGAGTTATTTCCTGTACTCAAAAGAACAGAAAACCGACGGGGTGGGAACTTAAGCGGAGGAGAACAGCAAATGTTAAGTATCGCCAGGGCCTTGCTTGGAAATCCAGAGCTTCTGATTTTAGATGAACCTACCGAAGGTCTAGCGCCTTTAATTGTAAAGGAATTGGAAGAGCAAATTATTGAGCTTCGTTCAACCGGGATATCCATTCTTTTAGCCGAACAAAACCTTAAATCTGCTTTAAAATTAGCCGATAGGTGTTATGTTCTTGAACGAGGACAGGTACGCTTTGAAGGTACCGTAGATGAGTTAGCCGAAAATGAAGAAGTGCGTTCGAAGTATTTATTGGTATAAGGAACAATTGCATTATTATATGAATGCAAAGGCCTTCCATCACTTCACCTTGAAGTTTGGAAGGCCCCTTATTCTTTATACCACTATTTAGGCAATTTAATTTCCTTAATTCCCGAAAATCTGAGCTGCCTCTTTTAACACATCATCCGGGAGATTAATTCCGATAGCCTTTGCTGTGTCTTTATTGACATAAATCTGCATATCAGACATGGTCATGACTGGAATATCCCCAGGGTTCTTTCCATTTAAGATCTCTACAGCCATGTCTGCAGTCTCTTTCCCAAGCACAGTATAGTCTATACCGTAGGTTGCCAGCCCCCCATCCTTAACCATTGAATCGGCTGCCACATATACAGGCAGCTTGGCGTTATTGGCAATTTGGGCTACTAAGGACATCGCAGAAGCAACTGTGTTATCATTGGGTGAGAAGAGAACATCGACTTTACTTACCAGAGATGTGACAGCCTGCTGTACATCAGCGGAACTGGTCACCGTCGATTCAATAATCGTTAGATTATTTTTACTAGCATACTCCTTTAGATTTTTAATTACAGATAGGGAATTGGTTTCACTTGAATTGTATAATGCGCCAATGGTTTCGAAATTCGGGGTGATCCGCTTGGCCAGCTCCATTATTTTCTCAGCAGAAACAGCATTTGATGTACCCGTTACATTACCGCCTGGTTTTTCAAGATTAGTCACAACTCCTGATCCCAAAGGATCAGCACAAGCCGCGAAAAGCACGGGAATATCTTTTGTTTGACTTACAGCAGCCTGTGCTGAGGGTGTAGCAATAGCGATGATAAGGTCATATTTATTGTTTACAAATTTAGTGACGATTGTCTTTAGCGTAGACTGATCACCTTGGGCATTCTGATAATCTATTGAAATAGTCTCACCATCTTTAAATCCTTTCTCCTGTAACTGATTGACAATAGATTCTTTGATAGTATTCAATGAGGGATGTTCTACAATTTGGACGATACCGATAGTCTTCTTTGCTGAAGTCTTTTCAGGAGTTTCAGTCTTACTTGGTGAGCAAGCCGTTAGAGAAATCAATAAGGTCATGGTCATTATTACGGAAATCATCATTCTTGCCAATTGCTTTTTCATTATAATACCTCTCTTCTAATTTAATATTTCTGGCAACTGCATGTTCTATTCTTACAAACAGAACGGTGAAGATAAAATAAAACGTCTATCCTTAAAATAAGGACAGACGTTAATCTGCGGTACCACCTTAGTTAATGCATAAATAATAATGCATCCCCTCGTGCAGAGTGCCAACACACTCTTAGCCCAATAACGCTGGCTCTGCGTTGGTAACTACTAAAGCCTGAGCTTTTTCGTTCCACCCTCTGAGGCCCATTTACCCGCTCCATTACCTGCCGAGCTTCCACCTTACTCGACTCTCTGTGAGGTTGGTCATGCGGTTTTACTTCCCCTTCAACGGTTTATATGATAATAACACCCTTACACCATAAATTCAATACCATTTAGAAATATTATGCCCTAGCTCATAATCGGAAAGGTGTTTCCACCGTGAGGCATTACATAGATGGATTTAGGTTGCTGACCAAGCATTTGGGTTGCTAATTGCCATGCCTCTGCTGGAGAATGGGCAGGAACCATCTTCATCAGTTTTACCACATCTTCTGGTAGAGAACTAATCAAAATAACTGGTGTCTTTCGGCAGATGCTCGCTGTTCTCAAACTCACAAAACCAGGCATAGTAAAGTCAGCATGGAGTCTAGCACTCATATCCTCAACCTCGCCATATTTAAAATAATCCTGAAAAGGTTGAGAACCAATCCCATCTGAGCATTCACTAACTAAGATAATAATGCCACCCTCTTTCACAGCGTAGGTAGCATTATCTAAAGCTTTAATTGATTGATAAAGTTGAATATCTTTAGGATACCCACCGCTTGAAACAGTAACTAAATCAGCTTTTTCTTTGATCTCAATGCCGAAGATTTCTTCTGTAACCCTGCACCCCGCTAAATGAGCCTGATGCAACTCACCCGCCGCAATATAGACGAACTCCTTCTTCTCGTTAACAACGACATTAAGGATGAAATCTACGCCTACTAGACGAGCGATTTCCAACATATCCTCTGCAACTGGATTGCCCTCCATTTTTCCGGTCTGAATGTTTGGATTAAGTCCTGAGGACCCTGCTTCTTTAAGCGCCAAAGCATGGTTTTTCTGGATCATCTCGTAGCCACAGACCCCAGGAGCAATTGACTTACGTCCGCCACCAAAACCTGCCAGCAAATGATAGGCTATTCCTCCGGTAAGAATTACCTTATCCGCTTCCCATACCCGACGATTAACTTTGATAGGGGTGCCTTGTCTGGATAAACCTAAATCCACTAAATCAGGGGCATTACACTCATGATCGTAAATTGGAACTCTGTCCAAGACCTTTTCACCACAAATGGCCGTGTGTTCTT
The DNA here is from genome assembly GCF_020595055.1 of Desulfosporosinus shakirovi. Lineage (GTDB taxonomy): Bacteria > Bacillota > Desulfitobacteriia > Desulfitobacteriales > Desulfitobacteriaceae > Desulfosporosinus > Desulfosporosinus shakirovi. Next base: position 42,839 of record NZ_JAJDOO010000033.1, on the reverse strand, counting down.
CAACCGTCTGCAAACGATGATCACCAGTTGCTGTAACGATTGAAATATCCTTATCTGGAACACCAGCCTCATTTAGGACATCCAGTAAAATAGGTAAAAGAACATCCGCCCTAACCCAAAGCCGAGTAATGTCGCTAACCACAATTACCACTTTGTCTCCAGGTTTCACCACCTCTATCAGGGGAGCCGAACCCAGGGGATCAGCCACTGCCTGGCGCACGGACTCTTCTATATCTATTATCGGCTGACTGGCTTTCGCTTCAATCTCCTGAATCTTTACTGCAGATGGTACTTCAAAAGACAAGATTTCTTTACCATAGGCAAGTTTAAAACTATTCAAGGTTCTTCCTCCCTTTACCTTTATCGTGTTTTACAGGGGACGGATTAGCACCGGCCTGATAAGCCATTTCCAATAGTTGCGCGGTATGCATCACTTTTACCGGATTCCCTTGGCGATTCAGGCCGTCCTCGATATGCATTCGACAGGCAGAGCACCCTGTAGCCAATATCTCTGCCCCTGTTTTATGAACAGATTCCACTTTATGGTCATTGATTTTAGTCGATAGTTCGTAGTGATATAAGCTGAAAGAACCCCCACTGCCACAGCAGGTATCCGCTTTAGTCATTTCTTCAAAAATCACGCCAGGAATACTTCTGATAATCTGTCTGGGTTGTTCTTTGACCTTCAACCCTCTGATAAGGTGACAAGGATCGTGGTAAGTTACTTTTACTGGTAACCGACCCATTTTTCCCTCAAATCCCTCCAAAGAAACCACCAGTTCTGTGAAATCTTTGACCATAGATCCTAGCTTCTTGGCCTTTTCAACATAGTTCGGATCATCCTTAAGTAACTCAGCATACTCTTCCTTCAGGCTTAAACCACACGTGCCACAAGCCACGACAACAGCATCAACCTTTTCTTTCAGGAAAACATCTATATTTGCCTTCGCCATTGTTTTAGCAGTTTCATAGTCCCCATTAATACGAACAGGAGTACCACAACAGTTTTGGAGAGAAGGAATTACAACTTCCACTCCATTTTGATTAAGGACGTTGATAACTGCCCGACCGGTATCTGTATAAATATAGTTGATCATGCACCCCGTAAAAAAAGCTATCCTCATGGTTGCTTCCGGGACTTTAACTACTTCTGGATACATGCTCTTAAACGGTTTTTGAGCAAGGGGAGAGAGGAGTCTTCTCTTATCTATTCCCAAGGACATTCTTGGCAGCATTCCTTGCCCATTAGACCCTTTCCTGAAGACTAAGCCTTGAAAAATTCGTCCGGTCCTCATTCCCGCGTTAAATACCCAACGGTTTTTCAAAACTAAGCGAAAGATCAGCATCTTAAGCGGAGAAAGGCCTTTCTTCTTTGCGATCTCCTTGCGTGCTGCTTCTACTAGCTTGTCAACCTTCACCCCGCTCGGACAGTTCACAACGCAGGCCTTGCACATTAAGCACAACGACATCTTGTCAATAAAACCATCCGTTAAATCTAAGTCTTTACTTATGACTCCTCGAATAAGCTTAACTCGCCCTCTGGCGACTGTGGATTCTGCCTGCAACTCTTTAAAAACAGGACAGACATTTTGGCAGGCACCGCAACGAATACATCGGATAACTTCTTTCTGCCAAGACTCTAATGAACTATCCATTTCATCACGCTCCAAACATTACGCCAGGGTTTAAAATATTATTAGGATCGAGTGCTTGTTTAATTTGACGTTGAACTTCCAGTCCAACCTCCCCAGTCTGAATGGTAATAAACTTGGATTTCGCCCGACCGATACCATGCTCACCGCTTAATGATCCACCCAGTTCCACTGTAGCTATAAAGATCTCGTCGATAGCCTTTTCGACCCTTGCCATCTCCTCTTGATCCGTCTCATCAGTAAGGATGGTGGCATGCAAATTGCCATCTCCGGCATGTCCCAGTACCGCAACAATAATGTTATATTTAGCCGCAATTTCTTGAATACGGTTCACAGCGGCCGGAATACTGCTGCGAGGAACCGTCGCATCTTCACCGATAATGGTCGGTCTTAACCTCGACACGGCTGCGAAGGCCGATCGGCGCGCACGCCATAATTCTTCTGCTTCCTCTTTAGTCTTGGCAACCCTGATCTGAACTGCTCCTAATTGACTACAGATTTTCTCTATCTTTCCAATCTGTTTCGCCAATATTTCCGAGTCCCCATCAACTTCTATTAAGAGTACAGCACCCGCCTCTGTGGGCAGTCCAACTTTAGCATATTCCTCAATATTTCTAATATAAATGTTGTCCAACAATTCGAGTGAACAGGGAACTAGTCCTGTAGCAATGATTTCTGATACCGTTTCACAGGCTTGAACAATCTCAGAAAAAACTGCCATCATAGTGCTCTTAGCTTCTGGTAATGGAATAAGTTTAACGATAATTTTAGTTATGACGCATAATGTCCCCTCTGAACCAGTAAATAACTTTGTCATATCGTACCCTGTCACATTTTTAATTGTTCTTCCACCGGTATTAATAACTTCCCCTGTGGGAAGTACTGCCTCGAGCCCGATTACATAGTCTCGAGTGACTCCATATTTCACGCCACGGGGTCCTCCTGCACATTCGGCCACATTGCCGCCCATTGTTGAAAAGGCCTGACTGGCGGGATCTGGGGGATAAAACAGGCCTATTCGCTCAACCTCGCTCTGTAATTGGCCAGTAATAACGCCGGGTTCCACAACAGCAATTAAATTTTTGCCGTCAATCTCAAGTATTTTGTTCATTCTTTTGAGAACCAAGATAATACAATCCCCTACAGAAATAGTCCCTCCGCTGACATTTGTCCCTGCCCCCCGTGGAACCACAGGAATCATCTCTTGATTAGCCAGCTTGATTATCTGTGCTACTTCTTCGGTGTTACTTGGGTACACAGCTACGCCCGCCAAATCCTTCTTGAAATCCGCCTTAACAAATGAAGCGTCATAAGTATAACAATACAGGTCTTCTAACTCTGTATATAAGTTGTCTTTTCCAACAATTTCACTTAGTTTCTGAATAATCTCTAGCCTCAACTTGTTCCCTCCTTGAGTCGGATCTTTTTTCTACAGAATTCTCCGTTGTACTAAGAATAATATATTATTTCGCTATTTACACCTAATATCCTTTAAAATTAAGAATGGAAACCGACAAATGCCAGTCTCCATCCCATTAGCCAAACACCATTAACTGCTGCCTTAGCATCGAGAGTATCAGTTTACATCTCAAAGAATGGCGATATATTATTTAAGTTCATAAAGGAGCGCCTCTGCTTTAGTTATCCGCTCGACGAGTCCAATATGTACCAGATGCTCTAAGTGTGATAATGCCTCTCCTGAAGCGAACCATTTCTGTGAAAAAGGGAAGTCAGCCCATTTCTTATGACTCAAATCCCAGTGCATAGTTGCTGCCATTTCAACAGGTGTCTTTCCGCCATCTCTTAATATGCCTCTAATCTCATTGAGACGTTCTTCATGATGACTCAGAAGCTCAGTAATTCTTTTTTGATGATCCCTGATAATACTTCTATGAGCAGTAAACATATAATCGATTTCATACTCAAATACCTTTTTCAAGCTCTTGAAATAGGTCGCTAAAATATCCTGTTCGAATCCCCAAAAGGTTATATTCGGGGTTATTTCATCCAATATATGGTCTCCTGAAAAAAACAGCTTGTGTTTCTTCTCATACAAACCGATGTGGCCTGGCGTATGCCCTGGAATATCTACGACTTGGAAACTATAATCTCCAATATCTAATTTTTCTCCTTCATACAAAGGGCTGAATTCAAGAATCTCAGTCTCTCTAACCCCAAACTCTTTGCCAAACTTAGATAAACTTTCGCTTTCAAATCCTAATAGTCTGTTGAGCACTTTGAAAAATACATTCTTTTGGGAAGTTTGATTAAAAATGTCTCCGTCAATCTTGCTAAAATAAATAGCGTGTACTCCCTGTTTTCTAAGCATAGTTGCCAGACCTGAGTGATCAGTATGCATATGGGTTATAAAGAGATCCGTTTTATTCAGGTCGATGTTTAGCTCTTCTAGACCCCGCATCAACTCACTTTGGCATTCTACAGTGTTAAATCCTGTATCTATAATCAAATTCCTGCTCTCAGATATAATGACGTAACTATTGATAGCCTTTAGGGGATTTTTAGGGAGAGGTATTTCGTTTTTGAAAATATTGGGGTAGATTTCAGTGATCATTTTAATGCCTCCAAATTAATTGCTATCGAAAAGGGTAACACTAGTATAAAAGACTGCACTAATGCATTCAACTATCTTTAATCTATTATACCTTGTTTTATCAGTGATGTAACCGTCCTCTTAAGTCTTGTTAGCTAATTCGGTCTTAAACATCATCATAAGCAATAGCCGATGCCCCTGACTCGAACAGGAGGACTCCAAGCGGAAATCTTCCCTAAGGTTTTTATGATCATCATTCATTAATATCCTTTCACGTAATCTGTCTTGTTCCACGTTGATATGGGACTTTAAGTATTTGAAACCCATTATTAAATTTTCCTTATGTAACTTTCTTCAGATAAAAAACAGCTACGCATTTATGCGTAGCCTTTAACTTACAATTCGTCCAGCTTATTTCGTTCCCGTATAAATGAAGATGGCATCTCTTAGAAATTCTGCAGCGCTCATCTGCTTCTCGTCATAGTATGCCGTAAATCTCGGATCATCTACATACATTTGGGCAAGTCCAGCATGGGCCTCTTTTGAATAACTATCCCAAGAATGGCATAGCCACTGACGATGGAGTTCTGCAGTCTTTTGAGCAAGGTCTCCAGCCGGATGGCCTGTTTTAAACGCAGCATAAAGGGTTTCATTAACCTCTGCAGCAAGCTTCGTCATTTCGTTGTATTGTTCTTGAGACATCCCTTTCATTTTCTGATTAGACTTATTAACCGTCTCATCCCCATATTTTTCGCGGATTTCCTTGCCATACTTTGCTTCATTGTCATGCATGAGCTTTTGCTTAAAGCCTTCAAACTTTTCTTTATCCGACATGATAATTCCTCCTTCATTTAACGCAATAGTTTTGTCAACATTGGCAATCAACGCATCCAACTGCTCTCTTTTTTCAAGAAGCTTTTCACGATGTTCTCTCAGTGCTTTTATACCGTCGAAAGAAGGAGCCGTTACGATATCTTTTATATTCAACAAGCCTACACCTAACTCTCGATAAAAAGGAATCTGTTGTAAACGATTAACTTCAGCTTGGCCATAAATGCGATACCCTATGAATTAATTCTCGCCGGCTTAAGAATTCCTATCTCATCATAATATCTCAGAGCACGAGTGCTGACGCCTGCCATCCGACCTAATTTTTGCACCGTATATTCCACGTGATCACCTCTTGAAATGAACTATACACCTTTACGCAACGTCAATGTAAAGAGGTTTTAATAAGCTATTTGTAACCTTCGCGAACATTCTTCTGAGAAGCCCATAACGAGATTCCTTTTAGTTATCACTTCCCTTTCCCATATAAAAAGGTGAAAGCAACGTTATTCAGACCATTTTACTCTAACTACTTCGTCTGTGCGATGTGACATAGTCATAACATTACTAAATATAAGATTGACCTTATTAAGAAGTTCGGATAAAACTTGATCTTTCAAAAATATGAATTCTGTAGTCTTTATAAATGAAATCATCAAACTAAGAACATGGCAGGAAACTTCATCTTATATACAAGATTTCAAAAACATCAGCGGCCCCGCTGGATTTTTTAGGCCAGCGAATCAATAAGCTCCTTAACTTGTAACCTCTACTTTAACTTATATTACAGATTCGTATATTTTTATCTGTTTCAAAAAAAAATTCAGAATCTTTCAAAGTATTTGTAGTGTGTATACTAATTTATTTTTTAAATACTTATACTATTATATAGAATTATTTATTAGTGAAAATAAACTCAATTTATTGAAAATATTTTTGATTTAGTATAATATAAGACTAGGTTCTTAGTTTAATTTTTTTAACAGTGTGGTATGATAGGTAAACCATTCTACCATTTAAAGGAGGTTCCTATCGGGAAAGGGGTTGGTTTTGAATAAAATTGTGCATATAGGAATTATATTAATTTATCTTTATCCCAAAAATTAATGAGGAGGTTTTTTGATGAGCACTGGAGTATTAGCTATTCTTTCCCTACTCCCTATCGCTGTTGTAGCAGTCTTTCTTGTAGGGTTAAAATGGCCTGCAAGTAAAGCCATGCCGCTCTCATTTCTTACTGCCGTAGTACTCGCACTTTATGTTTGGAAAATCCCCAGCACACAGGTAGCTGCCGCTTCTATGAACGGGGTTGTTACTGCGATTACACTTATGTACATCATTTTTGGCGCTATTCTTCTTTTAAACACCTTGCAAGAAAGTGGTGCCCTTCAAGCCATTCGCAGAGGATTTACCGGAATCACCGCAGACCGCAGAATTCAAGTCATTATTGTTGCTTGGCTTTTTGGGTCCTTCATTGAGGGCTCCTCTGGCTTTGGAACACCTGCTGCAGTTGCTGTTCCTTTGATGGTCGGACTTGGGTTTCCTGCTATGGCTGCCGTCGTTGCCGGAATGATGATTCAAAGTACTCCCGTTTCCTTCGGAGCTGTGGGAACACCGATGCTCGTAGGAGTCAGCACAGGACTTAAGACTCCTGAATTACAAGCTTATGCCCAATCATTAGGATACACTGACTGGACTGCATTCGTCGGATTTGCCATCGCAGCCAAAGTTGCTTTCCTGCATTTTGTGGCAGGTGCCTTTATTCCCCTTTTCGTTGTAGCTTTCATGACCCGTTACTTCGGTAAAAACAAATCCTTTAGTGAAGGTCTAAAAGTTTGGAAGTTTGCACTTTTTGCAGCGTTCTCCATGACGATTCCTTACCTTATTGTGGCCAATACGCTCGGACCCGAATTCCCATCAATGATAGGTGGATTAATTGGTCTTGCAATTGTCGTTCCTGCTGCTAAAAAAGGCTTCCTCATTCCAGATGATGTTTGGGATTTTGAGTCGAAAGACAAGTGGGAACCAGAGTGGTCTGGTAATATTGAGATTAAGGATATTTCCGCTAAAACTAAAATGAGCGGTCTTATGGCTTGGATGCCTTATGTTCTTATTGGATTGACCCTTGTTCTTACAAGAACCGTAGTCCCTCTTACTGCTCTTTTGAAAAAGGCTAAATTTGTTTGGCCTAATATTTTCGGAACAAGTATTACGGCTTCTTGGGAAATTCTGTTCTCACCAGGTTCCGCATTTATCTTTGTCACACTCATCACTTTCGCCCTTCATAAAATGAGTGGAACAGCTTATGCCAGAGCATGGAAAAACTCAGCCATAACGATGCTCGGTGCCGGTTCGGCTCTTATCTTCACTGTCCCCATGGTTCAAGTGTTTATGAATTCAAAAGGTGGCGCGGCCGGTCTCGACAGTATGCCAATTGTCCTTGCTGAAGCCGTTGCAGGCTTAGCCGGGTCTGCCTGGCCGATCTTTGCTCCTTTGATTGGTGGACTTGGAGCTTTCGTAGCTGGAAGTAACACCGTTTCCAACATGATGTTCTCATTGTTCCAGTTCGGTGTAGGCGAACGAATTGGAGTCGATCCTACTTGGATTGTAGCACTTCAAGCCATTGGGGGCGCAGCTGGAAATGTTATCTGCGTACACAATGTTGTTGCCGCTTCAGCCGTTGTAGGTCTGCTTGGAAAAGAAGGCTATGTTATTCGTAAGACAGCTGTAGTATTCACATACTATGCATTACTCCCTGGAGCGTTTGGGTACTCTCTTCTTTACTCCGCTCAAAAAGGGTTCTTCAATATCGGAACGATTATCGTAGCATTAATTTGGGCTGCTGCAGTCTATATTATTGCAACGAATAACAGTAGACTTAAGAATCTTCCTCTAAGATAATTCACTTAAAACCGAAAAACATTTATTGTTAAAAGGGTCCTTTATTCACAGTATGTGAATAAAGGACCCTTTTGGCAACTCGACAGTTTTATTTTAACGGTTCTGGCTTGAAACTAGACGTGAAACGACATGGTATAATGTTTGGCGAACTTATTTCGGTCAGTTTCTCATTTACAAAGCTAAACTGTTGCTGAAGTATTTCCGTGTCTTTATACCATGGATTTGAATTACCTCCGAATACAAAGTTTCCCAAACTATAGACTATACATTTTCCTTTATATATTTCGTACGGTTGAATAACGTGGGGGTGATGACGAAGTACTAAATCTGCCCCTTGGTCGATCGCCAATCGGCCAAGCTTATGTTGTTCTTCGGTTGGGTTGTATTTATTTTCTATACCCCAATGAAAACTTACTACTATTAATGAAGTTTTTTCACGTAACTCCTCTATGTTAACTTTTAACTCAGATATTAGATTTTCAGAGTCAACCCCTTCTTCTAATGGCCCTAAAGTATTAACTCCTATTAATCCAATTTTAACACCTCTTTTTTCAAGGATTATAACTCTTTGATCCCCAAAACAAGATATCCCCGCATGATCCAAGGTTGATAAAGTGTCCATAAAACCTTTGCTCAAAAAATCCATATAATGATTATTTGCGAGGTTTACAGCCTCAATGCTTCCACCCTTTAAGATAGCTGTATAATACGGATTTCCTTTAAAGAAGAACGCCCTACTTCCTTGTGAACTTTTATTGGGTCTTTCGGTTGCCTCAGTCAGTGTCCCTTCTAAATTAGCAATCGTAAGATCATCCTCACTCAAAATCTTCTTGACTCCTGAGAAAAAATATTCAGGTCCTTTCAATTTGTAATACTGATTGAAACTTCCTTCATATAGAAAACGTTCATCTTGGCCCAGAGTAACATCTCCTATTGCGCTAATAGTAACAACAGCCTCTTTGGGCAAGACTGGCGAAACCTCAACAGCCTTAGCAGGTTGGTATGCTTCTTTATCGTCAAAATGCCACCACTCCGTCGCCAGAGGCTTAAATCCATGTTTCACCATAACATCTCGTAAGTATTTTGCATTCTCATTGGACCGCGATGCTTCTTCCGTAAAATTGTCAAAGCTCGTAGGCATTGGAAGCTCATTATCCTGTTTGTCCACGAAGGTCAAATCAACTGCAGACCCGCAAGAATGGTTAGAATAGCCCTTATATGGGGTCTGCGATATACCGCCGATCCGGTATAAGCTTCCACATTGCAAACTGAGCATCAGGGCTCCTGTAAGCATCCCAAATTTTTAGTCGGTATCCCTTTTCTCCTACTTCGTTGGCAACCTTTTTAAGCTTCTCTGCTGTCCCTTGGCGAAGAAGCGCTTGGGAACTATCGTAAAGTTTCGAATGAGTAAAATTGTCAATGGTCGCATACTTTATATCTAACTCTATATTGGGAATTATTTGCTGGACATCTACAAAATCGGTTTTTTGTTTGATATCTCCTACTTGGCTGAAAATGATTGTATCTTCTCCTCGAACTTGGCTACTAAACCCAAAAACGAGCATTAAGGATATGAGGAAAGATAAGAATCGGTTAAACACAAAATATCACCTCCCTTTGATTTTACAGTTAGATCTAAAATATAAAATCTCCAAGAAGGTGAACATTTATCTCTACTATGCACTTGTAAAATAAAGGTTTACATCCTCCTATGAACATCTAAGTTATATTATGTTAATCATGAATTATCCCAAATAGCCTAAACTTAATTTTCGATACAAAATGCTCTAACTGGTGAACCATCCGAAGCTTTGTTTTTAAGCGGCATGATACTTAAAATAAAGGTTTCTTCCATAATTGATTCTAAGTTTGTAAGGTTTTCAATAATTAGGATATTTTCTGACAAGAATATCTTGTGAACTGGAAATGTCTCTGTATTCATGTTATCAATTGAAATTGCATCTATACCAATTCCTTTTAGCTTAAATCGAGCTAACCATTTGGCGGCTTCTTCACTTAAAGCAGGAAAATCTGCATAATATTTTTCATCGCCCCAATACTTACTCCATCCTGTTTTTAATATAATAAATTCTGCATTCTTTATTTTTTCATCATAAGATCTTAAACTTTCAAGTCCTAATGATCCTTCTTTGGAATCCGAAAAGTCAAGAACAACACCCTTTCCAATGAACCTATCAATTTCGAAATCATCTAAATATAATCCATTCTCCAGCATATGTGCTGGTGCGTCTATATGTGTACCTGTATGGGAGTACATTGTGATTTTTACCTCTTGAAAACCATCCTTTTCTATTGTGTTTGCTTTCTGAAAGAGTGGTCCTTCAGTTCCCGGAAAAACAGGCATACTCGAATAAATCATATGAGTTAAATCAGTTACTTTCATGTTTCCTCCTTAATATCCTATGACATACGCTCGAACCTAAATATACCCTTAACTTCCTCTAAAGTAAATCCCGATACTCTTCCCTCTATTTACACAACTTAAAACATCAATTGGATTCCATAGCCCTTTCTACTTAGTATGCATTAAATAATTTAGGCCCCGAAAAACTGCAGCTACCCATAATTAATGGTAACTGTGTTTTTCGGATCCCTTACACTATATAGAGATTAGTTCATAAATAAGTCCATAAATTAATCTGTGTTTTCAAGTTTTGCTATGTTATATATTCTTAAACACGGGTTTTCGTTTCTCGGCAAATGCCGCACACCCTTCTTTAAAATCCTCGGAAGACCAAGTCAGAACTTGATACATTGCTTCCAACTCAGTCTGTTGATAATAATCATTTCTGAAGGCCTCGCGCAATAGTTTCTTGTCCAGGCCTACTGCCATTAATGGTTGCAAAGCTAACTTTTCTGCCCACCTTATAGCCTCTGGTAAGCATTCGTCATGGGGGACCACCTTATTTATTAATCCCAACTTTTCTGCTTCCTCGGCATTAATGATTTTCCCGAACCACAGTAATTCCAGAGCTTTATGATAGCCCACTTTCTGAATTAGAAAATGCGATGCACCGCTATCCGGACAAAATGCCAATTGCATAAAGGTAAAACCAATACGCGCTTTTTTAGAAGCAATAATCAAGTCGCAAGCCATGCATGCGGCCACGGAAGCACCTGCTACCACTCCATTAAGTGCCGCTATGACCGGTTTTTTCATTTCATAGATCGCTGTTACAAGTGCGCCTGACGCATCATAGGTCTCCTTAGCGCTGATAGGGTCTTTTATTTTAGCCAGCATAGAAATATCTCCCCCGCTAGACCACCCCTTGCCCGCTCCAGTAATAACGATGATCTTTACCGATTCATTTTCAGATGCCTCCTTACAAGCAGCCTGAACATCTGAACAAAGTTGGTCATTGACTGAATTCATTGTGTCTGGTCGATTCAATGTAAGTACCGCTACTCCAGTGTCCATGATTTCCAGTTTAACAGTTTTCCAATCCATATTTTTCTTTTCCACCTTTCTTGAGACCGTAAGCATGAAGCACAAAAAAAATCATCTAACCATATATGAATTACCATTCATATTCTGATAATTCAAGTTCGCCAAATTTTATTATAATCCTCTATTTCTCTAACAAAATTTCAATTATTAAGGATAATCCTATTTCATGTTTATCAGATGCTTCTATACACCTTTGCAGTAAACAAATGCCTTATCACTAAGCAGATCAAATGAAAAACTAGAGGCTGTAATTTAAACCCCTAGCTTCTTTAGAAATCGTTCGGTCCAAGTTAAAACAAAATTAAACTACTTATCATCCGTCGCTTTGCCATCACCGAAAACAGGGATTGAATCCCCTAAAAATTTCGGCTCTGGTTTTATGATCTTAGCCCACAAAAAGTCTTTATTCCTAGCCGCTATTTCTCTCAGGTTATATATATGCATGGCCTGTCCATAATCACGTTTGTCGGAAGCAACTCCATAGGCTTCTAAGCCTAGCTCCCTCGCCACAAAAACTGCTCGCTTAAGATGATATCCCTGAGTAACAATAATAACCTTTTGAACTTTAAAAATATCTCTGGCTCGGTATATACTCTCATAAGTGCTAAAGCCAGCATGATCCATAAATATGTCCGAACTTGGCACACCTTTATCTTTCAAAAAGCCCTTCATCGAATTAACTTCATCATAATCCTTTTGTCCGTGATCTCCACTCACTAATAGTTTGGGCGCTTTCCCCAGCTCATATAGTTCATAACCTGCAGTTAAACGATCATTAAGCATAGTAGACACAGTTCCGCTTGGAAAAACATACGCACCTAAAACTAGAATAGCATCTGCTTTAGGAACGTCGTTGGTACTTAATATATAGCTTTCCCCGACTGATTCTACACTATTGTTGATAATTAAGACAGTTGAACATCCAAGAACAATTATTACAATCAATGAAACTACTATCTGTTTTAGACGCTTCTTCAAAATAGATCCCCCCTTCCCCTTATGACACTCCTTTGTTTCATCAAGTTTCTGTCCCAGATCAGCCGGAATAGAATTACGGATGATGGTATTTGGATTTTATTTAATTATCTTCTATTATATGTTATAACAAGAAATATTCAAATATTCCCCCGTTAAAAAGCCGCTAACTTCAATCTGTTAGCGGCTTTGATCTATCATATTATTATCAAACATACTCGAAACTTAGCTTAATAACATTCTATCATTATCCAACTCAGCTCCGCTTCTTTTCTCAAACTGCTCAATCAGTCGATCCACGGTCATGTCTTCTCTTTCTTCGCCCTGAAGATCCATCATGATCTTTCCCCCATGCATCATAATCGTTCTTGTCCCGTATTCTAAGGAAGCCTTCATATTATGGGTGATCATTAAAGTACACAGTTTTTCCTCAGAAACAAGTTTACGAGTTAAACTCAATACCTTGCGGGCTATAGTAGGGTCAAGCGCCGCGGTGTGTTCATCGAGAAGTAAGAGCCGAGGTTTTATAATTGTGGCCATCAGAAGCGTAAGGGCTTGACGCTGTCCTCCAGAAAGAAGGCCCACCTTCTGCCTGATTCTATTTTCCAGACCGAGGTCTAACAGTTCAAGTCGTTCCTTGAAAAGAGTAGTATCCTTTTTTGTCACTCCAGATTGTAAACCTACAGGTTTTCCCTTAGCAAAGGCGATAGCCAAATTTTCCTCAATGGTCATATCATGGGCCGTTCCCTTCAGTGGATCCTGAAAAACCCTTCCAATATGTCTAGAGCGTTTATACTCTGGATCAGAGGTGACATCCTTCGAGTCAAGAATGATCCTGCCTTCATCAATTTCATATACTCCTGAGATACAATTCAGAAGCGTCGATTTTCCAGCGCCATTGCCACCAATGATCGTTACAAATTCGCCTTCCTGAAGCGACAGGTTAATCTCATTAAGAGCGAGTTTTTCATTGGTGCTCCCTTTTCCGAACGTTTTACTTAACGACTCAACTCTAAGCATCAGGTTATTTGCTCCTTTCATGAGGTGTATACGATAATTTCCTTTTTCTACAGAAAACGCTTCTTAAGAATAGGCATCGACATCGCTAGGGCCACAATCACCGCTGAGACAAGTTTTAAGTCAGTAGGCGGCATCCCTATATCAAGTGCAAAGGCAATAATCAAGCGATAGAGAATCGATCCCAGAATGACCGCAATCAGCCTTCTCAGGAGAGAGCTTACCCCAAAAACTACTTCCCCGATAATCACTGAGGCCAGTCCGATAACCACCATGCCAATCCCCATCCCAACATCTACGAAGGATTGAGACTGGGCAATCAGCGCACCAGCCACGGCAACTAAACCATTGGAAAGAGCTAATCCCACTAGAATCACTAAATCCGTATTAACTCCCAGGGCTCTTACCATTTGATCATTGTCCCCTGTCGCTCTTAAAACGAACCCCAGTCTTGTCTTCAAAAAGAGGAGCAGTAAAAGGAGTAACAGAGTCAACACCGCTAGGGAAAATAACAACTTACTATAATCATACCCGCCCAGAATTATTCCTTCAAAAGGTTTAAAAACAGTTGCTTTATTAATCAGGGGGATATTGGCCCGCCCACTCATAACCTTTAGGTTCAAAGAATATAAAGCCAGCATGGTTAGGATTCCAGCTAAAAGCGGTTGAATCTTTAGTTTGGTATGCAACAAGGCAGTGATAGACCCTGCTCCACATCCCGCTATAAATGCGATCCCCAAGCCGAGAAACGGATGTCCGTTAAGACTCATGACGGCAGAAACCGCCGCACCAAGCACAAAACTGCCGTCCACACTTAGGTCAGGCATATTAAGGGTTCTAAAAGATACAAAAACCCCTAAAGCCATAATTGCATAAATGATTCCCAATTCAATGGAACCCAGTAACACCAAGACACTCATATTCAAACCCCTTGTTTCTTAATTTTCGAATACCTGAGCCGCTTCTTTCAACACATCATCTGACAGATTAATTCCGATTGCTTTTGCAGTTGTCTTATTGAGATAAATATCCATATCCTTCATGGTTTTGACTGGAATATCTCCAGCCTTTTTACCCTTCAAGATTTCCACAGCCATAATTCCAGTCTCTTTACCTAATACTTGATAATTAATTCCGTAAGTTGCAAGCCCTCCATCTTTAACCATGGAATCAGCTCCAACGTAGATAGGTTTTTTCGCTCTATTCGCTATTTGAGTCACCAGAGGCATAGCGGAGGCGACTGTGTTATCAATGGGCGAGAAAAGAGCATCGACCTTATCTACAAGAGAAGTAACTGCCTGCTGTACTTCAGAGGAATTAGTTACAGTGGCATCAACCACCGTCATATTGTTTTTCTGAGCATACTCTTTAAGTTCATTGATCACGGATACAGAATTTGTCTCACTTGAATTATATAATGCCCCAATTGTTTTGATATCAGGAGTAATGCGCTTGCCAAGCTCCATAATTTTTTCTGCTGATACTGCATCCGATGTACCTGTAACGTTACCGCCCGGTTTTTCCATATCAGTAACCAATCCAGATCCCAGGGGATCAGTACATGCTGAGAAAAGAATGGGAATATCCTTAGTCTCACTGACGACTGCCTGAGCTGAAGGAGTTGCAATAGCAACGATAAGGTCATATTTATTACTTACAAATTTTTGAGCTATGGTTTTTAAGTTGGTTTGGTCTCCTTGGGCATTCTGATAATCAATCGTAATAGTTTCGCCATTTTTATAGCCTTGGGCCTGTAACTCCGCTATCAAAGACTCTCTAATGGTGTTTAGTGAAGGATGTTCAACAATTTGCACGATACCGATTTTCTTTTTTGCATCGGTGTTGCCTGTGTTTTCTGTTTTACTGGGCGCACAAGCCGTTAAGGAAAAAACCAGGGTCAAGGTCATAAACGCTGAGATTACTGCCACAAATTGCTTTTTCATAGAAGATACCTCCCCATTCTAATTAAAAAATTTGAGGGTTTCCTTCTCTGCACGTCTCATTCAGTTCGCGGTTCTGAATGGTACGAAGTGTGGGACACAAAAAAACAAAACGCCTATCCTAAAATAAGGACAGACGTTAATCTGCGGTACCACCTTAGTTGATGCATAAAATGCATCCTCTCATGCAGAGTGCCAACACACCCTTAGCCCTATAACGCTGGCTTTGCGTTGGCAACTACTAAAGCCTAAGCTTTTTCGCTCCACCCTCAGGGGCCCATTTACACGCTCCGTTACCTGCCGAGCTTCCACCCTGCTCGACTCTCTATGAGGTTGGTCATGCGGTTTTACTTCCCCTTCAACAGTTTATATAATAATAGCACTCCATCAAGTGGATTTCAAGAGTAACTTTCTTGCTCAATCCTGCAGGCAAGCGGAATGTCTTTCTGGCTAAATAGATCCACTCGCTCCGCTACGCCTTGATTTTCCCTATAACATCTCTAATTAATCTTGCCGTTATCCCCCATATAGTCACTCCTTCAACCCTATAGACATAAATATTATTCATAATGTTTCCCCATGGCTTGGTATACTCCTCCTCTAACCCTAGTTCTTTCGCAGGCAAGAGAATAACTTCTTCCCCTGCCTTGTTGATGTATGAAGGATTGGCAGTAATACTTACCTGATATATCTCGGGTTGAGTTCTTTCAAAGTAAGAGACTGGAATGGAGAAAACTCTCTCGACTTCATGCGGATTAATGTTTAGGTCTTCCAGACTGCTAATATCTATGACGCCCAGAAATGCGTCTACAGTGGTGCCCATCACTGAAAAGATGGTATCAAGCGTACCAATGATACTTATCTTATCAGAGGCAATGCCTAATTCTTCTGCAGTTTCTCTTATAGCGGTCTCTTTAAAGTCAATATCTTTATTAGGATCAAACTTACCGCCCGGAAAGCAAATCTGTCCAGCTTGTCTTATGGCGGCAGATCTTTTTTGAAAGATAAAATGATATTCTTCATCGATCAGCATTAGTAACGCTAAAACAGCTGAATTAAAATACTCTTCTTTGCCATTTATTCCAGGCACTGCAGGCATCTTGGCTTTTAAATCTTCTAGCATAGATTTATTCATATCTTAGCTCCACTTATCCTCTCCTAAATCTTCCTAATACCCAAAATCTCAGCACGCCCTTCAAACAAGCTACCACATAAGTTTCAGGCTATACTGTACGTGTAACAATTCTGTACAAATTCAAAAAATTCCTTCTATCTTATATTATAAATAGTGGAGGAAAAAACTATTTTAGTGTACAATTTAATTGCTTCGCAATACTTATCAAAAATGGCACCAAGATTAAGCAAGGGAGTAATATTATGAATGAGATTGCCCAAGACTTAAATAACAAAATACAACAGGAAAATCCCTATGTTTATGAATTATTATCAACTCTCGGAAAAGAGCTGTACTATCCCAAGGGGATCTTAACTCAAACTGCTGAAGCTAAGCAGAAAGCCTACCGTTTTAACGCCACGATAGGGATTGCAACTGAGAAAGACCGCCCGATGTTCTTACCATTAATCCAAGAAACTCTAGCTGATTACGATCCTAAGGACCTTTATCCATATGCCCCTCCTGCAGGAAAACCCGAGCTTAGAAAGCTCTGGCGAGAAAAAATGATAATAGAAAACCCTTCTTTAACCACTAAATCCTTTAGTTATCCCATCGTTACTAATGCATTAACCCATGGTTTAAGCATTATCGCGGACTTATTTATTGACGAGAACGACCCTCTTGTTTTACCGGATAAATTATGGGGGAATTATACCTTCATCTTTGGGGTCCGCAGAGGAGCAAAAAACATCTCTTTTCCTTTCTATACGGAGGAAGGGACCTTCAATACTAAAGGCATGAAAGAAGCCCTACTTTCTAAAAAAGACCATGGAAAAGCTATTTTACTGCTTAATTTCCCAAATAATCCGACAGGGTATACCCCCACGGAACAAGAAGCAAGGGACATTGTTGAAGCCTTAAAAGAAGTCGCTGAACAAGGAATGAACTTAGTCGTAATTAGCGATGATGCTTATTTTGGGTTATTTTATGAAAATACCATCAAAGAATCACTGTTTGGCCGAGTCGCTAACATACATCCCAGAGTATTAGCCATTAAGATAGATGGAGCAACGAAAGAAGACTATATGTGGGGCTTTCGAGTAGGCTTTATCACCTTTGGTTCTGAATTTCCTGCTGTACTGGATGGCTTAGAAAAAAAGACTCAAGGCATTCTGAGGGGAACGATTTCCAGTGCTTCTCACCCAGCCCAAACATTTGTTTTAAATACAATTCGTTCGACAGAATTTCAAGCTCAAAAACAAGAAAAGTTTGAAGTATTAAAGAAACGAGCTTTTAAAGTTAAACAGATACTTGATCAAGGGAATTTTAACGACGCTTGGGACTACTATCCATTTAATTCAGGGTATTTCATGTGTCTTAAACTTAAAGGGGTCAATGCCGAAGCCTTGCGCATTCATCTGCTTGAACAATACGGTGTTGGAGTCATCTCACTTGGTGAAGGGGATATTCGAGTAGCCTTTTCTTGTGTAGAGGAAGATGAACTGAAAGACCTCTATGATCTAATTTATCAGGGATTTAAAGATTTATCAGGGCAGAACTCTTCGTGTAAAACATAACACTCTAATTAACCCATATAGGATACGTTTAGACCTGTATTTGTAAAGAAAAACAAACCTCCCGATGTAACTTGTGGACAAAAGCGCTTAGCGATACTCTCCACTGGAGGCTATCGTCACCGAAGTGAATAAGGAAGACAACCACTTAAAGAAGTGGGTGTCTCGAATTGATAAAGTGAACCCTATAGAGTGGACTGCTAAAAGGTCTAACCCTATAAGGGTTTTTTCTTCTCCGATCAATTTTAGGTGGATAAATCTGTATAAAACGATAATTTTTATTTGACTTTATACTATTAAAGAGCTATTATAAATATAATACAGTCAATTGAACTCTTTATGTAATACAATAAATACATTTCACTTATTATTGTTATATTATGTTGATTTAAGGTTGTGTTTTGATGTCAAATGATGAAATAGAAGAAAACATCTTGGGACCCGTAGAAATGATTATAAAGGGTGCAGAAAGTCCTTTGTTTTCTAAGTTTAGTAACAATAAAGGCATACCTGATATAGAATTAATGGCATCACAAATCGTTAAATTAGGTACAAGTAACTCCATTAGGTCCATAATTGGCGTAAATGATCAAGCCTTTGAGGTTGCAACAATTCAAAACTGGGTAAAACGGGGCATCATTGAGAGCCCTGACGGTAAGAAGTATCCACCACAACAAGTGGCTAGAATCCTTATGACTAACGATCTTAAAGTGTTGTTTGAATTAAAAGAGGCCAAAGAAATTATCGACTATGGGGAGTCGATATCACATTTTACTTTAGTTGAGTTATATGAATATCATTTATCTCTATTTAGTGAAATTGAGAAACTTACCCCAAGTCTAAATGTACTTTACGGAAGAGCATTAGAAATAATCAGAGCTAAAAGAGATCCATCAGAAGATGATATTAAGGCATCAACCTTTGTGACATTTTTGACAATATCCAAGTGGGCAAGTTTTACGAGGGAGCTTATTCTAAAGTGGATTAAATCGCCCTCAATTGATGGGGGTATGAAATGACTAAAGGAGGCATTATTCAGTGGCTAAAGCTATCAAGGAAACGGAAACTAGGCCTGACACTAGCTTGAACATTGCCACAGATGTAATTGTACAAGCTCATGTTGATACTAACGGGGTGATGGAGGACCATTACGAGGTAAAGAGAATTTGCACGAAGACAGATCATGCCTTAAAGGGCATAATGAAAGCTCATTTAGAAAGACGAACTAATCTTTATCCTGTGAAATCGAGTAAATGTTAGTATTTATTCAGGTTTTCAAGGATGCTGGCGACATTTAAACTTTAAACTTTTGCTATTATTTATAGCAATGTAACGAGACTTTATGAAAGATTTATTTCAAAAGGAAGCGATTAATTGCACAAGGACAAAATCATTAAAGTTGCCATCGGTTTTGCGACTGGGAGAAAGAGCTTTCAAAAGGTGCTGAGAACCTATATACACACTTGGAAGGAATCCGGGTTGGTAGAAAACAAAAGTATTAGTTTAAATCTTTTTGTAGCATATGATCTTGATTATCATAAAACTAAAATAACTGATTACACCAATGTACACCCAGAACTAGCAGAGCAGATTGATAGCAGCAATTTTATTGGGAGCATTGCTATAAAAAAAGAAATTGATTATTTAATTCGAGAAAACGTCATCCATTTTAGTGAAGTTTCCTTGATCTTTGGTAAGGGGTATGCAGCCAAACGTAACGCTGTGCTATATAACGCTATTAAGCACAATATGGATTATCTGGTTTTTCTGGACGACGACGAATACCCGCTGGCCGTGACCAATACTCGTAATACAGCAATCTGGGGAGGCCAGGAGGTCCTGACAGGGCATCTTAAATATATTGCTCAAGCGGACATCACCCATGGGAATCATTGCGGCTATATATCCCCTATTCCCCATATAGAGTTTAATGACACTATGACCGAAGCGGATTTCCGTTCATTCATCGAGGCAATCAGCAATGATATCATTAACTGGGATACTTTGAAAACTGTTATGGAAAATGGCGGGGTAACCTACGCTGATACAAAAATATTGACTAGCGCTGATGCCATAGCGGTTCAGGAAATAAACCATTCTAAATTCATCTCAGGTGCTAATCTATGTATCAACCTTACTGATTCTCGTCGTATTTTTCCATTTTACAATCCGCCAGGAGCTAGAGGCGAGGATACCTTTTTAAGTACCTGTCTTAGCGAACGAAAAGTTTTGCGCGTGCCATGTTACACATTTCATGACGGGTTCTCAACTTATAATGACCTTCTAGAAGGCGTTCTCCCACTCCGATTAAAATTTATAAAGGCTGATACTGAGCAAATTACCACTCGCTTTTACAAGGCCTGTATAGGTTGGATTCGTTATAAGCCATTACTGCTTTACATCACACAAAGAGATCATTACGATGAAAAGATTGAAGAGATGAGGGAACAGCTTAACGAGATATTGCCAAAAATATGCGCTTATTTCGAGAGGCCGGATTTTATCAAAGTCTTAGCTGAATTGGAGAAATACCATAAAAATGTTGAAAAACATAATAGCGAATTCCTTGAAACACAACGTATTTGGGCAAAAATCATGGAACACTTTGCAAGGCCTTGAATCCAAAACAATAACCCTGCCAGATGCATTAAAGCACCCTATCGAGTTAGACTGTAAGAGTCACGATAGGGTGCTTTAATTATTTAGCATACATTTACGGAAATTAGAAATTTAGCAAAAAGCCTTTCCATAAATAAGTTGCCAGCGCTGTCAAAACCATTTAGGGTATACGAAAAGTTGTTAGGTAATATTGTTCATACATTTCAATAGATTATAAGGTAGGAAACAAAAGAAGGGAGAAAAGATGAGAAAAAAAACGCTTATCCTTATAGGTGCAATTCTAATTATTGCAGTGCTCATATCTCTGATCCTTTCGTTAAGAGGGTCGGTAAAAACTATTAAACATGGTTATTTTCCAATACAGAGTTATGCAACTATAAAGACCAGTTATAAGTCTTCGCAATATGATATAGACGACTATACTATAACATTTTCAGTACCGGATGCCACCGAGATCTACGTTAGCTCTGACATGGGAAATGAGATGCAATTTAGTACATATTTAGTAAACAACAATGAATTGGCTTTCAGGGGCTATATACAGTTATGGAAGATTAAAGATTTAGAGCGTTTTCTTAGCTATAGCAAATCCTTAAGTCCTTTTGATTTCAGGTCCTATAAGGTACGCGATGTTTTAAAAAGTGAATATCAAGGATTCATAATCGAATGGACTGCTGAATTTGGACAAGAATCAATAAGTGGAAAAGAATATTGGTTGAAAATTAACAGTACTGACGAAGTCGTTAGAATATCTATTTTATCAGATACGGTCGAATTCCCAAATAAGTTGGATAATGTAATACAACAAATCTCAGATTCATTACAGATAGACGTAAAGTATTTTATCTAAAAAAAGCCCAATGTTATTGTTCAAAGGAGATAGTCCAATCTTCAAAATGCATCATCGTCTCTATGGGCACATAGGGCATTGATATTCAACGATCTCTAACTAGATGGTTAGTGTGCCTTCCTCGGGTCTTATTTTACGATCCTGATGATCAAATTTCATTATAACCTTCGAAACGATCGCTGCAATCGGTTGTTGAAAGAGGAGTGTTAAGACAATAGGTAAGGCAACTGTAGCCGGGAAATAAGAAATGGCTATAAGAGAACCAAAGCCTGTATTGCGCATTCCTACATTAAAGATCATAGCCGTTACAACCTCTTGCCGCCGATCTTTTAAAAGATAGCTCCCGCAAAACCCAATCAGATAATTAACAGAGACTAATCCCACAACGACGGTCATCATTTTGACTGCCGAAATATCCCATTTTATATTCGGAAGAACAACAGCAGAATTGAGAAAGACAACGAAGAAGCTAGCAATCTTCGAAGTCACTCCCCCTACTGAAACAGAGAAGTTCTCCAACCTCCCTTTAGTTATTTCATTAATTACCATTCCAAGGATGCTCGGGATAGTAACCATTAAGAGCAACCGCAATACCATGTTTCCATAATCGATGGCAATACTTGTTCCAAGTATAATTATAAAAAAGGCTGGAAACAAGATAGGGATCAGTAAAGTATCCAGAGTCACCGTCACCAATGCGAGTGCAATATCTCCATTAGCAATCGTGGTCCAAATAACCGAAGTGACCGCAATCGGGATGGTGGAACCAAGTAAAAGACCTAAGCGCATGTAGAAATTATCTGGGTAGATCCAGAGTCCTACCCCCCAGGCAACAAGCGGTGAAATGCCATGGATTAAGAACATGCTCCATAAAGGAACAAGAGGTTTCGTTAAAATACGAACAACATCCTGAAAGGTTGTACGTAAGGCGCTCATAAAGGTCATATAGGCAAATAAACCTGTTGCTAAGGCACTGATAAGCGGTGAATTTATAAGCGGAATGAAGAATCCCGCGGCTATTCCAGCTGTTACCATTACAAACATATACCTATTTAACCATTGATTAAACTTAGTTAAAAAAGTTTTCATATTTTATACTCCACTATTAAGTCTTCTGTCCCTTAAAGATTGTACACCTGTACTGCCATATTAAAAGATAATCTATTAATACCGCTTAGCTGGTCCTTTAATGAACCAATGTGTCTATGAAACAAACAAAGCCGGAACTCTCTTCCAACTTTGTTTGTTTCAGTCTTAAATTTAACATCCTACTTTACGCCGCTCAAGCAACTCCCTGGCTACCTCACTGACTCCAACCCCGCGCTCTTCAAGCATTACTAACACATGATAGAACAAATCCGATACTTCACACCTTATCTCTTCTGGATCAGCATTCTTAGCGGCGATAATCACTTCCGCACTTTCTTCTCCGACTTTTTTAAGGATCTTATCAATCCCTTTTTCAAAGAGATAGGTTGTATAAGCTCCTTCAGGCCGTTCCTGATTTCTGGAATGAATCACATCTGTCAACAGCTCTAGGGTCCTTCCCAGTGTGGGCTCAGGCCTCACTTTAGCCTTTCCAATTCCCTCAAATCCTTCGCTGGTCAGATCATAGTGAAAACACGAGAAATAGTCTTCATGGCAAGCCATACCGATTTGCTTCACAGTCAGAAGTAAGGCGTCCTGATCACAGTCAAATTTAATATCCACGATCTCCTGGAAATGTCCCGAGGTTTCCCCTTTCAGCCACAGAGATTGTCGACTTCGGCTATAATAACAAGCCTTCCCTTCATGCAGAGTCCGACCTAAGGACTCTTCATTCATATATGCCAGCATTAAAACTTCCCTAGTCTCCACATCCTGAACAATCGCAGGAACAAGCCCGTGAGCATCCCAGCGGATCTTCGATAAGTCTAAAGCTTGTATTTCATTTGCATCCATATGTATCTCTACCTTTCTGTCCATATCGCAAGTTCGAATATCGAACTACGAATGTCGTACCAAAATTCCTCGTTGCGCCAGATAGCGTTTAGCTTCCCCAATGCTGTACTCCTTGTAATGAAAGATCGAAGCCGCTAAGACGGCGTCCGCTTCCCCTAAGGTGAGCCCTTCCGCTAAGTGTTCTAAGGTTCCTACACCACCGCTCGCTATGACGGGCAGGGACACGGCTCGACTCACAGTCCGAGTCAATTCTAATTCGTAGCCAATCTTAGTTCCGTCGCGATTCATGGAAGTCAAGAGGATTTCTCCCGCACCAAGAGCTTCCGCCTCTGCTGCCCATTCCAAGACATCCTTGCCCGTCGCTGTTCTTCCACCATGAATATACACTTCCCATTGACCTGGTGCGTTGCTTCGAGCATCAATAGCCACGACAATACACTGACTCCCAAAAGCATGGGCCCCTTCTTGAATAAGCCTGGGGTTCTGAACCGCAGAAGTGTTTAAAGCAATCTTATCCGCCCCCGCCCTAAGCATGCGGCGAATATCCCCGATAGTACGCAGTCCGCCTCCAATGGTGAAGGGAATGAAAACTTGCTCGGCTGTTCGGCGTACTACATCAACCATTGTTTCTCGGTTATCAGAGGAAGCGGTTATATCTAAGAAAATTAACTCATCAGCACCTTCTTGGTCATAGAGAGCTGCGAGTTCCACTGGGTCCCCAGCATCACGTAACTGCACAAAATTAGTTCCCTTAACCACACGCCCCTCATGGACGTCTAAACAGGGAATGATCCGCTTGCTTAACATGTCTCATCCCCTCCTCAATCCTGTTTTACTGATTCGGTTGGTGCTACATATTTCTGTTTCTTATCACTCATTCCTCCACCAGCAGCCTCTAAAGCTTCCCTCAAAGTGAAAGCTCCGCTATAGAGAGCTTTTCCTGTAATAGCACCCTCGATAGAAACTCCTCTAAGCGCCTCGGCCTCCAACTTTCGCAGATCATCTAACGTAGAAATTCCACCAGAGGCGATCACTGATAAGCCAGTTTCCTGGGCCATCTGTACAGTGCTCTCGATATTAGGTCCTTGGAGCATTCCGTCACGCGAAATATCAGTGAAAACCACGCTTTCGATTCCCACAGCTTTCATAGCCTTCCCCAAGTCTACTGCTTGTATTTCTGTGGCTTCCGCCCAACCTTGAACTGCAACCAAGCCATCCTTGGCATCAATCCCCACAATAACTCGTTTCCCATACCGGCGTGCTGCTTCGGCGACCAATTTCGGGTTTTTGACGGCGATTGTTCCCAGAATAACCCGTTCGACCCCTAACTCTAAAAGCTCTGTAATCCGCTCCATCGTGCGGATTCCACCACCTACTTGAATTTTCATCGATACACTTCTCACAATCCGCCGTATGGTTTCGTCATTCATTGGTTTTCCAGAAAATGCGCCATTCAGATCAACCATATGTAAATACTCTACACCTTGATTCTCAAATTCTTTAGCAACATTAACAGGATTATCTGCATAAATCGTCGAATCTTCCATCCGTCCCTGTAAAAGGCGTACCGCTTTTCCCTCTTTAAGATCAATGGCTGGAAAGAGTATCATCCGCATTCACCCACTTTCCAAAATTCGTTAGTATCTGTAGTCCCCAAGGACTTGATTTCTCTGGGTGAAATTGTGCTCCCCAAACATTGTCCTTGCCTACAACGGCTGGGAAAACGACTCCATAGTCGCTGGTCGCTACAATATCTTTCTGCTCACTAGGTTCTGCATAATAGGAATGAACAAAATAAAAGTAGGATTCATTCGGAATCCCTTCCAGAAGATGAGAGGGTTGCTCCAGTCGCAAACTATTCCAACCCATATGGGGAACCTTCCTACCCGGCGGAAATTTTACCACGCGGCCAGTTAAGAGTCCTAACCCAGTGTGCTCACCGTGCTCTTCCCCAATCTCAAAGAGAATCTGCATTCCCAGACAGATTCCCAAGAAAGGGCGCCCGGAGCGAGCGAACTGGATGAGTGGCTCAATCCATCCCCCTTGTTCCAACGCCTGCATTGCATCAGCAAACGCCCCAACGCCTGGAAGTATAAGACCATTCACAGTGCTTAGTTCCGCTGGGGAAGCCATAATAGTTGCCTCAAAACCAACCTTTTCTAAAGCCTTCTCCACACTTCTTATGTTTCCTCGTCCATAATCTACAATTCCAATCATTTATAAAACTCCTTTGGTTGAAAGGATACCATGATACCGAGTGTTCCGGCGTAAAGCCAGTCCCAGAGCTCTCCCCGCACCTTTAAAGGCAGCTTCTAGAATATGATGTCGGTTCTTACCATAAAGCTTCCTCACATGCAAAGTAAGCCCGCTCTGTACCGCTAACGCTCTGAAAAACTCCTCTGCCATCTCGACTGGAAACTCACCAACCATACCATCTGAACAATCCACATCCCAAACTAGATAGGGCCGATTCGAGAGGTCCAATGCCACTTGAACAAGGGCTTCGTCCATAGGAAGCAGGGCCTCACCAAGTCGTTCAATCCCTGCTTTATCGCCGCAAGCCTCCCGCACTGCTTGCCCCAGCACGATCCCACAATCCTCAATCGTATGGTGGGCATCCACCTCCAAATCCCCGCTGACCTCAAGAATTAGATCCAGATAGGCAAATCGGGCAAACGCTGTCAGCATATGATCAAAGAAACCAATTCCCGTCTTTACTTGAGCCTCTCCGGTACCATCAAGATTCAAACGCACACGGATTTCTGTTTCCTTAGTTTTCCGTTCAATACAAGCTTCTCGCATTTATTCTATCCTTTCTACACTCCGGTTTAATTCATACTTAATCAAGTATAGCCGTAATATTTAGTTGAAATCATCTAGGGTTTAATGATTCGAACCTTCTTTTTTATGAGTCTTCTAACATGATTTTTATCTGCCGAAAGTTGGTTATGCTCCGACGCTAATCTCCCGAACTGCACGGATAAACTTTTCATTTTCCTCCGGCAGTCCCGCGCTGATACGCAGACATTTGCCCAGAGAAGGAAGCATGCCCATGTTCCGGACTAGAAAACCTCGTTTTAGCAATTCTGACGCCCACTGATCAGGATCTTCCGGTTTAAAGAGAATGAAATTCGCCCGCGTCGGGTAAACCGTTAGATTCGGAACCAGATTTAAGGCGGCTTGTAATTTTTGTGTTTCTGCTTTAATTTCCTGGATTTGCCCTTGGTACTCATTTAAATTATCCAAGGCCAGAATTCCGGCTCTCTGACTAAAAGAGTTGACGTTGAAGGGTGGCCGTACTCTGTTGATTAAGGCAATGGTTTTCGGTTGTCCCAATAGATACCCTAAGCGAAGTCCTGCCATTCCAAAAGCCTTAGAAAATGTTCGCATGATCACTAAGTTAGGGTAGTTTTCTAGCTCAGAAATGAGAGTTTCCTCTGAAAACTCAGCGTAGGCCTCATCTACTACGACTATTTTGCCGCTTTCCCTTACAAGTCTTAGAATCTCATTCCTTGGGAAGAGCGATCCCGTAGGATTGTTGGGATTACAAACAATGATTACCTGAGCCTCTGGGGCTTGGGCTGCTGTTAACATTTGCTCCGTATCCAAGTCCAGACCGTTTAACAAGGGCACTTGCACAACTGCAGTTTCCGTCAAGCGAGCATAGATCTGATACATGCCGAATGTCGGTGGATGGATGATCAACGATTTCTCCGCACCACCAAAAGTGAGCAGAATCATTTGGATCAACTCATCCGAGCCGTTTCCAATTAGAATACTATCCGGAGAGGTTGAAGTATACCTAGAAATACGATTCTTGAGATTCTGACCCATTCCATCCGGATAGCGGTTAAAGGCTAATTTCTCGGCAAGCAACGCTTCCCGCATTTCCTCAGGCCAAGGAAACGGATTTTCATTGGCATCTAGTTTAATATACTCCGGCATATAGTTGGTTTCGTAGGGAACCAGCTCACGAACAGCAGGGCGAACTAACTGTTCAGGATTACTTAACTCAGTTTCCATCGATTACATCTCTCCCTTGTATGGAATTTCTTGGCAACCGCTTTATTGTTGCTCTCTAACTTTCTCTGCCCCTTACTTAATCTTTTTCCCTCGAATTTTCGCCTTCTTTTTCTCTAAACCGTACTTCTACAGCGCGGGCATGTGCTTCTAACCCCTCGCTGCGGGCAAGTAAAGCAATCTGCTTGGCGTCTCTCTTAAGAGCTACTTCCGAATATCCGATCACACTAACCTTTTTCATAAACATATCTACATTAAGTGGAGAATAAAAACGTGCCGAGCCTCCGGTCGGTAATACATGGTTTGGCCCTGCAAAGTAATCTCCCACAGATTCAGGAGAATATCGTCCTAGAAAGACCGCCCCAACATTGCGGACTTGACCTAACCAGGAATACGGGTCTTCGACGACTAGTTCAAAATGCTCTGGAGCAATTTTATTAGCCAAATCCATTCCTTCTTGGAGATCTGAGACAAGAATCGCCGCTCCGTACGTTTCCCAAGACGCTCGAGCAATCTCAACACGGGGTAAACTTTCCAGTTGTCTTTCCACAGCAACGATTGTCTGTTCAAGGAGTTCTCGAGATGGCGAGACCAAGATTGCCGAGGCTAAACGATCATGCTCGGCCTGAGAGAGTAAATCCGCGGCTAATTCTTCCGGGCATCCGCTCTCATCCACTAGGATTAAGATTTCACTTGGTCCGGCCAGCATGTCAATATCCACTGTTCCAAAGACTTGCTTTTTGGCTAAAGTCACGTAAATGTTCCCGGGTCCGGTTATCTTATCAACCGGAAAGATGTTCTCCGTTCCATAGGCTAATGCGGCGATTCCTTGAGCTCCGCCCACTTTGTACACTTCGGTCACCCCTGCTTCAGCCGCCGCAACCAAAACCTCTGGAAGAAGAGTTCCATCAACTCTGGGGGGACTAACCATCACGATTTCCCGCACTCCAGCTACAATTGCCGGTAAAGCATTCATCAAAACCGACGACGGATAAGACGCTGTTCCCCCGGGCACATAAACACCCACTCGCTTGAGCGGAAGCAGCAATTGTCCAAGAATGCTCCCATCTGAATCCGGTTCTAGCCAAGAGATTCGTTTTTGTTTTTCATGGTACCTTAAAATATTTGCTTTAGCAGTACGCAAGGCCTGTAAGAAATCTTCACTCACCTCTTGATAGGCCTCTTGAATCTCCTCATCCGAGACACGCAAACCGTTTTGCCGCAAGTTTACATGATCAAATTCTTCAGTTAGTTGATAAATCGCGTCTTCTCCCTCGTCCCGAACACGTTTGAGTATTGCTGTAACACGTTGCTCTAGAACTTCATCCTCCCCATACGACTTCCGCGTAAGGCGTTGTAAATCAAGATCAGTTAGCTTCTCAACTTTCATAAATCGCTCATCCCCCATATGTTACTAAATCTTTGCGTAAACACTCGACCAAATCTCGAATCCGCTCGTATTTCATGCGATAGGCTACTCGATTAGCAATTAGGCGGGTAGTCGCTTCAAGAATCGGAGCTACCTCGACCAAATGGTTTTCCTTGAGGGTTTTTCCCGTGGAAACAATATCGACGATCATTTCTGCCAGATCAACACACGGAGCTAACTCCATATTTCCGTGCAATTTAATGGGAGTCACCTGCATGCCAATTCCGCTAAAATAGGTCTCTGTTACCCGAGGGAACTTCGTGGCAACACGTTGATGGTTCAGTCCACTTAAATCGTACTCTCCGCTCAGAAGTTTAGGAGGAACACTAGCCTCCAACATTGCCACCACAAAACGACAATAGCCAAATTTCAGGTCCAGTAATTCAGCCACATCCTTGTTCTCTTCCAGCAAGGTATCCTTCCCCACGAAACCCAGATCCGCTGCCCCATATTCTACATACGTCGGAATATCAGTAGGTCGGCAAATTATAATCTTTACTTTACTGTTCGGAAGATCATAGAACAACTTCCGTGAATCTTCATTAACATGGCTGCATTCTATCCCAACCCGACTCAACAATCGAATCGAATCAATAAGCAACTTTCCTTTAGGTAAGGCAATCGTCAAGAATTCTTTATCCAACTTGGCATCCCCTCTCAAATTTCCCAATACACAATACTTTTGATTTCTAGTCATTCAGTTTAACGCTTTATTTAGTTAAAGCGCTAACACATTAATTATATCAATGCGCCTTAACTCTGGCAACCCCTTATCATAAATTTAAATAATTCTAATCCTCCGAATTTTTCCCAGAAATTCATCAATTCCGAGACTCCTCTTCTTCAAGTGGGTGTTCCTTATTCTACTTCGGTAACGATAGTCCCCAGTGAAGAAGCATCACCAAGCGCCTGCCCTTTCCCAGTAGAAACGCTTTGCTCTAAGGAGTAGCCTCCCACCGAAGTCCTATGTTCAGCTTTAGTGACTAGTGCACTAAATTATAAATTTTAAACCTTTAAATTGATGGTGGTATTCACGTAGGGCATGGTGAAAACCGAACTAAAAAGCAGAGAGTAGTCAATCTGACATTCTCTCTGCTCTTGTATTTAAAGCTAATTTATGGATAAACTAATTTGCTCATTCTTACCTTAATCATTAGTTCTTCAGGTTAGCCTTTTTATCTCTTTCAGAAATTAAAAGGCTAAGTGATCATCCGATAACTTCAATTCCTCAAAATCTGCAACTAGCTGAGCTAACTCATCATTAGTAATATACCTCTCGCCCGTTTCAGTAATCTTACTAAAGTCAACAGTGTTTAAAACGCCCAAACAACCTCTGTTTTTATCATCAATCTCTGAAAAGGCCTTAGCCAGATAGGAACCTAAGTCTTGTTTTTCTAGCTTTACCATGTCCCAACGTGCCATCTTCGGTACAAATAAACGATATGATTCCCTTTTTTCCAACTCTTCTTCTATTTGACCTTGAGACAACCCTTTCACCGTAAGCTTTCTACGCCTAACCTCGCGTTCGAGTTTAAATCGGTCGTTTAAACGCTTTAAAAATAGAATTGCAATGACATATTCTTTAAATTCCGCAGCTTCCCGATCCCCTCGTAAAGAATCGCAAGTCTCATCCAAAAAATTTTCGAGCTGATCTAGAGATAATTTGCCACTCATTTTTCAGCCTCCTATCTTTCAAGGTTCAATCTCCCATCTCCATCCCCAGAGTACGCGCCGCTAACAATAAGGGATCATTTAAAGGCACAAGTTTAATTTGATCAACTGCTTCACGGAGGGGAACTCTTACAATCTCCCTGCCTTGCAGTGCAACCATGATTCCAAATTCTTCTTCCAACGCAGCATCTACCGCCGCTGCCCCATAGCGAGTAGACAGTACTCGATCATAGGCATTAGGGGACCCTCCGCGTTGCAGATGTCCGAGCACCGTCACTCGGGTTTCCATCCCGTAATGATCTTCAAGATCATGGCCTATTTTAGCGCCAATCCCTCCTAATTTAATGGGGTCAACTCGCCCTGTCATCATTCGTTCAACTACCATTTCGCCACCCAAGGGCTTAGCACCTTCTGCCACGACGATAATACTGAATTTCTTTCCTTGCTTGGCCCGTTTCTCAATACTTAAGGCAACCCGATTAAGATTATACGGAATCTCCGGAATTAGGATGACATCTGCTCCTCCTGCGACACCAGCGTACAAAGCTATCCAGCCAGCATAACGACCCATGACTTCAAGAACCATGACCCTATGATGAGATTCCGCTGTGGTATGCAAACGGTCCAACGCTTCTTGGGCTGTATCCACCGCCGTTTGAAAACCAAATGTTTGATCTGTGGCCATTAAATCATTATCGATAGTCTTAGGAATTCCAATAACTTCAAGTCCTTTATTCTCAAACTTAAGAGCGATGTTCAAACTCCCGTCCCCACCGATGGCTAATAGGGCATCTACTCCGTGCTCCTGCAAATTTCGGATAACGTCGTCTGAGCGATCTACAGGTTGAGTCATCCCATTTAGTTTCATTTCATAAGCAAAAGGGTTGTCTCGATTCGTAGTTCCGAGAATAGTACCCCCGCGTGGTAAGATACCCGAGACATCCTTCAGAGAAAGAGACATGAAATCTCCTTCTACAGCTCCACGGAAGCCATCCCTAATCCCAAGCACTTCAATTCCATATCCATGCGCGCTCTTAGCAATTGCCCTGATCACCGCATTAAGCCCCGGGCAATCTCCTCCGCCAGTAAGTACTGCAAGTTTACGCAATCATTACACCCCCTTTTATTTAGATGTATTTATTACGTTATTATATAATATTCCAACCCAAAAGTATGCTAAACGTTTTCCGCATTCCAAATACTCACTCACGTTTTTACTTCAACAACGCAAGCAACGTCTGCACAAAGATTTAGACAAGGGAACCATCCTCGGTCTAACTTTCCTTATTCGACAAATATGAGTTGCGTAATATTCTTTTGAAGCATTATTTTCTGTGCTTCGTCTTTTCCTAATACGCCCAGGGCCATTTCGACTCTTTTTCCCTGGGATCTTAAAGCTTGGCACTGACTAATGATCTGCTTCGCATCAGAACCAAATACCAACACATCTGCTCCCTTGACTGCTGGAAGTGGGAATTGTTCTAATAAATTACCCAGGTGGATAGCGAACCCAGTTGCTGGTTGCGGAATCCCAAAGTCCCCATATAAAGCATCATAACGTCCGCCTTCAACGACTGGAAAACCTATTCCCGGAACATACCCTTCAAACACCGCTCCGGTATAATATGAAAAACCACGAAGTATACCTAAATCTAAGGATACATTTGCTTGAACTCCAAAATAATTTAAATACTGATAAATTCTTCTGAGACTTTCGACGGCTTCCCGAATCGCTGGACGCTCACTCCAAGCGAGGACTTCATCGAGAATTTCCTCTCCTCCATGAAAATGGGGCAACCGAAGTAACAGCTCCTGAACTCGCCCTGGCAGGCCACTTTGTTTGACACAGCTTTCTACACCCACCATATCTTTGCGGGCTAACGCTTCTTCCAGCTGAGTCTGTATCCCTTCATCGACTCCTGCTTCCAGCATGAGCCCCGAAAAGATCCCCATATGCCCCAGGTTAAACTGATAATTATCCAAGCCTAAACCAGCAATAGCTTCTACTGCGAGGGCAATTACCTCTGCATCGGCAAGTTCCTGATCAGAACCTACAAGCTCTACGCCGACTTGACGGAACTCTCTGTGTCTAACGGTGGTGTTTCGATAGACATCTGCACCATAACATAAGCGCAGTGGAAATTCTCCACCGCGCAAACGTGTGCTGACAAGGCGAGCAATCGGTATCGTCAGTTCTGGACGTAGCGTTAATATACGCCCTTCACGGTCAAAAAATTTGTATAATGTATCCTCTTGTTCAACATCTGGTTGAACGCAAGCAGAATATTCCAGAGTGGGAGTCAATACCTTTTGGTAAGACCACTGTCGAAAAAGTGTAAGAATTTTTTCCTCTAAACCCTCTTGCACGGCGATCTCTTCAGGTAACAGATCGCGCATGCCCTTTGGTATACGCAACCCTAAATTTGTTCTCAGCATCATGCTTCTCCTTCATTAGTGTCTATTTTCTGTGTCTGCAGTTCTTTCAGACGCCGCAAGATGAGTTGGTATCCATCTGCTCCGAAATTCAAACAGCGTTTTACCCGGCTGATCGTCGCGGTACTAACTCCCGTCACTTCAGCAATCGCCGTATATGTTTCATTTCTTTGTAACATTTTAGCAACTTCCAGACGTTGAGCTAAAGCCTTAATTTCTGCAACTGTCGCAATGTCTTCAAAGAACCGATAACACTCTTCTTTGTTTTTCAGCAACAAAACAGCTTCAACCAGGGCATCCGTTAAGGGATTCTGTAAACGCTCATCACTTGACATACATTTTCCTCCTTAATAGAACAAAACCACTGTCTCCCTTTAATTTATTAAAGCACTGCGCTATTGTCAAGCTTTTTATATTTTAGGAGCAAGATTACCTCTTGCAAATGACTCTCTCCCTATGCTAAAATATAAGCATTCATTAGTATGACTGACACACGAAAACTTCATATACGACTCTTATTCAGAGTAGGTGGAGGGACTGGCCCGATGAAGCCCGGCAACCGGCATTTTATGCACGGTGCTAACTCCTGCAGAGAAATCTGGGAGATAAGAGGAAAACCGAATGGTACTCCGCGGGTTTTCTTCGCGGAGTTTTGTTGTGTGTAAATCTTTAAAAGGAGGTAAGCCTTTGATTCAGATAAATCAATTAGTCAAAAAGTACTCCTCTCGCCAAGGAACCATCATAGCCATTAATAATGTATCCTTGAACATATTGCAGGGAGCCATCTACGGTATTATTGGATTAAGCGGTGCAGGGAAAAGCACGCTGGTGCGTTGCTTAAACCTTCTTGAGAAACCTACAAGCGGTCAAATCGTCGTTGCCGGACAAGACTTAACCAAGCTTTCAAACCAAGAACTTCGTCAAACGCGTCAGAATATCGGAATGATCTTTCAACACTTTTATCTCCTTCAATCGCGGACCGTTGCAGAAAACATTGCCTTTCCTTTAGAAATTGCCGGAGTGCCAAAGAGAGAAATCTCGATACGGGTAAAAGAGTTACTCCATCTCGTCGGTCTGGAAGACAAATCATCTGCTTACACTGCTCAATTAAGCGGGGGGCAAAAACAGCGAGTCGGCATTGCGCGAGCGCTGGCCACAAAACCTCAAGTCCTTCTGTGCGACGAAGCCACTTCAGCGTTAGATCCACAAACCACTCTTTCAATCTTAAACCTGCTTCGCGATATTAACCAAAAACTCGGTTTAACGATTGTAATGATTACCCATGAAATGAAAGTGGTCAAAGAAATCTGCACGGATGTTGCAGTTATTCACGAAGCCCGTATTGTGGAAAATGGCCCTGTCGAGTCTGTCTTCATAAAACCGCAATCAGATATCGCTCGCCAGTTTATCTCAACCGTTTTTCCGAACGAACTTCCTGCCGACCTGTTAAAGGAGCTTTCAGCTCACCGGGACTCAGAAATTGTTCGCATTCAATTTCTTGGCTCACGAGCCTCAGATCCGATTATTACCGATTTATTACGCACTTGCGACGTTCGCGCAAACATCCTCTATGGGAGTATCGACCATTTGAAATCTACGCTCTTTGGCACTTTAACCCTGGAACTACTGGGAAACCCCGCACAGCTTAAAGAGGCTCACCGCTATTTAGCATCTCGGGAATTAAAAGTGGAGGTGCTTCAACATGCCCTTTGATTCATCCCTGCTTTTTCAAGTCACTTTTTGGACTGATTTACTCCGACTTATTATCCCGGCAACCGGTGAAACCCTCTATATGGTCGCCACCTCTACGGTATTCGCTTACCTGTTAGGACTTCCTTTAGGCATTATTTTGGTTGTCACCTCTCCCGGACACATTATGCCCAACCCGTGGGTAGAACGAACTTTAGGAACCCTTGTCAACATCTTGCGTTCCGCTCCGTTCATCATCCTTTTAGTGGCCTTCATCCCATTCACTAGATCAGTTGTTGGCACGTCCATAGGCACAACAGCTGCAATTGTCCCGCTTGTTATCTCCGCTGCTCCTTTTGTGGCCCGAGTCGTGGAAAGTTCCCTAAAAGAAGTGCCCTACGGCGTGATCGAAGCAGCCTTATCCATGGGGGCATCCCCCAAACAAGTTATTCAAAAAGTTCTTCTGCCTGAAGCGAAGGCTTCACTTATTCTAGGCGTCGCCATCACGACGATTAGTGTCATCGGCTACACTGCAATGGCCGGTACCGTTGGCGGAGGTGGGTTAGGAAACTTAGCCATTCAATATGGCTACAATCGTTTCCGAACCGATATTATGATTGTCACCGTCGTCATTCTAGTCGTGATCGTTCAGACCATACAATCTCTGGGAACTGCAGTGGCACGCAGGCTTACTCATTAAACCAAGGCTGATACCCTCACCAGCGCTTCATCTGCTACGAAGCACCAAGCAAACCCCATTAGTCAATGTTCAAATCAAACTCAACAAATAGGAGGAAGAAATTATGTTTAAACT
Organism: Desulfosporosinus shakirovi; assembly: GCF_020595055.1. Classification (GTDB taxonomy): domain Bacteria; phylum Bacillota; class Desulfitobacteriia; order Desulfitobacteriales; family Desulfitobacteriaceae; genus Desulfosporosinus; species Desulfosporosinus shakirovi. The sequence goes on along the minus strand of NZ_JAJDOO010000033.1, from coordinate 7,355 downwards.
TAAGAATCACCGTTACCTTGCTTTATCACTCGCTGTTTTAGTCACTCTTTCCCTCGTACTCTCAGGCTGTGGCAGTAAGACCGATGCACCGAAAGCCGGATCCGACAAACTCTCAAACACCGTATTGAAAGTTGGCGCGACTCCAATTCCCCATGCCGAAATCCTAGAGCACATTAAACCAGCTCTGCTCAAAGAAGGTGTTGACCTCCAAATCGTTAACTACACTGATTATGTCCGCCCTAACTTAGACTTGGATACGGGAGATATCGATGCCAACTTCTTCCAACACACCCCTTACCTGGATTCCTTTAACCAAGACCATTCCTTAAAGAATGTTTCAATTGCTAACGTGCACATTGAGCCAATGGGAATCTACTCTAAGAAAATCACCAAACTTGATGACCTCAAAAACGGGGATACTATAGCCATTCCTAATGATCCCTCTAACGCCGGTCGAGCCCTGGCTCTGCTAGCCAAAGCCGGTCTCATCCAACTAAAAAATGGAACTGGAATTAAGGGAACGGTTAATGACATCCAATATAACCCTAAGCAACTCAAAATTCCCCCGCTCGATGCTCCTCAGCTTCCCAGAGTACTCCAAGATCCTAAGGTTGTTGCTGCAGTGATCAATACGAATTACGCTTTAGAAGGCGGACTCAACCCGCTCAATGATTCTATCATTATGGAAGACAAGGAGTCACCTTACGCAAATATTCTTGTTGTCAAAGAAAGTAAAAAAGACGATCCTGCTCTGCAAAAGCTCGCCAAAGCTTTAACCTCCCCTGACGTCAAGAAGTTCATCGAAGACAAATACAAAGGGTCCATTGTTCCTGCATTCTAAAAAAACTTATTTCATGAATAAAGCCACCCCACTTTTTATGATGGAGTGGCTTTAATATCCATTCTTGATCTAGCCTATAATTTACTCGACTGGAAACTTAACTGTAACCGTTGTTCCAGTATTCCCCGACTCAAAACTAATTTTAGCATTATGTCGAACAGCTATACTTTGACATATTGCAAGCCCTAATCCAGTCCCTCGTTCTTTTGTTGTTAAGAATGGGGTCCCTAATCGATCGAGTATTTCAGGATCAACTCCTCCACCTTGGTCGCAAACCTTAAGAATAATATAATCTTCAAATATATGAGTTCGAATGGTTAGAGTCGTGCCTGCTCGCATTGCCTCCAATCCATTTCGGGCTAAGTTCAGAATCAGCTGTCGAAGCTCGTTTCCATTTCCATGAGAGTCGGGAACCTCTTCAAGCTGAAGAATGATTGTTTTGTCTTGATTGATTGCATCAGCTGTTAAGAGTGGGGACAGAGTTGTTACTATCTTGGATATATTGATTAACTCAAAGCCGATAGACTTATCTTTGGCTAAACTCAAAAAATCTGTAAGAATTAAATTCGCTCGATCCAGCTCATCTGTCATTAATTGGAAAAATTCATGATATTCTACCGTCTCTTTCTTAGATTGGAGCAACTGAAGAAAACCGCGAACCGTCGTCAGCGGATTCCTAACCTCGTGAGCAATACCAGCCGCCATTTCTCCCACCATATTAAGTCGCTCTAGACGCGCCAATTCACGATCAGCACTTCTTCTGTCAGTTATATCAATAAGCACCTTGAAAACCAGCCTGGAACCATCTGCATCAATGAAGGGTTGAGAATATATCTCGTATATGCGATTATCAAAAACCATTTCTTTCCATACAGCCGTGTCGTTTCTAAGCACCATCGAGGACATACAATCAGGACATGGAAACGGCAAGCCTGCAATAACTTCAAAGCAGGGTTGGTCTAAGCCTGAACCAAATTTTGATTGAAAGCTATTGTTCGCAAAGCGTATTTTGTGATTTTCTTCTTGAAGATATATTAATCCAGGAAAGCTGTTAAATAACGAATACAAACGGTGATGCTCTTCTTCTACGGCCTTTTCAATCATCCGTCTTTCCTCAATGTTACGGAGAAAAATCGAGATTCCGCTTGGAGTTGGGTAAATACTGACCTCAACCCACTGCCCCATTGTTAGAGCATAGGCCTCAAATCGAGTTGGAATCCCGTCATTCATAACCTTAAGACAAGCGTCATTAATCGTTTTATTCGATGCCTTATGAGTTTCCCAATAATCAGTTCCCACAATATCTCCACTTATTCCATTAGCCTCGCGCGCTTTAACCATAGCCTGATTGGCGTAGGTTATGACCCATTCACGATTTACCGCCTTAAAGCAGTCTCCAATACTTTCTAAAATATTGATCATCTCTTGATTTGCTTTTGCCAATTCATTTTCTGCGGTTTCTTTTTGGATGATTTCGCTTCGAAGTTGTTCATTTGTTTTCTCTAGTTCATCCGTACGAAATTTGACTAATTCTTCTAAACGTTCCTGGTATTGACTTAGCTCCTTTTGTTTAAGTTCACTATCAGTAATGTCCCAAGTCGAGATAATCCTGAAACACCGCGAGTTTACAGTAATTTCATGATTAATAATTCGAACAGGAAAACAGCTTCCATCTTTCTTCATATGGACGGAGTGATATTCATAACGATCATCCTGTACCCTTGGACCGACTTCAGCTAAAAGGTCTTTTTGATGTCCTGGTGCACAAAGTAGATCATACATGCATTGACCTATTAATTCTGAGATGCTGTAACCGTGCATTTCAGCATAGTGTGGATTGACCTTTAACATTTTTCCATTACCGGCATCAGCAACGACCATTCCCCAACGAATTTCAAGGAAAATCCGTTCCCAAATTCCGTTTTCTTCTCGAACGTCCGCTAAAGTTGCTTCCAGTAAAGCAACTTTTTGTTTTAATTCCATGATCTCTTCAGTTGACATTATTCATACCACTTTTCTTATTAGATTGCGGTCATGTCCATGGAACTGACTAAGATACCCATATTATATAGTGATATCAAGTTTCTCTTCGACAAATATCTCCTCTATTCCTTCTATGTAAGCACTTTAAAAATAATAACTTTTACCTTTTATATAAATAATTATTCAGCGAAAGCTAAATACCGAACCTTTGTTCACACTAAACGTACACTCACACGGAAGGACTTGACCCCCTCAAAGCAGAAAAAACGAACTCCCACTTGCTCAAAGCGGGAGTCTTATCATTAGATAAATTACACACTACCTGATTGGCCCGATTGTTTACCTGTCATAGTATTTACCGTCAACTTAAAAAGAGTTACTCCTGCTAACACAGCATCAGCAGGGAAAGGTTGCTCATTTGAATATTGTTGCATGATTATTTTCATTCCTTCTCGCTTAGCCGCAATGTCATCGATGAATTCAATTTCTCCAAAACCAACAACACTCTGATACCGCATCGTCCATTCACACCCCTGTTCGCTCGGCACTAGCTCTGTATTGATCTCAACTTCAAAGCATGCCTGAGGATTTTCGCGCAGAATCATAACTTTTAGTCCGTCAGGCGCAGAATGAAAATACAAAACCCTGTCTGCGTAACCAAAGTTCATCGGAACAATATAAGGCATATCCTTAAAGGATACTGCTAATCGGCACACCTGTGCCTTCTTAAGTATCTCATCCATTAAATTTTGATCAGTTATTTCCTTATCACTTCTACGCATGTTTTGCCTCTTTTCATAAATGTTTATAACGTAATAATAATCCCTACAGAATTCTACATATATTTACTTGCTTCGAAAGTTAGACATAGCCAACCCCCGTTTTTATCTCAGAGGCTCCCAAACAGTTTTAGCGATTGCAAGTTCTTGATGGTCATCGTTCCTGAGGACAACATGCCTATACGCTGAGTTGTTGGCCCTTGGATTAGCAGCATAGCATTTTGAGCAAATACTGGTTCCATACGTCGTTGCCTTCTTATAGGTAATTTCCAGGGCAGTCAGATGATTATTCTGGTAAATATCCTCAGGAACCACTTCTAGCATCCATTGAAGATAGTTAGCATTATTGACATGTCCGTTAGTATCAATATCACTGCGTCTAACCGCAAATATCTTTTCATTCCCTTCTTCCTGTTCACCTTCCCCTATCGTAGGTTCCTCCAAAGACTCTTTAATCGCTCGAAGCGAGTCAACTCCGTAAGCATCTTCAAAATCCAGGGGGATTCTGGAGGGACGCTTGCTTTCTGTATTATAAAAGATCCACAAAGACGTGGCTCTGCCGATAATCTTCTGGTCCATGTCTATAATCAAGAAATCTCTCGTTCCATAAAAACGTTTAAACCCAGCAGACCAAGTTTCTATCGTTACCTTTTCACCCAGTACAGGATAGCGTTCCATCTCAAGCTGCCACTTATTTAAGATCCAAGCTTGTTTTTTTAATCTTAACCTCTTAACTCCTTGTCCCACTGCCTCAGAATGGGAAATTGCAGCATCTTCTAAGTAATGAAGTATGGTCAGGGGAGTGGCCTTCTCATACGGGTTCACTTCATGATAATGAACTTCGAATTCCATTCTATACTTTCTATTTTCCATTCTCTGATCCACCTTTGTTAATCATAAAAGCTTAAGGCGCTAAGCCCTTGGTTAGGTCATAACTTCGGATGGAGTGGAACTCCCTCCCAAGAAATTTCCTCCTTTGAATTGTGTGTTGAAGATTTGTCGATAAAGACCTTTCTTCCTAAGTAATTCCTCATGATTTCCACTTTCAGCAATAGTTCCATTCTCGATAACAAAAATTTGATCAGCTGCTAAGACTGTTGATAGTCTATGGGCAATAACAAAACTTGTCCTATCTCGCAACAAGGGTACCATCGCCTTTTGAATATACATTTCCGACACGGAATCTAAAGAAGATGTAGCTTCATCTAGAATAATAATTCTTGGGTCTCTCAAAATAACTCTGGCAATAGACACTCTTTGCTTTTCTCCACCGGATAACTTGATACCTCTATTTCCAACAATTGTTTTATAGTGATCTGGCAAAGTCATAATAAAATCATGAATATAGGCAGCTTGGCAAGCCTCGATCATCTCTTGCTCTGAAGCATCTTTTTTCCCATACCTTAGATTCTCTTCAATAGTATCATTAAAAAGATAGGGTTCTTGTATAACGATCCCAATCTGGTTTCTAAGTGATTCCAGGGTAACATCTCTGATATCCCGATCGTCGATCTTAATACTGCCTCTGTTCACCTCATATAATCTTGGAATCAAGTTTGTAATGGTGGTTTTCCCCACACCACTGGAGCCAACTAAGGCAACCATTGTGCCTGGATTTATGGAAAAACTTATATTTTCCAACACTTTGACCTTGCTGTTATATGAAAAATATACCTTTTCAAAGTCTACCTTCCCTTTAATTACTTCAAATTTCGCAGCACCAGGTTTAGCTTTTATCTCTTGTTTCTGATCTAAATACTCAAAGATTCTCTGAAATAAGGCTAAGGATCTGGTGACATCTATGTGAATATTAGAGAGTTGCGAAACTGGTAAATACAACCTCCCCAAAAGAGCTACGAAAGCAATTATGCTTCCAATGGAAATTTCACCTTTGATAAATAAATAGCCGCCATAAAAGTAAATAAGCATCGGCCCAATTGCTATAAAAGTGGTTATTGTCATTCTGAACCAGCGCCCTACAACCGATTCCCTAAGTTGCAAGGTTATAACTTCTTTATTAGTTTTTTCAAATCTCGCTAACTCATCTTTTTCCTTGGTAAAAATCTTAGTGAGCAGTGCTCCGCTGACACTAAAAGCTTCCTGAATAATCTGGTTAAGGTCACTAATTTTTTCTTGACTCTTTGTGGCTATTTTCCATCTAAGCTTCCCTACTTTTCTCGTAGGGATGATAAAGGCAGGTAGTATGATCATGCCAACAAATGCTAATTTCCAGTTCATCATTATTAAAACTGCCGCAGTTGAAATAAGCACAGCAAAGCTGGTTAATGCATTGACTATGGTTGTGTTAAATATATCCTGAATTCCATCAATATCGCTCGTTATTCTAGTAATAATCTCGCCTGGCTTGGCGTCGGTATAGAAATTCAGGGACATGTTCTGTAAATGAGCGTACATTTGATTTTTCATATTTAGAATTATATGTTTAGAAATCCAAATGCTGAGATAAGACTGGGCTACTTGCAACAATCCTAAGATCACTGTAACTCCTATAGAAATAAAAATCAACACACTTAAGAGCATCAAATCTTTTTGTGGTAAAGCATTGTCAATGATATTCCTAATTAGCATCGGTGGTACAAGCCCCAGTATTGAGATAATTATTATTATGCCAATCACGAGCAGCATTTTCTTCCAATAAGGCAAGAAATAGCTCATTATTCTTGCAATCATCTTTCTGGTAACCTGAGGCATTTCTTCTTCTGCAAATCTCAATCTGCCGATTCCCTGTTTCATAGTATCCACCAACTCCTAAGCTTTGACGAACTAACTCCCTTTACAATTATAGCATAGTTGTTCCCATTAGAAAGGAACACGAGTCACAAACACACTGTCCCACGCCCGCTACACCTTCCTAGCTCAAACTTAGAGGAATAACAGCTTAAGGGTCATGCCCCTAATTTTAAAGAACCAAATAAGTATAAGCCTCCGTGGGAACAAAAGAAACTCCTCAACATAATCTATTCAAAATGAACTTTAACTAAAAGTTAGCCTCGGCTAACCTATGGATCAGAAAGCAGATTAGCTTGGCAACGAAAAGGGGGTACATAATGTGAAGAGTGCAGAACGAATCAATTCATTATCAGACTTGTCTCTGGGTTCGGACTGTCAGATAGTTTCCTTAGAGTTGAGCGGACTCTTACGGCGCCGCATTCTTGACTTAGGAATCGTTCCTGGTACATTAATACGCTGTATTCGTCGTGGACCTTCTGGTGATCCAACTGCTTATATGGTGAGGGGAACACTCATTGCTTTGCGCAGCGAAGATGCTGCCCAAATTTTTGTGATAAAGTTATCGAATGGAGAGGAATGTGTATGATTCTGTCTCCAGAAAAAAAAGAACAACCAATTCATTGTTGCCTTAGCAGGTAATCCAAACGTTGGAAAGAGTACAATTTTCAACGCACTGACCGGGCTCCATCAGCATACTGGTAATTGGCCCGGTAAGACGGTAGATAATGCCCAATGAATCTATGAGCATCAGAAAACATCGTTTTTAACAGTTGATTTACCTGGTACTTATTCATTATTGCTCATACAGTTGAGGAACAAATAGCCCGGGATTATCTGTGTTTTGCAAACCCAGACGTTACAGTGGTAGTCTTAGATGCAACTTGCCTGGAAAGAAATCTTAATTTAGGACTTGCTAGCCAAACCCCGATTTTCAAATCAATTTACCGAAATATCCAATAGAAAATTTGGGCAAAAAGAACTCTGAGCTTAAGCTCCAAGTT
>NZ_JAJDOO010000032.1 GCF_020595055.1 Desulfosporosinus shakirovi | reverse complement strand
CCAGGGCCAAGGATACTTGGAGCATAGCTCCTGGGAAAGTAGAATCCACACGGCATGAGAATTCGTCATGGGACGCCGTGTGGCGAAAGCCTCGTTCGCCTTCGTGTGTATGGGCACAATTACCTGGTTGATATCCAGGCGGCAACTCAACCATTAGAATTTGTAATTGCCTGCCAAAGGGCGCTGATAGTATTTCAAGTTCTGGTTCATCCCCATATTTTATTTAGGACGAGCATTTTTTCTTACCATTTCCGGTGGGAATGGTTGGTCTGCTAAGAAATTTCTGGTAGGAACCTTGAGCGCATTGGCCATTTTTTGAAGGCTTTCTAATGAGAGGGAAACCTTGTCATTCTCCACTTGCTAATGAAACCTTCGTTATGCAATTGTAGAGCGGAGGGGGAAGACTTTTGACCATATTGGTTTAAATCCAGATTGCTTTTGTTAAAATTAATCTATAAGTCTTTATAACGTGATAAGAAATGCGCAACCTATTAAAGGAAAGTTAATGTTTTTGTCGAATAATACACAGTTGAACATTTTAAACGCAGAGGAATGGTGATTTTGGCTCGTTTAGAAGATGAACTCACAAAAAAGAATAAAATTAATGGATATTCTAATATTTTGTTTGAGTTATTTGAATGGATGCGTACTCTAGTCATATCTGGGCTGGGGCTTAAGTACAGCGTGTTTATATTTACGACTTTGGCAATGTTAGCTAAGTCTATCCTATTTATTGGACTTATTAATAATGAGAATGCAACCGAGTATAATCACCTGAAAGCTTTTTATAGTTTCAGCTCTTCCCCTCCTTTAGAAGTTTATGCCTTCTTTATCATTATACTATTGAGTTTCGCCTTTATGTTTAAGGGGAAGGCCCGTTTTTGGTTTCTGTTTAGTTGTAATGCCTTATTTTCCGCTCTGCTGATTATCGATTTAATGTATTACCGAGGGTATAGCAGCTTTGTTACTCCATATTTGCTAAGCCAAACAACAAATCTGGACAATCTTTTTAGCAGTGTAATATCAATGCTTCGCCAAATTGATTTTTTATTTATTCTGGATCTTTTGATTTTATTTGGTATCGGCATAAAGCATAAGACCTTGTATGTAAGGACTAAAAGAAATATTTATACTCTCTTTATCCTTTTGGGACTTTCAGTATCGTATATTTATTACCAGCATGTCCAATTGGATATTAAAGGTAATGGCGGCGAGATGTTGTTTAGAGTTTCTTGGTCTCCAAATCAGACGATGTCTAATCTTTCGCCGCTAGGGTACCATGGTTTTGATATTTACAACTATTTTAAAGACAGTAAGGATGCTGAAATAAAACCCGAGGAAAGTGAAGAAATCAAAAAATGGTTAGATCAAAACCAAGAGAAACTGCCAGCAAATGAATATAAGGGAATATTCAAAGGTCAGAATCTCATTATGATTCAAGTTGAGTCACTCGAGACATTTGTAATAAATCAAAAGGTTGATGGGCAGGAAATCACTCCAAATCTCAATAAACTCTTAGCGAATAGTTATTACTTTCCTAATTTTTACGAACAAGTATATAATGGTTCAAGCTCTGATTCCGACTTAATGGCTAACACTTCCGTTTATCCGGTTCGTACCGGTGCTACCTTTTTTAGATTCCCTTACAATACCTATAATTCTTTGCCTAAGATATTAAGAGAGGATGGGTATAACACCTTAGCTGTTCATCCAGATAAAGGTTCATATTGGAATTGGATGACTGCCTTGACGGCCATTGGTTTTGAAAAGACGATGGACGAATCACGATTTAATTTGGATGAGAAAATAGGCTTAGGGCTCAGCGATGGAAGCTATTTTAGACAGCTAGCGCCTATCATTTCGGAACAAAAACAGCCTTTCTACGATTTTATGGTGACTTTAACAAGCCACAACCCCTTTGACTTACCTGATCAATATCGATCACTTATTTTGAGCGAAGATTTAAATAAGTCAAAGTTAGGGGGGTATTTCCAAAGTATTCGTTATACGGATGAGCAAATTGGTGTTTTTTTAGAGTCGCTTGACAAAAGCGGGGTATTAGAGAATACAGTGGTTGTGATCTACGGGGATCATACGGGCGTGCATAAATACTATAATGACGAGGTCAAAGAAGTTCAGCCGATTGAAAGCTGGTGCCTCGATGATAGTAAACGAATCCCGCTTATTATCTATCACAAAGAAATGAACGGACGAGAGATTCCGACTAACGGAGGACAAGTTGATACAATGCCCACGATAGCCTATCTGTTAGGAATAAATGAAGACCGTTACAGTAATACTGTTTTTGGACGAAATTTGCTCAATACCAAAAAGGATTTTGCCGTGTTATCAACCAGATTGTATATGGGAGAATCAGAAAACAGCACGGAATTTGAGAATCATTTGAAAGGAATTGATATCGCAGATCTTGTGATTCGAAAAAATTACTTTAAAGAAGCCGGATATAAATAAGAGGACTTTGACACTTTACAACGAAATATTTTATTAATTGACTTCGTCATGAAAGAATAGGAAAGGTGGTGCCTAATTATGGCGGAAAAACAGCGCGTGATTCAGGAGTATGTTCCAGGAAAACAAGTGACAATGGCCCATATTATTCCGAACCCACAAGGAGATATTCATGAGCGCTTAGGGATTACGACTACAGGTGCCATTGGGATCATGACGATTACTCCCAGTGAGGCAGCGATCATTGCTGCGGATGCTGCGAGCAAAGCAGGGGATATTGAACTTGGGTTTCTTGATCGTTTTACGGGTTCTCTAGTGATCACAGGGGATGTTTCCAGTGTTGAAGCAGCCCTACGGGCTGCCGTAAATACTCTCGTCAACATTTTAGGGTTTTCAACAGCTGAGGTGACAAGAAGTTAATGGGTAGAATACTTCTTATTGGGGGAAGTGGTGCAGGTAAAACCTCTTTGAAGCAAATGCTTTTGAATGAGCAAGTTAGCTATCATAAAACGCAGATGTTAGATTTTTCTCATACTTTCATTGATTGTCCGGGTGAATATCTTGAGATCCCTCGCTTTTATCATGTTTTAATCGATGCGAGCCACCGGGTCTCGGAGATCTGGGCACTTCAAGATGCTACGAAACAAAGGTCATTTTATCCTCCGAAATTCTCAAAGGTTTTTCGCAAGCCCATTATTGGAATCATCACAAAAACGGATTTACCCAAAGCCAATATCAAACAAGCAACTGTTTTTTTAAATTATGCAGGAATCGAAGAACCTTTTTATTCAACATCCATCATGGATGAGGTAGGAGTTGCTCCTTTGCGTAAGCGATTGGAGGAGTTGAATGAATTGCATAACCATTAGGGACTTATGTATTGAATATACAAACCTCACCGAAGAAGATATTAAGATATTAGAATCAATGGCTCTTCAAATTCCAAATACTGCTGAAATGACGGGGACAGACATCTTCATTGATGCCCCCCTGAAAGACGGAGTAGATGCCGTGGTATTAGCATGGGCCAGCCCTAAAAATAGATCATTGTATAGACATAGTGTCGTGGGTGAATTAGCCTTAGCTGCCAGCGAACCGGCAGTTTATCAAACACTAGAGACTGGTGAAACTTGTCGTGATGTTCGAGGAGTCAGCCAAGAGGGGATTCCAATAGCCCAGACAGTTGTAGCTATTCGCAATCCTGCAGATAGCGTAATAGGGACACTTATCATGGAAAGAGATATTTCCGACGAATTAAGACAAGAAGAGCAAGTAGAGTTTTTAACGCAAACGGCCGAACGACTAAGTAACACGCTGATGCACTTGTCAATGACTGGTTCACAGTTTGAAAATTGGGTTGGAAACGGAATATTTGTCCTCAATAAATATAGTAAAATTACTTATGTAAATAAAAAGGCTGCTAAAATTTATCAGGATTTTAAAGGCTTTGCGGCTCTTGGACAAGATTTCTTGTTTGGCATGTTCAATTGTTCTACATTAAATGAGCTATTAGATACTCTGCAAAACCCAGCCGAGTTTTGTATTCTAGATAAGAGCTATCTCTTCGAGGCGTATCCCTTGGTGACTTATGGAGATTTAAGCGGGTGTGTAATTTCTTTTAGAGATATTACAGATCTTCGGGAAAAGGAACGAGAATTAAGTGCTAAGAGTACAGTCATCAGGGAAATACACCATAGAGTAAAAAACAATCTTCAAAATGTTGCAGCTTTGCTGCGTTTGCAGATGAGACGATCGGATTTAGATATCGTCAAAGCAGAGTTTTCCGCAAGTGTCAATCGAATTATCTCCATAGCAATGGTCCATGATGTTTTTGCCTGCCAAAACTGTGATTCCGTTGATTTAAAGGAGCTTTCTCAGCGTATTTTAAGCGCATTATTAGAAAGCTCTATGTCACCCGAACAGAGCATTAAGGCCCATATTACTGGACAAAACCTTCATTTGCCCAGTATTAAAGCTGTTCCTCTGGCTCTCGTCATTAATGAACTATTAACGAACAGTTTTAAACACGGGATTCGTCTCTTAGATAAAGGGATTATTACACTGGATATTATTGAGATAAAGGGACAAATACATCTTACAGTAAGAGATAATGGGCCAGATCCAGAAGTTCCTTTTGATAAAGTGAAGCAACGACGCCTGGGTTTGCAAATCGTTGACTCATTAGTGGGAGAACAATTGGACGGGGAGTTCAGAATGGAACGAATAGAAGGAATGACGGTTGTAACAGTAAGCTTTCCAAATAGCTCGGAGGGACAGTTATGAGCGAACTATCCATATTGATTGCGGATGATGAGGCCTTAATTCGCTTGGATATTAAAGAAATGTTACAAGGGGCTGGTCATATTGTTTGCGCAGAAGCAAACAATGGCTTGAAAGCGGTTGAGTTAGCTAAATCTTTCGCTCCAGATTTAGCAATTCTCGATGTAATGATGCCAGGATTGGACGGCTTGGAAGTTGCAAAGATCTTACACTCTATGAATATACCTGTCATATTGTTAACAGCCTATAGTCAGTCCAAATTTATTAATAGAGCAGAAAAAGTTAGTGTGTATGGCTACCTTGTTAAACCTATAACCGAACGTGATCTCTTCCCTGCAATTCAAATAGCTTACGCTCGTTGGAGGGAGATGCAAGATGTACGCTCAAAATTAGAAACGACTCAGCAAGAATTGCATAGTCAAAAACTAATTTCCCGAGCTAAAGCAATTCTGGCAACTCGCGAGGGAATAAGTGAATATGAAGCTCATCAATTACTAATCCATCAGGCCATGGATTTAAGAATTACAGCGGTTAAACTTGCTGCACAAATTATAGAAATGGCAGTTTAGATGAATAAAATGACTTTTAAAAAAATTCTATGATACCATCCTCACAAAGAAGGAATAATGAGTAAGATGGCGAATAATATCTATTTATAGATGAGACCATTCTTACCTAGTGAAGATATTTGTTTTACAAAGGAATAGTGGGCAATAATGCCCTTTATTACACCCTGAGTTATCGGGGTGTGGTAAAGGGCATTAATTTTTTGCTACTTGAAAAGAAAGGAGAAAAAGCCTTTAGGTTATATGCCCTTGCTAGGTATCCAATGTTTCATCTAGTAAAATTAAAGGAGGTTTTTCTGTGACAACGGAGACTAAACTTGTAACTCCAGGATCAGACGCACATTTGTCTAGAGTACTTAAACCAATTCACCTATGGGCTCTTGCAGTAGGCTTAGTCATCTCGGGAAACTATTTTGGCTGGAGCTATGGATTTGGTGCAGGTGGGCCAATGGGATTAGCCCTTGCCCTAATTCCAGTTACGATCTTTTATGTAACATTTATTTTGTCATACTCTGAGCTGGCAACAGCAATACCTCATGCTGGTGGTCCTTCTGCCTATGCACGCAGAGCAATGGGACCATTTTGGGGATATATGAATGGTATCAGTTGTTTAATTGAATTCGTGTTTGCCCCGCCTGCTATTGCTCTGGCTGTAGGTGGGTACATTAACTTTCTCATTCCATCCGTACCAACATTGACGGCAGCGGTCGCCGCTTTCTTATTTTTCATTTTTGTGAACTACTTGGGAATGAAAACCTCAGCTATGGTAGAATTAGTGGTTACCATTATTGCGCTGGTTGGTTTAGTCATTTTCTGGGTTGCCGCAGCTCCTCACTTTTCAATGACAAGAGTTATGGCAGAACCGCTCCTTCCTTTCGGTATGAAAGGTGTTATGGCAGCTGTTCCTTTTGCAATCTGGTTCTATCTCGCAATTGAAGGAGGAGCCATGGCTGCGGAAGAAATGGTGAACCCACAGAAAGATATTCCAAAAGGTTTCTTAAGTGGCATGGGAACTTTGATGGTCATGGGCTTTTTAACCCTCTTTCTGACGGCAGGTATTGCCGATTATAATTTAGTCTCAGCGGTAGACTTTCCTTTGCCCATTGCTTTAGCCCAAGTCTTCGGTGAGAATGCTTTTATTGTTGTTTTAGTCAACATCATTGGTTTATTTGGCTTAATTGCTTCCTTGCATGGGATTATTGTGGGTTATTCACGTCAAACTTATGCAATGGCACGAACTGGCTATTTGCCAAAGTTCCTGGCGTATGTTGACCCTAAACGTCATACTCCGGTATGGGCATTGTTAGTTCCGGGAATCGTTGGATTGGGTGTCGTTCTCACAGGGCAGACAGCGATCGTGATTACCATTGCAGTCATAGGTTCTGTTGCTCTTTATATGCTTAGCCTCGTCAGTCTGTTTATCTTACGTTCGAAAGAACCTAATCTCAAAAGACCCTTTAGAGTATCGTATCCAATAGTCCCTGTCATTAGCTTTATTACGGGTATTTTTCTGACTGTAAGTGTCGTTGTTTCAAGTGTGCCAGCTTTGAAATGGGCAGCGCTTGTTTATGTCATTGCCATTGCCTACTACTTCATTTGGGGCAACAAGAATATCAGACCGTTTGAAGAAGAGTTCGGCGTTTTAGATGAACTGGATGCCTAATATGTATCCGGGGAGAGGAGCCATCTTAATACAATGGCGTTAGAGAAACATTATGGCTAAAGAGATGACTCTAGTCAGTGTGGGGATCGATGTCGGGACAACAACGACTCAGTTGGTCATTTCGCAACTCACCTTAGTTAATGTAATGCCAGGCAGTCAAGTACCAAAAGTAGAAATTACTCATAAAAGTATTTCCTATATGGGTAAGGTTCACTTCACTCCCTTTGAAGATCGCGGGCATGTTGATGGTACTGCGCTTCGAGAAATTGTCGCTAAGGAATATGAGAAGGCAGGAGTGAAGCCTGAACAGATTGACACAGGGGCTATCATCATTACTGGGGAGACCGCTAAAAAGGAGAATGCCTCGGAGATCATTCATTCTTTGGCAGATTATGCGGGAGATTTTGTTGTAGCGACGGCTGGACCAGATCTCGAAAGTATGATTGCGGGGAAAGGATCGGGAGCTGAGGCGCTCTCCAAGCACTTACACGCGTGTATTGCCAACATTGACATCGGTGGAGGGACTACGAATATTGCTTATTTTGATCGAGGTAAGTGCATAGGGACAGCGTGTATCAATGTTGGTGGCCGCCTTTTTGAAGTGGATACAATTTCCCACGGTTTAACTTACGTTTCCTCACCCGCTCAGAAGATCATGAATTATTGTAATCCGAACAATTACCAAGTTCCCAACGGGAATGATTTAGTTCTGATAAAAAACTGTTTAAGAAGTATGGTGGAATGTGTCGAACGAGTCATTTTTCTAGAACCTCTCCTGCCTCAGGACAATTGTTTGGTAATGACGAATTTGTTGCCGGAGGTTAAGATCGACGGCGTGGTCTTTTCTGGAGGTGTTGCAAAATACATTTATTTGCCCGGAATCAAAGAATGGTGGATTCACGGAGATGTTGGCCCACTCTTGGCAGAGGCATTTCAGGAAAGCCGGATTAATAAATCCCTGCCCGTACATGAGGGGGCTGAAACAATCCATGCTACAGTCCTCGGTGCAGGAGCCCACACTGTGAATGTATCAGGATCGACAATTACGGTTAGTGAACATGCACTTCCGGTACGAAATGTGCCTGCAGTGTACCCGGAATTGGATATAACAGGTAAGTTTTCTTGGCTTAAACCCGCAGAGAACTACACTGACTCTTTATACAGAACAATCGCTCTGATAGTTCCACCTTTGCCTAATACGGACTTTCAAACAATTCTTAGCTTAGCTGAAACTCTTGCCTGCGAATTGCCATTAATCAAGGGCGAGCCTAAAGTAATCATCGCCCAACAAGATATTGCTAAAGTACTTGGACAAACCCTGCAAAGACTTCTTCCTGCCAGTCCTTTGGTTTGTTTAGATGGCATAGAGCTGGCCTTTGGAGATTTTCTGGATATTGCTAAACCGTTACCCTATCAAGATGCAGTTCCAGTGATTGTCAAAACTCTAATTTTTGCCCGATAATACTTTTCCAGGAAGGGATGTGAAATCGTGAATCTGAAGACACGACTTTTTGGTCAAACCTTTAAGTTTAAAGATGTAAAGGATGTTTTGGCTAAAGCAAACGAAATTAAGTCAGGAGATATTCTCGCCGGGATCGCGGCCGAAGATGCAGCAGAACGGATCGCGGCCAAACGAGTCTTATCGGAATTAACCTTGGAAGATTTACGCAGGAACCCGGTTGTACCACTGGAGGAAGACGAGGTGTCACGCATTATTGATGCTGATGTCAACGAACCGATCTATCATACAATTAAGAATTGGAGTGTTGCAGAGTTTCGGGAGTATGTTCTTAGAACCGAAACTAATGGATCTGCCCTCCATAGGATTAGTCGCGGTCTCACCTCAGAGATGGTCGCTGCCGTTGCCAAACTTATGAGCAATCTCGATCTGATATTAGGTGCTGCCAAAATTCAAAATTTGGCCCACTGCAATACGACGATTGGCAAAGCTGGGTGTCTGGCTTCACGGCTTCAACCGAATCATCCTACCGATGGGGTTGATGGAATTTTAGCTAGTTTGCGTGAAGGATTGTCCTATGGTGTAGGAGATGCAGTGTTCGGACTTAATCCGGTTGACGACTCTGTACCCGCAACCATCCGCAGCTTGGAAACCCTCTACAATTTTGTTGAGGAGTGGCAGATACCTACTCAGGTTTGTGTTTTAGCGCATATTACTACTCAAATGAAGGCCTTGAGAAAAGGTGCTCCGGTTCATTTACTCTTCCAATCTATTGCAGGGTCTCAGATTGGAAATGAAGCTTTTGGAGTCACTAAAGAAATTTTAGACGAAGCATATACCCTGGGATTGAAAGAGGGGCGTGCAACCGGACCTAATATTATGTATTTTGAAACAGGGCAAGGTTCTGAGCTTTCATCTGAGGCACACCACGGTGCCGACCAAGTTACCTTGGAGGCACGCTGTTACGGTTTAGCTCGTCATTACAACCCCTTTTTGGTGAATACGGTTGTTGGTTTTATCGGTCCGGAATACCTTTATGATACTCGACAAGTGACTAGAGCAGGTCTGGAAGACCATTTTATGGGTAAACTTACGGGCTTGCCAATGGGGGTTGATGCTTGTTACACCAACCACATGAAAGCAGACCAAAATGATATTGAAAATCTAGCGACTCTACTTGCGGCGGCAGGGTGTACTTACTTTATGGGGATCCCTATGGGGGATGATGTGATGTTAAATTACCAGTGCACTAGCTACCATGACATTGCAACTTTGAGAGAACTTTTTAACCTAAGACCGTTGCCTGAATTTGAAGCTTGGGCGGAATCCATGGGAATCCTGGCTAAGGGTAAGCTTACAGCCCGTGCCGGTGATGCAACGATATTCACAAGGTAAGGGGGGATAAGAAAATGAGCTTAGAAGATAGTGTTCGCTTAATCGTTGAAGAGTTGCTGAAAGGAATGGAAAAGGAAAAAATCCAAAGTTCAAATAATAAATTACCTTTAGCAAACTCATCAATTATAGACGAATGTGAGATAACAGATTTAGCAGAAATCGATTTGCAGCGTTATTTACAAGTGCCCAATCCGGTCAATAAGGAACTTTATGAAGAAATGAAGCTTTCGACACCTGCTCGTATCGGAGTATGGAGAAGTGGACCTCGTCCATTGACAGATACATTACTTCGTTTTCGTGCAGATCATGCAGTAGCCCAAGACTCTGTGCTCGGTGTCGTTCCGGAAGAATTTCCCACAAAGTATAATATGGTTTCCATTCAAACCCTATGCAAGTCGAAAGATGAATATCTTACCAGGCCGGACTTAGGAAGAAAACTTGATGAAGAAAATTTGGAGATTCTCAGAAAAGGATGCCTAAAAGGCGCGATGGTCCAAATCATCGTTTCCGACGGACTTTCCAGTAAAGCGGTTGAAGCTAATATTCCTAATCTTCTTCCAGCCTTAACTCAGGGCCTTGAAGGAATGGGTGTGAGACTAGGCACTCCAATCTTTGTTCGTAACGGTCGGGTAGCGGTTATGGACACGATTGGTGAAGCGCTGAAACCTGAAGTTGCTGTAATTCTAATCGGGGAACGCCCTGGATTAGGAACCGCTGAGAGTATGAGCGCCTACATGGGATACAATCCACGACTGGGTATGGTCGAGAGTGAGCGAACTGTGATCAGTAATATTCATAAAGGTGGGACTCCGGCAGCGGAAGCGGGAGCGCATTTGGCCAGCTTAATCAAAAAGATTCTGGATACTAAGGCATCAGGTGTTAATCTGGAGTAGAGGTTGGCAACATGTCCTCTTGGCATGATCAATATAGATTTAATGATTAATTTGATAGGTGCTTGTCACAAAAGGTTCTATGGTTAATTTTGGGTTCCTCTAAATGGAGAGTAAAATTATAATTAATGATGTTTACAATTTCTAAAAACAAGAGAGTGAAGGGAGAGAGCACAAATGGCTATAAGAGCAGATCTCGTAGCACTGGGTATGGTAGAAACACGCGGAATCGTAGGAGCCATCGAAGCAGCCGATGCCATGGTTAAAGCAGCTAATGTAACCCTAATTGGGAAAGTAAAAGTAGGAGGTGCCTTAGTTACGGTCATGGTTCGAGGAGATGTCGGTGCTGTCAAGGCCTCGGTTGATGCCGGAGCCGCTGCCGCTGAGCGAGTTGGAGAGCTCGTCAGCTGTCACGTCATCCCCCGTCCCCATCCGGAACTTGAAGACATCCTGCCTAAACTACCAGTCATCGAAGAAAAGCCGAAAACTAAAAACGCTGAGAGCACAAAGTGAACTCGTTAATTAGTTAAATCGTCGGAACTAATAATCCGGCATTAATAGGGAGGGTAACCATGATAGAGCCCATTAAGCCAAAAGTATTAGCCGTTAGATTAATCCCTAATGTGGCCCCTGATCTCGCCGAAAAATTGGGCCTAACTGGCTATCAGCGTTCCATCGGCATGATCACTGCCGACATTGATGATTCAACCTATGTAGCCTTAGACGAAGCAACGAAAAAAGCAGAAGTCGAAGTCGTCTATGCCAAAAGTTTTTATTGTGGAGCAGCTCGAGCTTCAGGTCCGCTGTCTGGAGAAATCATTGGAATCTTAGCGGGCCCGAACCCAGCCGAAGTGAGAGCAGGAGTTGATGCCTGCATTGACCATCTGGAAAATGAATGCTTCTTCTATACCTGTGATGGGGGAAAAACCGCATGGTTTCCGCACACTGTCTCGCGAACAGGAAGTTATCTCTCTAAACTGGCAGGAATCCAAGAAGGGGAGGCCCTGTCTTACCTTATCGCGCCCCCAATCGAAGCAATGTTTGGGTTAGATGCGGCACTAAAAGCGGCAGAAGTTACAATGAAAGCATTTTACGGGCCACCCACCGAAACTAACTTCGGCGGCGGGCTTTTAACCGGATCACAAAGTGCCTGCAGATCTGCCTGTGAAGCCTTCCAGAGAGCTGTCATGGACGTCTGTGAAAATGGCCTGAAATTTTAGCGAAAAGGGAGGTGCAGCTAGTATGGAACTCGATCGAGACCTGTGTTCCTTACAAGAAGCCCGAAATTTAGTACGAGCTGCGCGGGAAGCCCAAGAAGCTCTTAAAGACTTCACGCAAGAGCAAGTGGACCATATCATTGACATGATGCGCGAAGTTGGCGAAGCAAATGCAGCACGATTGGCCATGATGGCCGTCTCAGAAACGGGAATGGGAAATTATGAAGACAAATGCTTTAAAAACTACTTTGCTTCCCGTACTCTGTATGACTTTATAAAACCCATGAAAACCGTAGGAATCATTCGTGAAGATCACGACCAAAAGCTATGGGAAATCGCCGAACCTGTCGGCGTTATCGCAGGGATTATTCCTACGACCAATCCCACCTCAACTGTTATCTATAAAGCCATGATCGCCATTAAATCCCGCAATGCCATCGTATTTTCCCCGCATCCCAGTGCTGTACGATGCACAAACGAAGCCGCTAAAATCATGCATCAAGCTGCCGTCGCGGCGGGTGCTCCGGAAGGAGTGATCGGGTGCATCTTAAATGTTTCAATGGGTGCCACTAACGAACTTATGAAACACCCCAATGTCGCTATGATTCTGGCCACTGGTGGAAGCGCCTTAGTCAAGGCGGCCTACAGCAGCGGGAAGCCCGCCCTAGGCGTTGGCCCTGGAAACGTTCCGGCCTTCGTCGAACGGAGCGCAGACCTCGCCAAAGCTGCCGAATATATCGTCATGGGAAAAACCTTCGACAATGGAACCATCTGTGCCTCTGAACAAGCCGTCGTTGCTGAAAACTGCATTGCCGATGAACTCATAGGCCAACTGAAACGATTTGGTGCCCATTTCCTAGACTCTGAAGACGTCAAAAAAGTCTCCAAGGTCGTTATGCTCCCAAACGGCGGTGTTAATCCCAAAGTTGTCGGGAAAGACCCGAAATTTATTGCCCAGCTTGCAGGAATCAATATCCCTGAGCGAACGAGATGCCTGATTGCTCCCTTAAGCGGCGTTGGTTCGCAATGGCCTTTGTCCTACGAAAAGCTCACCACAGTCCTTGGATTTTACCGAGTAGCCGACTGGCATGAAGGGTGCGAGCGTTGCTTCCAACTTTTAGAAGCTGGCGGAGTGGGCCACAGTCTTGTCATGCACTGTAACAACGAAGAAATTATACGAGAATTCGCCCTCAAAAAACCCGTCAACCGATTGCTTATCAATACCCCCGCAGCCATGGGAGGTGTCGGAGCCACTACAGGCTTAGCTCCTTCATTTACCCTAGGGTGTGGAACCTGGGCAGGATCGAGCGTCTCAGAAAACGTCACGCCCCTGCACCTGCTCAACATAAAACGGGTCGCCTGGCATTTGCAAATCCCAGACCGCAAACACATAGAACCTATGACCTCTGGGGGAAGCAATGAGAGAGCCCAAACTCAGAGTCAGGCTCAAACACTGCAAGTTGATGACCGCATGGTCCAAGAAATCATTAAACAAGTCATGCAACACTTAACTAAGTGAAAAGCTAACGCATAAGCCTCGAACCACGAACAACGAATATCAAACTACGAATTTGGGAGGGAATAAAAAATGGCACAAGATCGAAGTGTAATAGCCCTAGGAATGATAGAAACCAAAGGACTAATCCCAGCCATCGAAGCAGCCGATCAAATGTTAAAAGCGGCCAATGTCACATTGTGCGGGAAAGAGCACGTCTCCGGTGGATTGGTCTCAGTCATGGTACGAGGGGATGTCGGAGCGGTCAAAGCTGCCGTCGATGCCGGAGCTGCTGCAGCCCAACGAGTCGGAGCACTCCTCAGCGTACATGTTATACCGCGCCCCCACCAAGATGTTGAGTATATATTACCAGTCGGTGACAACAAAGTTTATGGGGAATAATAAGTAAAGGTCAAATGTTCGAGCCAGAAGTAAAAGGAAATAGTCTGACCTCTGGCTTCTGATCTCTGACTTCTGTAATGAGGTGAGGACTTGATCGTCACAGAGTATGAACTAAGGGCCAATTGGCATAAAACTAAAACCAAGATTATTACACTACCGCCTGGAAGTGTAATCACTCCTTCGGCGCGAGACTTTATCCGCTCTAAGGGAATTGATGTCCAAATCGAAGGAAACGGGCTTCAGGATATTCATAAAAGTACCTTTTCCAGTGCAAACCAAAGCATCGATAGAAGTAACAGACTGCAATCCTTTCAAGAACCAAATGTACTTCGTGAAACCCAAACTCAAACTCAGACTCAACCCCAAGCTATAGCTCAAGCTCAAACAAGTATTTCTTCGGGCGTTAAACCCGAACACATGACCCATTTGCGTACTGGGGCTTTAGTCAGCAAGACCCATCCGGTGATTGCCTACCGAGGGCAATTGGACCTGTTTCAATGTGAACTTATCGAAGCCCAAGGCTTTTTCCTGGAGGCAGGGGAAGAGGAACTCATTCTGAAATTAGAAGAAATCTCTTCCCTTTGCCGAGAACTGATGGTTAGTGAAGTCAAACAGGAGCCCTTTCAATGGGCAACTCTGATGGGGTTAACCCCTGAAGAGTTGCGGGAACGATCCCATCATCCCAAGAAGTATTTTGGAATGGATCACACTCCCTTAAGCTATTCCCATGGACCCATCGCAGCCAAACTTCATCATCTAAGAGCCAAGTCACGAGAAGTCGAACTCTATGCCAACCGAGCTTTCACAGATGAAACCGGGGTATGCAGCAGGACGGATCTGATTCAGGCCTTAAACCGGCTATCCAGTGCTTTCTACATTCTTGCCTGTCAAGTAAGAAGTCGTAAAACTCAGGATCATAAAGTAAAACGAGTTCCCTTGGGAACTTCAAATCGCCATATCCACCTTTCCCAGGCCGACCTGGAGGTCCTCTTCGGTGAAAACTATGCCTTAAGGGTTCAAAAAGAACTCTCTCAGCCCGGCCAGTTTGCAGCTCAAGAAACTGTAACCTTAGTTGGACCTAAAGGAAGTTTAGAGAAGGTCCGTGTCTTAGGCCCTGTGAGAAAAAACACGCAAGTGGAAATCAGTGTCACGGATTGTTTTAAATTAGGCATTAAGCCTGTCATCCGAGATTCTGGGCAACATGAAGGAACTCCCGGACTTGAGATCGCAGGTCCAGTCGGTAATGTCAAGCTCGAAGCAGGTGTCATGGTAGCGAGCCGGCACATTCATCTGCACAGTGACGATGCGAAAGAATGGTCCTTAAAAGATGGAGACCGAGTGCGGGTAAAAGTCGAGAGTCAGCGTCCCATGGTCTATGAAGACGTGTTGATTAGGGTAAGTGACCAATACCGTAAAGAAATGCACCTGGATATGGATGAAGCCAATGCGGCACTTATTGACGCAACGAGCCAGGGCAAACTCATGGGGGTATGACCATGAATGAAGAATTGATCAACCAAATCCTGCGTCGTATCCTGTCAGAGCCTTCTTTGCAAGGGTTACTCCAAGGAAAGGGAGGCCGGGAAGGGGATCAGCCCCTTAGATCAGAAGCCTTAGTTCTCTTGAACTATGTCTCGGATTTCCCCCGGGTCTTAACTGCAGTTCAACGAAAGTGGGGAGCCAACTATAAGCTCAGCATCTTGCCAAGTGACCAGGTTTTCACAGCTAAGCTGGTACTGCCTGCAGGCATGACCTGGACTACGGTTGAAGAGGCCATGGGCAAGTCTGACTGGCAAAAACTAATCCTGCCAACCTGTTCCCCGAATACCTTGGCTAAAGCCGCCTTAGGGATACGAGATAACCCCATCTGTGAGATGATTGGGCGAGGGATAAGTAAAGGATGCGCCATCGAGCTTGTGACGGAGTATCTTGGCTTAACAGCACAAACTCCTCAAGCCTACAGAGACCTCTATGAAGGATATCTGAAAAAAGTACAGACTTACGGTTTCATTCTCAGGGAGACCCTGGAGAAAGATGACACCTTCACTTCAGATAATAGGACAGTTCCTGCTCCACAAAGCACAAGCATAGGAAGAACAGTCCAACAACAAATGATTCATCCTGATCAGACATCATGGACTTGTGAGCAGAAGCAAACGGACTCATATGCAGAGTGTATTTCCAGGCAGAGAGGGATCTGCTTCGAGAAAAAATTCTTAGGTGATAAACAGGCCTATTCATTTCCTGAAGACTCAAAAATCTTCGTAAAACAGGGAACCGTCATTTCACCGCTGGCCCGAGATACTCTAAAGCTTCGCCGAATTGAGTTGTGTATAGAGAAGGAGGCAGGACGACAATGATTTTAGCCCGTGTCATAGGGAATGTATGGTCAACCCGTAAAGAAGAATCTTTACGCGGTCTGAAGTTTCTTGTCGTTCAACCCGTTACTCTCACTTACGATGAAGCGGGATTACCCAGGCTTATGGAATTTGGGAATTCCCTCGTAGCCGCGGATCAAATCGGAGCAGGAGAAGATGAGATAGTCATGGTTGCCAGCGGCTCCTCGGCCCGGCAAGGGTTAAGCAATCATAATATCCCTGTTGATGCTACCATCGTAGGAATTATTGACAAAGAAACCTTCGGAGCGTGAGCTGGAGTAGGTGAAAGAAAGAGATATGATAGAAGAAATCAAGAACGTCAGTTTTAAGGGCTTAAGTATAAACGAGATAAGCGCAGATCAGCTTAGCCTGTATGTAAGGGATGCTGGTGTCGTCGGAGCCGGGGGGGCTGGCTTTCCGACTCATGTCAAATTATCAGCTAAGGCTGAGATCGTCATTGTAAATGCTGCTGAATGTGAGCCCCTGCTCAAAACTGACCAGCAACTTGCCGCCCGATATCCGGAGCAAGTGGTTAAAGGTCTAAGTATAGCCATGAAAGCAACCGGAGCTCAACAAGGAATTATCGCTTTAAAAGCAAAATATCATGAAGCGATAGCAGCCTTAGAGCCCCACCTAAGCGCTAGCATGCAATTGTCGATCCTGCCGGATATTTATCCTGCAGGAGATGAAGTCATCACTATCTGGCTAACAACCGGACGTCGAGTGCCTCCTGGGGGTATACCATTAAATATCGGAGTCGTTGTAAATAATGTTCAAACTCTAATTAATGTGGCTTATGCAGCAGAAGGAAAACCTGTCACCACTCGGACCCTTACCCTCACTGGGGCGGTTAAAAAGCCGATCACAGTCACTGTTCCCATCGGGACCTCCTTGCACGATGTACTCCAACTGGCAGGCGGCGTTGATAAGGAACTTACATATATTAACGGCGGCCCGATGATGGGGACACTGATTCCTGATCTTTCGGCACCTGTCACAAAAACCACGGGCGGGTTAATCGGTCTGCCAAAAGACCATCCACTTATCAAACGAAAAACTATGAGCGTAGAAGCCGTCTTACGGATCGCCAAGACTGTCTGCGAGCAGTGCAATTTCTGTACTGAGCTTTGCCCCAGACACATGATCGGACACGAACTCTCTCCCCATAAACTCATCCGAGCAGTGAACTACAAAAGCATCGGAGATCCCTTGTTGATAACCAGTGCCTTAACTTGTTCCGAGTGTGGTGTGTGTGAAGCCTATGCATGTCCCGTGGGAATATCCCCCCTTAGAGTGAATGTCGCCTTAAAAGCAGAGCTTCGAGCCCAGGGTATTAAATATCAGGGAGAACTGGGGAAAGAAGATCCCATGGCCAAACATCGCTTAATCCCCTCATCACGTTTAATGGATCGTTTGAGACTTCGGCCCTGGTATAAAGAAGCCCCTTTATCCTTAGAGGTGTATGAACCCGATGAAGTTACCCTGAAACTTCAACAGCACATTGGCGCACCGGCAGTCCCCGTTGTCAAGGTCGGAGACGTAGTTCGAAGTGGACAACTCATAGGAGAAATCCCAGTAGGTGTCCTAGGAGCAAAAGTCCACGCCAGTATAGACGGGACTGTGACGCAAATCACCCCTCTAGCCATTACGATACGGAAAGGTGGTGCTACCAAATGATTCATGCCATAGGGCTGGTCGAATTAACAAGCATAGCACAAGGCATCGAATGTGCCGATATCATGGTCAAAACAGCTGACGTGACCATTTTGGCAGCTAAAACCATCTGTCCGGGAAAATATATCGTTTTGGTCAGCGGAGATGTATCGGGAGTTCAGCAGTCCGTGAACGCCGGCATTGACTTAGGAGCGGAAACGGTGGTGGATTCCTTCGTCATCCCCAATGTCCATCCCTCCATACTGCCAGCCATTGGTCGCGCCAATACACTTAAGGATATCAAAGCCTTAGGGATTATTGAAACCTATAGTGTGGCATCCTTAATTGAAGCTGCAGATGCAGCCGTTAAGGCAGGGGACGTTGAGCCTTTACTCATCCATCTGGCCTTTGGAATCGGCGGCAAGAGCTATACCCTCCTTACCGGAGAAGTAGCCTCCGTCAAAGCAGCCGTGGAAGAAGGAAGCACCTTAGCGAGTGAGAAAGGTTTGCTTATCCGCCAGGTTGTCATACCACGCCCCGCGAAGCAATTAATTGAAAGCTTATTATAAGCATAGCGCGAAGCTCGATGTTCAGTGTCCAAAGTCTGATCTCCGGCTTTTGGCTTCTGACATCTAATTTTAGGAGGTGTACTATGGGACGATTTATCTCGGCTAACGTTTTACGAGATATGGCCAAATTAGACAAAAATATTGTTTTGGAAGAAGATAGTGTACTGACTCCCTCCGCTAAAGATTTAGCCAAAGAGTTAGGGATTACAATAAGCAAAGGGAGACAAGAAATTATCAGTCATACTGTTGTAGGGCAATCCGTCGGACAACTAGTGAATTTACAATCTAGTGTTAAAGAAGTCCCAGTTCCCTCTGGAACCGTTAAAGACGCAGAAAACCAAAGGGACGACCTAAAAAAAGCAGTGCAGAAAATTCTGGGTGAGGTTCTCAAACCGGCTTGTGAGAATCCGAAAGCGACTCATGTCAAAGGGGAAACCGTGGTAATCCAGCCCTTCCCGGAAGCTCCTCCGGGGCAAAAGGTGGGACTTGTCGATGTGATTGACTCACGCGTAGGAAATCTGGCTTCGGGTTTCATGACCTTTGATCATTCTAAGTTGCCATGGCTTCTAAACTATGATGAGGTTGATTATGTCATAGAGGGAGAGTTTGTTCTAGAAGTTGAGGGGCAAGTCTTTCACGCTAAAGCGGGAGATGTGCTTTATATTCCAAAGGGAAGTCAAGTGGTCTTTTCTTCTCCGACGTTTTGTAAAATATTCTATGCAACCTATCCTGCGAACTGGGCAGATCTTTGCGATTAAGGACATTAAGATAATCTAGGGCTATAATTACTCTTCCTGAAAAGGAAGAGTTTTTTATGCCACAAGTTGTTATCCAATTTAAAAGCTAACTAGGATTTGTTTATTATTTCCACTTTCCACTTGACCGGGGGCAGTTCATAATAAGAAGTCTGTCTTGTTTGAATTGATAAATATTTGATTTCAATTAAGTAATAATTAGTTGACCACCTAAATAATAATTAGTATAATAATAAATAAGGTTAACCAACTTAAATATCTATATTTTAGGTATATAGATTTAATTTTTCAAAGCAAGAACAAACAAGAGACAGAAGGGAGGAGAATGATCAAAAATTACTACATAGGCGCTTAATACTGATAAATTGGAGGTGTAACTATGACTGAACTTATTTTATCAAGATTACAATTTGCGGTAATCACGTCATATCATTTCTTGTTCGTGCCATTGACATTAGGACTAGGAGTCCTCGTTGCTATGATGGAAACTTGGTATGCTAAAACAGGAAATGAAACCTATAAAAAAATGACCAAATTCTGGGGGAAATTATTCTTAATTAATTTTGCCATGGGTGTCGTTACTGGTATAGTTCAAGAGTTCCAATTTGGTATGAACTGGTCGGAGTATTCACGTTTTGTTGGGGATATTTTTGGCGCGCCTTTAGCTATTGAGGCTTTAGTGGCGTTTTTCCTGGAGTCTACCTTTTTAGGATTATGGGTTTTTGGCTGGGATAAATTATCTAAGAAGGTTCATTTAACAACTATCTGGATTGTGGCAATTTCTTCAAACATATCGGCGTTCTTTATTCTAGTTGCTAATTCATTTATGCAAGAACCGGTTGGATATATTTTACGTAATGGGCGCGCCGAAATGACCGATTTTTTTGCTGTAATTACAAATCCTCATGTAATATATCAATTTCCTCATACCGTACTTAGCGGATTTGTGACGGCTGGTTTTTTTGTCATGGGCGTTAGTGCATACCACCTTTTGAAAAAGAGTCATCTTGATGTTTTTCGGCGTTCGTTTCATATTGCTGTGATCTTTGCCTTAATTAGTACCTTGGGAGTTGCGGGAGTAGGGCATTTACAAGGAATGCACCTTGTAGAATCACAACCTATGAAGATGGCTGCTGCTGAAGCACATTGGGAAACAGAAAATCCTGCAGGTTTATCGTTATATGCCTCAATCGATGAGCAAGGACAGAAAAACAACTTTGAAATCAAGATTCCCGGGATGTTAAGCTTCCTTTTGTATAACAGTTTTACAGGCGAGGTTAAGGGAATTCATGAGCTTCAGAACACCGCAGTTCAAGAATATGGGCCAGGAAATTATGTTCCGCCGGTAGCGTCTTTGTTCTGGAGTTTCCGAATTATGTTGACCGCAGGTATGTGGTTAGTATTGATGGCTTTGCTAGGACTTTACTTCTATAAAACGAAAGCCTATGAACAAAATACTTTGTTTTTGAAACTCTTGCTCTGGACGATCCCAGTTCCCTATATAGCTAATATTGCGGGTTGGTTTTTAGCAGAAGTCGGACGTCAACCTTGGATTGTCTATGGGTTACAAAGAGTTGAACATGGTGTATCAACCTCAGTTTCAATGTTATCCATGTTGATTGCATTTGTGGGCTTTATGCTGGTATATGCAGCCTTGGCGGCAGCAGATCTTTACCTGATGGTTAAGTATATTAAGAAAGGTCCGGAAGAGGCTGATCTCGATGAACACCTGAATAGTGAAGTTAAGGGGGCGTCATTATGGACTTAAATATCCTCTGGTTCATACTCATTACCGTTTTGTTTGCAGGCTTCTTTTTTCTGGAAGGGTTTGATTTTGGAGTAGGGATTTTGCTTCCCTTCCTGGGTAAAAACGATCAAGAACGTCGTGTCCTTATTAATACGATCGGACCGCACTGGGATGGAAACGAAGTTTGGTTGATTACGGCTGGTGGAGCCATGTTTGCAGCATTTCCAAATTGGTACTCCACCTTGTTTAGTGGCTTTTTTCTCGCGTTGTTTCTAGTGTTAGTTTCCTTAATAATTCGTGGTGTTGCCTTCGAATTTCGAAGCAGTGATTCCAATCCCCTTTGGCGAAGTACGTGGGACTGGATGATTTTCACGGGAAGCTTCTTGTCAGCGCTTCTTTGGGGCGTAGCAATGGCAAATCTGGTCAGAGGAGTACCGATTGATGCGAAAATGCAATATGTTGGAACCTTCTTCGATCTTCTCTCTCCATATGCCATAGTTGGCGGTTTGACCACACTGTTCGTTTTCATGTTTCATGGTGCCTTGTTCCTGAGCCTGAAGACCACTGGTGAGATGGCTGAGCGGGCTATGAAAGCGGCCCAAGGTATTGCATTAGCAGCAATTCCCGTAGTTACACTGTTAGCTGGTCTAAGCTATTTCCAGACGGATCTCTTTGCAAGTTTAGGTGCGAGTATTACCTTAGTTGGTTCCGGTGCAGCCCTTATCTTGGCCTCAATTTTGATACGTTCTCGTAAAGCAGGTTGGGCGTTTATCCTGAATGGTATAACCATTCTGTTGTTTACCGTATCCTTATTCTGGGGGCTTTTCCCTCGCGTGATGGTTTCTAGTCTCAATATGCAGTGGAGTCTAACTATTTATAATGCATCATCAAGCCCATATACCCTGAAAATAATGACGATCATAGCTTTGGTTATGGTACCCATTGTGCTTCTGTATCAAGGATGGACTTATTGGGTTTTTCGCAATCGCATCACAGAAAAAAACCTTCACTATTAAGAAGGTTTTCATATAAAATAAGGGGCAAGATATATATCTTGCCCCTTATTTTATATGACCTCAAAATAACTCAAGAACCGTCTCCACATTCTACCCGTTCTAAGCCCTGCTGACCAGAATTTAAGGGGGGCAATTGCAAAGTGAACATTTTAGTGGAGTGAATGGGGAACGTGTGTGAATGTGTGCTAGGAGATGACAATATGTTTAATAAACGGTTAATCCGGGAGGGGAAGTCTGTTTGGGGATTTCTGTCGCTCACGGTTGGCCTCAATATAGGGATTTCATTACTCGCAGTCCTTCAGGCCTGGTTTTTCTCCAGCATTGTTGCATGGGTCTTCTTGGAGGGGGCGTCTCTTAAAGCAGTCTGGAATTCTCTGCTAATGATCCTTGGAATCTTTGGTATAAGAGCAGTTTTTCAATGGTGCAGCGAGATATGTGCTTTTGAAGCATCCTCCCGTATCAGGATAAGTTTACGGGAACGTTTGCTGAACCATATCATGTCCTTAGGCCCAATGTATGCTCGAGGAGAACGATCAGGAGAGTTAATCACAACGGTGGTGGATGGAATAGAAGCCCTTGAGGATTATTTTTCCAAATCCCTACCTCAAATGGTTCTGGCGGCGGGGATACCGCTCTTAATGCTAATATTTGTGTTTTCCCTGGATTGGAAGTCCGGCTTAATTCTACTTTTGACAGGTCCCCTCATTCCAATCTTTATGATGTTGATCGGAAAACTGGCAGAAAAAAAGTCACTACAGCAGTGGCAAAGCTTAAGTTGGATGAGTGCTCATTTTTTAGATGTATTACAGGGTTTAACAACACTTAAGGCTTTTGGCCGCGCAAAAGATCAGATACATGTAATCGAAAGAGTCAGTGATTCTTTTCGAAAAACAACACTCAGTGTCTTGAGAGTAGCTTTCTTATCTGCGTTGGTCTTAGAGTTTCTAGCCACAATTAGCACAGCCCTGGTTGCAGTTACTATTGGATTGAGGTTGGTCAATGGAACCCTCTCTTACTCATCAGGGTTGTTTCTCTTACTGCTAGCTCCTGAATTTTATACCCCGCTTAGAAACCTCGGCTTAAATTTCCATGCTGGGTTGTCTGGGGTAAACGCTTCTGTTCGTATCTTTGAAATATTAGATCTCCCTTTGATGAATGAGATCAAACAGCAAACAGTCAATGATGATTTCGTTGCAAATCGTCAAGATCAGGTGTTACTCTCGAAGTTTAATATTTCTTTCAAACAAGTTAACTTAACTTATCAAGCCGGAGAGGCTCCCACTCTAAAAGGGATTAATTTTTCCATAAATTCAGGAGAAAAGATAGCTCTCGTCGGTCCAAGCGGAGCAGGCAAAACATCCATTGCTCACTTGCTGCTTCGTTTTATTGCCCCTGCTTCAGGACAAGTTTTCGTCAATGAAACTTTGCTCGACATAATTTCTGTGGACAAATGGCGGGATCAGATCGCCTACGTTCCTCAAGATCCACATTTATTTGCGGGCAGTATAGCGGAAAATATTCGCTTTGGCAGGTCTTCTGCAACCTTAGAAGAGGTTGTCAGAGCAGCTCAGGAGGCCTCAGCCAATGAATTCATCATAAATCTTCCGGATGGATACCAAACTCACCTGGGAGAAGGAGGCACTCGCTTAAGCGGGGGACAGGCCCAAAGGATTGCACTTGCCAGGGCATTTTTAAAAGATGCCCCACTTCTTATCTTGGATGAAGCAACTTCAAACTTAGACTTAGAGAGTGAGTATCTTGTTCAGGAGGCCTTGCAACGCTTATTAAGAGGGAAGACTGCCTTAATCATTGCCCACCGGCTGGATACGGTTTTCCAAGCAAGTCGCATCCTGGTAATGGATCAGGGGCAGATCATAGAAGAGGGTACCCATGAGGAATTGATGGAAGTGCAGGGGCTTTATTTTCGCATGGTGAAAGAATATCGAGGTGAATTAAGATGAAGAGTACAATCTGGTTAATTCATTTGATATTACCTTATTGGCGGCGAATCCTGCTTGCTTTAATATTGAGTGCCCTGACAATTACGAGTCATATTGGCTTAATGGCAACGTCCGCCTATCTTTTGGCCCGTGCGGCTCTTCATCCGCCAGTTCTCGATTTAATGGTAACCATTGTTGGTGTTCGTTTCTTTGGGCTCTCCCGTGCGGTCTTTCGCTACTTAGAACGTTATGTTTCTCATGACGTGACATTCCGAGTGTTAAGCCGAATACGAGTGAAGTTTTACCAAGGGCTAGAACCTTTGGCTCCGGCTCGATTGATGAATTTTCGCAGTGCAGACCTTCTTAGACGGATTGTTGCAGATGTTGAAACTCAACAAAATCTATTTCTGAAGGTTTTGTCTCCGCCTATTGTAGCCGTACTGGTTCTCTGTGGATATGGCTTTTTTCTCGCTCGTTATGATATGAGGTTTACCGTCATTTTGGCGGCCGGGTTTCTTATGGCTGGGCTTGTGATTCCATGGCTAATTAAAAGTCTGAGTAAAAGGGCAGGGCATCACTTAATTACGTTAAGAGCAGAGTTGAATTCGCAGGTTGCCGACAGCCTTTTAGGAATTACTGAATTAGCAGCTTACGGTCAGGTCCAATCGCACTTAGAGAAAATTCGAGATACTAACCAGAAATTGACCCATCATCAACGACGAGTCGCTTGGCTGTCAGCGTTTTCCTTAGCTTTAACAGGGATGCTCGCTAATCTTAGCATGTGGATGATCCTCGTTCTGGGAATAATCCTCGTAGAAAAAGGAAAATTGAGTGGGGTTAACTTAGGAATGTTAGCCCTTGGAACCTTTAGCAGCTTTGAAGCGCTCTTTCCTCTGGCGCTTGTTCCCCATCATTTGGAACAAAACCGTGCTGCGGCGGACCGCTTGCTTGAATTGATCGAGGCTGAACCTGCCATTAAAGATCATGAAGCAGTGTCTGTTAAACCTCAAGAAATGAGTCTTACCTTCCATGAAGTATGTTTTAAGTATGGGGAAAGTGAACCATGGGCTTTGAAACAATTATTATTGCAAATTGCCGAGAAGGGAAAAGTAGCAATTGTTGGAGCGAGCGGGGCAGGTAAGACTAGTATAGTAAATCTTCTCCTGCGTTTTTGGGAATACAATGAGGGTCGCATCGAATTGGGAGGGCAGTCTCTTCAGCAGTAT
The DNA here is from genome assembly GCF_020595055.1 of Desulfosporosinus shakirovi. Classification (GTDB taxonomy): domain Bacteria; phylum Bacillota; class Desulfitobacteriia; order Desulfitobacteriales; family Desulfitobacteriaceae; genus Desulfosporosinus; species Desulfosporosinus shakirovi. The sequence goes on along the minus strand of NZ_JAJDOO010000032.1, from coordinate 30,344 downwards.
ACACAAGAAGAGGTTCGAGGCTTTGTAGGAGTTGTGACGCAACGAACCCACATCTTCAATGCAACAATTCGAGAAAATCTTCTTTTAGCAAAACCTGAGGCAAGTGAAGAGGAACTAATCCTAGCGTCAAGGAGAGCGAAGCTTCATGATTTTGTACGATCATTGCCTAAAGGATATGACAGCTTGGTCGGAGAAGGCGGTTTCAAACTCTCTGGGGGACAAAGGCAGCGGTTAGCAATTGCCCGAGTCTTACTAAAAAACGCTCCGATTTTGATCCTGGATGAAGCCATGGAAGGATTGGATCCGATTACAGAACGTGATGTCATGGAGGAAGTGTATAAACTTATGGAAGGGCGAACCACTCTAGTAATAACACATCACATATCTGGGTTAGAGAGAATGGATGAGATCCTTGTTCTCGACCAAGGTCAAGTTGTCGAGCGCGGTGAACACTGTGAGCTTCTTCAAAAGAAAGGCTTTTATCGTAAGCTGTGGGATAGGAGAGAAGTAACACCAATAAATAAATAGTATAAAACAAAAGTGACGAAGTTGGTGAAATCTCTTTTAGTATGCCTAAATAGAGCAATTATTTTAATTTGAAGATTAAGCATCAGGTTGCTCTTCGTGCTCTGTCTCATTGTCCAGCATTAAATCAGCTTCACTGGCAGGAAGAGTCTGGACATCCTTAAGCTTTCGTGCAATTGTGCGGCTCTTTCTGGTTGCAGTATCAATAGTATTGCTTGCTTCCTGAAGTTTTTTCTGGGTTTTTTCCAGGATCTCAACAAATTTCCCAAATTCAGTTTTAACGGCGCTAAGTAAATTCCAAACTTCACTGGAACGTTTCTCAATAGCCAACGTCTTGAAACCCATTTGCAGGCTATTGAGGAGGGCTGCCAGTGTGGTTGGTCCTGTTATGATAACCCTGTACTCTCGTTGGAGAAGTTCACAAAGACCAGGCCGACGCAGTACTTCAGCATATAATCCTTCAACCGGTAAGAATAGAATGCCAAAATCGGTTGTGTTGGGCGGATCGATGTATTTATCTCTGATCGTTTTCCCCTCTAGTTTAATACGGTTTTCAAGAGATTTGCCGAGCTCTTCGATGCGCGGTAGATTGGCTTGATCTTGTGCTTCAATTAACCGCTCGTAATCCTCAATAGGAAATTTGGCATCGATAGGAAGCCATATAATATTGTCCTGTCCGTCTCGGGCAGGCAGCTTAATTGCAAATTCTACTCGATCGTTACTCCCGGCTTTAGTAGTTACGTTGGAGGCATATTGTTCCGGAGTAAGGATCTGCTCCAACAAATTGCCGAGTTGTATTTCCCCCCAAATCCCTCGTGTTTTAACATTAGTCAGGACTTTTTTTAAGTCACCAACGCCAGAAGCCAGGGTTTGCATTTCTCCAAGCCCTTTGTGCACTGCTTCTAATCGTTCGCTGACTAATTTGAAAGATTCTCCTAAACGTTGCTCAAGGGTGGCGCTGAGTTTTTCGTCTACGGTCGCACGCATCTGGTCTAGTCTTTGACCATTATCTTGCTGCAGTAGGAGAAGACGTTCTTCCACAGTTTTGCGCATTTGTTCTAATTTAAGATCATTCGTTTTTGAAAGGGTGCCTAACTGAGCGGCGAAAATGTCCAATTGGTTGCGTTGAAGGTTAGCGATTTCAGCCATACGGGCCAGTACGGAATCGTTAAACGAACGGACGGATTGATTTAATTCCTCACGGACCTGTCTTGCGTTATTATTTGATTCTTCACGATTCTTGGATATTTCCCCATTGACAAGTCGTTCGTTACGTTCGAGATTTTTCTCTAGAGAATTAAATTGATTCTCGAGCTTACCAAAGGGATTCCGTGTCGAACGGATAATTAAGATTATAAGTAAAATGATGGTGATGAGGACAAGGATGATTAGTCCTATCAGTAACTGTTCTGTCATAGCGGCCTCCTGTTATTATGTATTGTATTTCGCTTAATACTTTATCATAACAGGGAGACAAACTGCTGTTTTTCAATAGATATTTGTTAAAATTAAGTCCCTTCAAAGTCCATTTATTTCCTTATTTAGAGAAACTACTCGAAATATGTTGAATAAACGAAAGTATAAATTTTTTTTGTAGACAAAAGTAATTTTTTGCGGGATAATCAAATTATAGATAGAAGTAATTAGTAAAGTTTGAAGAAATAGATTACTTTAAGAAGGTTATGTCAAGTGGTCAGTCAATAATATCCGATCCCATGATATCCAGGGGAAGCAAGAATCCGATTATTGTAATCGCTGCACCAATTATCAAAGATAATAAGGTGATTGGTATGGTAGGTGGAAATATTATGCTGATGGATCACAACAGAATTGTTACGTTAAAAATTATCGGAGAGATAGGCAGCGCTCATTTAGTTCAGCAAGACGGATTAATAATTACTCATAATCCTAAATTAATGCTGACCTACAATCCACTTAATGATGACGATGCAGCACCGGACTTAAAAATAGTATTTCCAAAAATGACTCAAGGGGAAACAGGATTTACCAGATTTTCTGTTAATGATGAAGCTCAATATTTAGCCTATGTACCTGTGCCAGGTGTCCAATGGTCTATGGGGGTAACGGTTCCGGCGACTTATGTTACCAATCAACTTCTTACAGGTATTTTAGATAAAGATGGCCGTTTGATTTTTGTTAACGATTTTGCCTTAGGGTTGACAGGTTATGAGAAAGAAGAGGTTATCGGAGAAAGTTTTTTTGATATTTTTATTCCTGATGCGACAAGAGAAAATGCGATCAGATGGTTTAAAGAGTGCTTAAATAACAAAAAAATTACTGTCAAGGATTACGAACCGATACAAACTAAAAATGGAGAAATACGATATGTTGATTGGAACCATACCCTCCTGTATGATTCTGAAGGGAATGTCACGGGTGTTGCCAGCATTGGAAAAGATATTACAGAGATAAAGAAATTTCAAGAGAAGTTCGAACATATGAGCTTTCATGACGCTTTAACCGACTTGTATAATCGAACTTATTTCGAAGAAAAAATGCGTCTTCTCGAAAAAGGGGACAGTATCCCGGTCGGGATAATTGTTTGTGATATTAATGGGCTAAAACTAGTCAATGATTCCCTTGGACATAGTGCAGGGGATAAACTGCTTAGGCTCACAGCAAGCCTTATTAAAAAGAGTTTTAGAGAAGAGGACCTTATATATAGAATTGGTGGGGATGAGTTTGCCATAATCTTACCTAAAAGCGAATTACCTGTGGTGGAACAAGCCTGTATAGACTTCGAAAATCAGTCGAAAGGTATAATGTAGAAAACGAGAAATTTCCTCTTAGTTTGTCTATGGGTTTTGCGGTGAGTGAAAAAACCAATCTTAATCTTGACGAGGTGTTTAAAGAAGCGGACGATGGCACGTACCGCCAAAAACTGCATCGCAACAAGAGTGCTCGCAGTGCAATAGTACATGCGATGATGAAGGCGCTTGAGGCTAGAGATTTTATCACGGAAGGGCATGCAGATCGTTTACAAAATCTTGTGGTTTCACTGGGAGGAGCAATGTCTTTATCCCAACGAACTCTCGCAGATTTACGCCTCTTGGCAAAATTCCATGACATCGGGAAAGTAGGTATTCCTGATCGCATTTTTTTCAAGCCCGGACGTCTGACTGAGGAGGAGTTCAAGGAAATGCAACGGCATAGTGATATCGGACATCGAAAATTGCGCAATCGGCTCCCGACCTGTTGACCATCGCTGACTTCATATTGAGACATCACGAATGGTGGAATGGTCAGGGCTATCCCTCTGGGGCTCAAAGAAGAGGAGATTCCCGTAGAGTGTCGTATAGTGGCAATAGCTGATGCATACGATGCTATGACAAACAATCGCCCTTATCGGAAAGCTATGAGCCAAGAGCAAGCATTTCAAGAGTTAAATAACCATATGGGAATTCAGTTTGATCCAAGACTTGTACCAATCTCTAATTCGTTCGGAGGGATATGTTCACCAAAATATAGCGTCTGACCATTGACTTTACGCTTCTTCCATGTTAACTTTATAACAAATAAATTATGTTATGGGCAGGGGAGCTGGAAAGGCCGGCTGAGATTTAGACCCTAAAAAGTCTAAGACCCTTTTTAACCTGATCTGGATAATGCCAGCGTAGGTAAGCGGTTTACTCTTTTGTGGAAATAAAAGAGCACAAATCTTATTCTGGAGATTTGTGCTCTTTTTTGTACTCCGGAAAGAATACCTAATACGGGCAACGAAGGCTGTTGCCATCGCCTGAATGCTTGGCGTTAACCAAGTTTTCTAATTCAAAGAGACTAAAAAGATGCAGGAGGTATGATATGAAAAAGGTACTTACCATAGCCGGTTCAGATTGCAGTGGGGGAGCGGGGATTCAAGCTGATCTTAAAACCTTCTCTGCCCATGGGGTATTTGGAATGAGCGTAATAACGGCAGTTACAGCTCAAAATACCCAAGGAGTGTTTGCTGTACAAGATATCACCAGAGACGTCATTGCGAAACAAATAGAGGCGATTTTTGACGATATTGAAGTCGACGGAGTAAAAATTGGTATGGTTTCCCAAGTTCAGACGATCGAGGTTATTGCAGAACAGTTGAGTAACTATGCACCTCAGACCGTTGTTCTGGACCCGGTTATGGTGTCTAAAAGCGGGTATCACTTGTTAAATCCAGAGGCGGAAGCAACGTTAATTAAGGAATTGTTGCCAATGGCGATGATCGTTACCCCTAATATTCCAGAGGCTGAGGTTATGACAAATAGTTCCATCCGAACGCCTAAACAAATGGAAGAGGCTGCCAAGGCTATATTTCAGATGGGGGCTAAGAATGTACTGCTCAAGGGGGGGCATTTAGAGGAAGATTCTATCGATATTCTTTTTGACGGTCAGGAGTTTAGTTATTTTTCCTCTTCTAGAATTGCAACTAAGAATACGCATGGAACGGGATGTACACTTTCGTCTGCCATCACCGCCAACCTGGCTTTGGGGCACACTCTTAACAAAGCTGTTTCGCTGGCTAAGGAGTATATCACTATTGCTATTCAGAATTCTTTGTCAATTGGAAAGGGCGTAGGCCCGACGCATCACTTCTACACACTTTACAAAAAGGCAGGATTAATTTAGTGGATTCAACAAAAAATAATTTAAGTATGTTTAATTATGCCACTCTCTGGTTTGGCGCTTCAATTTCGGTTGCGGAAATATTAACGGGTGGTATGTTAGCCTCCTTGGGATTTAAGATGGGGGTTTTGGCTATTATTCTTGGACACTTGGCTGGAACAACTATTTTAGTGCTGGGAGGAATCATCGGGACGGAGGAAAGAATTCCTGCTCTGGTTTCAACTCGTATTTCCTTTGGGCAATACGGTTCTTACCTTTTCTCCATTTTGAATGTTTTGCAGCTGCTTGGGTGGACAGCTGTGATGATAATTGTTGGAGCTCGGTCCGTAAACCATATCACTAAAACTTTATGGTCTTTTGACAATCTAACAGTTTGGAGCCTAATGATTGGTATTTTAATAATGTTTTGGTTATGGCTTGGTAAGGATAGCGGCTGGAAGAAGGCAAACAACATTGCCGTTGTACTGTTGTTCTTTTTGACTATTATTTTGAGTATTATCATTTTTGGCAATCATGAGCTGTTTACTCGAGAGAGTACAGGAGCTATCTCCTTTGGGAATGCGGTAGAATTTGCAGTGGTTATGCCCTTATCATGGTTGCCGCTGATCTCGGATTATACACGATTTGCTAAGACAAAGCGAGGCAGTGCATGGGGCAGTTGGCTTGGATATTTCATTGGCAGCAGCTGGATGTATATTATTGGCTTAGGAGCAGCGATCATTGCCTCAGATGCTGACCCGACCGCTATGCTATTAGCTGCTAATCTTGGAATTGTCGCCTTGGGAATTATCGTCCTGGCGACGGTAACAACTACCTTTCTAGATGCTTATTCGGCGGGGATTTCATTTTTAAATATATTTCCTAAATTAAAAGAAAAAACAGTTGTCCTAGTTATAACCGCTATAGGAACAGGACTTGCAATCGTTGTGAATATTCAGCAATATGAAGTTTTCCTCTATGCCATTGGATCAGTTTTTGCGCCTTTGTTTGCCATCTTGTTAACGGATTACTTCTTATTAAAAAGAAAGAAAATCCAACCAGAGCTTGTAATTAATTGGGGTACGCTTCTTCTCTGTGCATTGGGTACAGCATTATACTATCAGTTTATAAAGTTTGATTTTGTGATGGGTTCCACGATTCCTGTGATGCTGATTATTAGCATCTTACATTTTATAACATGGAGGTTAACTGCCAAATGGAAATACGTGAAAAAATCTGTACAGGCTTAAAACTAATTAAAGAAAAGAGTCCGTTGATTCACCATATAACTAATTATGTTACCGTCAATGATTGTGCTAATATAGTACTAGCTATCGGAGGTTCCCCTGTAATGGCGGATGACTCGGCAGAAGTAACAGAAATGGTTAGCTTTGCTTCGGCTTTAGTTCTTAATATCGGCACTCTTAATACCAGAACAATCGAAAGCATGCTGATAGCCGGATTAAGTGCGAAGGAGTTGGGTGTCCCTGTAATTCTTGACCCTGTAGGTGTAGGAGCCACAAAATTGAGAACAGATACCGCAGAAAAACTTATTAGGGAACTAAAACCTGAAGTTATACGGGGTAATATGTCTGAAATCAAAGTCCTGGCAGGCTTGGAAGCAGCTATAAAGGGAGTGGATTCTCTCGCAGATGAACAAGGCAGTTCTGTGGTTGCTAAAAAGCTTGCCATTGAACTAGGTTCAATCATTGCCATTACCGGAAAAACTGATGTTGTTTCCGATGGAAGTCAAGTGTGTCTGATTGATAACGGACATCGAATTTTAGGGGATGTCACGGGCACAGGGTGTATGACAACCTCCCTTGTGGGTACTTTTTGTGGCGCGACTAAAGATTACTATGCGGCTGCGGTGGCCGGAATAATAAGCATGGGTCTCGCGGGAGAGATCGCTCACGCTTCCTTGCGTCATGGAGAGGGAATAGGAACGTTTAGAGCCAGGTTATTCGATAGTATCTATAATCTCACTCCTGAAATTCTAGCTAAAGAAGGTAAGATCAATTATGAGTAAAGTCAAAATTGACTATAGTCTTTATTTAGTAACAGATCGAAAACTTCTCGGAGAACGGGATTTAGCTCAGAGCATTGAGCTAGCCATACAGGGCGGAGTTTCCTTGGTTCAGCTTCGGGAAAAATCAATTTCTACCAAAGATTTTCTGAATTTAGCTTTGAGAGTGAAAGAGATAACATCTAAGTATGAAATCCCCCTGATTATTAATGACCGTCTTGACATTGCCCTTGCAGTTGATGCTGAAGGATTACATGTCGGGCAGGATGATCTGCCTATGCTAAAAGCCAGGGAACTTTTGGGTCCCGATAAGATTATTGGAGTCTCTGTCCGAACCTTGGAAGAAGCGCTTCTTGCCCAACAACAAGGTGCCGACTATTTGGGAGTAGGGGCGGTCTTTAGAACATCGACTAAGTCTGATGCTAAGGAAGTAAGTCTTGAGCAACTGGAATATATAAAGAAATCGGTCTCGATACCTGTTGTAGCAATAGGGGGAATCAATTATGGGAACATACAACAAGTTAAGGCAACAGGTATCGATGGCATCTCAGTTGTATCGGCTATTTTAGTTCAAGATAATATTTTTATGGCTGCAAAGCAGTTGAAAGAAATTATGGGTTGAATTAGCTACGGCAAATCTTCTAAAAAGGTATGCCTATTCTAAAAACAGCAATACTATAATTTCTAACTGTTCTTAATAAATAGAGCTATTCAGCTTGAGCTGAATAGCTCTATTTAGCTTGGTCTAGAAAGTCAAATAATAGTTAGTATATAATGTTAAATTAGTGACAAAACAAACAAACAAACAAGTGGAGGGGAAAAGTGTCTCAGACGATGAATCAACTAATAAAGCAAATCGAAGAATTTAGATTAAATTTGATTAAGATTAAAGAAGGCAGAGCTTATACAGATCCGAAAGTAGTAGGGGCAAGTCAAGCATTAGACGAAGTATTGGATAAATATCAGGAATTATTGCTAAAGAACAAAGGGAAAAAGTAAGAATGCTTACCTTATTCTGAGCAGGTCCAATTCTCAACGGATATTGTTTAAACTAAATGTCCTTGTCCCAGATTGGCCTGTGAGTTATACTAAATAGCATTAAGACTAATTATTCCTATGTGAGGGAGGAGCAGAAAATTGAAAAATAAAACAGCACTGATTACTGGGGGCGGAACCGGAATTGGAAGGGCTATCGCTATGTTATTAGCCAAGTCGGGAGTTAATATAGCTTTGAACTATTCTCGTTCGAAAGAGGATGCCTTAAAGACTTGTCAAGAGATAGAGAACCTTGGAGTTCGCAGTTTAGCCTATCAAGCAGATGTATCTCGGGATGCTGAGGTTAGGTCAATGGTTAGTCAAGTAGCGGCTGATTTTGGAACTTTAGATATTCTAGTTAACAATGCGGGAATGACTCATTTTGTAGATCACACTGATCTTGAGGGCATGAAGGAAGAGTATTGGGACGATATTTTGAGAGTCAATGTTAAGGGTGTGTTCTTCTGCTGTCGGGCGGCAGCCGATGAACTTAAGAAAAGCAAAGGCTGCATTATAAATATTACATCGATAGCAGGGTTAACTGGATTAGGCAGTTCTATCGCATATTCGGCGTCTAAAGCTGCAGCCATAAGTGTTACTAAATCGCTGGCTCGAGTTTTGGCTCCCGATGTAAGAGTTAATTCTGTAGCCCCAGGAATTGTACAAACCCGTTGGGTAGAGGGAAAAGAAGATCACATCGCTCATCTTGCTGCCGGTACACCGCTTGGCCGAATTGCTGGTCCGGAGGATATAGCTGAAGTAGTCTATTCTTTGATTGCTCATGCAAGTTTTGTGACTGGTCAAACCATCGTTGTCGACGGGGGGAACTTCATTTAATATTCCAAGGTCCCCCACTTTTTGCAAGGGGGGCCTTGGGAATTATTTTTTACTTTATCTTAATTTTGCTCTTGACAATACAGCAGATTGAGATATAATTTAGCCATAAGAGGTCAATTAAAAATAATTCAGTTTCATCAAAGGTTATTGGTCGCGTGCTAGGAAAAGTTTCGATTCATCGAAAGTAGGCATTGCAATCATTTCGCAGTTAGTAATGCTGAATTTCGAGAATTAGAACCACCTAGTGAGGTGGTTTTTGAGTTTTCTATTAAAGAAAGATTTCCCGCAAAGTTCCTCCCAATCTGCCAGTCGGTCAGAGTAAAATTGTTTTTGGAGCCCCATCAAAGAACTAGGAAACTGTGAAAGAATTTGGGTGATTTTAAAGCTTAAGTTTGTCTCGGGTGAATAGGTGTTAGAAGGTTGACCGCAGTTAGATCAAAGTTAACAGATAGTGGAAGATTTGTCCAGATTAGTTTCCCCTACGTTACCAAAATGTTTATTGGTTGATTTGCTTTTCAAGTAGACAATGTCCCTACCCCTTACCAGATTAAATTCCGGAAGAATTTTGTTTGCTAGTTGTAAAGTGTGTTGGTGTAAGCCTATAGTCTGGTTAATAAATGTTGGTAAAGTTTTGTTGAAGATTAATCTTGAGCCGTGTATCCATTAGTTGTGGAGGAACTTTGCGGGATCATTTAGATTTAGGCCACTCATTTGAGTGGCCTTTTTATTGCGAAATTTCTATAATCAAAATTAAACTATCTATGACCTGCGTGGTTATAGTAAGGGTTTAGAACCCCCTTTATACTGCGGGGGTAACGTGGTATTATGTAAGATAATAGAATAAAAAGTAATTATTTTAGAGATGATGAAGCAGGAGGCAAAAAACTCATAATGAAATTAGAGAAATTCTTTGAAAGCAATTTGTTTAAAAAGGGCCTATCGTTACTGCTGTTATTAGGAATAATAATAGGCATTAAACCTATGATGAACTTACTGCTGTTAACCTTTATGTTTTCTTTTATACTGTATGGTATCCAAAATTACATTTTCTTGAAGATTGTTAGATTAATCCCTATTAACAGGACCGGAGTCACGGTCGTAGTTTTTGCCTTAGTTGCTTCATCAATTGTCTTTATAATCTATAGATATATTCCAATTTTAACAAAGCAGTTAATGTTTATAGGTATACAGCTTAGTAACTTTGATATCAATAATTATGAGGATGCGATTAATCCACAAATAAGGGAAGCTATCAGCACAAGTATTCAATCTTATGTCGTTAAAGGCGGGACATATTTAATTCATTCGGTAACGAATATTTGGGAATTTAGCTTAAATATTTTCATTGCCCTGATCTTAAGTTTGTTTCTTATCTTGGAAAAGGATAAGACCATAAGATTCTTGAATAGGTTTGAGCACAGTAAAGTCAGCTTTGTATATAAGTATTATAAGAAATTAGGTAAGAATTTTGTGAATTCCTTTGCTAAGGTTATGGAAACGCAAATCGTAATATCCTTTATAAATTCTATTTTATCAGCGGTCGCTCTGAGTATCATGGGATTTCACCAAGTAGTAGGATTAGGGTTTATGATCTTCATTCTCGGGTTAATACCCGTTGCCGGTGTTTTGATCTCATTAATTCCGTTGTCAATCATTGCGTTTAAACTGGGTGGACTAATTAAGATACTTTATGTGCTGGGGATGATTGTTGCATTGCATGGTATCGAAGCTTATTTTCTAAATCCCAAACTTATGTCCATCAAAACGAAACTTCCTGTTTTCTTTACTTTCGTAGTATTATTACTAGCTGAGCATTTTCTGGGGGTATGGGGACTATTGTTTGGAATACCGCTTTTTCTATTTATGCTGGATATACTTGATATTGGAGAATCAGATTATAACTAATTGCCATAAAAGTCACTAGAAGCTTTCTCATGTTATGGGAGACAGCTTCTAGTGACTTTTATGGTTTAAATATTGTTAAGTAAAATTGTTATAGGGTTAATATAAAGATATAATAGGGTGCCCATAGGCATAATCAGTTTAAGAGAGTGAGAAGACTTCGGGATAATTAGTTAATGACATTAATCTTACGACCAGTTGGAAGATAAATCATCTGTGTAATAGTAGCATGGGGGATAGTGTTCTCTAATGCTTCCAATTTAGTGTTGTCTGAATCGCAGTTATTGAAAGTATTGGTTTCTTGATCATTGCTAGTAGTTTCTTCAAGTAATTGACCTTCGCTAACCTCATTTTCTTTCCCTGCGGACCCAATTTGGATTTGTTCACCATTCTGATAGAACACGATGATTTTTTCAATTGCGTTCTCATTTGTCAGTGTTTCATTGAGTGTTTCTAGTAGTTCATCTTTGTACATGTTTTGGCATCCTTCCTTAACGAATTTAATTGGAACAGAGTATGGGGCAACACTCCTAATTGCAGAGAGCCTCACGATTGGATGAAAGTCACCTATATGCAGGTTAATAAAAGTCTTGTGTATTATATGAGAACTTCTATAAATAGGTACCTCGGGAATGAAGAAGTTCACTTCTTACATGTTAATAAGTTTACCGGCATTTGTTTTAAGAACTCTACCATTGGTGAGTGCGACTTGCCCGTTGATTAATGTATAGTTAATACTGGGAGGGGTTATTATAGTTTCCTGGAGCATTAATTATTTCGGGGTCAAAAATTACTAGATCTGCTATATAACCAGTAATTCCTATTTGTTAATGCACTGACAAGAAAAACCCCCTCACATAAGACACAGAAAGAGAACCAATAATGTGGTTCTCTTTTTTGTGTCTGTTGCAAGGGGATTATACTGTTTTGACGGGCCTTTTTAAGCAAATAATCAATGACTACTCGGCCTTTTTAAAAATCGACCAAGGTGTATCAACGGGTTTACCATCTTCTAACATTTTCTGAACAGTTCCGGGAGTATAGAAGCCAGCCTTTTCTGTTTTGAATAGGCACTCTTCTAAAGATATTTCTTCCCAAGTATCTTCGCCTTTTAATTGAGTTAAAAATCTCATATAACTAATCCTCCGTTTACGAATTTTAAAGCCAAACTTATTATAGCAGGAATTAGATCTCAAATAAATCCTTATTTCCAACCTTTTTGAAAGGATAACAAGACAGAGATGGAGAAAACAGTTTGTTTTCCATGGATATGCTAGTATTATGGTTTGTAAAATTACGGATTCATTAAGTATTTAAACAGGATATGAGTAAGACTTAGTGAACTCATTAATAGGTTTTTCTTTGGAACGGAGTATATAGAGGGTATGCTGATAGGCATTTAAAGGAGGGGCTGAAATTGACTAAGTCGAAAGTGACAATCTTAGTTGAAAACACTGTTGGGGTTCCTTTAGGGCTGTTAGGGGAATGGGGATTGTCTATGCTCTTGGATTTTGGAGATGAGAAGATCCTGTTTGATGCAGGAGAGCAGGGCAACCTTGTCAATAATGCCCAGATTTTGGGCTGTGATCTGCGACAAGTTGATAAGGTGGTCTTAAGTCATGGACACTATGATCACACGGGAGGACTTTACAAGTTATTGCAATATAAGGGGACAACGTCTGTCTACGCTCATCCGAATTTATTTGCAGGCCACTTTGCTAAAGGTTCCGGTACTCATACAAACCGCTATATCGGTGTTCCTTATTGTCAGCAGCAATTAGAAGGTTTAGGTGCCAGCTTTCACTGGCATAGTGAACCATTTGAATTAAGGCCGGGACTGTGGTTAAGTGGAGAAATCCTGCGAGAATCATCCTTTGAGCACATAGATGACCACTTGGTTGAATTTGCAGGAGAGCAGGTTGTTCAAGACAGTCTTAAAGATGATCTAAGCATGTTTTATGTGACAAATGGAGGTTTAATCATCCTGCTGGGCTGCGCACATTCCGGATTGGTAAACATTGTAGAGCAGGCGAGGCAGATAACTAAAGAAAGTAAAGTGAGAGGGATCATCGGCGGAACTCATCTTGGACCGGCTTCTGCCGAACAACGGCAGCAAACTATTGACTATCTTAAAAGCCTTAATCTGGAGTGCCTGGCACCCAATCATTGTACAGGATCTGCTATGTTGACTAAGTTAGCCACAGAGTTTCCTAAGGCATTTAGATGGGCCATGGCTGGGGTTGTTTTAGAATTTTGATGTGTTTCGAAACCGGAAAAATTTTAATTGGTTTAAAAAAGAAACATGTCCAGTGTGGCCGGGAGTAAGTATCCATTGCCAATCGGAAAACCTGGGATGGTATGAGACGCAATTGGCGGCCACGTTTCTTTGGTCAAAAAGCTCCCAGCATTTGGCTGGAATATATAGCGGCCACGGCCTCAGTCATCTGCATGTCTTCCTTCGGATTATCAATGGTAAGCGCAAAAGTCTTATCCCCTGCCGTACTAAAGGTTTTAGGCAAAGTGTTCTAACAGTGCTGTTCTTGGGCTTCTTATTCAGTTATGCTTTCAATCTCTGATTTCCGGTTTACTTTTTTATTAAACTTAGCCGCATCAATGATGAATCTCTCATGAGTACCTTCAGAAATTTGGTCTACCCCATCATGGGCTTCGACATGAAACAATAATCTTTTACCTTCGATCTTTTCTAACCGTAGTTTAACTGTAACAGTTAAACCTGGCGGTGTAGCGGCAATGTGGCTTAATTTGACATCGGTTCCAACGGTTTGTTCGTTAGGCCAATCCAAATGAGGATTGATAGCTTTAATACATGCCCATTCAAATAAGCCCACCATAAATCCCGTTCCAAACACTTTAGGCATTGCTTGGAATTCTGCCGATTCAGGGTAAAGATAAGGAACAGTTTTATTTTCTGGAACAGTAAACTTAAACTCATAATACAAACCAGATTGTAAAGTGCTTTTCATTTGAAACCCTCCTTAATTTAAAGTGAATCTATCTAAGTATTCTTTATTAAGCAAATCAATTAATGTCATTAGCGTAAATTAAAAGTATAAATTAAATTTTTTTGATTTTCTTAAGTAAAGAGATCGAACCAACGTTTAGTAAAGTTTTCTAGTGGTCAAGAGCTACCTATAGCGTTGAATATTCTATACTTTCTGCTTACTTCCTGCTATGTGAAATAATTAATTTAGAATATTATGAATAAAATGGCAAAACGTAACAACGCCGTTCATTGGAGAAACCTTCCTGGGCTTTCGAGACTGGGAAGGTTTTTTGTGTCTACCTTAGATTATGACCAATTTGACACTGGAATCCCACCCTGGCGCAATAGAACATAGTGAATAGTTCCGTGTGTCAAAATACTTGCTAACAAATAGTTTGTCAACAAAATAATCTGTTAAAAAAAATAGGCTTTCTTCAGCCAGTCTTTTTTATAATTGTAGTTTAAATTCGCTCTAAAAATTTCTTTAATTGAGTTTGTTCTTCTGAACTAAATTGTTTTAATACTTCTATATTTACTTCTTCAACAATTTTACCTATTGGATCACGCAATTTGAATCCCCTTTCAGTTAATTCAACATTAATGGTTCGCCGATCTCCTTTACAAGTATTCCTCATAATCAATGCTTTGTTTTCCAATCTATCAAGGATTCCAGTGATAGTTGAACTATCTAAACCCAAAACATTCCCAATTTGCTTGGGGTTTTGACTGCCCTTATCCCAAAGACATTGTAACACTCCATATTGCACAGGCGTTACGTTAAACGGTTCAAGTTCCGACTTTAAACATTTAAAAACTTTTTGTTGTGCCTGAGTCAGTAAGAAATTAATACATTCAGTCATTTCCATAATTATAGCACCTCTATTTTTTAGTTATATAAACCACTATATTTCAAACCTATTAATCTTGTCAATCAAGTTTACAAAGCTTCAGAGCTGAAGCCATGATTTCCTTAAAATAAAAATCCAACATTGTCCTATTTCAACCCAAGACTATCGTGGGCTGGAGTTTAATATGCCTCAAAAGAGACGTCATAGTGTAGTTAGCAGCTTAATAGCTAATTTAACTTGAAATTTCTCAGAGGAACTTTAAGTCTGAAATACTATATTTATACATATTTATTTGTTGACAAAATACTTGCTAGCAAGTAATATTTAATTATCAAAAGCTTTTGAATATTAAACTAAATTGAAAATTTAAGGAGGGGATATTGGATTCTAGTATGCGATATGGAAACATCAACTGAACCTATATTTAAGTAGAGGACAGTCATCATAGGCAACGGTGAAGATTCCGCCGGAACAATGCTCGCGAGAAGTAGGAGAACGGAATCTTGATACGTTGGTGAGAAATAAGTATAGGTTTCAAAGCGACACCCTAAATTTAATAGAGTTGGTTCCCTTGCCATTCAATTATGAGGACGTTTTGAGAGAGTCATGTGTTGTTAGACGTTTATAGGCACATCGGAAAACTATTTATTCCACGTGAATTTCCAGTTTAGCTCGATAAAAACAAATATCCTCCCACTAAAAGTGGGAGGATGCAATAAAGTTGGATCAAGGAAACCCTTGTCCCGACTGCCTCAGCGAATGCCGAGAGGCTGTTTAAAATTTAGGAGGAGGCAATTAAGATGGATTTTCAGTTATCAGAAGAACAAGAAATGATTCAGAAAGTGGCTAGGGATTTTGCACAAAAGGAACTTTTACCTATCGTACTTGAGAGCGACGAAACTAGTACATTTCCTGTAGATCTTTATAAGAAGATGGGTGAGATGGGTTTATTGGGCTTACCGTTCCCATCAGAATATGGTGGTTCCGACGGAGATTATTTATCCTACATCTTAGCCGTAGAAGAAATTTCCAAGGTGCATAGTGCTGTTGGTATCTCATATTCTGTAAATACCTCTCTCTGTGCAGGCGGAATATATCAAAACGCTTCAGAGGAACAAAAGAAAAAATATCTCCCGGATGTATGTTCCGGAAAGAAATTTGGCTCTTTCGGATTAACTGAGCCAAATGCGGGCTCAGATGCAGCAGGTGTAAGAACTAGAGCTGTAAAAGATGGAGATCACTATATATTAAATGGTTCCAAATGCTTCATTACAAATGGCCCTCTATCAGAGACCTTCTTAGTATTTGCTTCAACGGATCTAAGTCAAGGAACAAAAGGATTATCAGCGTTTATTCTTGAAAAAAGTTTCCCGGGATTTTCAATAGGCACTATTGAAAACAAATGTGGGATAAGAGCAACTAAAGTTTCAGAACTGCTTTTTGAAGACTGTATCGTCCCAGCTGAAAACTTAGTAAAACAAGAGGGAAAAGGTTTTGGGATAGCAATGAAAACTCTTGATGGTGGGAGATTCGGAGTCGCCGCACAAGGACTTGGTCTTGCAGAAGGAGCATATGATTGTGCGGTAAAATATCTGAAAGAAAGAATACAGTTTGGCAAGCCTTTATTTAAGAATCAGTATTTAGCATTTAAAATGGCTGAATTAGCAATTGAAATTGAACAAGCGAAGTATCTATTGTATAAAGGAGTTCTCGATAAACAAGCAGGAAGACCTTATTCAGTTTCAGCAGCTAAGGCAAAAATGGCTTGTACAGATGCAGCCATGCATGTAACTGTAGAATGCGTTCAGATGCTTGGTGGAAATGGCTTCATGAAGGATTATCATGTTGAAAGAATGATGAGAGATTCTAAGATAACTCAGATCTATGAAGGAACAAATCAAATAATGAGAATGATTATTGCTGGAGAAATTTTTAAAGATTAGATCCCCAATATAATAGATTTGCGTTTATGGCAGAAGGCAGAATGAATACACTTAGATATTTTCGTATTAAAACACCACGGTTTTATCGTGATTGCTCTTTTAATCACTTTCCATTTTGAGTTATGAGATTTCCATAAATTCGAGGTTGAATGATGAAGAAGGAAATATAAAGACAAAACGACGGTTTATGGAGTGATATCGTTATGTAGAAAGGAGAAATATGAAAGAGTGTATTGCTTGTCATTCAGGACAAATAAAACAGGTGGATATCAAAACAAGAGATGATGTATTTACCTTAATTGAGAATAGTGAAGTGGTTGTTAATCCGCAAAGCCAAAACATCATAAAATTTGTTTGTTTAAATTGTGGATTTATAAACCTTTATGCAGAGGACTATTTTTAAGAAAACATTCCCACCAAATAGTTTGCAATATGAATCTAAGGCAGCAAGTAGAATTAATACACGTCTCCATTACGTCGCTGTTATTACGCTCTTATCGATCACCCATAGTGTTTTTTCTCAGTTACTTATTAAGACAGGGACGATATCGTGTTCATGTTTGCTTTAAAACAGAAAATTGATCCTTCTGAGTACTTATCAAGATAGACTAGTCGTATACTTAAGCCAAAATTTTTTGAATATTATATTAAGAGCTTTAAGTATCTTTCTAAGTAATTTTTTGGTACTCAGGTCCTTCCGGCCGGCTAAATGCCTTTAGTCCTGACTTGATCAAGTCTAAATAACAGATAAAAGCCGGAAGTTCTGAGTTAGCTTTTATTGATGAGCAGTTCCTTACCCTTTTTATTTGTACTGTTTAAATGCCCCGCAATTTGCGGGGCAGGTTATATCACTGAGGATAACATTGGAGGAGGACAAATATGAAGAAGGTTATTATTCTTACAGCAGAAGAGGCTGTTGATTTAGTTAAAGATGGGGACACTCTTTGTACCAGTGGATTTGTTGGAAATAGTCTTCCGGAAGCACTTTTTAAGGTTATAGAAAAGAAATTTTTAGAGACTGGCTATCCTCAAAATATAACTTTGTTTTATCCAGCATCACAAGGCAGCAGGAACGGCACAGGCGGTGATCATTTTGCTCACGAAGGTTTGGTTAAAAGAGTAATAGCAGGTCATTTAAATACTGCTCCAAAGTTAGGCGAACTGTGTCTAGCTAATAAATGTGAAGGTTATAATTTACCACAAGGTGCTTTGGAATATGTTATTAGAGATGCTGCGGGTCATAGGCCTGGTACAATTACACATGTTGGATTAGGTACTTTTGTTGATCCAAGAAATGGCGGAGGCAAAATAAACGCTAGGACGACAGAAGATTTGGTAGAAGTTATAAAAATCGGCAATGAAGAAAAGCTTTTCTACAAAGCATTTCCTATAGATATCGCCTTCCTTAGAGGTACTTATGCGGATGAGTATGGTAATGTAACCCTAGAAAAAGAAGTAGCTACTATTGAGGTTACATCTATAGCACAAGCAGTTATAAATAATGGTGGAAAAGTAATTGTTCAAGTGGAAAAGGTTGTAAAAGGTGGTACTTTAGACCCCAGACTGGTACAAATACCAGGCATTTATGTTCATGCTGTTGTAGAAGTAGTTGATATGAAAGATCATGAACAAAGTGTTGGACATGAATATAATCCAGCACTTTGCGGGGAAGTAAGAGCACCTGAAGGTAATGTTGAAATAACCCCATTGACTATTAAAAAAGTTATTGGCAGAAGAGCAGCTATGGAATTAGTAAAGGATACAGTTGTTAATTTAGGTGTAGGAACACCTGAGTATGTTGCTCAAGTTGCAAGTGAAGAAGAAATAGCAAGTTATATGACTTTAACTGTTGAATCAGGGGCAATAGGGGGCAGTCCTCAAGGTGGAGCTAGATTTGGTGCTACTTTAAATCCTGACGCTATTATTGACCAAAATAGTCAGTTTGATTTTTATGATGGCGGCGGTCTGGACATGGCATTTTTAGGCTTAGCTGAATGTGATGAAAAGGGTAACATTAATGTCAGCAGATTCGGTCCCAAAATACCGGGATGTGGTGGTTTCATCAATATCACCCAAAATGCTAAAAAAGTATTCTTCTGCGGTACATTTACAGCAAGAGGTTTAAAACAAAAAATTGAAGATGGCAAGTTAATAATAGAACAAGAAGGAACGCAAAGGAAATTCATTAAACAAGTTGAACAGGTTACATTTAGTGGAAGATATGCGGTTAAAACTGAACAACCTGTTTTATATATAACAGAAAGAGCGGTATTTGAATTAAAAGAAGAGGGACTTAACTTAATAGAAGTTGCTCCCGGAATTGATATTCAAACACAAATTATAGATTTAATGGATTTTGTCCCTACGGTTGACAAAAATATTAAACTTATGGACTCAAGACTTTTTAGTGAAGAACTAATGAACTTGAAGAAATAATCAAAAAGGGAGATTAATCGATGTTTACAATGGGGATTGATATTGGGTCCTCATCCTCAAAGGTTGTCATACTTGAAGATGGAGTTAATATTATCGCTGGAGAAGTCATTCAGATTGGAACAGGTTCGACAGGACCTAAACGTGTACTAGATGAAGCTCTTTCCAAAGTAGGTCTTAAATTGGAAGACATGGCTAAAATTATTGCTACAGGCTACGGAAGATCTTCTGTGGAAGAAGCACACAAACAAATTAGCGAAATCAGTTGTCAGGCTAAGGGAGTTTTCTTTTTAGTTCCTTCAGCAAAATTAATTATTGATATCGGCGGTCAAGATGTTAAGGCAATCAGACTTGACAGTAAAGGCGGCGTTAAGCAGTTTTTTATGAATGATAAATGTGCCGCCGGAACCGGACGTTTTCTCGATGTTATGTCACGAGTACTGGAAGTTAATCTTGATGAAATGGCAGAATACGATGCTCGGGCAACAGAACCTGCCACAGTCAGCAGCACTTGCACAGTTTTTGCAGAATCAGAGGTAATATCTCAGCTTTCCAACGGAGTTGCTAAAGAGAATATTATTGCAGGGGTTCACCAGTCAGTTGCCAGCAAAGCCTGTGGACTTGCCTATCGATGTGGGGTGGAAGAGGACATTGTTATGTGCGGGGGTGTCGCCAAAGATTTAGGGGTTGTCCGGGCAATCAGCAAAGAACTGAAAAAACCAGTCATTGTAGCTCCTAATCCACAAATTACAGCTGCCCTTGGAGCTGCTATATTTGCCTTCGAAGAAGTTAGGGGAGCTAATATATAAAGGAAAGAGGTATGAGAAATGACTGATACAACAAATATGAGTGCCAAAGAATTGTTAGGTTTCTATCAGGAAGAATTGTATGAAGAAGCGAGACGGGCAAAAAAAGAAGGAAAACTTGTTTGTTGGTCTGCATCTGTTGCTCCTTCGGAGTTTTGTGTGGCTATGGATGTTGCGATGATATATCCTGAAACCCATGCTGCGGGTATTGGGGCCAGAAAAGGTGCCTTAGATGTGCTTGAAGTTGCCGATGAAAAAGGCTATAACCTGGATACTTGCTCTTATGCAAGAGTGAATCTTGGTTATATGGAACTTTTGAAACAAGAGGCTTTAACAGGAAAAACACCGGAAAAGCTTGAAAAATCCCCAGCGGCAAGAATACCGCTTCCCGATTTTGTAATAACCTGTAACAACATTTGTAACACATTGCTTAAGTGGTATGAGAATCTTGCCGTTGAATTAAATATTCCTTGCATCATCATTGATGTTCCCTTTAATCATACAATGCCCATTCCACAGTATGCCAAGGATTATATTGCGGAACAGTTTAAGGAAGCTATTACTCAGCTTGAGGAAATTTGCGGCAGGAAATTCGACTACGACAAATTCTTAAAAGTACAGGAACAAACCCAACGTTCTGTTGCCCAATGGAACAGAATCGCTTCTTTGTCAGGACATAAACCATCCCCTTTAAATGGTTTTGATCTTTTCAACTATATGGCCCTGATCGTTTGTGCAAGAAGCAAAGACTACGCGGAGATTACGTTTAAAAAGTTTGCGGATGAACTTGAAGAAAATCTTAATAAGGGGATCTTCGCCTTTAAAGGGAATGAACAAAAGCGGGTAACTTGGGAGGGCATAGCTGTTTGGCCGCACCTTGGCCATACGTTTAAAGGATTAAAGAATCTTGGCGATATCATGACAGGTTCAGCTTATCCCGGTTTGTGGAATCTTAGTTATACACCCGGGGATATGAGTTCAATGGCGGAATCTTATACTAGAATTTATATCAATACTTGTCTCGATAACAAAGTTAAGGTTCTTAGTGACGTAATTAGCGGAGGAAAGTGTGACGGTGTTATTTATCATCAGAACAGAAGCTGTAAGCTCATGAGTTTTCTGAATGTTGAAACGGCTGATATGCTCCAAAAAGAAAATCATTTACCCTATGTAAGCTTTGATGGAGACCAAACTGATCCTCGTAACTTTTCTCCTGCACAGTTTGATACACGTATCCAGGCATTAGATGAAATGATGAAGCAGAATAAGGAGGGAGTTTCCAATGAGTAGACTCGAAACTATCATCAGCGAATTATCTTCAATTTCAAATAATCCCCGCAAGGCTATGGAAGATTATAAGAAAGAAACCGGTAAAGGGTCGGTAGGGGTTATGCCTTATTATGCTCCTGAAGAAATAATTCATGCTGCCGGTTTTCTTCCCGTAGGTATTTGGGGAGGACAAAAGAGTATTTCCAAAGCCCGTGCCTATTTACCTCCATTTGCTTGTTCAATTATGCAATCCGTTATGGAAATGCAGCTTGAAGGGGTATATGACGATTTAGAAGCTGTACTTTTCCCAGTTCCTTGTGACACTTTAAAATGTCTTAGCCAAAAATGGAAAGGAACATCACCTGTCATCGTATTTACTCATCCTCAAAACAGAAAACTGGAAGCAGCCAATAAATTTCTTGCTGAGGAATATAGGCTTGTTCGTGAAAAGCTACAAACAATATTGAATGTAAAGATTACGGATGAAGCACTCAACCAAAGTATTGAAACTTATAACGAAAATCGTAAAGCAATGCGTGAATTTACGGACTTAGCTGCTAATTATCCTCAGATTATTGATCCCAAAAAACGTCATGCGATTATAAAAGCAAGATTTTTTATGGAAAAATCTAAACATACCGCTATGGTAAAAGAATTGAATTCAGAGCTTAAATCGTTACCTGTTGAAGCCTTTACAGGTAAAAAGGTTGTTTTAACAGGAATTATGGCTGAACCCAATGAAGTATTAGACATTTTAAAAGATAACGGTTTTGCTGTTGTGGCAGACGACCTGGCCCAGGAATCCAGACTGTTCAGAAATGATGTTCCGTCAGGTACAGACCCACTATATCGATTGGCTAAATGGTGGCAAGAATTCGATGGTTGTTCTCTTGCTACAGATGCGAAAAAATCAAGAGGTCCCATGATGATGGATATGGTTAAAGGGTCTAAGGCCGATGCAGTTGTGGTTTGCATGATGAAGTTCTGTGACCCTGAAGAATTTGACTATCCAATCTACTATAGACAGTTTGAAGAAGCCGGAATTAAGAGCTTATTTATAGAAATTGACCTGGAAACAACATCCTTTGAACAGACTAAAACCAGAGTTCAAAGTTTTAGTGAAATGCTGTGATTTCTAAGTTAATAGAACCTTTAAGTTATCTCTCTTGTTGATTATTTGTAGCATGACTTGGTGGGAAGAGGTAGTATAGTATTTGCGCCCCTTCCCACTTTGTTTTTTCAGCAGAGAATTATAGTTGCTTTATTGAAGTTTCGCTTAAATTGATTATTTTAAAAGTGGTCTGACAGGCGTGCCATATTCGAAGCGTTATAAAGGAGGGTATAGGATGTTAGCTCGTGAAGTCTTGGAAGAACTTGTTCAAGTGCTCGGTCGTGAAAATGTCCTCACAGAGCATGAAGACTTATTGACCTATGCTTATGACGCAACTGCGGCGATGAAACATCATAAGCCGGATGTTGTGGTTGCACCTCTATCGACAGAACAGGTGGCAGATGTGGTGAAAATCGCCCTGCGTTATCATGTCCCTATTTATACACGTGGTTCCGGAACGAACCTTAGTGGGGGAACGATTCCCATTGAAGGGGGTATGGTTCTCTCCATGCTCCACCTCAACAAAATTCTGGAAGTAGACCAGGACAATTTAACGGCAACGGTTCAACCTGGGGTGATCATTCAGGCTCTCAATGATGAAGCGGCCAAACACGGCTTATTGTATCCGCCGGATCCCGGTACAGTCACCACAGCAACTATGGGTGGCTCGGTTTCGGAGTGTTCAGGTGGATTGCGTGGTCTGAAATACGGTGTAACCAAACATTATATTATGGGCTTGCAAATGGTCTTGGCGAATGGAGAAGTCACTCGTTGGGGAGGAAAAACAGTAAAGAACGTGACAGGGTATGATTTAGTGGCTCTCTTTACCGGGGCTGAAGGAACCTTGGGGATTATCACTGAAATAATTGTCAAACTCATTCCGGCTCCGGAAGCACGTAAGAGCATGTTAGCGGTCTTTGATGACGTTGATAAAGCTGGGAGGGCCATCGCAGCCATTATTCGCAATAAAGTTATTCCGGCCACACTGGAGATCTTGGATAATGTGACGATTCAGACCGTGGAAAACTTTGTCCATGCGGGACTCCCTATGGACGCGGAAGCGGTCCTCTTATGTGAAGTGGACGGCTACAAGGAAGTTGTCCAACGGGAAGCTGTATTGGTGGAACGAATTATGAAAGAGGAAGGAGCCGTTCAGTTAAAAATAGCTAAAGACGATAAAGAGCGCGACCTTTTGTGGTTGGCTCGTCGCAGCGCCCTTCCTGCCCTTGCTCAAAAACGACCGACCACCGTACTTGAAGATGCCACTGTTCCCCGGAGTAAAATTCCGGATATGCTTAAAGCAATCCGCAGTATTGCAACAAAACACAATCTTCAAATTGCCACATTCGGGCACGCAGGAGACGGAAATCTGCATCCCACTATTATAACTGATGAACGCGACGCAGAAGAAATGAAAAGAGTGCACCTGGCAGTGGACGAGATTTTCGAAACGGCGTTAGCCCTGGGAGGAACCCTTTCCGGTGAACATGGGATTGGTATCGCCAAAATGAAATATCTTAACAGGGAATTTGGAGAAGCAGGTGTGGCGGCCTTGAAGCGCATTAAAGAAGCCCTGGACCCCAACTATTTGTTGAACCCTGGGAAGATTGTAAGGAGGGACTGATCGTGTCCGTATATGATTCACTGGATTCGATTACCGAAGAACTCCATAAATGTATGAAATGCGGCAATTGCATGGCGGTATGCCCCATTTACAAGGAAACACGCCAGGAAGTCGGAGTTGCCAGGGGAAAGATTAGTTTAGCGGAATACATTCTCTCGGGCGAAACAGAGATGACAAAGGGAATGGGGAACCGTTTTTCCCTTTGTACTACCTGCATGGCTTGTAATACCAACTGTCCCTGTGGGGTTCGGTTTGATAAAATTATTCTTGCAGCAAGAGCGGAAGCCGTCCGTAAAAAAGGCCTGCAGTCGGCCAAAAAAATTGCCTTTACTGCCTTGAAGATGCAGCGAGTGTTTGATTTTGGGATGAAGGCGGGAAGTATCTTCCAGGGTGTTGCCTTAAAAAACATACCGAATCGACACAGCAAATTAGCACGTATGCGCGTGGATGTGGGGATAGGTAAGGAGAAAGTCTTCCCCATGTTGGCCAAGAAGACCTTGCGTTCCGAGTTCCCTGAAGTGATTAAGGTTAAAAACCCTAAGCTGAGAGTTGGGTTCTTCACGGGCTGCATGATCAACTATTTTTACACGGACATCGGCAGAGCGGTGATCGCGGTGCTTAGGGAAAATGACATCGAAGTGGTCATTCCTAAGTTCCAGGCTTGTTGTGGTATCCCAGCCTCGGTCAATGGGGATGTGGCTTCAGCCCGTACTTTGGCTAAACGCAATTTGCGGGCCTTTGAGAGAATAGGGGCAGATGCCTTAGTTGTCGCCTGTTCTTCTGGTGGTACTGCTTGGAAGCACGTTTTTGGAGAGCTGCTGGAAAATGATCACGAACTTAAAGCCTTGGCGGATAAATGGGCTAAGAAATCCTATGATATTTCTGAGTTCCTGATTCATCAAGTTCCCTTTAAGAAAGAAGGTTTGGGTCGCGTAGCGCGTAAAGTGACGTATCACGAACCTTGTCACTTAAACCGTGGACAGGGGATTAGTAAAGAACCGCGGGAAATTTTAAAAAGCATTCCCGGTGTAGAATTGATTGAAATGAAAGAGCCGGGTCGTTGTTGTGGTATGGCTGGATCATTCAGCCTGGTACACCCGGATCTCTCCGGACAAATTTCTGATCGTAAAACAGCAGATATCCAGACGACAAAAACTGATACAGTAGCAACGGGTTGTCCGGCTTGTCGGTTGCAACTGCAAAGCGGGGTCGAAAATGCCGGATTTGACGAAGAAGTGTTGCATACTGTTCAAATCTTGGCTGAGTCTTATCGAGTCGGTAAGGAAGAACTAAAACGTTCTAAATAGTTGGAATGATGGAAACGCTTTAAATAAGTGTTTCCATGTTTTTTGGTGTGCATTGACCATATTGTCTATGTACTTAATGGCAGGGCAGGGTAAGCGGCCGGGCTTGTACCAAGAATCTTACGCGGGTAAGATTCTTGGTACAAGCCCGGGAGAAAGAGTTCGCGGAATGAGTTATGAAATGGAGAAATGGAGCTGCCGGAAAAGGTTACAGGTTTATCAATGTGAATAAAGGTGAGGAGCGTGGAGAGATGGTTGAGAGCCATAAGAAAAAAATCAAGAGTGATTCAATCCGGTTGAGAGCTGTGATTCCTGAGCGACGCAGAACAAAAAATCCCTACGGATTGGAGTTCGTTCTCAACGACGATGAGTCAATAGATAGAATTCTTTCAACGTTCAGCAAGGTTTACGATACTCCTGAGGATTTTATTTCTGAAGTTGTGGAAGGCCTGAATTTCTCTTATGGAGTAAAGGATAAAAGTGGTGATGTTTTCCTGACGGGTTTAACATATGGTGCAAATTCTATTGAGCATTATAACCCTTTCGATCCGATAAGATTTGTAATAATAATCGGTGAGGAGCGGAACGTGCTTATGCTGGACTGCAGGCGTGACACTTCCGATGGCTCAATCCTCATACAAAGACCCTACGAAACGACTATGGCGATTCCTGCTAATTTTGACGAATACCGTGAAATTCTAACCCAGATGATTGCTTTTTACCGAAGTAAGCCCGAGCGCGATCATTTTGGGAAAATGGTCAAAGCCTTCTTAATCGTAGATGAATTAATGCCGCCAATAAGCGACGGGACAACGGTCTGTCATCGCAAATGCCGATGGTAAACAAAACACCCCCTCTAACTAAAAGCTTGACATGGAAAGCAACAAGAGATAGTATATGAGAAAAATTAAATAATTTTGCGGGGGGACTCTTAGGAGTTGAGAAGGTAAAACCTGACCCTTAGAACCTGTCAGTTAACACTGGCGAAGGGAAGCAAGCCACTATCAATTATGAAAAAGTGCTTTTCTTACTAAAGGAGAGCACTTTTTATTATTAAAACTGAATAAATTGCGGGGGGACTCTTAGGAGTTGAGAAGGTAAAACCTGACCCTTAGAACCTGTCAGTTAACACTGGCGAAGGGAAGCAAGCCACTATCGATAATGAATAAGCGCTTTCCTTGCTAAAGGAGAGCATTTTTTTATTATAAAAAACTGAGAAAGGAAGATTAAATGGATAATAAAGGGGAGATTCAAAACCAAATAGGCCGTTGAAACTGTAAGACGGACAAATCCTCTGGCAGGGTCGATCACCGACACAGTAACGATGAATTTTGTGGCTAATGCCCAGCTTGCCGTCGGGGGATCGGCGGCTATGGTTTATCTGCCTGATGAGGGTGAGTTTTTGGTAAAAGCCGGCGGAGCTGCCTACATAAATATACATGGGTAAGCTTCTGTATAAGGCAACCGCAGAGGATATTACTAACAATCCATTGGAAATTGAGGCGGTTTAGCGGGGGTATTAGTGGCAGTTAGAAGCGTACCCCTCTACCCATGTGAAATATCTATAAGGAGGAGAAATAGCCATGAGAGAATATGCAACCCAGATGGAAGCGGCAAGAAAAGGAATTATCACCGCGGAATTGAAAATCGTAGCTAAAAAAGAGCTGATGACGGCTGAAGAGCTGATGGCATTAGTTGCAGCCGGGAAAGTAGTAATCTGTGCGAACAAAAAACATAAATGTATCGACCCCCAGGGCGTGGGCTCAATGCTGAAAACAAAGATCAATGTTAACCTTGGTGTTTCGAGAGACTGCAAGGATTATGATATAGAAATGAAAAAAGTGCTGGAAGCGGTTAATATGGGCGCTCACGCAATCATGGATTTGTCCTCACATGGAAATACTATTCCTTTTCGCAGAGAGCTTACCTCCAAATGCCCGGCTATGATCGGAACGGTGCCGGTCTATGATTCAGTTATCCACTACCAGAGAGACTTAAACACCCTGACAGCAAAAGATTTCATTGATGTCGTAAGACTTCATGCTGAAGATGGGGTTGATTTTGTCACCCTGCACTGCGGCATTACCAGAAAAACCATCGAACAGATAAAAACCCATCAACGAAAAATGAACATTGTTTCCAGGGGCGGCTCTTTGGTATTTGCCTGGATGTCTATGACAGGTGAAGAGAACCCTTTTTATGAATATTACGATGAAATTCTTGATATCTGCCGAGAATATGATGTGACTATCTCGTTGGGAGATGCCTGCAGACCGGGATGCCTGGCAGATGCTTCGGATGTGTGTCAGATTGAGGAGCTTGTACGGCTGGGCGAGCTTACCAAAAGAGCCTGGGAAAAGGATGTCCAGGTAATGGTGGAGGGACCGGGGCATATGCCGATTGATCAGATTGCCGCCAATATGAAGATCCAGCAGACCATCTGCGATGGAGCACCATTTTATGTCTTAGGACCGCTGGTAACGGATATTGCACCAGGCTATGACCATATCACCTCGGCAATCGGAGGTGCCATTGCCGCTTCAGCCGGGGCAGCTTTTTTATGCTATGTGACCCCGGCAGAACACTTGGCGCTGCCGAATTTAGAGGATGTAAAACAAGGCATTATGGCCTCAAAGATTGCTGCCCATGCAGCAGATATTGCCAAAGGTGTAAGAGGGGCAAGGGAGATTGACGACAGAATGGCGGAGGCCAGAAGGGTGTTTGACTGGGAAGCACAGTGGGAGTGCGCCATAGATCCGGAAACGGCAAAAAAGATCCGTGCCGACAGGAAGCCTGAGGATGAAGACTCCTGTTCCATGTGCGGAAAATTTTGCGCAATACGAAGTATGAACAAAGCCCTGGCCGGAGAGTTTATTGATATTTTGTAATTGAATACACAGTGATGGAAGCTCTATCTGGCCTACAAATGCCCCGGTTGTTGATTACTCAATTTCGCGCAATCGTTCTACAATGCAATGCTCTGTTTTTCGGTTGTGTGATAAGCAAGCAAAGGAACCAAAATTCCCAGGACAAACAGCAACGGCAAAACAATCAGCAACGGCCAGAAAACAAAGTGATAACTGGTAAACCAGATTTGCCCGCACAGCGGACGCACAATCAACAGGGAGCCAGCGATACTCAAGACAACAGAGCTCACTGCCGTCAAAGCTGCATAATAACTGCCTTCAAAACACAGCATTGTCACAAGCTGTTTACGCGTATGCCGATGCTTTGTAGCATAGCAAATTCTTTGCGACGGGTCAGGATACTGGTCAAAATAGCGTTGATAAAGGTTCAGAACCCCAATGAGTCCGATGATCAGCGCTAAGGCACCGCCAATCAAAACAGCCGTGTCCTGTATGCCCTTCAGACTCGCCACCGCAGTAAACTTAGACTTATAATTCATGGTCGGCTCAACGCTGTCTGTATAGTGTTTCAAAAAGGTTTCCATATCGGCCTCTTGATCATCGCCTATGTTAAAAGCATAGCTCATAACATAGGCGTTGCCGGTTAGTTCTTTGTACACCTCACTTGGCAAAAAGAAGATGGAACCCAGCCAGCGGCCGTCTGTATTGGTGTTGGGGTTCTCAACCACATGGCCAAGGACGGTCATCTCCCGCACCTGATCGCCCCAGGTCAGGGGTGAGCACATCCCCCAACCTTGTGGTTGGCACTGTTCATTTCTACGTTGCCGTGATCATCTGTTTTAACGCCCTCCAGGATATAGTTGCCTGTGGCGAGCTTGTTGGCGTCAAGTTCACCATCCACAAGGCGCAGGCGGCTAAAGAGAAATTCCTCAAGGCCGTATAGGGCGGTGGAGAATGAACCATCCGGTTGCCGGTTCATGGTCTGGGCGTAGGTTTCGCTTTGATAGCTGCCCCAGGAACCATACAGACGTCCTCCTGTCTCAAAGCCTTTTTGACCACTTACCGTAGCGATGAACCTCTCGCTCAAGACACTTTCCTCACCGTCGTATTGGTGATTGAACAGATCGGCATGGCCAATCAAGAAGTCTAAATCGCAGAAGTTTTCCAGAGCTTTGTTGACGTCCACACTCTGAGATAGGGTGAATACTGTGTTGGTAAGCACAATGCTCAGGATCACCAGAAGGGTGCGTTTTTTATCGTATAGGAAAGTATATATTTAGGACCTGTGGATAAGTATGAGTGTGCATCAGACACTTTTTTTGTCGCACAGAAAAGAACTATATCGTAACTGTTGATAACTTGGTAAAATATTAATGGGCTCTCCATGGCACGAGGGATAATTAAACAGATATTTACAGAACAATGGGAAAAATTTGAAGCAAATAATAAGGTTCGAGACATAGTATCCGAAGAAATTAATAAAATGCTTAAATGTCGAGACTTAAGTGAAGGATATAGTGAATATCGTTGCCCAACATGTGGTGAGCGTAAATATGTAGCATTTAAATGCAAGAGTAGATTTTGTACATCCTGGGGAAAAAAGGCTACCGATGATTGGGTAGAAAACTTATGTCATGAGCGGCTAGACGTACCCCACCGACATATGGTCTTTACCATACCTGAGGAGCTAAGAATTGTTTTTTTAAGAGATAGGAAGATACGTGAGCCGACCGGCCATAGCAGAATCTAGGATAGAAAGCTATGATGGGAAAGAGGTTCATTTTTGGTATGAGCAGCATCAAGACGGTAAACGAGTTGATGTTAAACCTCCGGTCTTTGAATTTATGGGGAAGCTTATTAGACATATCCCAGAACGTCAATTTAAAATGGTACGATACTATGGGCCTCTATGCACGGCGGAGGAAAAAGAAGGCTCAGCTCATCATGTCTGTATGGAAGAAGTTTAAGAAATTGAGGAATAAAAGGACCTATTGGCGAGAGAGAATCATGAAATCCTTCAACCATGATCCTTTAAACTGTCCAAAATGTGGGGATGAAATGATCCTAAATGATGTGGCTTTTAAAAAATATGGAAGCATGTTAGAACGGCTAAAAAGAAGGATGGACGGAGCGTATGAAAAGGAAGAAAAAAGACTCATCGAAGAGTATGAGTCCCAATTCCCAGGGAGAAGTGTACCTATGCAAAGGTTG
>NZ_JAJDOO010000031.1:55840-56320 GCF_020595055.1 Desulfosporosinus shakirovi | reverse complement strand
TATGAATTTAATTACATTATGAAGCTTCTGTTGGAATCGGAAAGGTTGCATTTCGCTCGTCCGCGAACTCATCGATGCCGGTCATAAGGTCGTCGGTCTTACCCGCTCAGATAATGGTGCAGCTGCCAACGCACCGGTCGGCTCGTCAGTGAAGGAAGAATTCAGCATGCTTTTTACTTAAATTCCAATCCGCTGGTCATGGCTGACTCAGAGATGTTGGACGATCCAATATAGACCTAATTATAGAGACTAGGTAAAACTGAGGTCTAAATTTGTCTAAAAGGGAATCAAAAACTGGTATAATTAAAGTAAATGTATAAGTTTCGAGGTGTTAACGTGCAAATCGGATCAATTCCTAACGCTATTGTAGCTACACCTGGCAAGGACACCTTTCAAATAGGGCAAAAGATAATAATTGAAATATTAAGCCAGGTAGACGATGGTAAAGCGTCTATTTTGGTTAATGGAAAATCTGTTCCT
>NZ_JAJDOO010000031.1:0-55743 GCF_020595055.1 Desulfosporosinus shakirovi | reverse complement strand
AAAAACTTTGTCAACAATATGTTAGTTCTAAGCCGGGATACTGAAGTTCAGAAACCTATTGTAGCTATGCCCGGCACGGACACCTTTCAAATAGGGCAAAAGATAATCATTGAATTGTTAAGCCAGGTAGACGATGGTAAAGCGTCTATTTTGGTTAATGGAAAATCTGTTCCTGCTTTTGTAGATTTCCAAGCAAAACCCGGGGATAAATTTCAGGCTGTTGTTAAAAACTTTGTCAACAATATGTTAGTTCTAAGCCGGGATACTGAAGTTCAGAAACCGGGGGAATCCGTCCCATCAAACACGTTAAATACGGTATTGGCTAATCGGGGTTTACCTACTAATGAGTTATTTGTTTATTTATTAAACGATGCGCAGACTGCTTTATATCCGGAAATCCTCAAAAATTCTAATCTTCCGGAAGAACTATTACAAAAATTTAATGATTTAATACCTAGCTTAAAAGGGCTGTCAAATCACGAGACAGCAGGACAATTAAAATCCTTTTTAAAACTACTTGGGATAAATTATGAGCGCCGATTGTTTGACATTTTAATCAAAGGACAAGGGGACGATTCTGGGGAACTTGCTCAGTTAAAAGATACCCTAAAAGCCCAGCTTCTTAGCCTGACGAACACTCATCCCTCTTTATCGGTCATTAATCAATTATTGGATAAGATCACAGGCCAGCAATTATGGTACGATACGGGTGTGGATGGTAATGGTTATATGTTAGCCGAAATTCCAATTAGACAAGACCAGGAAGTCAAATCAATTAAGCTTGCCATTCAGGGAAGTCGTAAAAATGGTAAGATTGATCCTAAACATTGTCGCATCGCATTACAAACTGAAACACCTAATCTCGGACCGATTGGCATTGATGCTTTCTTTTCTATGAATCAACTTTCGTTAAGTCTATTAACGAAAAATCCAGACGCTTTATCAATACTTCTTGATGGTCTGATGGACGAAGTGAAAAGGAACTTTCAAATGATAGGCGTTAACTTAACCTCTATTCATCTCAAACCTTTAGATAATTCGGAATTTCACACATTGCTTAAAGGAGAGGCAAAGAACGGAGTGGACGTATTGGCATGAAAGAAAAAGCAGTTGCATTAGCTTACGATCAGATCGGGGGCACAAAGATTGTAGCCTCTGGGCAAGGTGAAGTTGCACAATATTTGATCGAAGCTGCTCAGGAACTAGGTATTCCAATACAAACGGATGCCCAATTAGTCGAAGCTTTAATAAAAATTGATATTGGTCAAGAGATCCCACCAGAACTCTATAAGGCTGTGGCTGAAATTCTTGCGTTTATTTACAGATTGGATTCTGAATGGAGTGTATATTACGATTCAACGAAGCCACAAATCCGGTAATGGTCTATATAGCT
Source organism: Desulfosporosinus shakirovi (assembly GCF_020595055.1). GTDB lineage: Bacteria > Bacillota > Desulfitobacteriia > Desulfitobacteriales > Desulfitobacteriaceae > Desulfosporosinus > Desulfosporosinus shakirovi. Next base: position 54,350 of record NZ_JAJDOO010000031.1, on the reverse strand, counting down.
TTTGTATCCTCGCTGTCAACTCGATGTGAGGAAATCTCCTGCGCGTGATGTAAGTAAGATTATGGTTGATGAGCAAGCCCACGCGGCAAGACGAAAACCACTGAACATTCGCTTCAGTGGTTTTTACCTTATCACAGTAACATAGATCTTCATTAGATCTTTAGCTCTGAATCGCACCAATAACAGAATATGGATAAAACTGCATAATCGCGATGAGGAAATCACGTTACGGCGTTATAACCTACTTTTTTATCGGAATCCAAACCTTACACTTATAATCCGGAGCAGATATATCACCCAGGCGATAAACCTCCAGTTGTGGCCCTTCCTCTTGCTGATAACCCGTCGCTGGAATCCATTCGGAATAAATCCGTTCCCATACCTTCTGTATTGCACCCGGCATGGGACCAACTGACTCAAACACGGCCCACCGTGCAGCAGGTATGTCCAGAATCCGCCCTCGAGAAGTAGCCCTGGAGCTTTTCAGTTGATCTATCATTTAGCGTCACGATCATTTTCACTCTTGCTTCTTTGGCATCCGGGTTGACCGCCCTATGCGGTTCACTCATAGACCAGAGCAACTACCCGGAAAACTGGTCTTTGAGAGAACTTCATAATTACCTTCCTCAGAATTTTCCCTAATATAACATCTGACAAGCCTCGGAATTTGACTCATCCCTATATTTTTCGCCGAGCAGCGCTTAATTCTCCTTTTGTTACAATAACTAAGACCCAGTCTTTAATGGAGGCCGAACTGGATCTAAGACAGACTTAGCATCAAAAAGATTCTTCAGAATTTCTGCCTGATTATACAGTGCGATCCCGTCGATATGCCTCCGGTCCATCATCACATAATCGGTTGAATCTTTCAGATAGGGTGTGGGGCCGACGGAACAGAGAATATTGAACCCTTGATCAAGCAGGAATTGGAATTTGGGATTCCCAGGCAACACCGAGCTGCCAAAAGGATAAATATAGATATTGGTTGGGCCGATAAGGGATTCCACTTCCTTTCTCCATCGCAATGTGTCCTTCTCCAGACTTTGATAAGATTCCGCCCGGGCGTCCAGATGGCTGTAACCGTGAGAGGCAAATGTCCAGCCTGTTTCCTTAAGTCGTTCAATAATCATTAAGGCCGTCTGCCGTTCTTCCGGATAGGAAGGGGAATCCAACTTATTGGTATTATAACCTAAAATCCCATAATAACCGGTAAGGGCCAGGATTCCCTTAGCACCCTGGAAGGAAAAGTCGGGATGCTCAGCCACAAAGGCATCGATCATCGGGATAATCTCGTTATCATGGGAGATGACTTTCTCTCCGCTGGGGGATACGGAATAAGTCGCCACATTGCCATCGGAATCGAGAATGAGTTTACTGATCGTCCCATTCGTTGATTTGTAATCAGGATAATTAACATCATCAACAGATAGGATAAGCGGTTTCTTGTTGAGAGGAAGCTTTAGCTCTTTCCTCACCAAGACCGTTTTCCCGTCCTCTACTTTTTCTTCATACAAAGCATTTACATTAACCATAATATAATTGTTGGCATAAATTTGGTTGAGAATCTTTTTGAATTCACTCACAGTCACAAAATACTGGTTAAATCCATTGGAATCCGCATCCCCATCAAACGTCAGGGCCGGATAAGCCAGCAGCGGATGGAAAAAAATATGTTCAATCGGTCCCTTATAAGGAACCAATGTTTTCTCAGCTTCCTGAGCTTTTTGATACTTTTGAAGATCATTTTTAATTTGTACGTCATCCGGGAAATAAGCCGACATATCGGTCAGGAGTCTTATTGCTTCCTGATTATTACCCTGTTTGCTTTCAAATCCTGCTTTCGCCAGATAATGGGCGTACATTTCTGTTACCGATTTCTCTATCTGGTCTTGGGCTGTCTGATAATCTGGGTTTTCCGAAGTTATCTTTTTATAAAATTCTATAGCTTGTAAATAATCCTTATCAGCATAGGCTGTATTCCCCCTAAGATAACTTTCCTGTTCAGCCTTATACTGGATCCCACGGGCCGCATCTTCAATTTGCTGATCTCTTATGGCTTGCTGGAGCTTTTGCTCCTGTAATTGCTGAGCATTCAGTTCTGTCTGATAACGGTTTTGTTTCTGCGTTTCGTAATGGTTATACAAGATTGGCACAGTAAAACCTGTTAATAAAACAAATACCAGCAGAGTCATGATAATTGTCTTATGTGAGGAAAGATTCAGGTTTGTTTGCAAGATGATCATTCCTTTAATACATAATTAATCTGCAATATTTATCTATATTAGTATAAAATTCGCCATAAAATCTTTATCTCCTGTTATTAAAACAACAAATTTTGCTAGCTTTGCCCATCTCACAGGGTCTCTATGAAGTCCGACAGAGTCAAATGACATAGAAAACTAAAAACCCCACAATGTTGCGGGGTCTAAGTTTCTTATTGAGCTGATGGCCGAATATAAAGCCTTTTGGGGTCATCCCCACCGATTTTAGCATTGCGAATTTTCGTTTTCGCAGGGAAATGCTCGTTCTTATCCTTCGAAGTTTCGATGTATTTCTTTTCCCAAATTGCCAACCGACTGCTTTTTTATAACTTCGTTTGTCCATATCTATCCCCCTAAATCCCCCAACGAGAACCCTGCATTTATGAATTTTTCTAATCTCTTTGCCAAATTACTTTAATTTCATCTGGATCATAAACAAATTCATGAGGAGAGACATCTAATCGGACAACGATAAAAACTCCATTCTCATCACGGTCAACTCGAACGACAACACCATTATGATGATTACTAGTTTTAACACGATCACCGCCTTTAAGCACCTTGTGTCGAAGAGAAGCTTCAGTTTTGGATTTCAATTGGAACATACTTTTTTCCATTTTTGCCCCCTTGTTTTTGAATCACACATAGTCATAGAAGCCTCTACCAGTCTTCATTCCTAATAATCCCGCTAAAACTCTCTTTTTGAGCAAAGGATGTGGCTTATATCTATCGCCAAAATCCCGCTGCATTGTCTCCATACCGTGCATCGCAATTTCTGCTCCTACCAGGTCCAGCAATTTACATGGTCCCATGGGATGACCGGCACACAGCTTCATGGCCTTATCAATTTCTTCCGGTGAATTGCCCTCTTGAACTAATTTTATCGCTTCATTAATTAAAACATCTAATAGTCTGGTTACAATAAATCCCGCATAATCTACGGCAATCGCTGATTCCTTACCAATCTTTGCTACATAAGCTAAGGTCTCCTTCATAGTTTCCTCGCTGGTAAGCTGACCTCTTATAATTTCCACACCCTTCATTAAAGGAACAGGATTCATAAAATGAATGCCGATGACTTTTTCGCCCCGACTAGTCGCACTGGCTATCTCTGTAACCGGGATTGCCGATGTATTGGTTCCTAAAATGGCTTCGGGTTTGCAATATCTATCAAAATCCGTGAACATCTTTTTTTTGAGATCCAAATTTTCAAAAACACATTCTATGATTAAATCAGCATCAAGGCAGGCTTTTTCCAGAGAAGTAGTGGTATTGATACGGGCAATGGTCATTCTCATATCTTCCTCAGACAGCTTACCTTTATCCACCATTTTGTTTAAACTGCTTTTAATAGCACCCAATGCATTTTTTAAAGATGTTTCTGCAATGTCATTGAGAATTACGTTATATCCGGCTGCTGCACTAACTTGAGCAACTCCCCCCCCCATAACCCCGGCGCCAATGACAGTTACTGTTTTTATTTCCATAATACGAACCCGCCTTTCCCGCAATACTTCCTTATAATATAATTGCCTTACCCGGTAACCTCCCGTAAAGAGCTGATGCTGAACGCTATCTTACCTTGATCTACATAATTTGCAGCCAAAAGGTCGGTGCGATAAGTTCAGCATCCGAAATAGCTAAATGAAGCTCATGTCTAGGTGTTTAAAGACCCTACTTAAACATTCCAATTACTCTACAGCAATTCGTAAACTCCTGCGGCACCCATGCCTCCGCCGATACACATTGTTACCATCCCATATTTCAGCTTCCTTTTTGTCATTTCCTCTAATAAAGTTGCTGTCAGTTTGGCACCGGTGCAGCCGAGGGGATGCCCGAAGGCAATAGCTCCACCATTGACATTTACCTTTGCCGGATCTATGTCCAGCGTCTTTAAGATCGCCAGCGATTGGGATGCAAAAGCTTCATTTAGCTCGAAAAGATCGATTTGGTCAAGTGTCAGTCCAACTTGTTTTAGAACTTTAGGAATAGCTTTGATCGGCCCAATCCCCATAAGTTCCGGTTCCACGCCAGCTACAGCAAATCCACGCCAGATTGCCAAGGGCTTAATTCCCAGGGCTAAGGTCTTGCGTTCCGACATTAGGAGTGTCATGGCAGCGCCGTCACTAGTCTGAGACGAGTTCCCAGCCGTCACTGAGCCACCAATTTTGAAAGCCGGTCTAAGTTTAGCCAAGGTTTCAAGCGTTGTATCCGGGCGGATCCCCTCATCTTTGGTAAACCATTTTTCCCCGGGGCTTCCCCAGGTCGACAGCGAAATGGGGACAATTTCATTGTCAAAACGTCCACTGCTTTGGGCCGCCCAAGCCTTTTGATGACTTGAAGCAGCAAATTCGTCCTGTTGTTCACGGGTTATTGCATAGTTTGCCGCAACATTTTCAGCAGTAATCCCCATGGAGAGGTATGCTTGCGGGGCATGAACTGCCAGATAAGGGTTTGGTGCTGCTTTGGCTCCTCCCATGGGAACCATCGACATGCTTTCGATACCTCCTCCCATCATTACATCTGCCTCACCTAAGCGGATGCGGTCGGCCGCCATAGAAATGGCCTGCAGTCCGGATGAACAAAAGCGATTGATGGTTACTCCACAAACATCAATGGGAAGCCCAGCGCGTAACGCCACGATCCTGGCCATATTCATGCCTTGCTCTCCTTCAGGAAAAGAGCAACCAATTACTAAATCTTCGATTTCTTTGGGATCAAGCCCCGGAACTTTTTTGAGGATGTCTTGTATCACATAAGCACCTAAATCGTCAGGTCGTACCTGCACCAAGGAACCTCTGCCCGATTTTCCGATCGCAGTCCGTTTTGCCTCAATAATATAGGCTTGTTGCATTCTCTTCCCCCCTAATTCCGTAATGGTTTTCCCTTGGTAAGCATATGGCGGATACGATCCTGTGTCTTCCCTTCCCCGAGCAGGCTTATAAAGACCTCCCGCTCAAGGTCTAAGAGGTATTGTTCGTCCACGAGCATGCCGGCCGGACGATTTCCGCCTGTCATAACATAAGCCAATTTATTAGCCAAGTACTGATCATATTCAGAGATATACCGTCCTTCGAGCATACCGTACATTGCCATCTCCAAAGTCGCACGGACACCAGGCCCGGCAATTTTAACCTTCTTCGGCAAATTAGGCCTGAAGTTTCGAGCCAGGTCGATGACCCGCGCCTTAGCATCTGAGATAATGTGTTCAGGGTTCATGCTATAGCGATCATGGTCACGCAGGAAGCCAAGTTGGCGAGCTTTCTCAGCACTCGTTGAGGTTTGAGCCATTGCGACCACTTCAAAACGTTTGGCAAAAAAGTTATCCGGAGTTACTTGTGTCCAGGGTAAGATTCCTTCCATTGCCCTAACAGCCATTTCTTTCGTTCCACCGCCAGCCGGTATTAAGCCTACACCAAGTTCAACCAGTCCCATGTAGGTCTCTGAAGCGGCTTGAATGGCATGGGCGTGCAGGCATATTTCTGCCCCACCACCCAGGGTCATTCCGAAGGGAGCAGCTACTACAGGCTTATGAGCATATTTTAGCGCCATTACAGCATTCTGCAATCCACGCACTACCTGATCAAGATCATCCCAGTTGTTCTTTTCGGCTTCCCGGAGGATTTGCTTGAGGTTGGCACCCAGGCAGAAGTGTTTCCCTTGATTGCCGATGACAAGTCCCAGGTAATTAGATTCCACCTCCATTAATGACCGATTGATCATCTCTACTACATCTGAGGTGATGGTGTTATTCGAAGAGTGGACTTCTAAGCAAACAACCCCGTCTCCTAGGTCTACTAAACTGGCACCCTCATTAAACATAATTACCTGGTCCGCCTTATGAGCTTGTTTCAATGAGAAGACATAGGGGCTTACTGCTTTTTTATGATAGCCTCCGTCTTTATAATAACTAGTCCGTCCATCCTCTGTCTCATGGTAGAAACGTTCATAGCCATCTGCAAGTAATGCTTGGACGATGGGGGGGAGAGTGCCGCCTTCAGCGCTGATTCGGTCCGCTGTAGCTTTGACTCCGAGTGCATCCCACAATTCAAAGGGACCCATTTCCCAATTATAACCCCAGCGCATACCTTCATCGATTCCGGTAATATCATCGGCAATATCCTGAACAATTGTCGCTGCATAAAGGAGAGTTGACTTAAGAATATTCCAAACAAACTCTGCCCCAACGTCATCTCCGCTAACTAAGGTGCGCAATTTTTCGGGCAATGTTTTGGCTGCTTTGGCTTTTTCCAGGGATGGGAAACTTACAGCATTTTGTGGACGGTAAGTCATGGTAGGAATATCTAGCACTTCAATAAGTTTGCCTTTTGGGCCTTTAGATTTTTTGAAGAAGCCTTGTTTGGCTTTATCTCCCAGCCAACCATTTTTCTGCATCGTGAAAACAAACTCCGGTAAGACGAAGTCGTCTTTTTCTTCAGGCACGCCATCGGCTACATTGTTATTCGAATGGATAAATACATCCAGGCCGACAAGATCAATCAAACGGAAGGTTGCACTGTTGGGACGTCCTATGACGGGTCCGGTCAAGGCATCCACCTCTTCGATGGTTAAGCCCAAACGTACCATTTCTTTAAACATGACCGGTGTACCGCAGGCACCGATGCAGTTGGCGATAAAGTTAGGCGTATCTTTGCACATAATCACACTCTTGCCCAAAATCCGCTCTCCAAACTCAGCCATGAATTTGACAACGTCCGGGTCAGTATCTGGCCCGGGAATAATTTCTAAGAGTTTCATATAACGCGGGGGGTTAAAGAAGTGTGTCCCTAAAAAAAACTTGGTAAAGTCATCAGGAAGCCCCTCTACCATCGATTTCAAAGAGATCCCCGAGGTATTTGAAGTTACAATCGTCCCTGGTCGGACAAAAGCAGCAATTTTCTTAAAGAGATCGACCTTGATATCCAGCCGCTCTACTACAACCTCAATCACCCAATCGACTTCACTTAATCGACCCAAATCATCGCTTAGATTCCCCACCTCAATTCGCTCAGCAAACTCCGGAACTAAGAATGGAACCGGATTCATCTTCAATATTTTGGCTTTATTTTGATCTGCTAAGCTATTTCGTACCTTTCGGTCCTCTAAAGTTAATCCCGTTGCTTCTTCTTTAGGCGATAGTTTGGATGGGACAATGTCCAACAGCAGACTGGGAATTCCGGCATTGGCTAAATGTGCAGCTATGGTGCTCCCCATTACGCCCGATCCTATGACCGCTACTTTGTGAATCTGCATTTATATCCTCCTCTCGTTTCTGTTAGGTGACACCTCGTTTATCTCTCGCAACTTTTCTTTAACTTAAATGCTCCGATATCGCTAAAATGGAAATTAAGTCTACTCCAAAGCCAGAAGATCATGACTCTCACCTCCTCAATGAGACCAGAATATTCACCTACTAACTGTCCAATCTGCAAGATCGAAGCCCTCTTCCTTCTTATAACGATCAAACAAGTAGTGACGGAAACGCACATACTCCTTAAAATCACACTCGATCCCCTCTTTTGCCAACACTTCAACTAATTTTTCCAGATCGGGAGGACATCCCCAGATCGGAATAGCCTTTGTCACATTGGGATTATCCTTATTAGAGTGACATGCGCATTTACCAAAGAAGACCGAATTGTCAAAACCCGCAGAAGCTTTCTGTTGCTTACCGGAAACTAACTCAACCTTTGGGAAAGGCTTCCCTTTGAATGCCGAACCAAAGAGGATCAACATAGGATTAAATTCTACGGAACAACCCGTGCACAGACTACTATCATACTTGCGAATTGCGAGCCCTGTGATGCCACGTTTTTTGAACCCAACCGGGCCAGTGTCGTCTTCCGTCCACTCCCAATCATAGGTAACAAATTCCCGATGATCTGCTACACTCTCACCTTTAATTTCATAGTCTGCTAATTCAAGGCTGTACCCGTGGCGCTTGGCATAATTGCTCAGATGGGCTACCTCTTTTGCGGGATAACCAAGGATTTCCGCTCCCACAAGGTCACAAGCAAAAGGATCACGAGAAGTAATCAACAAATCTTTTCTGAACGCTTTTCCAGTATGGCCCGGGCCTTTTTCTATAGTATAAAGACCATCTATGATCGTCAAAGCCACTGGCAACTTTTCAATGATACGGGGAAAGGTTAGACTCAGCTCCTCTGCATCTACGCCATGGCAAGCCTGTTTGGACTTTTTATTGAGGCACCCTTTAAGGTTTTTAATTCCCAAAGAGACTTTAGCTTGGTTATGAGTTTTTAACACTGGGAGATTAATGATCTTGTCCGCTTCCAAGGATTGCTTAGCAATGTCTAGCTTAAACCCATCACCATAATCCACTGCCAGAAACTCTCCTTTGTTAAAATCCACAAGTTTAACTCCATAGCGCACCTGCAATTTCGTATAGCCCAACGTTTCGCAAACAGCATCCCATTTAGAGCTGAGCCCTGGAAGGGCACCTTCACCAATCGTTAAATCTTTGAATCCATTTTCCGCTAAAATTCGGACTAAAGCCTCTATCACTGTACTGGTTGTAACAACTCCAAATGGAGGGTATGGTAAATCAAAATCCCAACTCACAATATTAGGTTTAATTAAAATTCGATCATTTATATTCAACCCGGCTAATCCATCGCTTAATCTCAAACTTTCCTTTAGGGACTCATAGATATCTGTCACTTTTACAATTGACACCGCTGCATTTGCCATTTTTTACTCCCCTCAAATCTTAGGATTGATTAGTATTCCTCAATGTCCAGCGGGCCTTTTAGAAAGCATCTTCGGGAATATCAATAGCTGAAGTGTCAGCTTCTTTAATAAGCTCCACTGTCGCCATGACATCCGGCACAATATTACGTACATAAAATTTAGCGGTTTGTATTTTACCGTTATAGAAGTCTAGGTCATTATTTCCTTGACTCAGCTTTTCTTGGGCAACTAAAGCCTGTTGCATCAACAACCAGCCACAATAAAGTTCCGCGGTAATCCGAAGAATTCTCGTACTATATAAAGGAACCAGTCTGATATTTTCCTTGAAGTAACCAAAGACTGTTCCCATGAGTTCTTGGTATGCCATCAATGCTTTATCCAATACCGCAAACTCGCGGGCAAACAGCTCATAGTTTTGGTTGGCCTTTATAAAGGTGACTATCTCCATCACCCATTCTTTAAAGACATTTCTTTTATCCAGGTTCCACTTACGCCCCACAAGATCCATTGACTGGATGAAATTGGTACCCTCCCAGATGGAATAAATCTTGATGTCTCTGGCTTGACGTGCCACAGAGTATTCCTCTGTATATCCATAGCCCCCAAAGACTTGAATGGCTTCTGTGATCATTAACCATCCTTGGTCGGAGCAATAAGCTTTGACTAGAGGAGTGATGACTTCTATTGAGCGCTTTGCGGCGTTGACCTCAGCTGGGTCATCTCCATGTTGGGCTAAATCTATCAGGTAATAGCCCTTAAAAATCAGAGCGCGCATAGCTTCCAACGTAGCCTTCTGGGTAAGCAGCATCCGACGTATATCTTCATGTTGGATAATGGGTACTCGGTTACCTTTTGGATTGTTAATAGGACGGCCTTGAACGCGTTCTTTGGCGTAATGCACAGCATTGTTATACGCCACCGTCGCAACCGCAAGAGCAGAGTGACCCGTATCCATCCGTGAATTGTTGATCATCTGGAACATTTGAGCCATACCTTGTCCGATCCCATTTTCATCGGGTGCACTGCCCAGCAGGACTCCTCGACACTGATCTTCTTCTCCGAAACTGAGCACTGCTGTGGCTGAACCCTTGAGGCCCATTTTATGTTCGATCCCGACGGTTGAAACATCATTAGGTTTTCCAAGACTGCCATCTTCATTTACCCAGATCTTTGGAACAATGAACAATGACAAACCTTTAGTACCAGTAGAAGCCCCATCAACACGTGCTAGAACCAAATGAATAATGTTTTCTGTGAGATCGTGATCTCCACCGGTGATAAAACACTTTGTTCCTTTTATGTTATAGACTAAAGGGTCTTCTGTAGGATAAGCCTTTGAAGTCATATCTCCCACATCAGAACCACCACCTGATTCAGTTAAACACATTGTACCCTCCCATGTCCCTTCGAACATTTTCGGGGTATAGAGAGTGATTTGTTCAGGAGATCCGAAGGACTTGATTACCGACGCTATACCTCCACAAAGTCCAATATAAGGGTTCATAGCCGGGTTGGCTCCAATGATATACTCGCGAACAGCTTGGTGAAGGATCTCAGGAAGGGCTCCTTCTCCATCCACGTCACAATTGCTGGAACCCCATCCATTTTCTTGTATGAATTTGTAGGCCTTATGGAAGGAGGGGGGAACTGTAACTTTCCCATCCTTAAAGATCGCGCCGAGCGTATCACCGTCATCATTCGTGGGAGCGACTACATCTCGGCATACTTTTAAAGACTGATCAAGAATTCCGTCGACATCTTCAATTGAAAGATAATCTTGATAGCGTTTTAAGCTAAGAATTTTTCCCCCATCCAACCATTCTTTGATGATAAATTTGTGGTCCCGATTGTTGTAAATAAAGTTACTTGCCATAACAACTCATCCTTTCGCTTCTATCGTCCTTGGAATTTTGCAGGTCTTTTTTCCAAAAAGGCTTTCATGCCTTCTTTTTGGTCTTGCGTCGCAAATAGAAGACTGAAACATTTATGCTCATACTGAAGGCCAGCCTCCAAATCCATTCTTAACCCCTCATTCACTGAAGATTTTGCCAAATGCAAAGCTACAGCGCCCCTGGAAGAAAAAACCTTGGCCATTTTCTGAGTTTCAACAAAGAGTTGATCAACAGGCACAATTTTATTGACAAGTCCAATACGCAAAGCTTCCTCAGCATTAATAAAATCCCCGCTAAAAATCAGCTCTTTCGCCTTACTGGGACCAATTAAACGAGGAAGACGTTGGGTTCCACCACCGCCAGGCAAGATACCCAATGTTATTTCCGGCAACCCGAGCTGAGCATTGTCCGCCGCTATCCGCACATCTGCCACCAGAGCCAGTTCACACCCACCACCAAGAGCATAACCAGCGATGGCGGCAATGACTGGCTTTGACATATTCTCAATAGTTCGGTGGGCCCTATGTGCTGCTTTCTCCCCAATCGCCATATCCATAGCTGTCGCTGAAGCCATCTGGCCAATATCTGCCCCGGCTGCAAACACCTTTTCACCTCCTGTGATGATCACAACACGTACAGACGGGTCCGCTTCTAGGGTTGCGGCTGCTTCTGCCAACTCATTGAAGACTTGATCATTTAAGGCGTTCAGCACCTTGGGGCGATTTAGGGTAATTGTTGCTATTCCTTCTTCGATTTGTATAATTATCGTTTCATAAGCCATTCATTCTACCTCCTACCTAGTTAAGAGTTCATTTCCCATTTATACAGCAATAAGATATTTATCCATCACTCCTTTTCGACAATATCCAATTCTATAGAAATGCAAAATTCGTGCCAATAAAACAGAGCCCTCCATACAAGCAAATACCTGCCGGAAGGCTCTGAACTGTATTAAAGCTTATACACGCCACGATACACTTACATTCATGTATACAATTAGAAGTACCTCGACATAGTTTATGCATTTAACTATTGAATGCCATATTGATGTAACTTATTGTAAAACGTCCGCCTGGAAAATCCTAATGCTTTCATTGCTTTTGTCCGGTTATTGGCATTATTGTCTAAAACCGATAGAATCAATTCCCTTTCCGCCATTGCAACAACCTCCTTGGCGTTATTAGATTTATCCTTAAATCTAATAGAATCATGATTCACGGGGATTATTCGAGCCGGCAAGTGCTGTATTTCGATGGATTTACTGTTGCAAACTATACTTGCATGCTCTAGTACATTTTGTAATTCCCGAATGTTACCAGGCCAGTCATACTTATGGAAAAACCTTTCAACTTCAGGAGAAATTGTTAGTTCATGCCCAATCCTTCGAGAGAACTTATCTAAAAATGTTTTAGACAGTGCCTTTATATCATCCTTTCGTTCACGCAACGGCGTTAAATATAGATCTACAATATTTAGTCGATAATATAAGTCGCTTCGGAAGGTGCCTGCAGTGATCATGCTTTCTAAATCACGATTAGTTGCTGCAATCACCCTTATATCGACTTTGAGGGTCTTAGTTCCTCCTACCCGCTCAAACTCCTTTTCTTGCAATACACGTAACAATTTTGCCTGCATAGCAAGGCTCATATCACCTATTTCATCCAAAAAAATTGTTCCATTATGGGCAAGTTCAAATTTGCCGTACTTACCCTCCTTTTTAGCCCCTGTAAAGGCGCCATCTTCATACCCGAATAGTTCGCTTTCAAGCAAATTATCAGGTATAGCGGCGCAATTCACCTTAATCATTGGCATCTCCTTGCGACGGCTGCTATTATGAATTGCCCTGGCTAATACATCTTTCCCTACGCCGCTTTCACCTAAGATTAATACCGTGCTATTTGTACGTGCGACCTTAGCCGCTAATACTAAGGTTTCCTTCAAGCGAGTATTTTGTCCTATATATTCCTTAAATGACAGTGGCAGTTGTTCCCATTGCTCTAACTGCTCCTTTAAATAGTCAGCGACACCTCTCGTTTGCTGCAATTTGCGATCCAATTCAACAACTTCAGTCACGTTTTTGAAAATTGATACACAGCCAATAACCTTTTTTTCCTGATAAATAAGAAACGAACTACCGACCACGTTTATACCAAGTGACGCTAAAAAATCTTCTCTGCTTTCAGCCGGCTTACCCGTACGAAGTAAATTTATTGCCCCGGATTTAGGTTCTATTATATCTAGCCTGCGTCCTAAAACTTTCGCAACGGGTACTCCTAAAATCCTTGCATAGGCTTCATTAGCATATACAATGGTCGTATCGGCATCAATTACCAGTACAACATCGTGAATGTTGTTCAGAATGTTAAATAAAAGATCTTTATCCCAGCGGGGAAAATAACCGGTTGTGATCGCATGTACCCCTGCGCTCATATATTTATTCCTCTCAATAATTTATGTTAGTTATTAATCGAGATTTTGGCTAAGCCCGAAATAACTTTTTCCTCATTCTCGTTTCTTGCTTCTAAATTACACACTAGTGTTTTTTCCACTCGCTCACTGATAATACCATAAAAGGTGATTTTATTACCTGGACGAACCATTTGTTCGAAACGAACACTAAGCATAACAATATTACCCTCTTGACCGATCCACTCTGTGAGCATCGCAGCCATATGAGCCATAGTCAGCATACCATGAGCAATTACTCCACCTAAACCAGCTCTTATTGCATAGTTGTCATCAAGATGAATAGGATTAAAATCTCCTGAAACCTCAGAGTACTGGCGAATTTGCAAATGGTTAGGAGCCCATACTTTTATTGGCAATCGGTCAGAGACCTGATAACTCATCAAATTATTCATTGGCCGTCTCCTTTGTTGGGGCGAAAAATGTGGAACTAATAGTAAACACCTGCTCGCCAGTTAAATTAATACCGGTAGTTTCAATTACGAAAAATGTTACCTTTCCCAGCTTAGTAGTGCGTTCATAGACATCCTTAATACACAGCTTATAACTAAGAATATCTCCTATTAAAAGCGGACGATGGTAAGTGAATTTCTGTTCCCCATGGATCATACCGGGAAGCATCTTAAACCCAGGTATGTCAGCTCGGGTCAGGGTTTCGACAAATGTAGCAGGTACACGATCATCAAACTGAATCTCTAAAGTCTCAGCAAACCTACAAACCTCCTCGTGCTCTATTTTCAATACAACAGACTCACTCTGTCTCCCAATTAATTCTTTCCCAATCATACAAATCCGCCTTCCTCTATTCGTGGAAGATTTTTTGTTAATAGACTAAAATTTGCAATCTTCAATATTCATAGAATGCAAAATTTGTGCCAATATTGCAGAACTCTCCAAAAGGCAAACTGCCTGCTGGAGAGTTCTGCAACTATATTAAGTTTGTCACATATCTAACGACACTTATTTATCTGGAAATATTTCCGTCAAACAAAAATACCTACATCGATGATTGATACCGCAATAAACTAGTTTACATATAAATTTATCCCTTTAGTTATGACTCCTTACAAAGCACAATTGTGTATATTTAGACACAGTGTATACTTCAATTGTGTATCTTTAGAGCGATATATTGACCTGCTGTTAATTGCTTCTGGTAGTGTTTCGTCATCCACAGATTAGTTTAATTAACTGAGTTGTCAGTTATATTTCTAACCTTGCGGTAGAGCGTACTACGAGCAATTCCTAATTCTTTAGCCGCTAACGTCATATTTCCATTGTATTTTTCTAGACACCCTCGTATTGTGCTCTTTTCCGTTGCGCTCTTAATGGTTTCAAGCCTATGTTCACTTTTATTAAGTGGCCTATAATGGGTTGAAAGATATAATGTTTCGGGTAACAAGTCAGAACTCAAGGTATTGCCGTCTGCTAGATTTACGGCTCTGTCAATTACATTCTGCAGTTCCCGAATATTTCCTGGCCAATCATACTCTGAACATATTCTAAAGACATCTGGAACTATATGATCTATCTTTTTACCTAGCCTGTCGGATAATAGTTTGACAAAGTTAGATATAAGCAGTGGAATATCTCCGACTCTTTCTCTCAGGGGTGGAAGTGGAATATTTACAACATTTATACGGTAAAACAAATCAACTCTAAAATTCCCTTTTTTAACCTCTTCAGACAAATCTTTATTGGTAGCGGAAATCACCCTAACATCCACTGGAATAGCGCCCTTGTCTCCAACCTTGGTCACTGTCTTTTCCTCAAGCACACGCAAAAAGGAGGTCTGCATGTCAATGGGCATATCCCCTATCTCATCAAGAAAAATAGTACCGCCATCAGCAAGTTCAAACTTCCCTGGGCTGCCACCTTTTTTAGCCCCGGTAAAGGCACCTTCTACATAGCCAAAGAGCTCGCTTCCCAATAAGTCTCGTGGGATAGCAGCACAATTGATCGCAAAGAAAGGTTTATCCTTCCGCGAGCTTGCATTATGAATAGCTTGGGCGAACAAATCCTTACCAGTACCGCTTTCACCTAACAAAAGGACATTTGAATAAGTTTTTGCGACCTTAATGCCAATCTTGATGCAGTTAAGAAATTTTTGTTCTTGTCCAAGGATATCGCTGAACGTAAAACGAGCATAATTTCCCAAGGCGCTGGTGACCAACTTTGCTGTTCTGGACAGCTGCTGAATGATTAAAATCTTGCCCAGCAACTCCCCGTGTGATTCTAAATAACGTGTTGAAACTACACATCTGATAACTCCTTCAGAATTTCGAATGTTAACAAACCGATCCAGCACACTTTCTTCTGAATTAATAACACTGGCCAGCTCCTGGTACCGCTTATTTGTTCCATAGGTTCGTTTCAAAACTTCGAAAATATTTAAACCAATTGGGTTTTTTTCAAGGCCCAGAATTTCCAAGGCCTTATAGTTTACATGTATAACCGATCCGTACTCATCAACGGCGATCAATCCATCTGAGAAACACTCCATGATGACGGTTTTAAAGTGATTAGCAATCTCCCATTTTCTAGCTAAGCGGCGAACCGCCAGTTGTTTCTCAATGGAATCAACTGCAGCAACAACCATTCCTAAAGTATGAGGGTGGATCTTAGTATAACTTGCAGCCACAGTTAGGATTCCAATCAATTCCGAAGTATCAGGATCATGAATAGGAGCAGCACAAGTAGAAACTTCCTTGAGACATTCGCACCAAGTCTCTTGAGGATGAACAATAAAAGGCTTATCATGATAAGCTACTAATGTTGCAGCAGTCGTTCCCATTACAGACTCTGTCCATCTGTATCCCGGAAATGCATTAGTCAGTTCATGCGCAGCCAATTGCTCATGATCGCCAATAACTTCAAGTATAATTAGTTCACCATTTTCAACTGGCCCAAGCAATATCGAAAATCCCGAACCTTTTACATAATTATAAAAATTATCCATAGTCGGAACTCCAATATCTATTAGATCCCTGTATTTGAATTTTAACTCTTCAAGATCTTTAGGGGACACCATTTCCAGGTTCTTTTTCTTGTAAGGATCAACTTTACCTTTACATCTTTGCCATGAGTTCAAGACCTCAATGCTCAATTTTGAAGTGTCAATTGATCGACCCTGGATAAATTCCTCCCACATACTTTTCCCCTGATTGCTGTCGTACAAAATAATCAAATCTCCTCCCAAAGCTAGGAAGTATATTATGCTTCATGGTATAAAGTTTTACTTCAAGAGTTTTCTACGATTCTACAGCTTGCCTTTCAATTTCTATCAATGTAGTTTGTTGACCATAACTTCGTATTATTATTTATGATTCTACATATTTTTCGGACTTTCCTTCAATTAATAACTGCAAGTTCTAATTTAAAGTCCTGATTGCCCATTTTGTCTTAATTCTCTGCCCATGGCTTTGGCGATCTGACGAATAAAAAGCTTTGCTACGTCCGGATCTAGGAAAAAGTGTCGCCAAACTCAGGTTATAATAGTCTTTACTTGCGTAATGCTTTGGTTAGATCAAGCCATAGAATCAATGACTGATGAAAATTTAGCCGGCACCATGCCATAGTCGACAACGGTTGCCTTAGTTGCACTTAATATAACTAGTGATGTACGAATCTATTCTTTCGAATAAGAATAAAATAGAAAAACCACCAAGTGCAAAACAGATCAAAAAATGTGCTTAATCCCTGCTCTTGCTAGCTTTGGCGGTTTTTTATTACTATCCGTTATAAGTCAATCCCATATCCTTCGACTTTTCTATAAGGTCGTTCTCCCACTTTTCAAACGTATAACCTTTTAGTTTATTTTGAGTTCGAGTGGATTATTTTCTGGGCTGGTACACCGTCTATTAAAGATCGTCCCGAAACGATCGTTGCTGTACGTGTCTAATATTTGCCGTTAGTTAAACCAGTAAACCGCACTTCTTTGGAATAGCGGTCAACTGACAAAGATCTATGGAGTTTATTGATTTTGTTCTATTCCTGATTTAATTTACGATATAAAGTACTTTTAGAAATTCCTAATTCCTTAGCTGCTTTTCTTACATTCGCATATTTTTTTATACAAGCTTTAATTATTTCAGATTCAATAGTCTTTGAATATTGTTTCAGATTTGCTTCATGTAAATTATCAATTTCGTTATTGTTCTTCGTAATGTGTTCGGGCAAAAGATCAGTAGTAAGTAGTTTTCTGTTTGACAGATTAATACTTCGCTCAATTACATTTTGTAATTCTCTTACATTTCCGGGCCAATCATACAATGTGCAGGCTAATACATAGGATGTATCTGCATTGACTGGTAGCTTACCTAAACGAGCCGATGTTGTTTTTATCATATGGTCTATTAGAAGCGGAATGTCAGTTCTTCTCTTTCTTAATGGCGGAATGTCAATACTGATCACATTAAGCCGATAGTAAAGATCTTCACGAAAGTTCCCTTTTTCAAATTCAATTTTTAAATTCTTATTGGTAGCTGCAATTATTCTTACGTCTATCGGTATTGAAGCTTGACCGCCAATGCGGGTTATTGCCTTCTCTTCCAGCACCCTCAATAGAGAGGTTTGCATATCTAAAGGCATATCTCCGATTTCGTCTAGAAATAGAGTTCCACCATTAGCCAACTCAAATTTTCCGGGATTACCATTCTTCTTAGCTCCAGTGAAAGCGCCTTCAACATATCCGAAAAGCTCACTTCCTATAAGTTCATGCGGTATTGCGGCACAGTTTATCGCGAAATACGGTTGGTTACTTCGAGTACTAGCATTATGAATAGACTGCGCAAATAGGTCTTTGCCGGTTCCGCTTTCTCCCAGAAGTAAAATACTGGATCTAGAATCAGATACTTTAATGGCATTTTCAATGCATCTAAGAAATTGTTCATTAATTCCGATTAGGTCATTAAAGGTTACTCTTGCATTATTACCAATGGTTCGTGCGATCATAGTATCGAGACGAGACATTTCTTGTACGGTTATTACTTTTCCAATTCGCTGTTCATTTAAATCAATGCAACGAATAGAAATAGCGCATCGAATTGTTCCAGATTTGGAAGAAATGTTAATCAATTCATCAGTAACACAATCATCACACATTAAAACGTCACTAAATCGCTTAGTACTCTTAAACGTTTCAAAAACTTCTGACAAAGCTGAAATAATGTTATACCCGACAATATCTTTACTAAACCCGAAAGTCTGCATGGCTTTTTTATTTATGTGAGTAACCATCATTTTACTATCAATAGCTATTAATCCAATAGCGGCGGATTCTATTAGCAGGGTTTTATAACTATTTTCTATCTCGGCTTTCTTCTGTACTCTAGTAGTCATTATTTGTTTTTCAATTAAGTTGACCAATGCCACGGTCATTCCCAGAGTATGAGGATGTACTAATTTGAAATTACCTGCTATGGTAAGAGCGCCAATTATTTCCCTAGTTTCTGGGTCGTGAATTGGTGCGGCAGCTTGTGTATTATCTTTTAGAAGACAAACAAAGTTCTCAAATGGATAAATTTGAAAAGGTTTATCCTCAAAAAGGGCCACAGTAGAAGCTGAAGTTCCAGTAATGTGTTCTGCCCAATTACTGCCTGGTATGCAATTTATATATTTACTTTGGCGCAAAGCTAACTCGTCACCAATTATTTCTAGAATATAGTTGTTTTCCTTCTCTGCAGCTACGAGACCTATTTCAATCCCACCATCGTTGATCATATCATAGAGATTCTGCATTACTGGAACCGTTATTTCTATAATTTCCTTATATTTTAGCCTTAACCTTTTAAAATCCTCTTCAGCCAATAATTCTGTATTTCTTTTCATATAAGGATCGACAGTTTTTTTGCTACGCTTCCATGACTCGAAAATTTCTGATCGTATTTCGCTTGGATCTATTTCCTCGCCATTAATAAATCTCGAGTGTAGCTCTCTTTGCCTTTGAAATGCGTCCATAAATACCTCCCTTAATTGAGCTGAGTGCATAGCATTCGAGGCCCTCCGAAAAGGTCCTCCCATAACAATTGCCATTATGAAATTATTACGGGAATAACACAAAAAACAAAAGCTTTTATCGTTGCCTTAATTGGGACGAAATATATAATTATTGTAATAATTAATATTTACCCAACGCTAACTATTAATGTTAATACTCATAAATAGAGTACGATCAAATACTCATTATATGTTACAGAAGACATTGTTCTTATTTTCAACCCCCTGTTGAAATTATTCTTCCATATAAAAACTTAATAGTTCAAAAGCCAACCTCTCCTAAGATTATGCAAGAAATATGCCACGATCTAAACAGCAAAGAAACTGGCAAGTGTTCGATCCATTTTCTAAACCTAATTATCCGAAATGGGACAGTATCTTTAGATTTGTTTACAATATAGTCTGAATTCATTGACTTTTTTGGCATTATCTCAAATAGGACACTTCCTCACGAAAGTGTCCCATTTGAGAGACTAATAATTACAAATTAATGGACCTGTCCATACAAATACATGATAATAGCCTCCGTCAGAAGGATAAGCCTTACAAAGTAGGTTCTTGTCCAATACGAATCCCAATGGCCGATCCTATTAACACCGTTTCATTGTTTTGATTAGTGCATTTCCAGGAACACCATATTTTTGTGCCCTTCCTTATTTCTTCGATTCGTTCAATTAACGAGCTACAGGTTATTGTGTCTTCAGTGTATACAGGCGACACAAATTTCATTTCCATTTGACAGCCTATTAAATTGAGGTCGGTGCCTATTTTTATTGGCAAGCTTGCTGTTAGTAAACCCTGAACCATAAGTCTGCCGAGAGGGTCAGTTTCTAGATGAACTAATGCTGTGTTTTCTGTCAATTCACCAAATATCCTGACTTCCAAGTTGGTGAATTTTCTTCTATACTTAAAAACCTCTCCTACTTTCATTAGTCCCTCCTTGATTTTGGTGTATAAATTTGTACTAAACAGGTTTCAAGAATCTAGCATAAATATCTAAGGGGTATCCTTTTCCTTTTATCCTAGTAATATTTCACAGTCTCTACCCCATCGGCCGAAATAATTAAATCTGCTTCTGTTTTAGATCTAACCTCTTCAATGGTTGTATCAGGAGCTATTTCCCTGAGCACTAGGCCCTCTTTAGTAACTTCCATCAAGGCCAGCTCGCTAAGAATCCAGTGAACACTCTCCTTGGCAGTAAGAGGCAGCTTGCATCTCTTTAATATTTTCGGATTACCGGTTTTATCACAGTGCTCCGTCACTACCACCACCATCTTTGCTCCGATAGCCAGATCCATGGCCCCACCCATACCAGGCACTAGTTTACCTGGAACCATATAGTTAGCCAGATTACCCTTTTCATCAACTTCAAGCACTCCAAGTACCGTGGCATCCACATGCCCCCCTCGGATCAGAGCAAAGGAGGTGGCACTGTCAAAGTAACACCCTCCGGGCAGTATGGTTAGGGGACTGCCACCGGCATTGGTAAGATATGGGTTATCATAGCCCTCTTCAGGAGCGGGGCCAAACCCTATTGCACCATTTTCGGTTTGAAAATTCAGTTGAATGCCCTCAGGGATATAATCCGCCAAGGCAGTCGGCATCCCGATGCCCAGGTTTACGAGCATACCATCCTTAAATAACCGGGCACCCCTCCTACCCACTTTTTCCCGCAGGTCCATTATTTACCCCTCCTTACTAAGTAATCCACCAGTACACCAAGGGTTGTTACATCTTCCGGGTCCATAAAGTCCACCAGATTATCCACTTCGGCAACGACTATATCCGCTGCGAAGGCCATTTCAGGGTTAAAGTTTCTGCCGGTAGCCTGATAACGCAGGTTACCGTACTTATCCCCCAGGAAAGCCTTTATAAATGCAAATTTAGCTCTTAAAGGAGTTTCCAACAGCATTTCCCTGCCGTTAATGATTCGGATCTCCTTTCCTTCAGCCACTAGGGTCCCTACTCCGGTAGGAGTGTAAAAGCCACCTACTCCATTTCCTCCGGCACGGATACGCTCAATGAGCGTGCCCTGAGGATTTAACTCTACTTCCAATTCTCCGTTACTCATTTGGCGACCGGTTTCCCGGTTAGTTCCCAAGTGAGAGGCGATGACCTTTTTAAATTGATGATTCATTATCAACTTGCCTGCACCGCGATCAGGCCACCCAGTATCGTTACATATTAGACTTAGATCCTTAACGTTCCTGCGAACTAAAGCATCACAAATTGTTTCAGGACTACCAACCGCCAGGAATCCCCCTACCATGATGGTATCGCCCTTATTCACCATAGCCGCAACTTCATCTGAAGTTATTACTTTTGCCACTTCAAACCTCACCTCCACAAGTCAGAGTACTTATTAGCTCTCCAAAGAAGCGCACGTCAAATCCACCGCCTACGCAAAGAGAAGCGCCATCAGTCGTTTTCTCAATCCTTTCCAATTCATAGTAAAGGCTGACTGTTATGCGCAGAGCAGTCGCTCAACGGATGTCCCAGCCGATTTGAATCCATTGTTGTCAATGTTGCCATTCTGTTCAAAGCAATATAAAAAAGGGAAACCGGTAACTCCGAAAAGGTAAGTGCAGGGCAACCAAAAAGGATTTGTTAACCGATGGCCAACGCAAATTTTACCTTGCCAGATTACGAAGTGTCCCAAATCTCCAAATTCCTTTACGGAGTTAAGAAAGGTATATTCACCCTATCCTCCATCGAAACTTTATCTAAATTAGCGGCCTTTGAAAACCGGTTTGCGTTTTTCTAAAAAAGCTGTGGTACCTTCCTTGAAGTCCTCAGTATTTCCCAGCCACATATTCATACCCCGTTCTATCGTCTGTGCAGCCTGGATACTTCCACAAGAAATTCCGTCATTGATTACCGTTTTGGCAGCTCTAACTGCCAAAGGGGGCTTAGATAAAATGGCTTTCACTGTTTTTTCCACCGCAGTTATCAAATCCGCCTTGGCAAATACCTTATTAACCAGATTAATCTTAAGAGCTTCGTCAGCGTCAATCATTTCAGCCGTATAAATCATTTCCTTGGCTCTATTGACAGGAATTCTTCTGGGTAATCTGGTCATCCCGCCCCATCCCGCTAATACGCCAAGATTGATTTCCATCAAACCAAAAACCGCATTGTCCGCTGCATAAATATAGTCAGCGCAGAGAGCTAGTTCCAGACCTCCCGCCAAACAATAACCGTTAACTGCAGCAATCACTGGTTTCTCCATATAGGTCAAAAGAAACTGGATATGGTTGCCGCGTTGGTAGGCATAATCATACCCTTCATAGTTATTCATCTTATTGAGCAGGCTGATGTCTCCGCCAGAACAAAAGGCATCGCCTTCCTCATCACCGGTGAGGACAATAACCCGAATCGTATTGTCATATCTGATCTGCTCCAGAGCTTCAATAAGCTCTAATTGCATTGGATCATTAAGGGCATTTTTCATTGGAGGGTTACTCAAAGTTAACCACAGAGCTCCTCCATCTGCACCTTTTCTTTCATATTTAATAAATTCAAACTTGGTCTTTACTTCTGTCATTGATTTTACCCCCTCACACCAACCGGAACATGACCAAAGTAGTGTCCGTGGTGACATCTTCAAATACTGCTTCTACATCAGCACCGATGGTTATCTCTTCCGCTTTGGCGCCGACGATTTTACTCAGCATACGCGGCCCTTCTGCCAGATCAATCATAGCCAGAGTGAAAGGCTGATCTTTAGTAAACGCCGGGGGCGCTCCTAAATAAGTGGTGGAATAAGTATAAATCTTCCCTTTACCCGAAGCTTCAACCCAAATATGCTCCATGGACATACATTCTGTGCAGTATAGATAGGGTGGATGGTCAATATTCCCGCATTCTTTACACTTTTTTAGTAGAAACTTGTGATCTTGGGTACCCTTCCAGAAGTCCTGGGACCATCTTTGTGGATTCGGTAACGGTTTATTGTACTGATTGCTCATTATGTTCACTCCTTTCTTAGAGTAATTGATTACTCATAACGGAACAGTGGGTGTCCATGAAGGCCCCGCCACCGCAGTTTTCGACTAAGAAACGGGCACCGGGAACTTGTGCTCTTCCTGCCTTGCCCTGCAATTGCCGAACGCTCTCCACGAATAGAGCTATGCCAACCCCTGTACCGGTGTGGCCAAAGGACAGTGCCTCACCATTAGTACACACCGGCATCCTTCCCCCTGGTGAGGTATGCCCTTCCATAAAGAACTTACCGGCTTCCCCTCGTTTGCAGAACCCCATTTCTTCAAAAAGTATCAACGTAAGCATAGGATAGGAGGCATAAATCTCGGCAATATCCATGTCTTTTGGTCCGAGTCCGGCTTGCTGGTAAGCAAGATCAATTGCCGACTTTGCTTTCATCCTGGTTAGGTCCTTAGCCTTGGTCAGGTTACGGTGGGAATATTCTGATCCTTCTCCCAGAATGTAGACTGGTTTGTCCACTAACTTTTTAGCTCGTTCGGCAGTGGTCATAATAAAGGCGCTTCCACCGTCCGCAAGCACATTGCACATGTAAGCAGTCAGCGGAGTCGAGATCATTTTAGAGCCGAGTACCTGTTCAAGGGTCAATGCTTTTTTGTTCATGGCATTGTCTTGAAGCAGGGCCCATTTACGCGCGGCGACACATACAGAGGCAATCTGTTCGATGGTTGTCCCGGTTTCGTACATATACCTTTCGGCAAGCATCCCGCTCAACGCATTAAAACTCATGCCATAAGGAATCTCCCATTCCGGGTCGGCTCCGGCCTTAGCAAAGCCCTCTGCCAACTGTCCCGGGGTGAAGGTTGAGAAGCGCTGGGCATGGATAACCAGAACCATTTCATGCCCAGCGAGGAGTAAACCCTGTGCTGTTTTCCGCAACGAGTTGCTTGAGGCCCCACCGGAGGAAACCAACGCGGTAGTTTTACAGTTCTTTATCCCCAGGGCCTCTGGGAGACGTCCAAAGGTGACCTCGGTGTTCCAGTCGTTATCCATGATCGACATGGCACCCAGTACACCGTCGATGTGGTTTTTATTAATACCGGCATCCTTAATGGCCTTATAGGCGGCCCATGAAGCAATTTCCAGAGGAGTCCGGTCAGGATACATGCCACACGGTACTTCTCCTGTTCCGATGATTGCAAACTGTGCTTTACTCATGAATTAACCTCCTTGTCTTGATAAGATTAGTTAATCTAATAGGATTTAGGCAATCCCGTCCATTGAGCGATCATATTTTTAGCCATTTCATCCGATATCGGTGAAAAGATCATCTGTTTATAATCCCGGAAGTGACGCTGCATGGAATATTCCATGCAAACCCCGTACCCTCCTAGGATCTCTGTTCCCTTGATGGCGGCTATCTCAGAGGCCCGACCAGCTACTAACTTGGCCATTGCAGCTTCCATATGGTAAGGAAGACCGTTTTCCAATAGATAACAGCATTTGTAGATGAGATTGGTGGCATTTTCAATCTCAATCAGCATATCAACCAAGTAGTGCTGGAGTACCATGAATGAGCCGATGGGCTTGCCAAAGGCGAACCGCTGTAAGGAGTACTCGTGAGCTTCCTTGTAGGCAGCTTTGGCAATTCCGAGTGACAGCATCGCTGTGCCGATTCTCTCGGGATTAAGGACATCCACTAATTTGTTCCATCCATTATTTAACTGACCCAACAGGTTTTCGGCAGGTACAACCACGTCATCAAAGAAGATCTCGGTTGTTCCACAAGCATGGATGCATACTTTTTTAATCAAGTTAACGGTAATTCCTGGGATCTTAGCATCGACTAAAAAGACAGACATTCCCTTAGTACGTTTAGCAGCAGTGGGATCGGTGATGGCAACGACCAGCATGTAGTCAGCCACATGTCCACCGGAGATGAATACCTTCTGTCCATTAAGGACATAGTCCTTTCCTTTTTTTACGGCACTTGCCCTCATAGAATTAATAATGTCAGTTCCACCCCCCGGCTCAGTTAAGGCCAGGCAGTACTTCGTCTCTCCGGCGGCTATCTTGGGTAGATGGAATTGTTTTTGTTCCTCAGTTCCCATTCCGCCAATCACTTTCGCGCCAAAAGACACGGCTAATCCCGCACCGATAGCCACAGCCGCTGATGCGATAGCCACCTCCTCCATAGCCACCATAAAGTCAGTAAAGGTCATTCCGGCGCCACCATACTCTTCGGGAATAGTCATTCCAAACAAGCCTAAGTCAGCCAGCTTTTTATAGAGATCATCGGGAATAAAGTCGCAGTTTTCATCCATCCAAGCTACATAGTCTTTGGTAAGTTCTTTATCACAAAACTTCTTGAAGGTTTGCTTTAGCAATTTATGCTCTTCAGTTAATCCAAAATCCACTGAAATCTCTCCCTTCTCTTTCGAATTCATTTTCAATGCCTGGCTACCCATATTGCAAATTGTGTGCCAATCATATTCCTTCCCTCAAGTATTCCTATCGAGGAAGGCGCTCGGGGATACTCTATCCTACGCCGGTAAGTATTCCTATCGGGACCACGACTTCGGCGATACTCTCCACCGGAGAGTATCGTACCGGAGGCTATCGTCACCGAAGTAGAATCACCACCATCCGCTCAGCGGGTGTTTGCACTAGCCCTATAAGGGCAGGTACTATACATAGCCTCAAGGCTTACTGATAGATCCGTCAATTGTAAAGCTTCTCCCGACGCCTCCAAGGAGGCAAATCAAGGACTGTCGCTTTAATCCAAACTATCTTTCAATAGACACAGAGAACTTGGTTAACAATTTATAGCCCCCAGTTCAGTTGAAACATCATGCGAGAATCAATTCTTTTCATAGCAAAGCTTTTTGGAACCACCTGCATAGCAGGTGGTTTTCGTTAGACAAAAATAAGGAACACCCACTTGAAAGAGTGGGTGTCTCTGATTGATGAATAATTACATGTCCCACATTTGGGACTGTCCTTTATGGGTTTAGCATTCATTTTTAGGACCTTTTAGTTTTTTACAGTAATAAATAAGTAACCTGCAGTTTCCCGACACTTGAACGGATCTGGCAGAATAGGCAATAGCAGTTTCAGCTAGTTCCAAGTGAGATAATACCGGTTTCACCTGCTCTAATAAGTCATTGGCATAAAAATTGCATTATTGTGTTGTTATAGTTATAGATTTATAGCCAGTTCTACCGTTATCTTGTAATCGTTGCTTCGTTTTTCCTTCCTGCCTAGCTGGGTTACGAAAGGAGGCAATCACAGAAGGCATATCTTCGATGATTGAGTTAACGCTATACAAGTACTGTTTCAGAGAAAAATCTCCGGATATGAAGTTGGTAGCAATTTAATAGTATTAAGAGAGAGGTATTACTATGAGTTTCTATACTAAAGAATATCAAAGCAAGTTAAAGACTGCAGAACAGGCAGCCGGTATGGTGAAATCAGGAGACTTAGTGGATTACGGTCAAGCCGGGATCAAACCCATAGAATTTGATAAAGCATTGGCAGCTAGAGCCGATGAACCTGGTCTCAAGGATGTTATCGTCAGAGTAACCAATGCCATCCCTCCCATTCCCCAGGTCGCAGTCCAAGATCCAGAGCATAAAACCTTCACCTATTATAGTAATTTTCTGGGCATCATCGATAGAATGCTGTACAAGAAACAGCTTGCCGGATTTATCCCCGGCAACTACCATCAGGTTGTGGATTTAATGGTGCAACAACCTCAAACTATTGGATCTGTGTGGTGTGGGCAAGTAACGCCAATGGATGAAAACGGCTTTTTCAGCTTTGGCATTACTAATTCGCATAACTATGCCTATGGAAAAGGGGCAAAGCTAAGAATCGTAGAAATAACCCCAGATATGCCTAGAGCTCTTGGAGGTTATCATGAGGGTTTTCATATAAGTGAAATAGATGGAATTATCGAAACCAACAATGCTGTTCCCTGCTTGCCCCCTCCGGCTGAAGCCAGACCTGAAATAAAGAAAATCGCTGGATTTATTATGGAAGATATCAAGAACGGATCCTGCCTCCAATTGGGAATAGGTGATGTACTTAACGAGATAGGGAAAATGATTTCTGAATCTGATTTAAAAGATCTTGGCCTTCATTCCGAGTTATTTAACGACGCTATGATGAAAATGTATAAAAATGGCCAAATAACCAATGCCCGAAAGGCTTATGATCAGGGTAAGACAGCTTATACATTCTCTTTTGGCAGCCGGGAATGCTATGATTTCATTCATAACAACCAACTCTTGGCTTCTTATCCGGTCTATTACACAAATCTTCCCGAGAAAATTGCCGCACACGATAATATGATTAGTATCAATAACATTATGGAGATAGATCTATTGACCCAGATTTGTTCAGAATCCATCGGCTATAATCAGTTTTCCGGGACTGGAGGGCAAGTGGATTTTGTAACCGGAGCACTGAAATCCAAAGGGGGAAAAGCATACCTTGCCTTCACTTCTACCTATACGGATAAGGAGGGAAAACTTCATTCCAGAATTAAGCCGATGTTGACTCCGGGAGCAGTTGTCACTGTACCACGCACATTGACGCCAAACCTAGTAACGGAGTACGGCAAAACGAATATGTTTGGTTTATCAATCTGGAGACGGGCGGAAGAGTTGATTAATCTTGCCCATCCAGACTTCCGGGATGATTTGATTAAAGAAGCCGAGAAGATGAAGATTTGGAGACGATCAAGCAGGATATAGATAATTTATTCAATCGTAAGACTCCCACTTCAAGTGGGAGTGGGCCCTCGTACT
This sequence comes from Desulfosporosinus shakirovi, assembly GCF_020595055.1. GTDB lineage: Bacteria > Bacillota > Desulfitobacteriia > Desulfitobacteriales > Desulfitobacteriaceae > Desulfosporosinus > Desulfosporosinus shakirovi. Next base: position 26,273 of record NZ_JAJDOO010000031.1, on the reverse strand, counting down.
CCGCTTCACGATAGTCTCCGGTGGAGAGTATCGCCGAAGCCGCGATCCCAGAAGGAATACGTATCGGCGTAGGATAGATTATCGCCGAGCCGCCCTCCCAATAGAAATACTTAGCGGCGAAGGATGGTAGACTCCCCCACCGAAGTCTCGATGTTCAACTTTAGTTGAATGAGTTCACTTATAAAATAGAGCCGTGGCCAAACTTAAGTTTCGCCACGGCTCTATTCCTCTATTTGTGCTGGGATCATTATATGCTTTACATCAACTGTTTTAATTTTTGATCTCGGAATAATCTATAGACTGCTTGGTATTATCTCCAATAGGACACTTAAAGCAGAAAACAATCAGCAATTCTGCTGGTGCATAACGACGGGTTTTTAATTTATGAACTATTCGCTTAAAAAGAAGTCCTCAATAATTTGAATAAACTGGTCAGGATTATCTAAATGAGTGACATGATCAGAATCTACTCTTATATATTCACAATTAGGGATTAAGGAAACCACTCGATCTGCCTCATCCTGATCCAGTCCACCATATAATTCACCAGAATCAAGAATTTCGAAATTCGCATGAATCAGTAATGCCGGACAAGTAATTTTTCCAAGGGCTTGGGCATGGTCAAAATCCCCATTCCAACTTCCATCATAAAATGCATTGCCAAAATGCGGATCATAGTAATTAAAACCTCTAATCATCAGTCGTACAGTATCTGGAAGAAAGGATATTTCAACCGCTTCTCCTGGATTCGAGCTCCGATAGCTGTTAACAGCTGATTTAATTAAAGGCACTGAAAACTTTCCGGCATGCTTCTCAAAAAAAGCCGAATTACTTTCCAGCCAGTAGAGCAAAAAATCATCGTTTTCGATTTCCTCAACATAATTATGGGCAGTAGAAAAGGATCTATAAGCAACCGTTTCCTTCACTTTAGGATACTCTGAATTAAATAACGGTGGATCTTCAAGGACAATGGCTTTAACCAGTTCCGGCTTATTAGCCGCCAGCCAGGTGGTTAGCAGTCCGCCTGACGAATTCCCTGTCACATAGGCCGGTTCTTGAATTACAGTTTCTATTAAAGTAGCCAGATCCCCTCCTATCTGATTGGCATTCATAGGGTACTTCTCCGGATAGGTGGTTTTGCCATGACCTGGGTAATCCACGGCAAATACATGAAATTTAGTAGACAGCTCCGGCATTACTCGGCTGTAACTGTACCAATCCATATGCTGGGCATTTAATAAAAGTAAGGCAGGCCCGTTATCAGGCCCCTCGGCATAGTTAAAATTAACCTGACCGATTTGCACATTTTTTTCCGTAACCCCTGCTTGAGCGAGCTTCTCATGCCAAGGGTCTTTGTAATTATTCAGATAAAATCTGAAGATAATAAATGCCATTGCCAACAGGAGGATAATAATACCAATTACAAATAAGAAAATTTTGAGTTTGGAGTTTAAGATAATATTAAAGGCCATTTTTCCCTCCTAAATCGAATAATCCATTAAACTTAGCCACTATTATAGTTGACTGAGTAATATTGCACGTCTCCTTCTTGGCCGATAGTTTTCTCTATTACGCAATTATTCTACCCAGGCTAGTAGAAAATTATCGTGGTCAAAAACAGAATGCAGCGCGGTGAGTAATTCTATTTTTGCCAATAATGCATTATGTACTAATATTGGACCATTCAAGGAGATAGGATAACCTTAATCCAGCTTAGACAAATTTGTTAATACTTCAGAAGCTGCTGTAATTTCTTCCAGTGTCGCTGTGATTTCTTCTGTTGCTGCAGCCTGTGCATCCGCAATTAGTCTCGTGCTATTGATTTCTTTAGCAATTTCTTCCATGGACTTCCGAATTTCCAATAGAATCTTAGAGACTTCCTTAGAGGATTCATGACTGATCTGAGAGAGCTTTCGCATTTCATCAGCGACAACCGAAAAGCCTCGACCTGCTGCTCCAGCCCGGGCAGCTTCTATGGCTGCATTGAGAGCTAATAGATTTGATTGGGAAGCAATGTTTTGGATTGAAGAGAGAATTGAATTAGTATCTTGGATTTGCTGATCAGCTGTCTTAGTAAAACTTAAGACACTGTTAATTGTAGACGCCAGTTTTTGCGAACCTAAAGCAATCTCTTCAACACTTATATTGGTTTGCTGCAGTGAAATAAAGATCGCCTCTGACGCTGATTCAATCTTATGCTTATTTTCAAGACTCTTAGCATAGATGACTGTACCGATAATTTCGCCCTTTTCACGCAGAGGATAAACACCGGTTTTAACAGCAGGATCACTTTCTGTTTTGGTTCTAATACCAGAGTGCCTTTTGCCTGTCTTCATAACCTCCATCATCGGAGCACCGGCAGGGATATCATCCCCGATTATATTCAATTTGAATTTATCCGCCTGGAAAAATCCGATAAACTTCTTTCTATCCGTGACTCCGAAGGCAATATCTTCTTGGAGTAGTTCCTTCAGTAAGGGGAGAACTTCCATAAGAGAATTTATGATCTTATTTGACGACATATAATACCCTCTTTCAACTCATTAGTATCAGTCGGCCTTTATCCTGATTTAAGAACGCTGATCCAAACTCCGAGCCATTTCCAGACCTTGGCGTAATAAATTGACTGTTATATCATCGCCCACTGCTTCTTATCATCTTTTACTACTTCAGAAAAACTTACCCCGACGACTTCATCTCTTATAAATTCAACCCCGAAAGTCTCAGCATATTTTTTGAAATCCTTCATGAGATTCGGTCCGCTGGTCTGGATATATCCGGAATAATTGACTTCAGGTTTCCATGGCTAAGGCAAGGTATACGCTTACTCAATTTGTTCTAGGGGTACCCCTCCAGTGCGCTGACCTAAGAAGAAGACGACTGCTGCTGCGAGAATGAATAACGCAAAGACTCCGATGAAGACGCCGCTAGCTCCGTACCCTGCCGCTATAAGAGGGATAAGCGGCTGCGAAAAGGCAACGGCCAAGCGCTGGATAGCATTAATAATGCCGACTGAGGTATTGCGCATTTTAGTTGGATAATGCTCCGGAGCATAAGCCATGGCGATAAATCCGTAGGACATTGAAGCCGCATTTAATAAGAAGGCGATAATCAACGTGAGGACATAGTTATTGCCCACGAAGGCATAGCCCAAGGCTAAGATCCCTGTCAACAAAATTGTGATAGTTAACGGAATCTTGCGCCCACCTTTATCAGAGAATGAAGAGGAAATCAACAATCCAAAAGGGCCTCCAAACATAAAGGCAACACCAATGTTGATACTCTGTTCCAGAGTAAACCCTCTCATACTTGCCAAGGTCGGAATCCAAGTAACCAGGGCAAAGGAGGCAATCGTTGCCGGAATGCCAATAGCCAGCAAGGTCGAGGTGCGCTTGAGGTACTTGCCGGAGAACATTCCCACCAATTGTTCACTGGTGCTGAGTTTCGGAGGAGTAGTTTTAGCAACATCGCTCAGATCCACATCCATGCCGCTGAGTTCTTTCACAACCTTTTCCGCATCAGCGACTCTACCTTTAGAAACCAACCAGCGAGGGGATTCTTTCAGGTATATGAGTCCCAGGAAGAAGGTGATAAAGCCCAAACCTCCTATGTAGAAGATGATCCGCCAAGCTTCCGGACCGCTCGGAATGATCGCTCTGGAAATCATGCCAATAATCGGCATCGCACAGAATCCCCCTGCAGCGGTTAGGCTCTGCCATTTGCCCCGGCTTTCTCCGGGAGAAATTTCCGCGATGTAAGCAATTGAAGTGACCATCATCATGAAGATGCCGAAGCCGGTTGCTGCTCTGGCGATAAGAAAGACTCCAAAGTCGGAGGTGGTTCCGTTAAGAATAGACATTGAAGAGAAGATGAACATGGCTGTCAGGAAGGTCTTGCGGCGACCTATAAGGTCGGAAATAAATCCTCCCAGTAATCCTCCAAGGGTCATACCCAGGAAGTAGATGCCAGTAATTGTAGCGACTTGCGATGGTATAAGAAAACCGCTTTTAATTAGTGCCGGGGCTATAAATGCAAAATTATTGTTATCCATTTGCTCGAAAAAATAAGAAAACACAATGAGGACAAAGAGAAACATCTGCTTTTTACTGACGGGTAGACCATCAAAATAGTTGTTTTTCTTTCTAATTAATGTAGACATTTGAACACTCCTCTACAATTTAGTGAAAGTTAGTTCAATTTACCTCATAAATGTATCTATAGTCCCGATAAATCATTTTGATAGGTATTCCCATTTCCTTGCCCCAATAGGGGGGAATATTCCCTCACGACATCTTTCATCTAGTCACTCCGAATAAATGTCCGCCGCCCCCCCCGGTGCTGAACGTATTTCTTATTCGGAAGACGTTGAGCCGCCTGGTCAAAGGACTGTAGTATAGCCGTTAGAACATTTTTTCGGATAATAAATTGTAACTCCTGCAGAGTAAGCAGAGGGTTGACCCATGAAAAGCACTCATTAATTTTTAAATAGCTTTTTCATTAATATCTTCAAGTGACCTTAGCGCAGAACGCCAACCAAACACCCCTACCACGATAGCGAGTATAACACTAAATGCTGTAAGTATTCCATAAACTCCGGGAATTCCATATCCTGCGTATATTATTGGGATAAGTGGTTGTATAGCCATAATTGAGAATCGAGCGACAAAGTTAATAAGCCCGACTGCTGTATTTCTTAATTTAGTAGGATAAGACTCTGCAACATAAGGATGAATGATAAAACTTCTACCCGTTTGAGTTATAGTAATTAGGAGTCCTATAATGGCTAATAAAGCAAAGTTTTTTCCCACCAATAAAAAGGCAAGTGTAAAGAAAGCAGACAAAATCGAAAAAGATACAATAGGTACTTTTCTACCGCCTTTATCCGAGAAGAAAGCCGCAGAAAGCTGTCCCAAAGTCGCTCCAAACGAAAATATGATCCCCAGAGTCAGAGACTCCTTCACGCTAAAACCATATAAATTTAACAAAGTGGGTTGCCATTGACTAAGAAGTTGCGCACAGATCGTTGTAAGGCAGACAGTAACTAATAAGATCAACGTTCTTTTAAGGTATAATGGGCTAAACATTTCTTTTGCGACATGTTTCATTTTCATTTTTTCCGATTTAGTTGAAATGGAATCACTTAAATCCACATTCACTCCAGAAACTTCATAAACAATTTGTTCTGCTTCAGCAACTCGACCTTTGCTCACAAGCCAGCGTGGGGACTCCTTCAAGAACTTAAGGCTTAGTACAGCCGCAACTAGACCAATACCCCCTAAATAGAAAATGTAACGCCATGCTTCAGGATGTATAGGAATAATCGCCCGACATACAATGCCTACAATGGGTATAGACAGAAAGCCTAAAGCTGAGATTAATCCTTCCCATTTTCCCCTACTCTCCTTAGGTGACATCTCTGCCATATAGGCGATCGATACAATTAACATCATAAAAACTCCAAATCCAGTAATTCCTCTGGCTAAGATGAAAAGAGGTACGGAATGTACTAACCCATTTAAAATAGAACCTAAGGAAAATATTGTTACACTTAATATGATTGATTTGCGTCGCCCGATAATATCTGAAATAATCCCACCAATCAAACCGCCAAAAGCCATACCAAAAAAATATGCCGAATTGATTTGTGCCAATACAATTGGGCCAACTTTCATCGAGGCCATAAAGGATGGAGCAATGAATGAAAAGTTAATGCTATCAAACTGTTCAAAAAAATATGAGATAGATACGAGTACAAATATAAACAAATGCATTTTTGAAACCTTGAGCCCATCAAAATAATTATTTTTTATTCTAACTCCAGTTTCCATCCACTACACTCCTTGTAAATTAGTGTTATATATCAACTTCTTTACTTTTTAATTTGGAACTAGAATAGATTGTTTTGTTCTATTGCAATGAGTTCGATCTTGATATTCTCAAGCCTTGATGGTAACTCCGGTTTTATAAATTTTCTCTTCAGCAACCAGCTTAACTTCATACTTCCCTAACAAGCCAGTTTTGTTAATAAAGGTATCTACATTTCTAAGGTCTGCTTTTTGGAAGGTACCCACGCACATCGCTTGAAAATTCTGAGCTACGGTATTTATTGGATATCTGAGGATTTCACCCGTTTCATCTTCCAAGAGTAACTGGGCCATTTCTCCGCTCTCAAAAATTGCATTGAAGTTAAAACGATCTTCCTCCTCAATAATTTTAGCTTCATAATGATCCGGCACAAGGTCCCCGCTTTCAACTGCTTTAACCTTCATTTTGGTTGTTTGGGTCTGGATCAGTTGACCAAGCTTTAGTCCATCACCCAATTCCGCTATTTCATTGGCATAATAGATTGGGAGTTTCTCAGCACGATAGCAATTGGCTGGAACTTGAAGTTCATAAACCAGCTGGTCATTCTGCAATTCACAGGTAATTGAGTTGAAGGTGTAGTCGTTATCCTTAAATTTTGGTTGCATTGCTTTCATGACAGCCATACCTTCGCAGGCTTCGCCGTTTTCGTAGCCGATGCCGCCGGAATGAACCATATAATGACCTTCGTTGTAGTATTCAACGTTACAAATATAGGGAGAAAAAAATTCTGCGCCACGTTCTTTGCCGTACTGCCAAACTTGCTCTATGGTCATTTTTTCGGTATCAATCCTGTATCTGACCCCACGAGAGAAGTTATCTTTGTTCAGCGAATATTTTTCTTTATTTTTGGAACGAAAATGGCCGTTATCAAACAACATAATATCCCCATCAGGCAAAACCACGCAGCCATGCTGTTCATACTGCCAATCGAACTCCCCGTTCCCCACCGGTGTAAAGAAATATTTTTCAACCATATCCTGAGGCCAGCCTTCCGGATCCCCGATAACCCAATTCAATTCACCTGTCTCAAAATTCAGGTTGATTACCGCATCCTGATGACGACCTGAAAGGGTGAGGCTGTTGGTTTTTTTATCGTACCAGACAGCATTGTTGTGAAACCAATCATGGGTATCCTGGCTGCCTGAACCGGCAACATTTTGAGGAAGAACCGTCTTAAAGTCCCACTTTTTGAGGATCTCCCCGGACTTGGAATCCATTAAAACGCATACATCTTCCACCGTACCGGAGTAAAAATCTTGAGTTAGAACTAAGATATTGCCGTCATCCATGACCATCTGGTCGTGATGATAACCGCTGGGTAAAGTATATTCTTTAAAGATTTTGCCGCTAAAGGCCATTTCGTATAAACCAGTGGCGAAATATGGCATCTTTACTAAACGTTCAGTCCCGATCAAGATATGGCCATTTGGCATGCGTTTTAAATCAAATGCAAAATTTTTAGGTGAAAACCATCGGATATCCCCAGCATAATCATACCCTGCCGGCAGACTCCTAAATGATGCTGTAAGGAACATCATGTTATTTCCCATATATTCTGAAGTCGTTCTAATTGAAGTTGCAACAGGAACCTCCGGTAGTAACGGTTCGGTTTTAATAGTCACGCTATTTCTTTCAGAATTGGACATAATTATTTCTACGGTGTTCTCATAGTCTGCATATAGACCGTATATCGGAAGGATATGTTTTTCCGTGCTAGGGAAAGTATGACGAATATCTCCTGGATGTTCTTTCCCTTTAACAACGATCGTGGCTTCGCTGGCTACTGGAGTGTTAAACAAAATCATAGCGGTCAAGGGTGCCACTTCGTAGGGGTCTAGAATGACTAGTGGATTCTGAATAGTATAATTTCCGGCTTCAAGCTTGGCAAGAAACGCTTTTTCCAGTGCATTCTGTCTGTTGATAATGTGAGGAATTTGTTCGTGTTTGATCATATTTTCCATTTCATTACTCCTCGTATAATAGTATTAAATCCACCGGTTAGCATAATTTCCAGTTAGGGAACGCGACCCGGAGAACCGGTTCCCAGTTCTGAAGAATCATTTATTCATGATTTTAGGTTATCCACATCCTCAACTTCACCTACAAGCTTCCCTTGATATTCCCCCTCATTGAAAAAGAGGATCTGGGGCACTCCTTTGAGTGAAAATGATTGATACAACGACTTGTCCTCTTCTACATCCACATAGTAAAATCCAAATTCACCTTCATAGTTAGGCTGCAATTCTTCTAGAATTGGTACAACTTGTTTGCACACATGACCGTTCTTCCTAGAAAAAACGACTAGACACTTTTCAGTCCTATCATAGATCTTTTCTTCAAAACTCTTAGAGTTTAATTGTTGCAATGACATACTCACCCTCCTGAATAACATCCCCATAATTTTAGTGAAATTTATTAGCTCCTACATAAAAGTGTCTTACCCTACCTAATATAGAGATGAGTACTTAATAAGCACCTAAACCAAATAATTACTCGATTTCTTCCAAGGGTATTCCTCCCGTACGCTTGACGAAGACGAGTACAACAATCGCTCGAACGTAAACATCAAAGCAAGAACCATGCCCAAGATTAGTTTGTAGTATATGAAAATAATCACATAAACTGCTTTTAAAGTTCACCTCCATTTATAAGTATTCTTCGATATGCGCAAATCTTATCTAGGCCATTATTAATTTCGATGTTAAATTATTAAAGTTGATTTGCATAATATATATTTTGTCATACATAATATGAAAAAAAATATATTCACGACTTATTGTTTTCGTGAATATATAAAATAACCTTATTCATTTATTCCCTCTTCTCTCGGGTATCGTTTATAATTTGTTTCTAATCAACTCTACAACTATGGATAACAATTCCTTTTCAATGGATGTTAAGGATTCATGATTAGAATAAAGAATATATATATTAGACGGCTCGGTTGATAACTCTTTTATAGGAATTACTTTTATTAATCCACTTTCTATATATAAATTATTTACAGCTAAAATATCAATGTTAATAGAACAGCCAAAGTCTTCACTAATAAGTTTACTCAGCAATTCAATATCTTCAACAATAATGGGGTTTTTTTTGTTAAGCTTTAAGTATCTAAAAACTCCCTCATAGTTATCTTTATAGGAAATAATTCTTAAATTATTAATCTCTGATATACTAATCGATTCTCTAGAGGCCAAAGGATTCTTACAGCTTATAAAAAGTTTTAAGGATGCTTTTTGCGGAACAATTTCACTTGCTAATTTTTTTTCTTGGAGATGTATGTGTAAATCTCGTTCATGATCTACTCCTACACAACCTATAACTCCAATTGAACAGGTACCCTTATCCATCAAATCCAAAATTTCATAATAAGGCGTCTCTAGAATATGCAAACTTACATCGGGATAAAGTTCTCGAAATTGTCTTAGAAGATCCGGAACTATTGCATTTGCGAAGGCAGCCGGAATACCCATCTGGAGATTTTGAATTTTCCCATTCATTATCCCTGTAATCTTTTCACTTAAATCCAGTACAGCTTTAGCGAGTCTTAAGACTTCTTTCCCTTGCTCAGTGGGTACAACTCCTGTATTGCTACGTTCAAATATTTTAAGATGAAGCTCTTCTTCAAGATTATTAACTGAAATACTTAGCGATGGTTGACTAATAAAGATATCATTGGCTGCTTTGGAAAACGATTCATGCTCTTTAATTTTCAAAATTTGATTTAATTGTTCTAGGCGCATAAATCACATCTCCCCAGTAACAGTTGATCTGTGATCAGAAATTACTGATTCTTTAATCATCTCTATTAGTTGTTTATCTAAGAAAGATAAAGCTTCTGACTTCGAATATATAATGAACATTGTCACTTTGATTTTACCCGTTAAATCTTCAATCTCTCGAAAGTTCAGTAATCCTCGTTCAAAATACAGATCATTAAGAGAGAAAAATCTGGGGGCAATAGCAATACCTCGATTTACAGATATCATATATTTTAAAACCTCACGGTCATACACCTTAATGGATTGATTTTCTTTAGGTCGAAAACCCGAAATTCTTAAAAATTTCTCTGTTATACCTAAATAATCAATAATTGTTACTCCTTCTAAATCCGATAATCTAACTATCTTTTTTGTGGTCAAAGGATGTCGATTTCCAACGATCACGGCAAACTCGTCCTTAATTACTTCTTCATAGGCAATATTCCTTCCATCCATAATCTGCTGCATCACCTTATTCTGATCATTACGCCAGCCCGTCACCCCCAATAAACAAGTCCTCGTTGCCACTTTCTCAATGACGTCATGATCTGAAGCTTCCGTTATCACTAGCTTAACATTAGGGTAGTTCTGATAAAAACCAATCAGCAACTTAGAGGCAAAGGCATTAAAAAATGCAGATTCCAGGGATAAACTCAAATTTCCAACCAGATCGGCTTCATCACTGGCAATCATTTTCATTGCTTCAAGATTCGTGATTAATTCACGTGCTAGCTTCAGAACTTCATTTCCCTGGCAGGTTGGCATTAGTCCGACTTTATTACGCCGAAAAATCTTATAGCCCAATTTAGCTTCCAGATTTTTAAGAGAGTTACTAAGCTGTGGCTGACTAATCGAAAGACTTTTTGCAGCTTCGGAAATAGATTTCTTGTTGTCAGTTTGAATAATTTGTTGAAGCTGTTCTATGCGCATGACCCACCTCACTAAAATGAATAATTCATGATATTGTAACTATACCCCGTAGGCGGGTAATTGCATAGAGATATCTTCAACGTTAAATTCCTAGGGATACTTAATGTTCCATGTTTCTTTATGATGCATAGAACTGTCTGTCATGTAAATAGGTGAAGACAATAGTCGACCATTGATACATCAGATTTTCTATACCAATCTCCCGTTATAACCGTTTAAAAAGCTGTAAGGCGTTTTCTCTAAAAATCATTGCTTTGTATTTGTCGATTGGTTCATAAGCCATTATGGCCTTCTTATTAGCAATGATCGCCGGGGCAGGTGTAAATGGGTAATCCGAACCATACATTACTTTAGAAGGATCTACCATGGTCAGCAATGTATCAAAATTACGGGGCAAGGGAGTACCGGCTATATCAAAATAAAGCATCTTAACACTGTCCATTACATTAACCGGTTTGCCCACCCCTTGTGCTGTAAGTATTTCAGTAATTCCAGCTAGCCGCTCAACCAAACCAGGTAAAAAGGACCCACAGTGAGGCACAACGATTTTGACATTCGGATAACGTGTAATAGTGCCGCTGGTTATTAAATTAATGACCGCTCTGGTTGTATCTGCAATAAATTCAAACAGGGGCAGCAGTCCACTGGTAAAAACATTGGCAGGAACTGCCGAAGGCTTGCAGGGGTGGATATTTACAACAGCGTTCCTTTTATTCAATTCAGCAAAAATAGGTTCGAACAATGGATCGCCCAAATAAACACCTCTACTATTGCTGGATAATTTGATGCCATCAGCTTTTAAAACATCAAAGGCATGAGTGATTTCCTCCAAAGATCCTTCAACATCGGGCAACGGGAGCACAGCATTAAAGCCAAATCGTTTAGGATATTTTTGTTTAATTGCTGCTGTTGTCTCATTAATACGTCTACTTAAAACACGTGATTCCTCATTATTGCCAAAATTCTGGTGAGGAGAAGAAAGGGACAAGATTGAAAGTTCAATTTCTGCTTGATCCATAAAATTTAGATGTTCTTCTAAATTCCATTCTGGTGCAGGAAAGCCGTCCTCATTAGCGACACCGGCTTTTCGCACAGCTTCCGTATACTCCGGAGGAATAATATGGCTGTGTACATCAACTGTTTTGATTTTAATCTCGGGAGACTTTGGTTGTGGAGCAGTCGCTACCTTTCCACAACCAGCCAACATCCCCCCGGAGGCAATCCCCGCAGCAACTATCACGCTGCCCATGCAAAAATAGCGTCGGGAAATTTCACTCTCAGCTTTGTTCTCACCTTGCATAGATACCTCTCCTTTTATATTTTACGCACCATCGGATAGGCTTATGTAGCCTATTGCGAGGCTTGCAAGTCTTTTGTTACAACGCTCTTTTCTTCCCGTGTCAGTCTCTTCTATGTGCTCTTCCGCAGAGTTGCGGTTTTCACTGTTGCTGAAACACAGTATAGACTGTAATATGTTTTCTAACGAGTTTAATCCAAATGAGACAGGCCGATTTAGTACGAGTCTCATTTGGATTACAATTTGTTGATAACTAATGCAACCGCACTGAACAGTTCCAATTCCTCAGCTAAGGCAATTACTTGCTAGGTACTCTTCTGACCGTGTGATCGATGCCTAAAAGTGTGGCCAAGTTTTGTCCGAATATCTTCCCCCGGTCCTCCGAGGTAATTTCCGGGTAACCATATTGTTCCCGCAAATCAGCAGGTATCTGAAAATCCCTCATACCCTGGACAGCAGCTTTGAGCTGTGTGCCGAAGCCTGCGTAGTCCGTTCCCCAGATAATCCGATCCGGCCCCACCCAACGCAGAGCCTCACCCAGAATTTTAGCAAACTTATATGGAGCAGATAATGCCCACGGCAACAAAAGACTTAGGCACGGGTATATGTTAGGGTGTCCCATGGCAACCATGTTGAGATCGTCACAATACGGGTATCCCATATGAAAGGCCACGATTTTCAGTTCCGGAAAGTCCCTGGCCACGTCGTCCAACAGTATCGGCAAGGCATACTTACTTTTACCCGGGGGAACCCAACTAAAGCCCGTGTGAATATCCAGCACTATGCCGAGTTCCTCTGCCTTTTGGTAAAAGGGCCAGAGGACCGGATCATTAATATAGGTGTCTTCCGGAGGGTAATATTTGAATATCTTTGCGCCCCTTTCCTTAACCCAGTATTCCAGTTCCCAGATACTCTCCTTTAAACCTTTATGTTTTATCGGTGAAATGTTAGGCTGGTACATAAACCTGTCCGGGTGGGTATCAACCGCTTTCGCCATTTCCCCGTTAGTGCACCACCTACTGGTGTATCCTGTCGTATCCATCATGGATTCGGGAAGCAGGCAGGCAATGTCGATTCCATATTTATTCATGTATTCAATAATATACTCCGGGTCTTGTTGGGCGTGCATTTCGTGAGGCTCCACCCCTTCAAAGAAAGTCGGAGAACTTCCTAGGAGCAACGGTCTGGTTATATTTCCTATGGCACGCCACCACATCTGGACCCCCGGAAAATGATTAAATGTCTCCATCTCTCCTATAAGGTGCATTTCTGGGTCGATTTTGAAATAATCATCCGTTTGAAACTCGGACATACTCAAACCCCTCCTAATCCTTAACCAGTACTGCTTTTTCAAATGAAACTTCTTCACCTATATTATTAAAATTCCACCTTTGGCAGCCAAGGCTTTACCATTAATCTTTAGTTGAACGAGTTCACTATCTGGAACCTGGACCGCGGAAAGGAATCCAGAACTTTTCAGTGTACGGAATTTCACTCCTCCACCAAGCATGATTCAGGGAGGGCATACTCATTGCACCGCGTGGGAAAAGCGGCTCATCCGGTCTTCGAGGTCCCATATGGTACTCAGGGAACTCAAATTCTCTGCCCAACATTGGATTAAACGGACAACGAGGGCCGCCCATATCCCCATTAGCGCGAGCAAGGCAAATATTACACCTCTTACATTTTATAATGTCTTCGATTTTGCCCGCCGCAACTTTATTCGGTAATTCCGGATCACAGAAGGACTGTCTGCCTAAGGCGATAAGGTCCGCTTTACCCTCAGCCACAATACTTTCAGCCAAAACAGGATCATGGGCCCCAACTAAAATCGCCGGTATTTTTAGAGCTTTTTTAAATTCAGCTGCGCAATCGGGTTGATGAGCCCACCGTTCCGGGTCGGGAATCAAGTGCCCGGATTCTTCATACCCTCCCCCATCGGAAAGGCTGATATAGTCACAGCCCAAGGCCTGCAGATCTTGAGCTACATCAATCATTTCCTCCCGTGTCAGGCCGCCTTCACAGTGCTCTTCTGCAGAAATGCGACAACCAACTGCCACATCTTTACCTGCTGCATAACGTACCTGTTCGGCAATTTCGATCAGAAAACGCTTGCGGTTTCGCCAGGAACCGCCGTACATGTCAGTGCGCTTATTGGAAAGTGGAGATAAAAACTGATGTTCCAGGTAGCCGTGGGGAGCATGAATATCGATAACATCAAAGCCTGACTTTATTGCTAATTGACAGCTTTGAGCAAATTCTTTTTGTTCGCTGTGAATTAAATCAATGCTCATTTCAAAGGTATTCTGTCCATATAAGAATTCACGAGCTAAGTCATTAGTCTTCATGCTAGGAGCAACCAGAGGGTGAGCGCCTTTTTCTATGGCAATCTCATAAGGAAGTCCTCCGGTTGCTGCCGGTACCAGCTCGTGATGGTTATCTGAATGTCCCTGCCGACCGAAACCTATCGTCATCTGTGCCGCCGTTTGTGCGCCGAAATGGTGACAGGTTTCATTAAACAAGCTCATACCCTGAATATGCAAAGGACTAAACATGTAAGGATTTCTTCCCCAAACGAATTTGGAAGCTAATTTAGTGCCCATAATAGCCCCTGTAGTTAACAATCCAAAGCCGCCTTTCGCTCTTGCGGCAAAATATGCTATATACTGAGCAGTCGCCTCTCCCCTCACGCCGGCAAATGTTTCATTCATGGGGGCTACGACGTATCGATTCTTTAGCTCGACCGGTCCAATTTTGAGTGGTGACATCAAATTATTAAAATTGCCCATAATTGTTTCCTCCCTTAAGATATATTTATTCCTTGTTATCGTATCCTTTAGGTCAGTAAACCGATAACTTTATGACATTTTCTCCTGCACCTGCCTTCATTTCTATTTTAGCTAACTCGAGTCCCTGGAATGTTTTTCTTTCAAAACTCATAGAGGTAAACTTAAACAACGTTTAAGATCCCTACATTTGGAGTATATTGAATATTTGGAATATATTCGCGAAATTACCCCCTCTTAATAGCCTGTTCAGAGTCACGCGATGAAATTATTCCTTCCACACAAAAACATACTAGGGAAAATGTCAACCTGTCCTTTAATTATGCAAGAAGTATGCCACAGTCTAACCAGCAAAGAAACTGGCAGTCCGCATTCATTTCAAAACCTAATTATCTCAAATAGGACAGTACCACTAACTATATTTACCTAATAATCTGATTTTGCTGATTTTTTTGACATTATCTAAAGTGGGACACTTCGTGCTTAGATTGTCCCATTTTGAGGAGCCTTTCTCCTACTTTGTCTGCCAACCAACCAGCTCTGAGACCGCCGAGCCCAGACCGGGGGCAGGTTTTCATCACTGATCAGGTCAGTCATAACAGACATTGAGGTGATGGGAGTTTTATTTTTCAAGAGGTCGGCTTGCTCAGAGAGGGTTACGGTTACTTTATATAGTTCACTTTTAAGGATGCTAAGCTCGCCTTCATCGTTATCTCTAATATCCAGGGAGTATTCGCCATCTGCAATTCGCTTGAGATAGTCGGCTAGCTTTTCTATTTGCTGATATTTCCATCTCGTAAACAGGAAGGATACTGCAGCCATTAAAAGCAGCGCTAACAAGGCGATGATCCCTGAGACGGGATTAAAAAAATAGCAGGCAACAAAACCTACTATTACTACTACAGTCAAAAGTGTCATATATAGCTTGATTTCTTTATTTCGCAACACCTTAGCTGCCCCCTTTGTATCATGCTGTCTTGTCATACCTGCGAGTAACAGATTTAAGACGCAAGAGCAGCTCTCTTATTCGAAATGGCTTTGTAATATAGTCATCAGCGCCCATATCGAGACCCATAACCACATTAACCTCGTCATCGATTGCCGTTAAAATATGACTGGGATATCTTCCTTAGCCTTGATTAATCGGCAAAGATCATAGCCACTTCCGTCTGGAAGGGATAGATCAAGAATTGCTAAGTCAAAGTTATTCTCATAAAGTGTCGTTTTTGCTGACTTAATATCCACACAGTGAGTTACCAGATATCCCTCTTGTGTGAGTAGAAACCGCTCCTCTTCCGGGATCCCAAGAAGAACGAACACCTGGGCGGAGGTCAAATTCATCACCATTGACGAATTTGGATTACCGCCACTGTCGAGAGAAGCAAGCAGTTTCATCCCTGCTCTTCGCAAAGCTGCATCAGTGCGGCATGAAGACAGCTCTTCAATTCAACAATTCTTATCCTTCAAAGTTTCAATGTATTCGTTTCCCCAGATTGCCAATTCTGCTAACACTTTTTTAAACTTTATCCCTATATCACTCAAAGAGTATTCGACCTTTGGCGGGACTTGGGGATAAATCTTTCTTTCAATCAATCCGTTCTCCTCCAAAGCGCGTAACTGTTTCGTCAGGGTTGACTGGGTTAAATCAGGCAACTGCCGCTGCAATTCTCCAAAGCGCATAGTCTTTTTCCCGAGATGGTAGAGAATAATTATTGACCATTTACCAGAAAGAACCCTCTGTGCTGTTGTATATGGGCATATCCCAAATAAATCTTTCTCCAATTTCCCTAATCTCCTCCCGACAGTATTTATTTAGATACTATGTATCATAAATAATCGTACTTGTTATTTCAAGACTTTTATTGTAAATTTATTGTATAAACTTGAAAGGAGATTTCTTTAATGCAAGAAGTTTTAGATTTCTTAAAGAAGTGCCAGACTTATTACTTAGCAACCGTCGATGGAGATCAGCCACGAGTTCGTCCCTTTGGAACTGCCAACATTTTTGAGGGCAAGCTTTATATTCAGACTGGTAAGGTAAAGGACGTTTCAAAGCAAATGACAGCAAATCCCAAAATCGAAATTTGCGCTTTTAATGGCCAAGAATGGATTCGTATCCAGGCCGTTGCAGTAGAGGATGACCGTGTTGAAGCAAAGGAGAGTATGCTCAAAAGCTATCCTTCGCTTCAGTCTCGGTACTCTGCTACAGATCCAAACACCCAGGTATTGTATTTGCAGGATGCAGCAGCAACGATAGCTACCTTTACAGGTGAACCTAAAATAATTAAGTTCTAATTTGCCATTTAATAGCCTCAACTATTACAAGCCACCGTTTACTGTAACGGTGGCTTGTTTTTCACTTTCTTTTCACTCATTAGAGTGGACCATGGCGGCAAGATATCAATTCTTATGGCTTATTGCCCAGCCAGCCTCCTGAGCTGCTGTTCGATGTCATTCCCCACTACGCTCTCTCCTCCGAAAATAGCGGCTTCACTTAACTCTCAGGCTTCAAGGTAATGGATGACCTGTTCAGACAGACTGTCGTCCTCGAGAATAATCGGAGCCTTGTGTTTTGCGACATAGACACTACCGGCTAAAGCCTCTGGGTAATTATTTCCGGTAGCGATACAGACAGCCTGATCCCTTGAAGGAGAACCGAAGCTTTAAGCTGGGGAGGAAATATTGCGCGATGGCGAGGGAGGTGTCATAGCGGTCGGCTAAGGCATCCGGTTTGCCACGCCGCTGGGCAGGCTCACGGTTCCGTTCACAGTGAACGACGGGGCTGCCACTAGATAGTTTCTGTTCATATCTAATGGTGTCCCATCCGCTAAAGTGACCGTGACGATTCTACTATTCTCAGGATTTTCAACCAAGTATTGAGTCCTGCTGATTCTTTTCTCCATAAATTTTATCAAGGTCTAATACTTAATATTTTTATATTTAAGTTTTGAAAGCAACAGGGAAAAAGACCCATATTTGGGTGTAAAATTATAATAATTGTTCACAACGAAACCCCATCAAAAAAAACTCCATGGTTATATCTTTATTACCATAGTATTTTACAGAAAGCTATATTATTTTTTCATCGTAATTTCCTTATTAAGATTAACATTCTAAATAGATATGAGGAAAAACACATGGCTAAAATGACGAGAGAGATACAAATGCCTCTCTACCTAAAGTCTTTCAATTGCATAGGTTCCGCCTGCGAGGATAGCTGCTGCTTTGGTTGGAGCAGTATCACTGTGGACAGCAAAACCTTCGAAAAATACAGCAAGATCCATGACTCAGCATTGAAAGAAATAATCGATAATAAGGTCGTACTCAACCAAACAGAACAAAGTGAAGAAACCTTCGCCCATGTGATACTAAACAATGATTCAACTTGCCCTTTTTTAAGTGAAAAAAAACTTTGTCTAATACAGTTAAAACAAGGCGAAAAATACTTACCCAAGATTTGTTTTGCTTTTCCTCGGGTTACTAATGTTATCAACGGTATCCTACAAAAATCCGTTGTCATGTCTTGCCCCGAGGCTGTACGCGTAGCACTGTTAAACTCCAAAGGAATTGACTTTATTTCAGTACAAGAACCTCTAGATGTGCGCAACAATATTTCGATTTCAATTAATACCAATGATTCAGCCTTCACTGATACACCGAATAAGTATTTTCAGGATTTACGAAATTTTACACTTCATATATTAAAGAACAGGGATTATAAGCTCGAGGAACGGCTTATTATTCTAGGATTATTTTTTCAAAAGCTTGCAAAAGTATGTAGCGAAAAAAAGGTTGATACTATACCTGAGCTCATTGCCTCCTTTGCCCAATTATTAAAGAAAGAGTCTTTAAGAGCGTTTCTCGCGAAAAGCCCCACATCCCCAGCAGTTCAGTTTAAACTGTTGATGCAAAGCGCTCTCATAAAGCTTGTACAGGGAATAACCAACCAACGCTACGCTGAATGTTTCATTGAATTTTTGCATGGCATAAACCATTCGCCTGACATAAGCTTAGATATTCTGGCTGAAAACTATCGTCTAGCCTTTGAAAATCACTACGCTCCCTTTGCCTTTATGCACGAATATATTTTCGAGAATTATCTGGTGAATTACGTCTACAATAATCTTTTTCCACTGTGTGACGGAGACATTTTCGACGAATATATAAAGCTCGTGTTTCATTACGCGTTAATCAAAATGCTTCTTATCGGTATTGCCGGATTCCACCAAGGACTTAGTTTAGAGTTGTCAGTTAAGCTGATTCAGTCCTTTGCCAAAACAATTGAACACGATCCACAATACATCAATGAAACGAAAGATTGGTTCAAAAGAAAAGGTTTAAACTCCATGAGTTACTTATCAATACTCATTAAAAACTGAGCTTGAACCAGACTCTGCTCTAGTTGCTTCTCCTGTCATCATGGCAACAATTGGCGCTAGGCATCCCCACCTAAAACTAGTTTCACGAGGGTGACAAACCCCATATAAAATGCCTATTCCAAATTGGACTTCGCGGTCCTCTTCGGGGACTTGGGTTTGATCAGGATGCGTTTTGTTGCTTTAAGAAGATCCTCAATCTTATTCATCTTTACTCACTCCCATGCATCCTTGGCATTTTCATTCCCCATTGTGCCGCCAGTCATGATGGTTGAGTTGGTGCCAGGCACAGGGTCTTCCAAGACCTCTTTATGATTAAAGATTAGTTTTCCCCGCTATTGGCGTTTTGAGATTTCATTAGCATTTCTGACAATCTCTACATACTTTAATAGCTCTTCCTCAAGATATTCCCCAACTAGAGAAACCATCTCTGATGGATCTTCACCGTTTGTATGATAACTTGTGAAGCATTCATAGTATCGTTTACGATCACTAAATTTAATGTTAATGGGAGGATAACCCTCCTTCATCAACTCCAGGTTTAAAAGCAAACGTCCAGTTCTGCCGTTACCATCAATAAATGGATGTACGGCTTCAAATTCCATATGAAATTGAGATACACGTTCAACCACATGAGATAAGGGAATTTCCTGGTATTTTAGAATAAGTTGTTCCATTCTAGCAGGCAAAAGATATGGCTGAGGCGGTGTATGAACAGCCCCCATAATAGTTACAGGCACACGTCTGTATACTCCTCTATCTTCACGATTATCCATCAGAACCAGACTGTGAATGTCTTTGATGACCTTTTCGGACAGCGATACTTTTTGCTTTACCAAATCCTCAACATAGAGATAGGCGTCCTTATGACCTACTGCCTCTAAATGGTCTTTAAGTGGCTTCTTATCTATGGTTATTCCCTCTTTGATGATTAAGGCAGTTTCCTGCAAAGTAAGGGTATTGCCCTCTATAGCATTAGAATTATATGTAAAATTAATCAAAAACTCCTCGCTTAATCTTAATAGTTCACCTACTTTAAGTGGTCTATATGAATTTAATTCTCGAAAAATTTTTTCAATTCTATTAAAAGCAGCTATTTTGCATACCGCCTTTCCATAAAGTATCCAATTTAATATATCGTAGCATAGTCAGTTAAATATTACCAGTTCAATCTCTAAGATTGACTATTCCGAATTAATTAAGGAATAATATGAGTATAATCATGCTATTCTTTACTCAAAGGGGGATAGGGTATGCCCACCATTAAATCTTTTGAGCCCGTGGAAGCATCGTTTGGACCCCAAAAGTGATCTCATTTTCAAACGACTTTTTCGAGACAGACAACTTCTAATTCCCTTTTTGAATGATATTCTTCATCTAAATGGCCTAGAGCGAATTGCGGATGTGACACTTTTGGAAACCACTAAAGAAAGAGAGCATCCCAAAGACAAACAAATTTCTATGGACATCCAAGCCCTTACTGAGCAGAATATGCGTATAAACATCGAAATCCAACTCAAAGATGAGCAAAATATGGAAAAGCGCAGTGTCTAACGCTCACCAAAATGCTCTTGAAATACTCCAGGCCCGCTTTGGCGATTACAGAAAAGAAAAAAATCCGACTATAAAATCGGACTTTAGCAAGATACTTATTCATTTTTTATGGCCTGTGGGAAATTGAAGACATTCCTGGGGTCATATTTTTTATTTGTTTGAGCTTGCAGGCGTTCTCTCCATAATATTCCTTCCCATAGTTTCTCAATCCACTATAGGGAAAATTAATATAGGATCCCTTCGCAATTGCTTTTAAATACGTGAATGGATGGTGAAATTGCCGTTTTAGTGCACTCATTTAAGTAAGTCTTCAAGATTTATACTAAATCCCTTCAAAACCTCGGAATGGGCTATCCCTATTTCCTTCAAGACCTCTACCTGGTGATACTGCCCTTCCTCATTTAAAACATAGATTTGTACAGTATTCAAAAGAGGATTAACAATCCAATATTCTTTAACCCCGTATTGCATATATAAATTGAGTTTTTTAACGAGATCATGAGCTTGATTTGAAGGAGATAAAATTTCAATGATAAGTTCAGGTGAACCAACATACTTATTTTCGGCAAGTTTCGTTTTATCACAGATAACTGATAAATCTGGAATGACAACCTTGGTTTTTTCAGACTGATCCCCTTGGTCATCATCAGCTGTCCTAAGCTCAATGTCAAAGGGTGCAGGAAACACTTCGCATTCTTTGCCTTCAAGGAAATTGAATAACTTTGCATGTAATCTACTGGAAATCCTTTGATGTTTCGTCGAAGGAGATGGAGTCATATACACAATCCCATCAATGTATTCCAATCTATTCTCGGAATTTTCCCTGAGTTTGTTATATTCGGCTATTGTAATGACTTGAGGTTCAGTTAAGCTCAACATAAACACCCCTCATCTGCAAAGATTGATGTTATTACCATATTATAACACAACTCAACCTATACATTCTATTGATATCCTCTTCAACTTCGTTCCGAATATAAATAATAACAATCTGTTCTAGAAACGGAGCATACCAGTGAACGGCGGCCCATTGTTTCTCTTTTTTAATCACTCACTAAATCACATCAAAAAAACTCATCTCATTACTTTCCGGAATTCCTTAAAGCAGCCAAATTTCCGAAGTGAATCGATGGTCGCATTCCCAATCTTAACCCGTTTCTTCACATCCTCTACAGAATTGAGGGCTTTTCTCGGGCCGCGTGATTAATCCATGCAACAACGGAGAAGAAACCCTATCCAAATAATCCTTGCAGATATTGTTTTGTTTCTTCTTCTTGAGGATTTGTGAAAAATCCCTCAGTATTATTCATTTCGATGAGCTTACCTCCTAGAAAAAAGGCAGTACAGTCTGCAATTCTTCTCGCTTGCTGTAAATTATGAGTAACAATGACGATGGTATAATGCTGGGAGAGCTTCACGATCAGATCCTCAATTATTTTAGTATTATGGATATCAAGGGATGAACAAGGTTCATCCATCAATAAAACCTCAGGTTCTACACATAATGAGCGAGCGATGCTGAGTCTTTGTTGTTGTCCACCTGAAAGCTTTAAAGCAGACATCGTTAACTGATCTTTTACTTCCTCATAAAGTCCGCACAATCTTAATTTAGCTTCGATAATTGTATCTAAGTTGCCCTTACCTCTTACACCATGATATTTCAAAGCATAGGCTAGATTATTATAAATCGACATGGGAAAAGGTGTTGGTTGTTGAAAAACCAGGCCGATGTCCTTCCTTAACTTTGCTAAAGGTATCTGATGAATAGACTTCCCCTTAAAGAGGATCTCACCCGATACTCTTGCTTGCTTTTCTTCGTCACTGAGTCGATTTAGAGTCCTAAGCAAAGTGGTTTTTCCACAACCGGATGGCCCGATAACCGCTAAGATTTTATTGTGAGGAATGGTCAGATTAACCTTTTTAAGTATTTCCGTATCCCCGATAGCGAAACTTAAATCCTTGAGTATTAGATGATGTTTCATCGCTTTCCTCTCATTCCCAGTAGGGTAGGCACTGCTGCTAATAAATTAAGGAGCAAAACTAAAATCATTAAAACGAAAGCTGTACCATAAGCGTTTTCTAAGGAGATTCCTTGCCCTATTAAAACATAGAGGTGATAGGGCAAGGACATAAAGGGCGAGGCAAGGGACTCTGGCACGGGTGCATTCATCATGCATCCTGTGAGCATAACCGGGGCAGCAGCTCCCATGGCAAAACCTGAGGCCAGGGTGATGATTGAAAGGATCTGTTTTCTATACATTGGTAATAGCAGGTTAATGATGGTATAGGATCGATTGATGCCTAAAGAAGCTGACGCTTCCAGGAGCTGTTTGTTGGTTTCTAGAAATAGTTTTTGCAGCCTGATTTGAATATAGGGAAAAATCATAATAGCCAGAGTTAGGCCGGAGGCAAGGATCGATAATCCAAGCTCTAGCTTAATAACTAAAAAGGCATAACCGAAAAGTCCCAATACTATAGAAGGAATACCTGCAATACATTGGATGATTAGGTTAACGACTAGCTTAATCCTATCATCTCTACAGTGAAAAACCATATAAACTGCTGTAAAAAAGGCAAGGATCGTGGCAAAGAGGCTGGCAATCAAGGTAACAAGCAGGCTGCCTGCAACTGCTGGCCAGATGCCTCCT
The DNA here is from genome assembly GCF_020595055.1 of Desulfosporosinus shakirovi. Classification (GTDB taxonomy): domain Bacteria; phylum Bacillota; class Desulfitobacteriia; order Desulfitobacteriales; family Desulfitobacteriaceae; genus Desulfosporosinus; species Desulfosporosinus shakirovi. Next base: position 3,053 of record NZ_JAJDOO010000031.1, on the reverse strand, counting down.
GCTGAACCCACCGGAAAACCTGCAGGTTTTGCTAGAATGAAATTCAGACTTATAACTCCCTGGGCTTTTATGAAAACGAAACTCAGCAAAAAAAATAGAAGGCCTATGGAGAGAACGGTGCTTAAGACAGTCCAACACCTCAGTGGAAAATTGGTCATATTTTATTATCACCTCTGTTCCTCTCTACCTCATTCGAGATGCTCAGTCAAATTCTTCTTGATTAGATAGAAAAGAGCGTTCAGGAAAATCAAGAACATCATCAATACAAAACCCGACGAAAAAAGCGCGTGGTAATGTAAACTTCCAAGACCCGCAGTTCCTATTTCCAAAGCGATGAGCGCCGGAATGGTCTCACCTTTCCCTAGCAATTTCGGAAGAATCGGTGAATTTCCCATGACCATCATCACTGCCATGGTTTCACCCATCGCCCTGGAAAAGGCCAAGATCATGGAGGTTAGAATTGCACCTTTGGCGTTGGGCAAAATTAGAGCTCTTAACATATAACTTTTAGAAACACCCAAGGCCAGAGACGTTTCCTTATACTTCTCATAGGATTTTTCCGTTGTTTCTGCCACAGATGAAACGATGTACGGTAAAACCATTACTGCTAGGACAATTCCACCGCTAAGGATAGATTCACCAGCAGCCAGCCTAAACGTTCTCTCAAGAAATTTCACCACAACCAGAAGACCAATAAATCCATAAATAACGGAAGGTATTCCCGCTAACACCGCCAATATTGATGTAAAAAAGCCTTTTAGCCTTTCATTTTCAAGCGCAGCTAACTCTAGGGCACAGCCAATTCCTATCGGTAGAGAGATTAACACTGCAACCATTGAGACATAAAAGGTGGCTAAAATCATAGGCAGAATTCCTACCGTTGGCTCGCCGGCTAATGGGTTCCAGGTTAAGCCAGTAATAAAATCAAAGAATTTAACTTCTTGAAAAATCAGCACGCTTTCTTTGGTAATAAAAAAAATCACTAGAAATAGCAAGACTATTGAGATTATCGTAAAAATTATGCTTAAAATGCCAAATAGTTTTTCAAAGATCTGCTCCATAAAAAAACACCTCATCTGAAAAGACACTCATTGGATATACTAGTGCAAAAAATTCAGAGGCTGAGTGCCCCTGAATTTTTTGTTTTCCTTATCTGGTACTATCTATTAGGAACAAAGCCTAATTTTTCGATAATGTCCATCCCCTCGTCGGAAAGGGCATAGTCCATGAACGCTTTTTCTTGAGGTAAAAGCTCTCCCTTTTTAAGTACAATCAGAGGTCGTGAAACTTTGTAGGTACCATTCAAAATATTTTCTGACGTTGACTCTATCCCATCAACTTTAAAGGGAGCAAGTTTCCCTTTATTCTGATTAACCATACCATAGGAAGCATAGCCTATAGCATTTTCATTCTCAATAACTTTTGTAACCAACGCTCCCATAGAAGGTGCTTGAATCACATCGGCACGAACCTTGGCGTCTCCCATAATCGCTTTTTGGAAAACCTCATGAGCTCCACCCCCAATATCACGAGTCACAACAACAATTTCTGTTTTTGGTAAAAAAGGGTCAACCTCATTCCAAGTCTTAAATTCTCCAGCGAATATTTTCTTTATCTCATCTGCCGTTAGTGACTCTTTTAGCTTTGTGAGATTATTCTTAGGGTTTACTGAAATGGTTAAGGCATCCATACCTAGTTTGAATTCCTGATACCCTTCAATTTTTGCTTTTTCTTCATCGGATACCTTTCTGGAAGCCATACCAAAATCACTAACGCCATCAATGATTGATTTAACACCTGCACTGGAACCGGCGCCAGATACATAGATTGCGATATCCTTTTTAGCAAATTGGCTATCAACTTTATCCCAGGTCCCATAGTGCTCATTAAAGTTAGTCGATAATTGCGATAGGACTGGTGCTAAGGTTGTAGAACCATAAAACTTAATTTCTGATTTGAATTGAGTCCTGGCATCCTCGAGAGGTTTTGACCCTCCCGCTTGACTGGAACACCCCACTAATCCGAAGGCCAACGATAGGACCAAAAAGAGTGCAGTTGAAACTTTCCTGTTCATGTTTCTCCCCCTTATTCTAACTATCTATCCATATAATTCATTCTCAGGAAATTATATGATTGTTTTTTGAATATGTACAATATTAGTTTTTAATAATGTTACTGATATACGTTTTTATTATGTTAATGGCCCCGGGAGAGTATCTTAAACAAATCCTATATCGTTATCGGAAAATATAACCAATTTCTCATCAAACTTCTTTCACATTTCAATATGAAACCAGAAAAGGGCTCAACTATATATTTGGGAATAGGCAGAGACGGTATTTGGCGCACTTGTAAGTTTGACTACCACAAAGATAAAGATTCTATAGTCACAGGTACCGCTAAAATAATAGCTACTTCTTTAGAATTCAATACTGTATTAGATGATGAAGGAATATATCGACAAATTCCTTTAGTGGCACAGACGACTCTCATATCAAAGCTTTTAAACTATACATTCCCAATGAATCACATCAACATATAGCAAGAGCCAGCCTGAATGGTCGCACCCCATTCGAGCTGGCTTCTTTACTTCTCACTGTTACAATTTCTCGGTTCAAAGCACATCCCTCACGATGACGTCCTCCTCAAACCAAGGCTGCTTAAACGTCCACCCGCTGGAGGTAACGCATCATGATACTGACTAAAAAGCCACTGGATCAGCTTAGACACACAAACTTCTTCAATCTATTCTTGCTGAATAGTCTCGCGTCGGGCAGGTCTGGTTAGATGCTTCTTCAAGGCGGGTGGAATTTACTCTTGCACAACATCTTTCGCCCGTCAGCTACTGCACACCCTTTTTGCGTCCAACGCCACTGTAGACACCTTATTTCACCATGGGTTTGACCCATTGCATAATTAAATTTTTACTCATCTTTCAATGCTTCCGGCTTTTTCTTTGCATCGCTGGCCTTTTCTTCTGCCGGAATTTAACTTTCATTTAATCAATAGTTTTTATCAGCGTAACCAACCCAGCCGCCTTCTTTAACAAGTGT
>NZ_JAJDOO010000030.1 GCF_020595055.1 Desulfosporosinus shakirovi | reverse complement strand
TGTCCCAGAATCTTACGCGCGTAAGATTCTGGGACAAGCCGAAGAGAAGGCTCTCACCCTTGTCGGGATTGCCCAAATCTTGATTTGGATATGGGGACGGAAACCTCGCTGGCATTTCAGGCCATACCATTTTATAATGTAAAATGGTATGGCCTGAAATGGTGACTTGTTATTAAACTGGAGGAAAAGTATATGTTAGATAATCAAAAAGAGCCCCAAATAGCCAAAAGTGTCTATCTCGCTGAAGGCTGTAAAATAAGAGGCGACGTCCACATCGATGAACAATCTAGTGTGTGGTTTAACTCAGTTATTAGAGGCGACCTCGCTAAAATTAAGATTGGCAGATGTTCCAACATTCAGGATTTAGTGGTTATTCACGTGAGCCTAAATCAACCCGTGACAATTGCAGACTATGTTACGATTGGACATTCTGCTATCCTTCATGGTTGCACGATTGGTAAAGGGTCTCAGATCGGAATGGGAGCTATTATTCTTGATGGTGCCGTCATCCATGAGGAAACATCTGTTGCCGCCGGGGCCCTTGTTCCGGGAAACAAAACTTATCCTCCCCGAGTTATGCTAATGGGAGTACCCGCGCGTGTTGTGAGAGAACTTACAGCAAAAGAAATATCAACCATGCGTGAAACCGCAGAACGATACATTGGCAAAGCCCAAGAGGCTATGGATGCTGTAAATGTTAGTTTTTAATCCCAAGCTGAAAAAATACAGCCTTCACCACGTAAGTGAAGGCTATATCCATCTTATACTAGTCAGAACTGCATAGGACTTCGCACTACATTGAAGGCTTATTCGGCCTTTTAAAGCGCCCAAACAGACGAGTGAAAGAGCGTGAAAATGGACTTTCACCGTTACTCTCTTGTTCAGCTGAATATATCCCATCAATTTCATTGATATCCTCAATAATTTGTTCCATATTTATTCTGCGAAAGGGTGTTCTTACTTTATATTGAATTGTCGTCTTATTGTTTTCTTCATTTAATAAAGTCATTGAAATATTTTGTCGCACTATGCTGTGAGCCTCAAAAAGCCGATTTATTTCTTTTACTTTACAAGTTCCGTTGATAGCAACTACTTTTAAGGTCTGACTGTTTCTGAAAAAATACGTTTCTACTGAGCGTTCTAATGTAATAAAAACTAACAGCGTAACAAAGAAAGCCGAGAAATAAAATCCTGCGCCTGCCGCCAATCCGATTGCTGCAACTACCCATAGTGAAGCAGCGGTTGTTAATCCTTTAACCGAAGTTCTATCTCTTAGAATAGTACCTGCTCCCAAAAAGCCTATACCTGAAACGACTTGAGCAGCCAATCGAGCGGGGTCTTTATTGACTGAAACAAACTCATTGAAGCCATACATTGATAAAATCATAATTAGAGCAGACCCTAAGGATACCAAGATGTGGGTTCTAAATCCAGCAGGACTATCATTTTTTTCTCTTTCAAATCCCACTATTCCGCCAAAAACACACGCCAGAAAGAGTCTCAAGGCAATCTCATATTCAGTGATATACATTCTTCTATCTTCACCTCTTTCTCGGAAGAAACAGTAATTTCTAGATTAAACAAGTATACTTTAAGTTTAATATACTATACGATAAATACTATTATAATTCCTTTTATTACATCCACGGCATAATACAGTTTCTTGATAGAGCCTGATAAAAACCATCGAGTTAAGTAGCTGGTATATGCACTCTTGTTAGAGAAATGGCAACAATAAAACAGCCTTGTTAGGCTGTTTTAGAATATTTCCAAGCCGACAGGGCAATGATCCGAGCCTAAGATATCATTATAGATAACCGCGTCTTTCAACTGATCTTTTAACCCTGCAGAAACACAAAAGTAATCGATTCGCCAGCCGGCATTGTTGGTTCTGGCATTAAACATGTATGACCACCATGTATAGGCTCCTTCTTTATCAGGATAAAAGAACCTAAATGTATCTACAAAGCCATTCTTAATAACTTCAGTAAATTTGTTTCGTTCTTCGGTAGAAAAACCAGCATTCTTTCTATTAGTACTGGGGTTTTTAAGGTCCATCTCCATATGAGCGACGTTTAAATCCCCACAAAATATGACCGGCTTTAGTTTTTCCAGGTCTTTAACATAGTTTAAAAACTCTTCTTCCCACCTCATTCTATATTCCAGTCTGGCCAACCCTCTTTGAGAATTTGGTGTATATACAGTCACTACATATAATTTCTCGAATTCCAGGGTGATTACCCTGCCTTCTTTGTCATGCTCCTCTATACCTATGCCATAGACAATATTGAGTGGTTCAATCTTGGAAAAAATTGCCGTTCCTGAGTAGCCTTTCTTTTGAGCGAAATTCCAATACTGATAATACCCCTCAAGTTTAAATGGAATCTGTTCCTCCTGCACCTTTGTTTCCTGAATGCAAAATATATCGGCATTTTCTCTGGCAAAGAAATCCAAAAAACCATTTTTTACACAAGCGCGAATTCCATTGACGTTCCAGGATACTAATTTCATATATAAAACACCCCTTAATTGTTTAACATAGTTAAATTAATTCTGTGCAATATCCAATTATAGCACACCAATTAAGCAATGGACTCTTAAACTATTATCCTACACTGTCTTTCATATTCTTTACCAGCCCTTTCTGAGCTGCCTAAGCAATCACCCGAGCCCTATTCTCTAGGTGAAGCAGTTCTATAAGTTAGTTATATAACGACATTTTTCAGTAAAATCTTTAGTTCTTACTTGAAGAGGTATTGCTGATCTAAGACTTTACGGCACAAAAAAAGACCTCTTTTGCATACGAAGCAATCGAGATCTCAGATATTTGATTTATTCATGGATTCAGACAAAAACCGAATTCAATTCAATTTCAAATTCCGGTATCATAGCTACTTTTATTTTATGCTCTTCTGCATAAACTTCAGGTCTGCCATACCTTTTATTTTCCTGAAGAATGAATACGCTAACAAGTTTGTAATCCGGTTCAACAATCCAATATTCCTTAACACCAGCTTGTTCAAATTTGTTAAACTTTAAAAGTTTATCGTTCCTAGCCGTTGAAGGCGAGGAAATTTCGATAACCAAGGCTGGCACTCCAAAATAACCTGTTTTTCTAAGTTTACTCTGATCACATACTACAACAATATCCGGTTGCGAGATGATATTAGAGATTTTTTCATCATTTTCTTCATTGTCAGGAATACACAGATCAAACGGAGCAGCAAATACCCTGCAATGAACTTCCTTTAAGATTAGCGTCAAATTGTGATGTTAATTCCACAGATATTACCTGATGCTGCCATGTTGGAGCAGCTTGCATATAGGGGACACCATCAATTATCTCCCATCTTTCTTCATCCGGCCAAGTCAAGTAATCTGCATACGTGTATTTTCTTCCTTCTTGTAATAATGGCATCGAAAATACGCTCCTTTAATCGTTATCTTATTCATTTGACTACTACTGAAATAATTATACTTTATCGGGTCATATTTATCATCTCTTTATTCCCATAATTTTACCATTTTAATAATATATAATCCTACCGTATTTTTGGCAAATAAAAACAGTCCTGCTCGGACTGTTTTTATTTGCCAATAGAGTATCGTCGGATAGGTTAAATTCATATTGGACTTCAGCTTAAAAACCTAGTGTTTATGACTTAGAGCTGCGTTCTTTCTCTACCATTTCTTGAGAAACCTTATGGGCTTTTACCCGAATATCTTCTGGGTCTAGGGTGATTAATTGTCCTTCACGTACAACTATTCGACCATTGACAATTGTCGTATCCACAATACTGGTATTGCCACAGCAAACCATGGAAACCAAAGGATCATGACAACCCGCAAAAGCAACATCCTCAAGATTAATAAGCGCTAAGTCAGCTGCCTTCCCCTCTTGAAGAATGCCTGTATCGTTTCGTCCCAGTACTTCTGCTCCGCCACGAGTGGCTGCTTTAACTGTTTCGTAAGCAGAAAGTCCCGCATCGGCATACCTCAGGTGATTAAGCAAATAGGCACGACGAACTTCTTCCCACATATTTGAACCATCATTACTGGCACTGCCATCCACGGCGATCCCCAGTTTGACCCCCGCTTTAATTAATTCGCTGGTGCGACAGATGCCGCTGCCTAGCTTCATGTTTGAGGAGGGACAATGTGCCACTCCTGAGTTGGCTAATACTTTAATTTCTCGATCACTGAGATGAATAGCATGAGCAAACCAAACATCGGGACCTATCCACTCGATTTCTTCCATCAGTTCGACTGGCCGACGGCCATAGAATTCAAGACAGAATTTTTCTTCATCCATCGTTTCCGCAAGGTGGGTATGCAACATAACCCCTGTCCCTGTGGAACGAGCTAACTCTCGGGCTTGGATCATTAAATCCTTACTGACAGAAAAGGGAGAACAAGGTGCAAGGGATAGCCGAGTCATAGCAAATGGAGAGGGGTCATGATAGGTTTCAATTAAACGTTGGGAATCCTTAAGAATCTCATCTTCAGTTTGGACCACTTCATCAGGGGGCAACCCCCCTTTGCTTTTGCCGAGGGACATGGAACCCCTTGTCGGATGAAAACGAATTCCGATTTCTTGAGCTGCCTGGATTTGACTGTCAATCAAGGTGGCAGGTTGACCTTTGGGGAAGACATAATGATGATCTGCGGTCAAGGTACACCCTGTCCGTAAGAGTTCCGCAAAACCAACTTGTGAACCATAGTAGACCGCATCAGGAGTTAGATGCTTCCAAAACTCATAAAGATTTATGAGCCAAGAAAAAAGTGGCATCCCTTGAACTTCGGACAAACCGCGAAAGAGTGTTTGATATAAGTGATGATGAGTGTTGACCAGTCCGGGAATTGCTAGCTTCGAGCTGCCGTCGATCACTTCATGCGGTCCGTCATAAGTTAATTGTTTACCTACTGCTCGAATCTGATGTCCATCGATGAGGAGATCCACATTCTTGAGAATTTGATCTTGATCATTACAGGTAACAAGGGTGTGAAGATTTTTGATAAGAATTGCCAACGAAATCACGCCCTCCTTTGCTCGATTAATTATATCAATTAAGTATTCTCTTCATATAGAGGGTTGAATTATTTATCCTGGTTAGTTTCAAAACGATAAATGCTTTCTAAAACTACTTTGATTTCTTTGTCCCAGCCTTCCACGAGACGGGTATTTTCTTTTTCATAAACGACTTCTCCCGTTATGAGATTACCAGAAACAGCACATATGCAGGCTGCTTTCAGTTTGCGAACATGGGCCACAGTGTAAATTGCGGAACTTTCCATTTCAACGTTCATAACACCTAATTTGGCCAGTTTTTCAATCCATTCCTGAGTCTCACCATAGAAGGCATCATCAGAGGCACAAATCCCGACATGAAGTCCAAAATCAAGCTCACTCTTCATACTCCGAGCGGTTTGAATCATCGTATGGGTTAGCTCAAGATCCGGAACAGCCGGGAAGCAATCCGGCACGTAATAACGCGAGGTTCCTTCATTTTTCATAGAGCCTGAGGAAACCAGGAGATCTCCGATCCGAATCTCAGGTTGTAAAGCTGCGGAACTTCCAATGCGAATAAAAACCTCGGCACCTACATTAGCCAACTCTTCTACCGCGATTGAAGCGGATGGACAACCGATTCCGGTTGAAGTAACACTTACTCCAACCCCTTTATAGGTACCTGTAAAGGTCCGGTATTCTCGATTATTGGCAATGAGAACGGGATCATCCAGGTATTTGGCGACTCGATCCGCACGAGCCGGATCCCCGGGAAGGAGCACATATTTTGCCACATCTCCGGGTTTAACTCGAACGTGGTATTGTATTTTTCCTTGAGTTTGGTCTGCTTTGTTAAGTATTGTCATGTTTTGTTCCTCCATTTTAGTGCTCACTTGGAGCAAATATTTTTCCGACGTGGGCAGGTCCCCGGGCCCGCTTAGCGACAAAGGCTAATACTATTATGGTTGTCAAATATGGAATGATTTCTAAGATTTGGGCTGGAATCGCCAGACCCTGTGCATTCATCTGCCAGGCAAGAACATAACCAAAAAATACTGAGGCACCGAGTGACCCCAGAGGGGTCCAGCGACCACAGATCATGGCTGCTAAAGCAATATACCCTCGCCCCGCTGTCATGTTTTTCGTAAATACATTTAACATTCCGATGGAGAGAAAAGCTCCGGCCAGACCGACCAGGGCACACCCTACAATCACGCTAAGGTACATATATCTCCGGACCGGTATACCTAAGGATTGGGCTGCATATGGATTTTCACCCACGGACCGTAAGCGAAGTCCCATCTTTGTGCGGTAAAGAAAGAAGTGACTGAGCAGGATGAGTACCAAGCCAATGATGGTGAGATAGCTCATATTATTAAGTATCGGTCCAAGAATAGGGATTGAATCGAGATTGGATATTTGCCCTATTTTGGGTGCGGATGGAGATTGTCCTTTATTGTTAAAGAGCAATTGCAACAGGAAGACGGTTAAACTAGAGGCTAAAATATTGATGGCTACTCCGCTAACTACATGGTCCGCCTTAAATTCGATACAGATGGCCGCATGTAAAAGCCCAAGCAAAGCGCCAACTGTTAGCGCAGCTAAAACACCCATCCAGGCTGATTGTGTGTAATAGGAGGTAATGGCCGCTGCAAAGGCTCCAGACAGCATAATCCCATCCAATCCGACATTGACGACTCCAACGCGTTCATTAAACAATCCCCCCAGTGCTCCAATATATAAAGGGGTTGCAATTGCCACAGTGGCTTGGATGATGCTTATAGTAAGAAAGCTAATCATGATTTGTCCCCCTTTAGCATAGAGCGTAAACCGTCACGGAAGAAATGTTCAGCCGCAATGAAGACGATGATTAAGGCCTCTAATATTAAGCCCAGTTCACGAGGGACATTGACCTGTAACGACATGAAGGAAGCTCCATTCTCAAAAGCGCCAAAGAGGATGGCCGCCGGAATGATACCTAAGGGGTGATTCTGACCAAGCAGTGAAACCGCAATGGCCGTAAATCCATAACCCGGTGAAAAGGAATTGATAAACCGTCCATAAATCCCCAAGGAACGCTCGGCGCCCATCAGACCGGCAATCGCCCCACTCATAAGCATAGCTCTTAAGACGATGCGTGTGCTTTTAATACCGGCATAGCGTCCGGCACCGGGGTTGAGGCCCGTCACACGCAGATTATATCCCCATGGGGTATAGAAAAGAAAACCATAGATGACGATGGCTAAGACAATGGCTATGATAAAACCTGTATTGAGCTTATTGGGTGGCATAAGTGCCGGAAGAATGGCACTTGGATCAACTTTATACGTTTGAGCTACAGCACCGGGCTCATGGAAAACGCGCACAGTCAGATAAGCGGTCAGAGCATAGGCTACATAGTTTAACATGATCGTAGAAATAACTTCGTGCACCCCAGACTTCACTTTCAGCAAGGCAGGGATGATAGCCCAGACATAACCCGCCAAGGCTGCCGCAGCAAGTGCTAAGGCAATATGAAGGAAAGCCGGGATATTGTGAATACTAAAACCTACGATAGCTCCCGCAATTGCTCCTACGTACATTTGACCTTCTATTCCGATGTTAAACAACCCTGAACGTGTTGCTATTGAAAAAGCCAGGCCGCCAAAAATATAGGGCGTGGCCCGTTGGAGTGTCTCCGCCCAAGAAGAGGGATCGCCAAAGGCCCCTTGGAACATGGCAGCATAAGCTTGTAAAGGGTTTTCCCCGATTGCGAAAATAATTGCTGCCCCAATTAATAAGGCACTGAGTACGGCTAGGACGGAGGGGAAGATCTGCCAAAAAAAATGTTTTAAGCGACTTGTGTTCACTCTGATCCACCTTCCCCTTCAGGACGAACTCCGGCCATCATTAAACCGATATCTTCTTTAGAAAGGTGATCCGGCGTATTGCATCCCATAAATCGCCCCTGATAGAGTACCGCAACTCTGTCCGACAGGGATAGAACTTCCTCCAATTCATTGGAAACGAGAAGAACGGCGGTGTTCTGGCGACGGCATTCCAGGAGGACTTGATATATAAATTCGATCGCTCCGATATCCACACCCCTCGTCGGCTGAACGGCAATAATCAGTTTGGGGTTGGCATGAAGTTCGCGTCCGATGATTAGCTTCTGCTGGTTGCCCCCTGATAATGTGGTAATTGGTGCTTCCAGGGAAGGGGTCTTGATTTGGAATTCCTTAATGATTTGATTGACATAATGATCTATACGCTTATTCTGAAAAAGCAAGTTAGAAACAAACTCTTTGCCGGTATGATAACCTAATATCGCATTTTCTCGCACATTGAACTCTCGAACGAGCCCGGTTTTAAGGCGATCAGCGGATATGCAACTCACTCCCTTTTGACGGAGATATGAGGTATCTACACCATTAATGTGTTCACCAAGATAAAGTATTTCCCCTTTTTCCACTTTGCGCAAGCCTAATATTCCTTCGATCAGGGCATCCTGACCATTTCCGGCAACTCCGATGATTCCGAGGATTTCTCCTGCCCGAATGTTAAAAGATAAACCATCTGCCTTCTGATCCCCATTGACCTGCTCAGTCTGAAGGCCTTGAATCTGCAAAACAAGTTCTGCGGGTTGGGCATCCTCTTTCACCAGATCAAGGACAACGTCACGCCCTACCATTTGTCGTGCCAGAATCTTTTCATTGACTTCTGAGATGGGCCAATGACCTACCGTTCGCCCGTCACGGATAACCGTAACATCATCAGCAAGAGCCATGACCTCATTTAATTTATGGGTTATAAAAATGACAGTACATCCGTCTTTTTTGAATTCCCGTAAAATCTCAAACATCCGATCGATCTCTTGGGGGGTCAGCACAGCTGTTGGTTCATCGAGAATAATCAAGCGTGCTCCCCGATAAAGTACTTTGACAATCTCGAGTCGTTGCTGAATCCCAACGGGTACATTTTCTACTATGGCATCTAAATCTAAGTCTAATCCATATTTTTGACAGATCTCTTCCACTGTTTTTCGGCTGTTCTTATAACTAAGCAAGATTCCTTTTCCAGGTTCTGCACCAAGGATGATATTTTCTAAAACGCTTAAGGCTTCTACCAACATAAAATGCTGATGCACCATACCTATTCCATGCGAAAGCGCCTGAAGAGGGGAGGAGAATTGGACTTTCTCCCCCCATAAATGGATTTCTCCTGAATCAGGCTGGTGAAGGCCAAAGAGGCTTTTCATTAAAGTGCTTTTTCCCGCTCCATTTTCGCCGACAATGGCATGAATTGTTCCGGCGCGAACGATTAGATCAATTCCATCATTTGCTTTTACATGGCCGAAGTGTTTTTTTAAGCCATTGATAACAAGGGCTTCCTCTTTCGCCACGGCATATCACCGCCCAAAGTTTATTTCGCTGCTGTTACATCCGTAACTTTAATGCTGCCGTCAATAATTCCTTTTTTGATATCATCAAGTTTTTTGAGTTTGTCAGCGCCAATTAGGTCCTTGGTAAATTTCATTTCCGTGACACCAATACCATCGTTCGCGACACCATAAGTATTCGTCCCTGTTTTGAAATTTTTATCAACAGCCCCTTTGATTGAGTCATAAACAGCTACATCTACGCGTTTCATCATGGAAGTAAGTACTAATTTCTCGGCCATGTAATCCTGGTCCGAATTACAACCGATGGCATATTTATTGGCTTCTTTGGCTGCTTCAAAAAGTCCGGATCCTGATCCGCCGGCAGCATGGTAAATAACGTCAACCCCTTGGTTATACATGGTCAGGGCAATATTCTTGGCCTTGGCCGGGTCATTAAAGCTACTGAAGTCAGAACCAATCGGTTGAACTACGACTTGAGCCTTGGGGTTAGCATATTTTGCTCCTTGCTCGTATGCAACGGTAAATCGATTGAGAAAAGGAATATCCATAGCAGGTATTGCTCCAACCTTATTACTTTCCGTCATCATACCTGCCAAGGCTCCCACAAGAAATGAGCCCTCATGCTCGTTGAAGACGAGGGATGAGATGTTGTTGCCTTCCACCACTGCGTCAATAATTGCAAATTTAGTATCTGGGAATTCAGGAGCAACCTTTCCCAAGGGTTCCGCCATGTCAAAGCCAACAACGACGACTAGGGCATTGCCCGCTTTAGCCAGATCACGTATTAAGCCTTCTTCGGAGGCCAGATCGGGCGGTTCAACTACCTTTAGTTGTACACCAAGTTCGCTCTCAGCTTTTTTTGCCCCTTCATACGCAAGGTCATTAAAAGACTTATCTCCTAAACCGCCAACACCCGTAAGCAGGCCGACTTTGACCTGTTCAGATGCTGCAGGTTGAGTTTGATCAGCGCTTGATTTCTGGGTACCGCAAGCTGTTAGCGTAAAGAGAATAAAGACAGTTAGCACTAGTGCTAAAAATTTCCTAGTTTTTTTCACTTTGAGTCCCTCCCATATTTTTGAATTGCTTTCTTTAGTTAGTATGTAATGCCCCAAACTATCTTTTTATCATCACCCCCCTTCCATTCTTCGTGAAGTTTAGTCTATATAGGCGACGCTGCGGCATAAAGTGAAACGGCAAAATTGATCAACGTAAAATTCGGTGTTATACATTATGGGTTGACCTTCCGCCGAATATTCGACAGTATCGATTCGGAGCATAGCAGTTCCCACTTTGAGATTGAAAAGAAGAGACATCTTCTCATCGACAATACTCGGAATTAATTCAATCACATCGTGGGTAAGTCGACAGTGACAGTGCTTTTCAACAAAGGGAAAAATGGCCTGATGTAATTCTTCCTCGGCAAAATCAAGCTGTCGGAAAAGCTTGCGTGGAATTCGATCAATGCAGAAAGCAGCGGGATTTCCATCGGCTAAAAAACGTTTTTCGACCACTAAAAGTTCTTCATTTTCTTGAAGACATAATTTCTGACTTTCCTCATTCGTTGATAAGCGCCAGTTCTGCGTGACTTCGTCAACTGAGGAAATATAGCCCGCTTCCTCTATAAACTTCCCGATTTCACGAGCAAAGTCTAAGCGAGTTACCAAGTGCTCAGCGAATTGGTTAATAATTGTTCCTCTGCCTTGAAATCGAGCAATAAGTCCCTCCCTTTCTAAAACCGTCAAGGCTTCCCTGACAGTAAGCCGACTGATTCCCAACTGGACCGCCAGGTCCTCTTCGGAAGGTAAGCGAAAACTTTCTTTCTCAACCATAGACGTGATATACCCTCGCATTATTTCCAGTGTGTCGAGAACCGCCGTTGATTTTCGAACCTTTCTTACACCCTGCATCTTTCGCAACTCCTCCACCATAAAGGCCAATATGCCTGATTATTCGTTTAAAGATGTATAGTCCTCTGATGAATTGATGATTTACACATTATACTTCTATTGTGACAGGGTATATTCCTCCTTCGAATATAATAAAAGGATAATTTTCTTTCAGGATCGACATAAACCTTTACATGCTCTAACAGACATCTATGCTTAAGGGGAAAATGAACTCATTCCACTAAAGCTGAACATCGAGACTTCGGTGACGTAAGTCTACCAACGAAGTAGAATAAGGAAGGGGTCGTGACGAAACTTGAGATTTTTTCAAACTGGTGTGCGTTATACCAAAATAGAGGACTGTACACCTTTGAAGTGGTGAACAGTCCTCCAATGAATAAGGGATTACAAATAGAGTGAGGATTAATAAACAGGAAAACAAGTTTCGTTACTTTCCCTCTCGGAATAGATAAAACAGACCTACTGCTAAGTAGGTCAAACTAAGGATAGGGGTCAAGTTATTTACAAGTTTTCAAGAGACTGACTATCTTTAAGCCAAGCTCAGCCTCAAGTCGGTCTTTATGATTTGAAAAATCTATCCCGCTGATTTCTCTAATCTTCTCCAGCCTATAGAGAATTGTCTTATAGTGAATAAAGAGTTCCTTTGCCGTATGAGTTGCATTACTATTGTTTTTTAAGAACACTTCAAAGGTATTTAATAAGTTAGTTTTATTTTCTTTATCATAAAGAATCAGATTATTAATGGATTTAGGCACAAATTCTGTTAGGTCATTGTTCACGCCTAGCTGACACAACATGCGCATTATTCCAAGTTCCGAAAAACTTATAAAAGCTTCATTCATTATTCGCCCAATGTTGATCGCATTTTTTGCTTCTCGGTAACTGTCTGCAATATCCTTAATATTAACTGCTATACTGCCTACACCTGTTGAGATATGCATCTTCGGGTATTTCTTTGCAAATAATGCTGAGATTTTAAGAGAGGCCTTTTCTATATCAGCGACAACTGGTGCTTCACTTTTGCCTTGGGTCGGCCACAAAACATAAAGCGAATCACTGCTAATCCTCATGAAATGTTTCGTGTATTCATTGATAACATTGGCAACCGTTGAACCGACCTCAGTAATGAAATTTGTCCTCTGCCTTTTACCTGTTAAGTAGTCATTAATATCTAGAAATTCCATTAAAACAATACAGTATGGACCTTTAAGATCCCAGCCTATAATTGACGCGCGTTCCAAGGCAGTTTCTATCAAGATATTTCCGCTTATGAGTGAATCCAGTAAGTCATTCTTAAATCTTCTCTCTACTTCACTAATAGCGAACCTTTTTACAAGCTCCAGAGAGATCACGGTTGAGGCATTTTCTAAGATAATATACTCAATATCTGTAAGCCTTTTGTTTATTTCCACAACCACAAGGTAAGCGCTAATCTGATTTAACTGTTGAATAGGTATTACTACTTGAGTGGCTGTAATATTATTCAAATCTGGAAAAACTACTTCCTGTCTGTAATAATAGAATTTCTCATTTAAATTTTCTCTTTGAGTACTATCCTGTACTTCACCGAATGTGGTTACACTATGTTCCGTGGCAGCCATGGCTTTATATTCTTTATCATAGATGACAACAGGATTGCCGATAAGCTCTTCGAGAACCCTGGATATACCTTCTAATCCTTCTCCTGCGATGACCAATTCCGTAAAATGATCTTGCACTTGCTTGTAGTACTGAAGCTTAGATACTTCTTTATTAAACAATTCCGCCATTACCGGATACATTACATCAATAAATTTAACCTCTCTGCCCAATTCAATGATGGGAAGACCAAATTCATCTCCGGCTTGGATAATTTCCAGAGGTATTTCCTCGACGACTCTTCCGGTCTTAATAATTAAGGCACTGACTTCTCTTTGGGCCATCATCCTGATGTAGTCCTTAAAAGACATGATTTCATTCCGTACATTGTAAAGGCTGGTCAGTAGAATTTCTCCTCCGGAAAGCCAGTCCACGATATCAGGGACTTCGATAATCGTAATACCCTTGACGATATTATTGGCACGATGCTTTCCCGCCAATAACTTAGCCTCCCGTAATGGCCCTATCTCCATAATATCCCTTACTGTTATTTCCATACTGTATTGTCCTCCTGAAGTGATATCTAAAATTTTCTCACTTTGGCATATCCAAATACACTAAACTTTTTATATTAACTATATCCCAACTGGATAAAGGCTGTTCCATTCTTTTATAGTACAATAATATGTAGATAAAGTGAATCCTTCAATAAGATAAGTATTCTTAGAAATGGGGAATGTACATGAAAAGTAAAATAATAAAGGTCCAAACCCTTACCAAAGAAGCATTTGCTCCTTTTGGGCATGTGCTGATGCTTAATCCGGGGCAACCGCTAATTAAACCTGATCCCCCTCAGTTTACTGATCGAATGCCGTTTTCTGTCGATGATGGGGAAGCAGAATTCGTTTATGCTCTTTTGGAAAGGCGCGAGTTCAAATTCTCAAGTATGGAAAGACATCTGAAAGTAACTCAAGGTTTCTTCCCCCTTTATGGTGGACCTGCTATCATTACAGTAGCCCCTGCTACAGATGCGAATGACCTGGAATCATTACCCTCTGCCAATTCAGTTAAAGCCTTTCTTTTAGAAAGCTACACGGCCTTCGTTATTAACCGAGGCGTTTGGCACGGTATGATCTTTCCGTTAGAAGAAAATTTCGGCTACATCCTTGCAACACGCCAACAAACAACTGACGAGTCCCTTTCTCCTTTATATGATGGTGACGTTCAAATACGCAATTTAGAGACAACCTTTGAGATCATGTTATAATGTTTCTCTTTAACTTCTTGTCCTAAATTTCATTCTAAAATGAGGCTGCAACAAAACTTTTTCAAATTTTCTTGTTGCAACCTCATTTTTTTGTACGTTTAAATCAAAGACATCCAACTTTAACATCTGGATGCCTCTGACCATTGTATTCTATTCAGCTAATTTTAAGACTGTTTGATACAAAACCTTCGCCCCCGCTGTACAATCCTCTGGGGTACTCCATTCTGCAGGATGGTGGCTAATACCGTTTTGGGATCTAACAAATATCATCCCGATTGGACAGAGATTCACGACCTGCATAGCATCATGACCTGCACCGCTTGGCAAATGTAACTCTTTAATTCCCAATTCGCGGCAACTTTCGGCAATAGTATCAATAATTTCCGGAGAACAAGGTGCCGGAGGAACACGTTGCAAGAAATCAACCTCGAGTTTCAAACCCCTTTGAGTACAGATATCCTCTGCCTGTGACAGTATGTTTTTTTCAAGTTGTTGGGCGACTTTTATAGAAACATCACGCAGATCGACTGTAAATTCCACCCTCCCCGGGATAATATTGATCCCACCCGGGTAAGCATGAATCTGTCCAACCGTTCCAACTGCACTCTTGGTCGCACGGGTTTCCTTTTCTACTACGCCGATAATTTGGGCCGCGGCCGTCAGTGCATCGAATCTTAAATTCATAGGGGTGGCACCCGCATGATCCGCCTTGCCCGTCACTGTTACCATCAACCTCAAAGAACTTGCAATACCTGTAACAACACCGACCTGCAAATTTTCGCATTCAAGTACTTTGCCTTGCTCCACATGAAGTTCGAGATAGGCCTTTATTTCATCCGGTCTGCGGGAAGCTTTAAAAAACTCTTCTGGGTTCATTCCACAGCTTTTCATGGCCTCCGCTAGAGAAATCCCCTCGTTATCTCTATACTCTAAGTTTTCCGATTTCAAAGTGCCTGACATCCCTCTGCTGCCCAGCAAACTGAAATTAAAGCGACAACCCTCTTCATCCCTGAAGGCATATACTTCTATGGGATGTTTAGTGCCGATCCTGTTCTCCTTCATGCTCTGTAATACTTCTATTCCTGCGAGTACCCCTAAACTTCCATCAAAGATTCCACCATTAAAAACAGAGTCTAAGTGGGATCCTATAAGCACTGCAGGAGCATTGGGGTCCTCCCCTTCTTTTCGGCCTATCAGGTTTCCGACTTCATCCTCATGAACAGCTAAGCCAGCTTCTTTCATCAACGCTTCTACCCTCTTAATGGCTTGACGATCTTCCTTGGTAAAAGCCAACCTTGTAATACCCCCATCAGGGTTCTTTCCAATATCCCCTAGGTCAACTATATTTTTCCACAATCTATCCGCATTAATCATGTGTCCCACAACCTATACCATAATTATTCTGTAACCCCTTACAACCGGACATCTCTGTTACAGTCCTTTGTATAAATGTAACAAGCGTTCTTTCTGCTTGAACAATAAAAAGCCTGCGGAACATATGGACCAAACCAGATAAAGTCTTCTTCTTTTACTGGGAGCCATTTGTCGTCGATAAGATATACCCCGTCTCCCTCTAGAAAGTAGAGCCCGTGCTCTTGTTGATGTGTTTCAACAAACGGATGGCTTCCCCCCGGATGAAAGGTTAGAGTATGAAAATTAACATCAAAACCAAGATCCGCCGGAAGAAGATTTCTCACCAAAACATTGTCCATATCATCATAGACTTCATTGGGCAGATCATTAAGATTTCCGAGAACAACTCTTGCCTCATATCCCTCAAGTTTACGATACCTTTGCTTATATAGCAGCAGTCTCCATACCTTTTCAGACTGGTTTGTTAAGGAGACCGCTTGAGATGCGGGTGCAAATACATAGCCATTGTCTTGTAACACAAATTTCTGATCTTCTACTTGAACTGTACCCTGACCATTGATGCAGAACACAAATGTCTCAATACCCTCTTCTTGAAATGGCAGTGTTGTTCCGCCACCCGGCTGAACATCAACTGTGTAGAAAGCGAATTTAGTTCCTAATTCCGGTGAAGCAATAATGCTCACTTTACAGTTCTCCAAATTGGGAATAACGTTATTGACGCGTCCTTCGGGTGGAATAACAGCATATCTGCCATGTTTGATAATGGCACGGGTGGCTAATAAATCGTTAGGATAACCCATAATTACTCCTCCTTTTATTTTTCCAAAGATTTGATGTAGCTTTTATCGTGGTTGAGTTAGTATCAACTACCTCAACCTTTTAAGTAGTTAAGAAGAATGTTTTTCTGAAACCTGATCAAGATAATCTTTGTATAAATTGTTCTTAGTACCATCCTTCTTAATTATTGGATATTTTTAACCTTTTGTCTTTGGTAATCATGGATAATTATTTGACTATTTAATTATCCTTTGTAAGGGTCAGGTAATTTCAATACAATGATCAATTCCAGATAATTATTAAAGCCCTTCTCTTATCTATGACAAAGAATCTTGAATTTCATGACTATAGCTAAACTGCAGGAATTCGGTTATGACTAATAGGAGACTATAATAGCGAAGGAGCTTTGACCTATTCCTGTAATAAAAGGTCTTAAGCAGCCTTTAGTCTTTAATGGGATAAAAACAATTCAAGCTAATTAGCAAAGACGGATAATGAAAAATGAAAATATTTAGTATATTCTTGGTGTACACAAAGAATATAACAATTTTAGTAAAGAGAGAGGGGCATAAGTGTGTTCAATCTAGTTATTAAAAATGGGAAGGTCGTAACAGCAGACAGGATTATTGAGGCAAGCATTTGTGTTAATAATGGTAAAATCGCCGCAATTGTTGAAGCCGGGAGTCCTGTAGAAGCAGAAGAAGTCATAGATGCCAAAGGAAATTATGTATTTCCGGGAGCCATTGACAGCCATGCCCACTTAAACGATCCCGGTTACTGCTGGAGAGAGGACTATACTCATGGCACAGCAGCCGCAGGGGTTGGGGGGGTCACAACTATTGTGGATATGCCTCTTCAAAATGAACCTGCATTGACAGATGCCCAGATCTTCGATAAGAAAGTGGAAACCGTTTCTCCAAACGCTTATGTGGATTATTGTTTTTGGGGCGGGCTGGTAGACTACAATCTTGATAAATTAAAAGATTTAGACGAAAAAGGTTGTGTTGCTTTCAAATCCTTTATTGGACCGGTTTCTCCCGATTATGTGTCATTAACCATAGGGCAAGCTAAAGAGGCTTTGGAAATCCTCAAAGATTGCAATGCCCGTGCAGGTTTCCATTGCGAAGATTATTCTATCATCAAATGGGAAGAAGAAAGAGCTAAGAGAAAAGAAAAAAACGATTGGCTAGATTTCCTTAATTCAAGGCCTGTTATTGCGGAATTGATTGCTACGCAAAATATTATTGAGCTTGCAAGAGAACTTGATGCAAAAGTTCATATATGTCATGTCAGCCACCCAAGAGTTGCAAAAATCATCCGCGACGCACAGTTGGATGGCATAGATGTAACCGGCGAAACTTGTGGCCACTACCTTACCTTTACAGATGAAGATGTCCTAAGGAATGGGAGTCTGTTCAAATGTGCACCTCCACTGAGAGAAGCAGCTGCCGTCGAAGAAATGTGGGAGTATGTAAACAATGGAACCTTATGCTGTGTTGGTTCTGACCATTCCCCTTGTGAATTAAGTGAAAAGAGTGAAGAAAAGCATGGTATCTTTGGGGCCTGGGGCGGTATCAGCGGACTTCAAAATGTAATGCAGGTTGTATTCAGTGAAGGTGTGGTTAAGAGAGGGTATAGTCCTACTTTACTGGCGAGATCCTTAAGCGAAGGACCTGCTAAGACTTTTGGAATCTATGGTAAAAAGGGTGCCCTCGAAGTTGGCTTTGATGCAGATCTTGTAATTCTGGATCCGGAACATGAATGGACAATCACACCTGATTCCTTATATTATCTGAATAAAATTTCCGCGTTTGTAGGCTTAAAAGGTAAAGGTCTGCCCGTATGTACATTAGTAAGAGGTCAAGTCGTTGCCAAAGATGGTCAATTGGTCGGTCAAAAGGGATTTGGCGAACTTGTGAAAAAATCCAATAAGTGAGTGACTAATTCAACTAAAGCTAAACTGGTTTGTCAAGTCTGTCAGGCATGCTAATAATAGTACATTAGGGGGAATAACTAATGAGCAAGCGTTATGATGTAATCCTGCGAAACGGGATTCTTGTTTGTCCGGATGGCGCAAAAAAAGCGGATGTTGCTGTATGTGATGGAAAAATTGTAGAAATTGCCGGAGAAATATCCGGAGATGCAAAAGAGATAATTGACGCAGCCGGAAACTATGTATTTCCCGGTACAACAGACGGGCACGTACATTTTAATGATCCGGGAAGAACAGATTGGGAAACCATCACAACCGGAAGCAGTGCTCTGGCAGCAGGCGGCGGAGTTGCCTACTTTGATATGCCGCTTAATTGCAGCCCATGCACTCTTGACGCTAAAAACTTTAATGCCAAGCTGGCTGTGGCCCAGAAGGACTCTTTAGTTGATTATGGATTTTGGGGCGGGCTTACTCCCAAAAATTTGGATAAACTTGAAGAGCTTGCAGAATGTGGCGTAATAGGGTTTAAGGCATTTTCCTGCAATAGCGGTATTGATGAATTTGAAAGAATGGACGATTATACAGCTCTTGTGGGCATGGAAAAATTAGCGAAGCTTGGCTTGCCGCTTATGGTCCATTGTGAGAATAATGAAATCACAAGAGATTTGACGTCAATCGCCCTTTCCAATAACAAAACAACTGTATGGGATTATTTTGCAGCCCGCCCGCCAATTACGGAAATAGAAAATGTCTCCCGCATGATTTCCTTTGCCGAGGAAACCGGTTGTAAATTAATCATCGCTCACATCAGCACAGCAAAGGCAATCGAGCTCGTTACACAGGCAAGAAGCAGAGGGGTTGACGTCTGCTGTGAAACAATTGGCCATTATTTAATTCTTACAGATGACGATGTAGAACGGATGGGAACAGTTGCTAAATGCTCACCTCCTATTCGTGACACTGAAAACCAAACTAAGATGTGGGCAAAACTATTAAATGGCGAGATAGCTTTCGTTTCCTCCGACCATTCTCCCTGCGACCCGAAGCTGAAGGACGGAGAATTCCTAAAGGTTTGGGGTGGAATCTCTGCTTGCCAAACAACACTTCCAGCCCTGCTGACTCATGCTTGTCATAATAGAAAGGTTGCACTTGAGGATATTGCAAAATTGACTTCGCAAAATGTCAACGAGATATTTAACATTCAAGGTAAAGGGGAAATTGCTCTTGGCTTTGATGGAGACTTTGCGCTGGTAGACTTGAATAGGGAATTTACATTACAGGCGGAGTCTCTTTTCTATAAGCACCAAGTAAGCCCTTATGTCGGAGACCGCTTCCATGGGACAGTCACACAAACCATACTTAGGGGAACAACTGTTTTTAAAGATGGAAAGATTGTATCCAAGCCTATTGGCAGACATCTAATGCCTAATTTGTAAACGATAGCTTATTCAGAACTACAGTAAACAATAAACGAGAGAAGGAGTTGGGTTTATAACGATGTCTACCAATACAGAAAGTAACGTTATAAAAGAGACGCAGATCCAACATGGTGCGAGTGTAGATGAATCACTAATTCCGAAAACCGAAAAGGGTAGGACGGTAGGTCCCATAGACTATATGTTCATGTGGATTGGAGACGGTGTCAATTTAGGCAACATGACGCTTGGAGCCAGTTTGGTTGTTGCTGGAATCGCAACGTTAAACATGTTTCAGACATTTGCCGCTGCGATCATAGCAATTGGGATCATTTCAACCATCTTTGCTTTAAATGACAGACTCGGATACAGAACGGGTATACCCTATGTTGTACAACTCAGAATGTCCTTCGGAGTGAAAGGCTCCGTCATATCATCACTTTTACGCGGTATCCCCGCCATCGTGTGGTATGGTTTTCAAAGTTGGATTGGCGGTACTGCCTTAAACGAAATCGTGAAGATCCTTACAGGCGGCACCTTTGATAATGTTTTCATATGTTTTGTTCTGCTTCAGTTAGTGCAAATTGGGCTTTCGCTGTACGGCTTCCATGCTATTAAATGGGTGGAATCCCTGACATCTATTGTCATTATGCTCGCTCTTGTTTATGTATTTGGCGTCCTTCTGACATCCCACAGCACAGTTATTGCAGAAAAATGGATTCAAGCAAAAGGTTCATGGGGCTTGCCGTTTTTTGCCTTCATAATGATGTTTATGGGAAATTATGCAGCTATCTTTTTAAGCGCTGCGGACTATTCTAGAGAACTGAAATTTGGCATTAGCGATGCGAAACGCGGATTTTTGTACTTTATGCCTATTTTAATCGCCTACGGTTTCGTACTCGCAATCGGCGCGATGCTTGCTTCCGCTACTGGCATCTCTAATCCTGTGAAAGCGTTTGCAATCGTGGTAAATAACCCATATATTACAGTCTTTGTATCTGCGTTTATTGTTATGGGTGCGATTGCCGTAAATATGGTTGCGAATATTATCCCGCCAACCTATGTTATTACCTTAATTACAAAATTGAAATATAAAGTTGCTGTTACCATAACCGGACTGCTTGCTTTATGCTCCTTCCCTTGGGTGCTTGTACAGGATTCTTCGGCAAAGGGTCTTGGTATGTTCATTCTTATCTATTCCGCATTTTTAGGCCCGATTGTTTCTATCTTGTTAATCGAATATTATATATTAAGAAAGCAAAAAGTAAATATAGCAGATTTATACAACGAGGACGGTCCGTTTGCCGGATACAATCCAGCCGCAATACTTGCAATGCTTATCGGTGCCGGTGCCGCCTTTACAAAAGTTGAGCTGGCCTGGATTATCGGTGTTGTTGTGGCAGGTATTGCTTATATTCTTCTGATGAAGTTTGCCTTTAAAGATTCCAAATTCAAAAAGGATACGATATTTGAGCAGTAATTGCTTGCAACCCTGTCGATGACTAAGACTCTGTAACATTCATAAATCCTTGGAACACCTAAAATGGTATGCTCCCTTTAATGTAAACAGATTGGATAATAAAAAATCTGTTACTGATACGGGGATTATACCAAACTTGGCTCCAGGGATTTTTAGTCTTACGGAATCTCCTGCCCCATTTAAAATAACACACTACAAGATTTGTCGAACTTTATTAACAACTGTATATTATTATGCTTTTGGTGAATACTACCACGATATTATTCTAATAGCATTGGAAGGAAGCCTCTTGAAGCTACGGAGTTTCTTGTTACTAAGCATATTATCCTGGATATTATTTGTGGCGATTACACTAATTTCGTCAAGACTTCCGTCTCCCGTGCCAGAGCAGGCTGAAGCCGGAAAGTCTGTCTGGCAAAGGAATAATTGCGTAAGCTGTCACACACTGTTTGGACACGGCGGATATGCAGCGGAGGATTTAACTCACATTACCGCTAAGGAGACTTCCGCCTACCTCGTTAACTATCTTGTCCACCCTCCGGTGATGCGTCCCAACAATTACACCCGTCACCCTGCTCTCAACGAAGCAGATGCAGAGAACCTAGTAAACTACCTGGAGTTTGTCCACACCATACCCACTTTAGGCTGGCCTCCTCAGCAAGAAGAAGCGGAGGCGAACTGATGAAGTTCTTCAAGCGGTTTTCTTTTAGAGGTAAAATTGATAAATCTAAGGCTCGAAAACAGCAATTTATTGCTCAAAAGATCAGTCGCAGATATTGTTTTTCGGCAGTAAGCCTATTTGCCCTGCAAAGTGTGGTAGCCTCACTGGGCGCATTGGAATTAGTAATACCGGATTTACCCTCACCGATTCCCTTTGAGTACGGTAGAGCAATCCACTTAGCCTTGGCCGTTCTTTGGCCCCTGATTGGCACCATGGGCATGGTCTATTTTTTTACCACTGCAGAACTCAACAGGGAGATCTATTCCCCCCGTCTGGCCCGCTGGCAGTATTGGATGGTTATGTTTTTCGGCATAGGGGTCTTTAGCACCTTAGCCCTGGGGATTGGTAATGGTCGAGAATATCTTGAAGGAATCCCCGTTTTATATGTTGGCATATGTATATCTCTAGTCCTGGCTTCCTATAACCTTGTCCGAACATTGCTGACAGATAAACGGAATATTACGCCGGCTGCCGCAACAATGACAGTGGGAGTTATATTTCTGATGTTACTATTGCTGCCGAACACCATTACTTTTAGCAATCCGATCACTGATGAAGCTACCAAGTTCTGGGTAGTTCACTTATGGGAAGAAATGGCCTTTGAACTAACATCCGCCGGCTTCATTGCCACGTATTTCATTGTCTCAGGTCTAGCTCCTCGTAGGGAGGTTGAAAAGTGGCTTTATCTAGAGGCGGTTTTAGCGGTCGTCGGAGGCTTGTACGGTACCGGACATCACTATTACTGGATTGGTTTTCCCGCTGTTTGGTTAGTGCTTGGTTCGTTGGTCAGCCTGGTAGAGATCATTCCTGTAGGTATGTTGGTTCGCATGACCTATAAAGGACTGAAATCCACTAAAATTAGGAGTAATCGGGAAAAACTTACCTTGTGGTTGCTGCTCAGCAGTGTATTTCATCATATAACCGGTGCTTCTCTCTTAGGCCTATTTCTTACCGTGCCTTGGATCAATCTTTACACCCACGGAACGTATATTACCTCCGGCCATGCCCATTTAGCCTTATTTGGCAGCTTGGGTTTTGCGGTTTTGGCTGGGTGTTATTACATCCTGAGTCAGGGCAGTGAGCCTACACGCAAAGGGTATAAAGGTGGAGTTCTGGCAGTAATTTTACTTAACAGCGGACTGATCATTATGTCCTCAGCCCTGCTGGTTGCCGGTTTCATGGAGACATATTTTTGGAGAATCCTCGGTATGGACTTTATGCATGTCCGTTTTATCCTTAACCCCTATTTAATTATACGGGCACTGGGCGGAGCCATATTCACTCTCGGGGACCTCTTGCTTTCTTGGCGTATTTTTAAGGCCTGGCAGGCAACGAGGTCTTACAGGCAGCCAAAGAACTGAAACTTTACGCGTGAGGTCAAGAAATGCAGATTACAATAACTAGTTCGTTTTGGATGTTTCTAATAATTGTGTTGCTGGCACTTCAATTGCTCTTAGTAATAATACTAATCATTAAACCGATTCTGCGTTATCTTGTGGGTCTGCAGATTCGCGATTTTATTGAAAAATTACTTTCCGAGAAGTATACTCAGAACCTTATGGAAGTGTGGCCAGCCGGAAAACGCATTTCGGTGTTAAACATCCTAGAAATCGGGTTGCGCTCACAGAGTGGAAAAATCATCACACGGCCTATCGGTTCACCTAAGAAGTTTCCTGGTTTTGATAACCTCATGTTTTCTCCCCACTTAATGACGAGGCTTTCTTTGCCTGAAAGCGCCCGGATAAACATGCAGGTGACGATTGGCCCAAAAGCCCATAAGCCTCTTGTCATAAATATCCCCATTATGATTGGTGCGATGGCCTATGGAATAGCACTCAGCGAGGAAGCAAAAAGGGCTTTAGCCAGAGCGGCCAAAACCCTTCAAACTTCCACGTGTTCCGGAGAGGGCCCTTTTTTACCGGAAGAACGCATGGAAGCAGGAAAGTATGTCTTACAAATTTCACGCTGGGCATGGGGGGCAAGAACTAAGGATCAAATTGACTCTGCTGATATGTTAGAAGTACAAATGGGGCAAGGATCAGATATGGGCAGCGTCAGTATAGAGGCCCTGGAATTTCAAGGTCGAGCACAAGAGCTTTCAGGATTAGCACCTGATGAAGTAGCGATTGCATTTCCGGCTCCTCCCGGAATTCAAAAACAAAGTGATTGGCCCGGTTTCATGAAAAGTCTGCGTAAAAGGTCAAACGGTATCCCTATTGCGCTGAAAGTTATGGCAACCGGACATCTGGAGGACGACTTAGAGGCCGCGATTCGTTTAGGTTTTGATGCTGTCATTATCGATGGTGCACAAGGCGGTTCCCATGCGACAACCCCGATTAAACAAGATGATTTTGGAATTCCCAGCCTCGTCGCTTTGATTCGCGCAGTAAATTTTTTAAATAAGCAAAGGGTGCGTGACCAGATTAGTTTGATCGTAGCCGGGGGATATTTCACCCCCGGGGAGTGTCTTAAGGCTATTGCTTTAGGGGCGGATGTTATCTATATGGCTACCGTTCCCCTTTTTGCCCTTACCCATAATCAAGTTGGTAAAGTGATACCGTGGGAACCCCCTTCGACATTGGTGTTTTACGATTCCCCTGCCAAGAGTAAACTCGATATTGATCAAGCCGCCACGAGTGTTGTCAATACTCTGACCTCCATGGTTTTAGAAATGGAAGAAGCAATGCGCTCTCTCGGAAAAGCATCGTTGAAAGAGCTTAGTGCTGATGATCTTGTAGCGATGGATTCTCTGAGCGCCGAAGTTACCGGAGTGAAGCGCATCTACTAAACAGTTATTTCATCACTAATCCTCCATCGACATATATGGTTTGCCCTGTCATGAAGCGACTCCAGTCAGAGGCTAAAAACAGGACAGGCCCGGCTACATCCTCTGGAGAAGCAATTCTTCGCAGCGGAGTTTGGGAGAGAATCATTTCTTTTACTTCTTCTTTGGTCTGCCGGCTGGCATCTGTTGGATAGACTAAGCCGGGCGCAACACAATTGACGCGAATACCGAACTGTCCCAGTTCTGTCGCTAGGTTACGACTGTAACCAACGATTGCCGTTTTAGCTGTGCTGTATTCATGATAAGGAATAATCGGTCTGGCTACTAGATTACTTACCATATTAATAATACTTCCTTGATTCCTTTTTCTCATGAGCTGAAGAACAGCCTGGCATACATTGTGTGTCGACCGTAAAGAACCATCTATATGCGCCTGATAATCCTCCCAGGTTAGTTCCCATACAAGCTTTCGTTTGTCCGGGTCAAATATATAGGGTTTAAAAGCATTATTGACCACAACATCAATCTTCCCTGCTTCTGACAGAATCTCCTCAACCATGCCCCTGACGGCACCTTCAGACATGACATCCGCTTTAATCGACCATGCATCCCCACCCGAATTTTTACAGGCAATAACAACTTTTTCCGCTGCTTCATCACTTTGAAGGTAATTAACAACAACTAAGGCTCCTTCTTTAGCGAAAGACTGGGCTATTTCAGCCCCTATGCCACGACTGGATCCTGTAACTAAGATGACTTTATCTTTGAAGTCCACTTTCTCCCCCCTCTACTTTTTAGGAACGAGGTCTTGAATTACGACTTGTGACATATCTAATTTATTCTCGATCAAACCGAGACCTTGATAAATATCCGCTCCTTTTTGCAACACCTCCGGATCAAGGGCTCCAAGTGCCTTGTCTTTCGGATCAGAAGAAAGACTGGAACTATTTCTCAAGTCTATGATTTTTAAATTACTATTTACATCCTTTCCGTCGATTGCGAGTTTAACGGCTAAAGAAGCAGCTTCCTGAGGCTTATCAATCATCCACTGGGCACTTTGTTGATATCCCTTTAAAAAGCTTATTAAGAGATCCTTTTTTTCTTGATAGGTTTTTTCCGTTACTACAAAAGCATCACTTGGTATATTTAAGTAATCTTTGACTTCTATGACATT
Organism: Desulfosporosinus shakirovi; assembly: GCF_020595055.1. Lineage (GTDB taxonomy): Bacteria > Bacillota > Desulfitobacteriia > Desulfitobacteriales > Desulfitobacteriaceae > Desulfosporosinus > Desulfosporosinus shakirovi. The sequence goes on along the minus strand of NZ_JAJDOO010000030.1, from coordinate 33,872 downwards.
TACATCACTTAACCCTTTTTGTTTACCAGTTTCTAACCCAGTATCTGTGGCTGCAGTTGCATCCACCTGGCCTTGCATTAATGGTGCAAAATTTAAAAGGCCTGTTTCTACGATGGTAACATCTTTTTCGGAAAGGCCTGCCTGATGTAAAAGCAAGAGCAAATTCTGACGAGTTCCGCTTGAAAGACTATAAACGCCGATCTTTTTCCCCTTTAGATCTTCAGGCTTAGTGATGTTCTTTTCTGTTAAGGAAACAACATTAAAAACATTTTGGGGATAAATATTGTAAATAACTCTTAACTTTTCTCCTTTATCGAGTGCGAAATAGAGTGAACCCGGATCTGTAAAGGCTATATCTGCTGCGCCTGTAAGAATATTTTTGATGGCATCCCCGCCGCCTGCTCCAGGAATAAAGGTAATCTTTATTCCATTCTCCTTATAAAAGCTTTTTTCTTCGCCGACTAACAGATTGGTTTGTTCCGTGATAGGCTGGCTCCAACTGGCTACCTTAACCTCGCTGAGTTGTTTTGAACCTGCTGCGTCCTTGTCCTTAGCAGCACAACCACTTAAAAGAACGCTGAAGGTTAATAAGCTGATTCCCAATAAAAACTTAATCTTCATTTATTTCTTCCTTTCATATAGGTTTTTAAAAATAATCCTTCAATAAGGTTTACTCCCAAATAAAGAAGCATTCCCATAATCGTGAGCAGAATCAAAACTGAAAACATGAGCGGGGTATCCATCATTCCTTGTGAGGCAATGATCAGTGCTCCCAGTCCTTCGCTTCCTCCTATGAACTCACCGACAACCGCACCCACCACGGCCAAGATGACTGAAACCCGAAATCCCGCCAAAATTGCCGGCAAGCCAGCAGGTATTTTTAAATGGATAAGGGTTTGCAGGCGTGTGGCACCCAGGATATAAAATAAATCCTTCTTATTTGGGTCAGTATATTGAATGGCTGTTAAGGTATTTTCCAGAAGGGGGAAAAAACAAATCAAGGCTGTAATAACCACTTTAGACGTCATCCCAAATCCAAACCATAAAATGAAGAGCGGAGCCAAAGCTAATTTTGGCACTGCTTGACTAGCAATAACATAAGGAAATATAAGCCTTCGCAAAAAATCGATTTCTCCCATTAATACGCCCAGGATGAACCCCATTGTACAGCCAATCGATAAGCCTAACACTATTTCTGTAATCGTCCTAAGGATATGCGGTAGAAAATAGCCGCTGCTTACACCCTTCCATAACTCAATAAAAACAACCCCAGGGGACGGTAAAACGAGCTCTGACATTGGTCTTGCTATCAATTCCCACCCTATTAACATAAGTAACATGAGCAGCATAGAATAATATTCAACCTTTTTCATGATGAAACCCCACTGAATGACTGGCGGATTTTTAAGCATAGCTCATTGAAATAAGAGTCATACCTCATCTCGAAACTGCGTTCTTTCGGAAGATTCACATTATAATCCTGGACAATTTGACCTCCCGACATAATGGCTACATGATCGGATAAATAAACCGCTTCGGTAATATCATGGGTAATAAAAATAACCGTTGTTTTCCGGAGCTGGCAGAGTTTTAATAGATCATCCTGCAGTTCTTCCCGAGTAATAGCATCAACTGCTGCAAAGGGTTCATCTAAAAATAACATGCTGGGACTTTGAATAAGAGAACGGGCAATCGCCACCCTGCTTTGTTGTCCACCGGACAACTCTGTTGGATATTTATCCTTCTGAGAAATAATCCCCATTAACTCAAGTAAGGTTTCTCCGTAATCAAGCTCCTTGCTGTTAGGTTTTCTTTTAAGTGAAATCGGTAAGAGAACATTATCAAAGACCGTTTTCCATTCTAGAAGCGTCGGTGACTGAAAGACATACCCAACTTGAGAAGAAGGCTTAAATACTTCAACCCCTTGCCAGTAAACTTTGCCCTTGTCGGGTTTCAAAAGACCTGCGGCAAGTTTCAATAAAGTGGTTTTACCGCATCCGCTTTTCCCCAGTAAACAGTGGAATTCCCCTTCTTCTATTTGCCAGGTGACGTCTTTGACTGTCGAGCCCTGTCCTGGATAACTGTAATGTATATGATCTAAGGTCAAAAAACCCAAGCGCTCAACCCCCTAATCGACGTATGGAGCAAATCTTTCTGCATACTCCTCTGCCGAACATTCAATATCTACCATATTAATAAGGTCTAACAAATTAAAACGACCATCATGATGCCAACCGGCTTCGGGGGAAGTCATGCTTCCAAGTCCCGTAATACGTGTAACTCCTGCTTTTCCCAATAAATCCGAAATATCGAACAGTTCCTTAGGAGTCGAGGCAATCCCCACCGTTTGAAGCAACGAGCGATAGGGCCCAATAAAGTCAATAACTTGTTCTAATTGATCAATTGCAATTACTTTGACGACCCTATTTAAACAACTGGGATTAATCTCTTGACTCCCTTCCTCGTAGACAACTGTCCAATTATTCGAGGTCGTTCCAAGAACCTCTTTAGAGGAATTCGAAAAAATATTCAGCTCTTCTTTATTTCTCCAAGCCGCATTAGCCGTTTTTTCTTCCAGCGATAGCCCTCGCCGCGGATACCTTTTTTCAAAACACTCCAGTTCATGGGCCATATATCTGGCAAACTCTCGCGGAGAAACACTCCCTCCCCTTTGAACATAGAAACAATGAGGGGAATAGCACCCTTGTTGATCATACCGAATAACATCAAGAGCAGCGCTATGTGCGGTCTGCCAGGCCTTGCGTGAGTCTAGACCTGCCTTGGAAATTATGCCGAAGCTGATTTTATGTCCGAAGGGAAGGAAACGGGTTGTGAGCGGGATTTTGGAGCCGAGAGAAGCTAAAGACGTATTACTGCCGTAACCCACTACTATATCTGCTTTGTTAAGTAAGCAAGATTCACGCTCCTCATCCCCTCCTTTCCACCAAACAATAGCTAGACAATCAGCCAATTTAGGTTCAATCTCCATCAATAATTGAGCGAACAATCCTGCAAACAAAGGCTCTCCACTTGAAACCTTGCCTATATTCCCCGCTTTTATCAATAATCCGGATATTAGGCTCCAGATTGGAAGAGCAGGTACATTTCCTGCCCAAACATGAACCACTAACTCCGGTCCCATTGCCTTGGAAAATCCCCCTTTAGGACGAGGTTGAAAATCATCTAAAAGCAAGGGATTTCCCAAATCCTCGACTAGAAACCGCTGAAGTTGCGGCTTGCGAAAACTTTTCAAGTAAGAGGTAAGACCTAGCCGAATTATTTCTTCATCGTACCCAGTAATAATTGGCAACAGTTTTTCTGCCTTTTGTCGGTACTTTGAGCTGCGATCAAGAAATATGGCGATCGCTTTGTCAATGATGCTAACAATTTCGTTGACCGTAAAGGATTTTAAAATAAATCGGCTGTTTCTTTTCACTATATCTGTCAAAGCATCCATCTGTTCACGAGTAAGAAGAGGGATCTGAATTTCCACGGTATCCTGATTCCTCTGGAACGTAAGGGTTTTATATTCAAGTTCCCCTTCCAGACATGGCGGCAAATAGCCTCCGACTTCTTTCATAAGGAAGTTCCTTTCTTGGCTCGAATAAACTCCTCTAAGGCAAGTGAACACCCTTTGGCTTCCGCTCCCTGGGCTCTTCCTTTAAGAAGAAAACCCGCCTCAACCTCGATCCCAATATCTTCAGTAAGGATAGTCGTAACTGAATTAAAGTTTGCCAGATCACAGTGGACAAGCACGCCTTGCTCACCTTTAGGAACCGTTTCTCCTGTCAGAGGATTAATAACCCGTGTGCGTATCCAATGTGGCCCGGACTTAACGGAAGGAATTTCCCCATTACCCTGATCATAGAACTGAGTACTCAGCTCAGTCATACCATACATGTTGATACAATCCTTCCGGGCTACTCCTAAGCGATCTGAAAGACGGTTATAAAAATCATCCGGTTCCAAGCGCCTTGAGTTGTTTTTGAATCCACCTGTATCAAGAATCCTGCTCCCCTTTGGCAGGGAGAAAACTCCCCCGATTTTTTCCAATTCGTCTAACATATGTACAAAACTGTAGGATGCACCTAGCAAAGCGTATGGTTCTCCGGTTCGTTTAGCTTCTTCCAGTCCATCGATTAATTTTTCTATTTCTAAACCACCCTCACTTATAAAATAGGAACTATCCTCTGTTCCGAATTCCTTAACGGCAAGGGCCAAGTAATGTGCCAGCGAAGAATTGGGCATCACTTCTTCCGTCGGGAACAGAATACCCATGCGAATCTTTCCCGAGTTTTTCATAAAGTGTCTGTTGAAATTTGCTGTCATGGATTGATCATATACCTGCAAGGCCGGATGATAATGTTTTCCCTGAATCCCTTGTGTAGTGCCGCTTGTCATAAAAATTCTTTCGGCCTCCTTTGGATTATTACTGCTTAGAATAACCTCTTTGAAAGCATTAATAGGTACAGAGGGAATTTGGCTCCACATTTTCACCGTCCTTGGCGTTCTCCCTTGTTGCAAACAGTACGCTTGATAGGGAAGATTATTTTTGTATTGGTAAGCGAACAGATGCAAAGCCAGATCGTTGAAACCCTCTTCAGAACTTTGATCCCGCCTAATGAATTGGCAGATAGAATCCATTATTTCTTGCTGACTCATTTTTCTCAAATCCCTTTTTCCAAAATAAAAACACTTTGCCTAGGCAAAGTGCTATTGACTAAAATAACATTCCCTACGCTGGCATTACCCAACAGGTTCAATCGGTCTACGACATTAGTCGTACTCTCAGCCTGTTCATCAAGCTCCCGATGTTTAATAATATATACATGCTTAAGTATACTTCTTACTGGGGAGAATTTCAATTCTTCCAGATGAGCCGAAGTTCGGAACTTACCATCCGCAGTTTTAAAGTAATATCCGCAAGTAAAATGAGCCTCGCCCTATCTATTGCAGAGCAATGTCTGCCCTATCTGAGAAAAGGTTTTTCCAGTAGAGAGGATCTGAAAAACGCCGTATCCATCATTCTTTCCTCCGGCATATGCTCCAGTGTTATCATAACTGATCGCCAAGAGGTCCTTGCCTGGGGACAGACGGATAGCAACCTTGATATCGACGATTTTAGGGGGCTTCCATTGCCTGCAAAACAAGCTATGGAAGACAATCAGTTTGTTACCTTGACTGAGACCAAGAATAATACACGTTTGAAAGGAATTCTTCGCTACCATACGATCATTGCAGCACCTCTCACTAAGATGGATCAGCCAGTGGGATGCCTAATGGTATTTGTAAGGCGGCGTTGGATCAACCTGGAGGCAGATATCAGTTTTGTTAAAGGCGTGCCCTTCTTAGTTGCTTTGCTCCTTTCCGTTTCAAACGGCTCCGCAACGGTTTCCCTTCTAACCGCTTCTGCAATTATCTTGCCGTTGCTTCCATCATTGGGAATCCACCCCGTTATCGGGACTCTTGCTATAGCAGCAGGTTCCTCCTTCTTCTATCATGCTAACGCCAGCCACTTCTGGGTCGTTGTCAAGTCCAAGGATCTCTCTATGAAGAAGGTTATTCGCTGGTCTCAGTCGGTTCAGCAATAGGAAGTGTGTCCGCAATAGTTGTAGTTTGGATCATATCTTTCTTCCTGACTGTATAATAAACGACCTTCACACCATAACAACTCTGCCGGACGTAGGTTGAGTACAGCACCTCGTATCTTTTAGATATGTGTTTATCATATCCGATTGATGCGAGGTATTCATCTTCTACATACAAAAAAGCCTTGAGATCTACATCAATATGTCCCTCAAGGTATTTTTAAGAATTTATATTATTTTCCGAAAATTTCCGAGTTAATTGGGAACGCGAAGTGCACTTATCTAAGCCTACAAAAGAAGCACCGGGTCTTTCCAAAAACAATCTTAGTAAAGTAATTCTCCGTCTATCTTTTTGACTGCTCCATCCTGCTTGTCTTTAAAAATTTAAATATGTCACCTGCCTCCCTGTAGAATTGTGAAATCCTTATTAGTAAAGATTGCTCTCGATACGGCCTATTTGTTTCTTGTAAAGTATTATCGAAAGTGGTTTCTGATTTTGAAGCAGTTGCTTCCATTCTATAGGTATTTACTAAATGGTCTGCGTCTAAGTCAAGGAAACGAGCATAAGAACGCAAAAATCCTATTGTGTAAACCCCGCCGGGAAGAACGCCGAAGTCTCCATCTTCCAATGCTTGTAGGTATTTAGTCCGAATCTTAGTAATTTCCTCGACCTCTTTCAATTCCAGTCCTTTAGCTTCCCTGGCTGTACGTAACTGATGGACAACTCTATTCATATTTAAAACCTCCCTTATAAGATCAGTGATTAAATACAGTCAACATTATCCAAACTTAATTTAAAGAAGAAGAAACAAAAAGAACTCCAAACCAGAGAACTTTGTCCCGGCTGGGGCTCAAATTTCTTCTCCGGCAACCTGGCAATCATGGCAGTAATTATACTGCTGTAGACCCATGGCTTTGCGTCACACCTTTTCAGATGCTTTGCCTTTATCAGAAAACGATTTTCTTCTAAATAAAATGCCTAATATATGGGAATTTTATTTAGAAAGACAAAACCGTGTTAAATGATGTCGTATTTTGTTAAAAAACCTCTCGTGAGGTATTTTAACATATTTACCAATAATTTTAAATGTTTTTTTTACTTTCCTTTAAAGCTTCCTTATAATTCAAAAAGCCTTAAAGATATATCATCATGGATATGCGCTTCAAGGCTTTCGTCATACTATAGGCTCTCGTGTATATTATTTTGATCAGGTTTACTGTCGGCAACTTCCGAGAAATAGAGGCTAGGATAATTGAGATTTAAGCTGCTCTTTATCCATACTGCAGTCCAGACGTTTGATTTCCTCCCCTTTATCTAGTACAACAACTGCGGGTACCTTTTCTATTTGATATTTTCCGGCAAGATTCTTCTTCGTTGCCATATCAACTTTAAATATTTTATATTCATCACCATTTTCACTAATGAGACCTTCCAATAAGGTGCTGAATTCTATGCTTTCATTGACTAAGACATTAAAAAATAATAATAAGATCTTTTTATCACTTTGAACAATATTGGAATTAAAATAATTGAGTTCTTCAATATAACGTTCAGCTGCTACAGCCGCAGTCGCGCCATCCCCTGCAGCGGAGACAACTTGTCTTAAATATTTTACTCTATTATCACCGACGGCATAAATCCCTTCAAGGTTCGTTTCCATACCTTCATTGACGGGAATATACCCTCTCTTGTCCGTTTCAAGTCCACTATCTTTGAGAAAATGGGTTGATGGAATCATACCGACGAAGAAGAATACACCTTGACAGGTAAGTACAGATGAACCGCCTGTTTTTAGATTCTTAATTTTCACTCCCTCCACGTTTTCTTCCCCAAGAACTGCTTCAATTGTAGAGTTCCAGATAAACTCCATTTTTTCATTATTAAAGGCTCTTTCTGCACTTACTTTATTGCAATCAAGAACTCCTTCGTCATGTAAAACAATCACGGTCACTTTACGGGCAAACTTAGTGATGTACATACCTTCTTCAACGGCCTGGTCACCACTTCCAACGACAACAACATCTTCCCCTTCAAAAAACTCCGCATCACAGGTCGCACAGTACGCCACACCACTCCCTCGGAGTGTTTTTTCTCCTGGGATATTTAAAATTCTTGGTTCACTGCCACAGGCAAGAATAACAGCTTTAGCAGATAGTTCTTTGCCTTTCTTTGTTTTAATTATTTTATCTTCTTGAGAAAAATCTACACTGATAACCTCTTCTTTTAAAAATTCAACGTTAAAATGCTCAGCATGTTCCTTGAAATCTTTCATGAGATCCGGTCCACTGACTTGGATATATCCAGGATAATTGACGATTTCCCTAGTTGTATCCACTAAACCGCCGATTGTCCCTTTATTGATTACTAAGGTCTTAAGCTTAGCCCTGCCGCCATAAATTGCAGCGGAAAGTCCGGCGGGACCACCTCCTATAATAATCAAATCATAACTATTAGCCATGTCTTCTTCATCCCCTTTAAGTTTGATTACACTCCTAGGACTTCTGCGATTTTCTCTTCCACGCTTTCTTCCTCAACTTTACCGGCAACTTTCCCTTGATACTCGCCGTTATTGAAAAAGAGAATCTGCGGAACACCTTTTAAGGAAAACCGTTGGAATAATTCCTTATCTTCTTCAACATCAACATAATAGAATCCAAATTTTTCATCATATTGAGGTTTCAATTCTTCTAACATTGGAACGACTTCTTTACATACATGACATTCTTTTTTAGAAAAGATAACCAAACAGGGCTCACAATTATCATAGATAATTTCCTCAAAACCGGTTGAGTTTAGTTGTTGCAGCGACATATTTTCCACTCCTTAAAATCCCCATTATTTTTGTCTATAATAATCATACATCAACGGTTTTCCCCGTCTTTTTTGATTACTATGACCGTTTTACTCCTATTTTAAAAGCAGCTATCAGAGTGCTTCCTTCTGATAGCTGCGCCTAGTGCACTTACTTAAACATCTTCGGAGAAGATCTGGTAAATTGGAGCCCCTTCACATTGTGCAGGGTAACGCAACCCTAGTAATACCGAGACCGAAGGTGCAACGTCAACTTGTCGGATTGTACGCTCTGTTGTAAATCCAGGCTTAATACCGTTACCTGCAGCTACAAAGATCGGCGAAACGGATGTCTCAAAGTATCCTTCTGAAGTTGAAATACTATCGCCATGCAATCGATTGTAGCCTTCTTCAACCGAGAAGAAAATATCTCCACATTCTGGTCCATTAGCACCAATTAACACAGCATCTTTGTTTCTAAGGCAGATGCCAATAACACGTTTACCCGTCCTGTCATCTCTGTAATTATACAAATCAGAGATGAGTTGTTCTTCTAAATCATATTTATCTTTCGGATCCACAATTCCATATTTATCACGTCCTTTGATATTCAGATAAATATAGTTACTGCGAATCTGAATGGCCCTTGTCTTCTCCCAATCAACTTCTCTTATAGAATTCCCATTTTCGTCTTTTTTCATGACGGTATAGCCCAAATCTTCCATAACCTTTGTATTGAGACCACCATATTCTCCAATAATAGGAGGTACGTTTTCTCCAACAATCAGACCATGATCACTTAGAACTAACACAGTCCAACCTTCATCTAATAAATGCATGAATTCGCCAAGATAATCATCTGTTTGGATATAGAATTTTTCGATAAACCCTTGATAGGTTTTCTCATCAGTGTGATCCCAGGGTGACAGTGTCTTCCCAAGATGCCATAACTGATGACCTGCACAGTCAATATTATGCAGATGGGAAAATACTACTTCATAGCCTTTTTCATTGATGCAATAATTCATGCAATCTGCTTGCCATTGGTTGTATTGTACCCAAGAAGGTTCAAAGATTTCACGTACTAATTCAGCATCTTCCCCGCCGATTAGGCTGACAGGCGGAACCACGCCAACATTTTCAACGATTTCACCAAAGAGAGATTTTGGATGCCATAATTGGTCATTAGCAATATCAAGAGCATTGCTGATCCAAAGCCTAACTTTATTGCCAAGGGGATCAAGTTCTAAAATCTTCATCGAACGGCAGGCAGGCTTAGTGACTTCTTTTTTGGTAACATCATCAATAATACCTGCTACCATTTCATCTCGCTCTAGGGTAACGATTGGTGCTTCTGCTTTCTTGTTCTTATAAATAGCCACTCGGTCGTATTCGCCGGCTTCATTTTTAAGAATTAAGGCAGGGCGTCTCATGACACCGCCAGAAGTCAAGATCGTGAATTCTTTAGCTCCTTCTGGAGCATTTGTCCAACCCGTAGCATCTTTGAGGGGAGAGTTTACAATATCATAAGCAACCTTACTGCCAATAACTACTTCTGTATCCTCGTCATCCATGACAAAGGTGCGAATTTCGCCGCCTTCACGAGCTGTATCCCCCCACCAAAGTTCCATCATCTCATCATCAACGTCTGCGTCTAAGGAGTCTTCCAAATCAGTGATGATGCAACCAACACCGGCTGGTTTATCCACCCTTGGTGCATAACGCACTTCTTTAATCTCAGGTGAAGCAACAATTACTTTTTCCCAGTCAAGCTGCGCAACGCCCATATTGACAGAACCTGGTTGCGTACCATCGACAACACTGAGATTTTCGCTATGAGAGGTTGGAGGCCAAGAACTCCCAGGCCAATGCCAAACGAGTGTCTTTAGTCCAGCTTCAGCTGTGATATTCCAAATTTGTTCTGCCGTACAATTACGAGAGTCCATATTATATACAACTGCATCCAGACTTTCCGGTGATTGTCTCCAATAACATGTAATACCATGGGTTCCCGGATAAGCACCGGTGGCGAGCGTCGTCCAACAAGGCGGTGTAATCGTTGGAATTGCCCCCAGCAGACGCAAATCTTCTCTAGCAGATCCGCGTTCAATAAATTTTTGTAAATTAGGCATTTTTCCCTCTGCTAAAAATTTCCGAGTAATTTTAGGGTCCATACCATCCACACCTAATACCAATAACTTTTGGGTAAGTGCTGTTCTCTTCAAAATACTCATCTCCTCTTATAAATTAGACTTACGCTTTATGACATCCTCCGAGTTAAGCGGAAGAAAAATTGACTTTCTCAAAGACTGAAGTCCTTTGTTATTGAACTTGTTATTTCATTCACTTTCAATTCGAATTATATTCAATTCGCGTTTATGTGTAAAATACCGACTAATTATGCCCCGTATAGTTAAGTTAACTAGGGCTTATTAGGATTTTTAATAGTTGAAGTTTTTCGATGACCGTGATCAACCATCCTGTTTTAGATACTTTTACTTATTCAAACTCATTTTATATTTGACGGCAAAAGGCGGCTTCTGGCTGAAGCCGCCTTTTGCTATTTTCCGGGCTGGTCTTACTTCGACAGCCCCGTATCATTAGTTTTCTTCCGGATAATCGACAGCTTGCACTTTACTTTCTCTGCCGAAATCCTCCTTGAGCATCTTGCATAGGGACAGCCCTAAGATGACGATAATAACTATAATGGGTACGCTGGTAGCAACAGATGAAAGCTGAACTACCGGTAATCCCCCCACCATCATGATAGCCACCCCGATTACTGCAAGGAGTGCACACCAGAAAAGTCTTGTCCAGCGAGGAGATTCCTGATCACTCCTAACCTCTTTGCAAGCAATCATGGAGATAACAAACGCATTGGAATCAATGGTAGTAGCTTGGAAAATAAGCATTACAAGTAAGAAATAGGGAATCACTATTTGGGTTAAGGGTAAGGTATGCAAGACTTGGGAAATCATTCCCGCAGCACCGGCATCTGCCAAAGTCTTATCAAGTGCTACCCCTTGATTAAGCAGAAGATCTACCGCATAGGTGCCGAAGGCTAAGAAGAACAGTGAACATCCGATTGTCGTTACAACCATCATATTTATAACAACATTTTTAATCGTTCTCCCCTTGGAAATCCTGGCAACAAATAATCCGAAATACATGGCCCATGCTGCCCACCAGGCCCAGTAAAACACTGTCCAGTCTTGAGGAAAACCGGATTTAGTAATCGGATCTGTATATAAACTCATCCGTAAAAAGTTAGTAGCCAAAACCCCTAAGCTGTCAACATAAAAAGATAACATAAATAAGGTGGGGCCTACAAGCATAACAAACGCTAATAATCCCATACATAACCAACTATTTAATTCCGACAATTTTTTAATTCCGCTATTTAAACCGGCGTAAGCACTATAGGTAAATACCGCTGCAACCACCAGTGTGACCCCAACTTTTACCGTCATAGTATCCGCAATACCCAGCATATCGGCGCTTACAGCCGCCATCATAGGTATAACCGTTCCTAAGGTTGTTCCTAATCCGCCTACCAGACCGATAATAACAAAGATATCGATAGCCTTGCCAAGCCATCCGTCTACCCGGTCCCCCAATATTCCCCTGCAAGCATAGCTTGGGTAGAAGAAGGGCTTTTTTCTCACGTGAATCATGTAGGCAAAGGCGATGGCCCCTGGGACAAAGATAGCCCAGGCCGTAACACCCCAGTGAAATATTCCATAAGCAATAGAGAATTGCGCAGCTTGTGCTGAAAATGCTTCACCCCAGAAAGGAGGAAACTTAAGATAAAAAATAGGCTCGGCCATGGACCAATAAACTAAACCTGCTCCAACACCGCCAGTGAACATCATCGATATCCAGCTGAAGTCTGAGAATTCTGGTTTATCATCTTTTCCGCCCAATTTTACATTGCCATATCTGCCAAAAGCCAACCAAAGTGAAAACACTACACAACCCAAAGCAAATAATAACCATAACCAGTCCATATTATAGGTTATAGCTTTTAATATGACTGAAACATAAGGTTGCAGCTCTTTACCAAAAATAAGCATTGGGGCATATAACAGAACACATAAAATAGCACTACCCCAGAAAACAACAGGATTAATACGAGCATATAAACCTTTAGACTTCTCTTGTGACAAGTTATTTCACCCTTTCTTGTGATTTAATCTTAGAACCGGATTAAGAAAGTAACTATTGAAACGATAATCAACTTTAATTAGTCTTTCCAAGGGCTTGGGGTCATATTATGGCACCCCACTTATAAAAATTAATAAATCGAAATAAGAGCGTTAACTTTTCCCCCTTCATAATTTAAGTCCTAATTGTGATTTTCATCACTTATTTGCAGATTATAATGTAATATAGGTTTATCTGTAAAATACTTAGTGATTATGCCCCCTATAGTTAATATAGAGAAGGGCTATTAAATTTTTCTATAGTTAAATCCTTACAATTATCTGCGATTTCCAATAATAGGTCTAATGATTATTGTTTTATTACTTTGTTATCTGAATAACTCATAGTATAATGAAGAGTAATAGTTAAGTTCAAGCCTCAAAAAATAAATTCCAAATCCTAAATTAAGCTATCAAGGATGGTTAGAAATATGCGCTTAGAACAATTATCCTATTTAATTGCTGTCCATGAATCTAAATCAATCTCATTAGCTGCTGAACGCTCTCATATATCCCAACCTGCGCTTAGTTCTGCCATCAGTAAATTGGAAGATGAACTGGGAGTTGTTCTGTTAAAAAGAACAAATGCTGGCGCTTTTCTTACTGAAATGGGAGAAAAAATTATTATTATAGCCAAAGAAGTGCTTAATAAGGTTGATGAGATCAAATCCATCGCCCAAGGAGATTCATTTGAGTTAACTGGAAACATCTCAATTGCAGTAGAGCCAAGCATAAATATTACAGTAATGCCTGATATATTAACAACGTTTAAACACAATCATCCTAAAGTTAATGCCATTTTGAAAGTCGGTGAATCGAATAATATTTTGCGAGATGTTCAATCAGGCAAAGCCGATTTTGGCATCATCTTGAAAACGGATGCTTTTTGCAGTTCTAAAGATATTAACTTCAAAGAATTATTTTCTGATGAATTTGTCATTATTGCTGGAAATAACTGCGAAATGACCAAGGAATCGATCACCATGTCTCTAAAAAAGGCTCTTTCGTTGCCTATACTTTTGTACAACACCGAGTACATTACCACTTGCGGAGTATCCAGTGTATTGCAAAAGTATGGTGATCTTAATGTTTCTTACAGGGTTGACAACTTAGAAATGATGGAAAAGATCTTATCCCAAGGAAAGACCATTGCGTTTGTCCCTCAATTTATGGCGGATGAATATGTCAAATCTAACATGCTAAAAAAAGTAACTCTAAGTGATGCTCATTTAGAGGTTTCGATTATCTTAATTTGGTTGAATCGTCACCATCTTTCCATGGTCGAAAAGGAATTTATCAGAGTGATCAAAACCGTTTGTTCTTTGAAGATGCAAAGATAACCCGGCTATCAACAAAGCATCTGAGTGTGTCTAAGGATGCCAATTAGTTAATAACACATGAAGGCTAAATTTGCCCTTTTGATGCAAAAGGGCAAATTTAGCCTTCATCATTTTGTCTAGTCATTCGTTATTTTTATTGCAAAAACCTAAATCACGTCACTAATTGTAAATCCAAACTTTTTTTACACTTTGTACAACAAATATTTATTGAAAACAAACGTAATTACTATTCCGGTAAGCCTTAGTTTTGGATAGCAACAAGAAACTCAACCCTTATTTTCGCTGTCCGACAGATGTTTTCTCCTGTATGCCTTAGGGGTCATGTTCATTTGCTGGACGAAAACACGATTAAAATAGGAAGGATCAGTGAAACCACATTCACTGGAAATTCGATAGGCGGGATAGCTGGTTGTCTCTAACAACTTGCAGGCATGATCTATCTTCAATTTATTGACATAATCTATATAGGTAACCCCTACTTCTTTTTTAAAGATGCGACTAAAATATTGGGGATTCAAAAAAACGTTGGCCGAGACTAATTGCAGGGGTAATTTTTGTTTGAAGTTATCGTGAATGTATTTTAATGATTTTTTAATAGAATATATCTGATTAGTTTCTTGTTCCACAATTTCTTCGTGGGCATGTACCTGGCACGCAGATGCCGTAGACAACACGTCTTGGAATACTTTCTTAAAAACGGACGGTTTAACGGGTTTGAGCAAATATTCCTGAACTCGAAGGTGAATTGCTGTCTGTGCATAAGAAAAGTCTGAACAAGCCGATAGAATTATAACGCATGCCTGAGGAAGAAACTCCCTTATCTCCTGAAGGGCCTGTAAGCCATCCATTTCAGGAAGAAGTATATCCATGACTATAATGTCCGGTCGATACTGTTTGGCCACTTTAACAGCCTGTGTACCGCTTTCACAGGTGATTATTTTATCTCTAGGGAGAAGTTCTTCGGCCACAATCGCTTTGAGAAATTCCAATTCGAGTAATTCATCTTCTACAATTAAAACTACGCTCATCACTATCGCCTCGCATTGGGTTTGCTTGGAATCGAGATCGTGACAGTACTTCCACTATAGTCTGATTTAGTGATTTTCAGCCCGTATTGTTCTCCGAAATATCGTTTCAAACGTTTGTCCGTACTGCGAAAACCTATTCCCAGCTTATTTTCCAATTGTTGCAAACCATCAAGGACTTCTTTGGGAAAACCATTCCCATTATCCATAACAGAAATATTAATGTTATCTTGATACTTCTCGGCATAAATTTTTATTTTGCCCCCGTCCCTCTTAGGAGTAATCCCATGGATTAGAGCGTTCTCAACGATGGGCTGTATGATCATATTGGGTATTCTATGGGCTTTAATTTGATCTGCAATGTCAATGTCATATTCCAAACGATTTTTATATCTTACCTTCTGAATATAAAGGTATTTCTCGATATTATCCATCTCGGCTCCGATGGTGTGTAGCTCATCGTCTTGCTTTAAGTTGTACCTTAATAAATCAGAAAGACAGTAAATGAGTTCTTCCGTTGTATGAGATTTTTCAAAATAGGCTATACGGGCTATGGAGTTTAGTGTGTTGAACAAGAAATGGGGGTTAATCACCAAGGACATGTTTTTAGCTTCGAGGTCTATAATCTTTTTTTCCAGCATTTCCTTTTCAATAGACAACCTTACTACTGCCTTATCCGCAGTATTGATGCTTTGAGAAAAGTCCTGGCCAATATTTTGGGAGATATGGTTACATATTTGTTCATGAATTTCAATTTTATTTTCTTCAATGGTTTTTATCGCAGCAATTGATTTAGCAATAGCTGCCGGTTCAATTTTTTTCTCCTTTGCCATGGCCATTATATCAATTAGATATTTCTGATATTCAGTGTCCGCTGAATAAACCTGCGCCCCGACGAGATATCCTATGGTTTGATTGTTAATATCAACTGGCAAAAGAATATTTTCCAGTCCGTGTTGGCAGATAAATCGGTCACACTTACCAGGTTCTAATCTGGAAATATAATCCGAACATATTCGCGTTTCATCTTCCTGGCAAATAAATTTGCAAAAATCGGGAGATGGATTAAATTCAAGCAGAATATTGCCACTGGTATCTACCAGCTGTAAAGAAATATTGGATAGGGATAATAGTCCGCTATAGCGCGAATACAGATTGGAATCCATTAATTTTTTTAATGTTTCGTCAGTCTTGTTCATGCTTTCGCCAAACTTCCTTTTCTATTGATTAATTCCTTTTACTTGACTGTTTTACAGGAGAACACCCTTCGAAGTGTTTTTAGATTCCTGTTGCGTTTGGCTTAACAAGCTGCCCTTATAATAAAAAAGAATCAACCACTGTCTACACAGTAGTTCAATTCATTAAATAGACAAGTAACCAAGCATTCCTTAAAGCATGTAACACCAAATGTTGTGAACCTTCTCCAAAAGAAGGCATCCGAAGATACGTAAATTCAGTTGCTTTTTTCATAATACAACAAATTATTTTATAATACAACATTGCCTGGAGTATGTGGGATCACCGCTCCAGAAAAGATGAAGGTCAAAACCTCCCCTAGGAGATTTTGACCTTTGCTGTAGTGGCTTGTCTAATAGAACATTATGCTTGTTTCTTAACTTGGGGGAGCATCATTTCTACGTCACCGTGTGGACGCGGAATGACATGAACGGAGATTAACTCTCCAACTCGCTGAGCTGCGGCAGCACCGGCATCGGTTGCTGCTTTGACAGCACCTACATCTCCTCTTACCATAACGGTAACTAAAGCACCGCCGACTTTTTCATAACCAATCAGTTGAACATTGGCAGCTTTCACCATGGCGTCCGCCGCTTCAATTGCTCCTACAAGACCTTTGGTTTCAATTAATCCTAAAGCTTCTGATCTACTCATTTTTGTTTCCTCCTAAAATTTTATTTTGTAATTGTTATTTTTGAAGTTGATGCGAGCTGCATGGCATTCGCTTCTTCCGTGTCGATATGAAATTCAAGTGCCGAGGTGTTATTTGCTCTGATGAGGACATTCGAGTAAGTTCCTCCTCGAAGTCCGTCTATTTGGATGGTTACCAATTCTCCATCCGTAACCCCAAAGTTATGGGCATCATCCAGGGTCATATGAATATGACGCTGGGCAATCAAAACCCCTTTGGAAAGAAGGATACTTCCTTTGGGACCAATAAGAGTGATTCCCGGAGTTCCTTGCAGGTCCCCGGATGATCTCACCGGCGCGGTTATGCCGAGTTTGAAACAGTCTGCCAGGAGTATTTCTACCTGAGTCTCTTTTCGCGCCGGCCCGAGGATGCGGACCTTTTCAATAGTCCCTTTGGGACCAGCCAGGATTAGCGTTTCCTTACAGGCATATTGCCTGGGTTGGGACAAATCCTTGGTTTTTGTCAATTGGTATCCTGCACCAAACAAGGTTTCCAAATCCACTTGAGAAAGATGAATATGACGGTTAGATATTCCTACAGGTATAGAGCTTAAATCCGCTTTTAAATACCCCCCATCTTTGATTGCTTCCAATAGAAGCGCTGCTAAATCGTCATACTTTCCCACGTTTAGTTACCACCTCTTTTTTTCAGGAGCAAAATAACTTCATTCACAACGTTCATAATCTGATCATCGCTAATGGCAGCAGGGCTGTTGCTCTGGGCTACGCAGGCTGAAGAGCAGGAGGTTGTGTTTTCGGTGAAGTCTTTAATTCCATAGGCTATACGTTTAATATTGATCAAGTGCATGGGGGTTACATTATCGGAGGTTGCACTTCCGCCCCAAGTACCACAACCCAGTGTAAAGGATGGGGAAAGTCCGGTACTTGCGCCCACACCGCCTTGGCTGGAGGCTGTGTTGACCAAGATCCTGAAGACAGGTTTTTCAGCGAATTTCATGACCATTTCTTGATTTTCCGTATGAATGGAAAGACTGTGTCCGACACCGCCGTTATTCAAGAGTTTAATGCACAGGTCACAAGCTTCCTGCCAATCTTTTACGGTATAAAATGCCAGCACGGTAGTCAGCTTTTCGTAAGACAAAGGATATCCTTCGCCTACGCCCTGTTGTTCCCCTAACAGGACTTTTGTGCCCGGAGGAATGGTTATGCCGACACTGTCTGCGATAACTGCAGCGGATCTGCCTACCATTTTCCCATTCATAGCATAGCCCCGGACAAACAATTTTTTGGCAACCTGGTTTGTTTCCGCGGGGGTCATGAAGTATCCACCCTGTCGTCTGAATTCTTCCATAACCTGGTCACGCATACATTCCTCGACGATAACTGATTGCTCGGATGCACATATGGTTCCATTGTCAAAGGTTTTACTGGCGATAATATTTTTGACGGCCTTCGTAATATCGGCCGTTCTTTCTATATAAGCCGGAACGTTGCCCGGGCCTACACCCAAGGCCGGTTTCCCTGCACTATAGGCAGCCTTAACCATGGCTGAACCGCCTGTTGCTATAATCATGGCGACTTCATCGCATTTCATGAGTTCATTGGTTGCATTCATGGAGGGTTTTGAGATACAGCCAATGATATTGGCCGGTGCACCGGCAGCTACTGCGGCATCGTTCATCAGTCTGGCTGCTTGCATGGTGCATTTCAAAGCTGAAGGGTGCGGGGAGAACACAATCCCGTTTCGAGATTTAATGGCAATAATGGATTTGTATATGGCCGTCGATGTAGGATTGGTCGAGGGAATAATCCCCATGAGCACTCCCACGGGTTCAGCAATTTCCATTATTTTATTGACCTTATCGTCTTTGATGACTCCAATGGTTTGCATGGGTTTGATGAATTCATACAGTTCTGTGGATGCAAAATGATTTTTGAAGATCTTGTCTTCTACTTTGCCAAATCCTGTTTCCTCTACTGCCAGGTTGGCCAGAGAAACAGCATTTTCCTCTGCTGCTTTCACCATATTGCGGATGATTTTCTCAATTTGTTCGCCATTAAACTTTGCAAGTTGAGCCTGTGCCAGTTTAGCCTGACGGGCAATATTTCTGGTCTCTTGCACGGATTGTAAATCATAATCAAAGTTTTCCAATTTGCTATTCCTCCCTCCACATCTCTATTTATTTTTACTGGCAGACAAGTTTACACATTTATGATCTTGCGTACAGGCTACTTTTGAATCTCCTGCTCGTAATATCCCGTGAGTTTCTGGATCAGTAAGTCCTTGTCTGCTTTGGATATGGCTCTTCCTGCAATGCCAAGTTCTTTGTATTCTCTTGCTAAATTTCGGAGTTTTACTACAGTAATCGTTCTCAGGAAATCCAAACCCTTTTCAAGGCCGAATTCCTGAACGAAGGCATCTACCCTCTCTTTGCAGAGTTGGTTCAGAATTATTTGCGCTGACTCAATGCTTTCTTGTCTGGTTTTGGCAGGTTCCGTCGATTCTATTGCTGTATCCTTATTTGGCAAGGGATCAACCATGCTTTCAATCTCCTGATGAGGTCTGGGAATGACATGATGAGAAACTAAAGACAAGGGACCAATCTTTTCAACCGCAGTTACACCTGCCTCCACAGCTGCTTTAACGGCTCCCACATCACCGGTTACTGTGATCGTTACCAGGCCGGCACCTACAAAGGTCTTCCCTAAAAGTTCCACTTGTGCCGTTTTTAGCATGACATCTGCACATTCAATAGCGGGAATGAGCCCGTGAGTCTCAATTAGGCCAAGAGCCTGCATAGCTTACCCTCCTATTGTTGCACCATAAGATCAGGCCAGTTTGCCGGATAGGTTACGTAAAAGAGTTTGACATAATCGGAGGAACCCCAGGTTACTTTAGAGCCATTAGGTACAAAGAGGACATCTCCCTGGTTAGCCTGATAAGTTTCACCATTGATGGTGATGGTTAAACTTCCTTCGAGAACAATATCAATCTCTTCATAGCATAATTCCCACTCAAAGCTGGATTTTTCAATGGTCAAAAAGCCTGCGCTCATTTGGGAATCCTCTTTACTGATCACTTCACGATAAGCTACTTCGGTGCTAGAATCGCCTGTGTCAAAGGTCTCCAGGTTTACTGTTCTGCCCCGTATGATTTTAAATCCACTTTTCGGGTCACAATCTGTACGGAAAGGCATTTCTGGAGTTGAAACGGGGACGTTTTCCAGGAGTCTATTAGCTAGTACCGCTTTTACCACTTGAAAGATCATTTCCGGGTCAATCTCGTTTTCCCGGCGGTCTTTTTTCGGCAGGCCAATCTCTTTACTTGTGTGATTTCCTTCTGCAGATGAGTCTGTAGTAAATTCCACGCCCAGTTCCTTGGCTAAATCCTTTGCCGCCGCTGTAATGATGGTATTGCAGTCTACGTAAAATACGCTTTGTCCCTTTTCCGCTGCTACTTTTACTTCGTTTGCTGAAACTAGTTTTTTCAAGGTCGCACCTCCTTTCTATCGTCTCGGGTATAGAAGTTTGTGTTTGTTAATTTAGAATAGCGATGCCCACAGCTTGTCAGAGGGCGAAGGAATTACCTCTGTATCAACTAACAAGCCCCGTTCGCAAGCGATGGATATTCCAGCTTCCATACCTGCTTCTACTGCGCCGACATCTCCGGTGAAGGTGAAGTAGGCTTTTCCGCCCAGCCCACTTCCCAAACGCAGTTCGAGAGCTTGTACATCAGCCGCTTTGAGTACTGCATCCGCTGAAATGATCATAGAAGCTAGCGAAAAACATTCCATAATACCCAAGGCTCCGATTCCATCAGGCATGGTTGTGGCCGTGATGGCCGGGAAAATGCCCTGATGGACATTGGCAAGGATGAAGCTATCTACCAGATATTCTCCTGCCATCTCAACACCTGCACTAATAGAGCTTTCTACTGCGGCAACGTCTCCTTTGATGATGGCTATATATTTTCCCGGACAGACAGGAGTAGCACTGACCACCTCAACGTAGGCTGTTTTAAGCATTAAGTCTGTTGCTTTAATTCCTCTGGCAATACTCGTAAGCTCAATCATCCCTATTGCACTATACATACGAACCCACCTTTATCACAATAGCATTATCGTTGATCTCAACCACAGTTCCATTGAAGCTGGAGTGAACGGCAGCTCCAAGACTGTTATCCGGAATTTTACCAACCAGTTGCCCCGCTTTCACCTGTTCGCCGATAGAGACGGCAGGGATTGCCGGTGCTCCAATGTGCTGTCGCAGAGCGATCTGGATGTATTCAGGTCGGAATTCGACCTCGTTCATGGGGGCGGGTTTATCGTAGGCTGTTAAACCGATTTTAATAACCAGACGTTTACTTGGAATAAGGCGATATTCTCTGGCTGATCTAGCCTGAAAATCCATCTGAATCGGCTGATATTTAATCCCTTGTTCTGCCAGCTTTTGCTTGAATAAGACATTGACAGATTTCGGATGAAGATTTACCGGGCAGGAGAATAATTCGCAGGCATTGCATTCACAACATAATTGGGCAATTTGTTGCTCCTTTACATCCTCTAAGTTGTAGCTCAGAGCTCGCATGACTTTATGGGGCTGCATATTGTGACCCAGCAGATAACGAGGACAGAGATCGGTACACATGCGACATTGTTCACAGGCAGTCTTGCCTATCACTCTTGCTCGATCAGGGCTTACGGTTTTTTTACGGATCAGAAAATGATCTTTTTTCAGGAGTACATAGCCTTTGCTCTTTTTGGTGACATACCCATCAATATTGTTCATGACAGAACCCATCATGGGACCGCCGTCTATTACGGCATAATCATCCAGGTTTTCCACTCCGCATTTTCCAATGACCTCCCGGATGGATACACCCACAGGTACTCTAAGAGTCCTGGGCTGAGGAATATCACCGGCAACGGTGATGTAAGTTTCCGTGACAGGGTTCCCGGCCATGGCCTTGCATATATTAAGTGCAGTTTCCGAATTGATAACCACACAGCCCACTTTCAGTGGAATAGATGCTTCCGGGACAATTCGTTGAGTCAGTTCATGAACCAGAACCTGTTCGTCACCGGCAGGATAAATATCCCGGAGTTCCATTACTTCCATGTAATCTGACAATCCCAGAGCGGCGATTCTTTCTCTCATAAGGACAATCACCTGTTTGTGTTTGCCCTTAATACCGATAATGGCCTTGCGGGCTTCAATATATCGTCCCGCCGCTTCCATTCCTCTGATGATTTCATCAGGAAACTTCTCCATTAATTGCTGATCCACTCTGAGCAGGGGTTCGCATTCAGCTCCATTAAGCAATAGATACTCGGCTTTGGACGTTAGTTTGGCGTGAGTTGGAAATCCAGCTCCTCCCGCCCCAATAACCCCGGCGCCCTTGACAATATTTACTAGATCCAACGTTTTCCCGCCTCCAGTTTTTTAAAACTTGCAGTCTTCATCAATAATTCCTACAATGACTGCATCAATCGGTACATCCTCCCGGCCCAACATTTTGCGGGCCGAGCTGCCATTACAGACAATCACTCGTTCGCCAACGCCGGCACTGATGGTGTCGGCAGCGATCATGAGACGTCCGGCATCAATACCGCCAAGGACTTCCACCAACATGAATTTCAGTCCCACGAGAGAATCGGCTTTTCTGGTTGACCATATACTATCAATTACTTTGGCTGCTATCATAGAATCTCACCTGTTTTCGCTTCTTTAAATTTATATTGTATTTCCTGAATAGCAGCTTCCACCGACGACGTATCTCCGAAGATAGCGATCATAATCAGATTCTGCGGGCAATGACCTTTAATGTCTTCTACCACTACTCCAGCCGCTTTTTCAGCAATATCAGCAGCAAAAACCATATCAATCAACCGTCCCTGAACCAAACCTACAGCATCATAGTTCTCAATAGAGATGGTTGAAGCGGAGCCTTTTCGCCGAAAGAGAATATCCACTGTCCCACTGGATGGAGATTTTATGATTCGATATTCCATGGTGAACTTCACTCCTGTCTAAAGGATTTCCTGTGTGCAGTTAAGTGCAATACCTAAAGGGGTTACAAACATAGGGTTTTGCGGCTTATAGGTGGGAAGGTTGGTTTGTTTGGCGATAATATCTTCGATTCCTTCCAAGCAACAGGTTCCACCTACCAGATAGATCTCTTTTACTTGGTATTCACGTATATGGCGACTGATAATGGATGAGACTTTTTCAATGACAGGACGCAATACGGGCATTAGTTCCCTATGATTTTTGAAATCCCGCTTATATTGATCCGCATCCTCAAAGCTCATTTTATAGGCACCGGAAATGACAAGAGAAAAGTGAGTGCCGCCTGTAGGTTCATCGTCGACATGAATTACTTTGCCGTCTTTGAGAATGGCAGTTCCCGTAGTGCCGCCGCCGATATCGACAATCGCTCCGTCTTGAATCTTCAGTACAGCATTAGCTGCCGTAGGTTCATCCAATACGTTGGTAACTTCAAAACCAGCCCCCTGAACGACATGTTTGATAGCCCCTGAGTCAAGGGTAACCGTCCCGGGAGGAAGCGCTGCCGCTGCGTAGATCAGTTCAACGCCCAGTTTCTCTTCCAGCTCCTGTTTTAATTCTTTAACTATGCGAATTGCACCGATATAATCTACCACCATGCCATCTTTGACAACACTGGCAAAGCGATAGGCGCCGGCCACAGGTTGATAGTTCTCATCAAGGACTGCAAGAACAATATAGGCTGTTCCCAGGTCAACACCGGTGTAATAAACGGAGGAGTTATTTAATATGGGTGTTGTGATGACTTTCTCAAAATCACGAACGAGTTGATCGCAGTATTGAAAAGCTGTCTTTACATTTTCCATTTTCTACCTCCAGAAAACTTCCACATTATTATGCAGAGTATGTTGATGATCAGATTAACCCTATCAATCAGGTCTTGACGTGAACAGATTTGCTTCTCTTCGTCCCAATAGGTTTCCAAAAGGGCTGGTTCGACCTCTCCCAGGGAGGCACGCAAGTGATTTAACAGAGCAATCTCTTTTCCATTTTCCAATCCCAGGTAAAACTCACTGATGTCAATAGATTGTTTCAGATTCTCGGCTCGTGTTTTAATTTCTTCTGCTGTCAATCCCCAAAATTGAAGGTTGTCCGGGACTATCTGTTTCCGTTCAGCGTTTCGCACATTCCTGAAGTATTTACCCAGCGTCATGACTTCCTCTGACAGGGCGGCCTCCCCCGTGTGTGAAAATTCTGTGGCAGTTAGGATAAATAAAGATTCTATGCATTCCATTTTTCCAAGGAGCCTCAGAGTACACCAGTTTTCCCGCACTTGGGTCTGACTCGTCTCATCGATTTTTGATGTTTTGCTGTCACTGCCCTGAGCCTGGACCAGCGCCACTCGTCTGTCCACCAGAAATTGACGGGCACCTGGGGTAATCTTTGTATCCGGTTCCAGAACATAAGTTTCAAAGGGTCCTGTTTTATATAAATCCCGCAGTTCCATTTCAGTGATGAATTTCATTGCCTCACCCCCCTTTCCTGACAAAGAATATATCTATATCAAAAACTCAATTATTTTAAGATGTTTCTTGTTTTCCAAGTGAATAAATATTGCTTCAAGGCTTCCACGCCTGTATTGTCGTTTAATGAAATCCAGAAGAAAGGTTCATCAATCCCGATTTTTTTTAACTGTTGAATACACAAATCAGCATTTTCCGGGACTAAATCAATCTTGGTAATTATTCCAATGACGGGACAAGTAAATGTTTTGGCAAAAGCAGGCGGATATACTTCCCTGGGTTTCGATTGATCAACAAGCATGAGCACATGAGATGCAGCTTGTGCTGTTGCAATCAGATATTTATACATAGAAGCGTTTTCCAGATATGAGCCCGGTGTATCAATGGTATTCTTCCCATAAATAACATCTTGGGTCTTTTTCAAGGGCCTAGTAGACTCATTTATAACATTGGCTAGGGTGGATTTGCCTGATTGGGTTGGTCCAAGGACCATAATTCGTTTTTTCATGTTCGTGTAATCTTGGCAGGCGTGAAGCCTAGCAGCTTTTCCAGGGTGTCATTAATGGCAATCATGGCCGCTTCGACACTTGCCACATCACCGGATATAACCAGTGATCCTGTAAATCGATCAAGAAAGCCGATCTCTACGTCAGAGGTCTTTGTGGCAACATCGGCTGCTATGATTGCTGTCTCACTGGGAGTAAGGGTTAAAATTCCAATCGATCCCTGTTCTTCAATGCCTAGACGTTCGTACAAGTCTTGTACCGGCGAGGCTATGATATGAGCCAGCGTGACTTGCTTGCCAGGCACGGATTCTTGGATAATACGTTTTCTGTCAAACTCATCGGCTGCACCCATAAAATCCCTCCGTCAGGTATACGTCTTTAATGTCTGATGACTTCAACTTGTAGGTCATACCCTTTTATGAACTCTTCGATTTTATCCAACTCTTCTTCTTTGAAGCTCAAATCTTCGCTGATGGCGTATTTCAAGTCCAATTGCTTATATTTGTTGATACCCAATTTATGATAAGGAAGCAAGTCAATACCCTGGAAGTTCTTATAGTTTTTAAAGGGCCGGAGAAATTCCAGAGTTCTGCGCAAGGTTTCTTCACTATCATTCAGTCCCCTGATGAGGGGCATCCTGACTTTAACAGTATGCCCGCGGCGTATGAGCTCTGTTAGGTTGTCCAGAATACGTTCATTGCGCACTCCCGTAAGTTCATAATGCCGCTCAGAATCAATTTGCTTAATATCGTATAAAAACAAATCGGTAAACTGGGCAATCATAAGCAGGGAATCCAGTTTTACATATCCCGAGGTTTCAATGGCTGTGTGAATTCCCATGCGCTTGCATTCTGTCAACAGGTTGGCCGCAAAATCCGGCTGTGCTGTGACTTCCCCTCCCCCAAGGGTGACTCCGCCGCCTGAACTGAGGTAGAAGGGCAAATCCTGTTGGATAATTTCCAGGGCTTCGGAAATTGTTTTATCCGTGCCGACAATGGATAGTGCCTGCTTGGGACAAACTGTTTCGCACTTTCGGCAACCAACACAGTCGATACTTCTCCTGACTTTATGCACGAGTCTTTCACTTTGGGTTTTCAGTTGCCCTTCTTCTCCCTCCGGGAAATGATGTATTTGGACGGGACAAACAGGAATACAGTTGCCACAGTCAATGCACAAATCTTCTTTGAACATGACTTGATATTTTCTTTCAAGTCCCTCCGGATTTGAACACCACTTGCATCTCAGGGGACACCCTTTGAAGAAAATTAATGTTCTGACGCCCGGTCCATCATAAATGGAATACTTCTGGACATTGAAGATTCTTGCCTTTCTTTCTAAGATGCTACCGGTTTCTGTACTCATAATGTCCCCATCCCTTTAAAAATCCCCAGCGAAAATTTAAGTCTGATTCCACCCTTTGGGAAGGTACTTTTTGAGAAGTCTTTTCCCCTCATCATTGATGGAGTAGTAAATGACCAATTCTCCCTCGTCATCAAGTGTCACATCATTATCGTCAAGGATATGGTTCGCTTTCATGTCGAGGAGATGATTCACAAAGACTTTCTTTGTAAACTGTTTTTCTGTGCCATATTCCGGTTTCAGCGCCTTCATAATCTCATCCGCGCTGGCTTTCTTGACCGTGGAAACATAATGAAGCATTCTGAATCGCAGTGGTAATGTGTCCGCCATGATTATGTCACATCTCCTTTCTTGAAGAACTCCTTCGGGTTAATAGCCACTAGAGTAGCCCCTATCACCACCAGAAGACTGCCTATGACCAAGTTCTGCGTAAGGGGGGATTTCAAGAAAACAACCGAGAAGATGACTCCCCACATGACATAGGTTCCGTTAAGAGCCATTCCTTTAGCCACGCCAATGGTAGTATTAGCCTTATACCACGCCAAGTATGATATCGCTCCCGCCAAGCCAACAATGGCAAATGCCCCGAGAGTTCCAGGCAGAGTGAAAACTTGGGAAACGATAACCCAGCCACCAACGATAGGAAGAATGAAAATCGCCAGAAAAAGTCCGGAAGTCAGTTGACGAATATTGATGGCAACCTTCGGGTCAATCATCGACATGCCAAATACCGCCAAAACGGCTTCTGCTCCCCAACCCAACGCGGCTAGTGATGCAAAGAGAAGACCGAGGTAGAAAGTTTCACTGTTCACGCCTTCGGGCGGAACATAGGATATGACGATAGCACCAACAACGGAGAGCATCATGCCAGCCCAAACGCGGGGCACAATTTGTTGTTTAAGGAAAATCCGGGAAAGAAGAGCACCAACGATGGGATATAAGGCTGTAATTGTTAAAGCATAAGCAGATCCTGCCAGAGAAATACCCAGTAGGTATCCGCCATTAGCAATGGGTCCACCCAATAAGGCGGCTACACAAACCATTTGACCGGGAAAGGTTTTAAGACTGCGGAGCACTTCCTTTAAACGTCCGGCTCCGCTGTTATAAAGGAGCAGCCATAGTCCTGCAAAAGAATCATTGATACAGGCGGCGGCCAGTGGGATGGCAAATATGGCAACATTTTCTCCCATAACAGGGATCATACTTAAAGCAAGGCCCAAGAGTACACTGTTTAAGCCCCAGGTAAAGCCGCTGAAAAGACCTGTAAAGACGCCTTTTCTAGTAAAGTCAGCATTCAGTTTTTCCTTCATCATAATGGCTTTTTGGTTTCCCGATATGCTCATCTCGGCAATACTCTCTCCTTTATGGAATATCTGTAAGAGTTTTAAACTCTTTAGATATTCCATATAGATTTAAATCATCTTAAAAATGCTCCAACACGGTTCTGCTAATAATTTCATCCTGTACTTCCTTGCACAGTTCTACGAAGTAAGCGCTGTACCCAGCGACGCGAATGATTAAGTCTCGATACTTGTCAGGTTCGATTTGCGCTTTCTTTAAAACTTCATTGTCAACATAGCTAAATTGCATCTGACCATTACCGAGGATGGAGGCTGTTCTGAGTAAGGTGATCAGGCCATTTTCCCCTTCCGGAGTTTCCAGAATGCCTCGCAACAGTTTGAAGTTGTGTACCATACCAATATTCATAGACTCGTTACTTAGCTTGCTAATGGATTTAATAATAGCTGTGGGTCCCAATTTGTCGGCTCCTTGTGTCGGGCTAATTCCATCTGACAAAGGTGTCCAGGCTAAGCGTCCATTCGCGGATGCACCAGTAATTTCTCCGATAGGCGTGTTGTTGGAAATGGATAGGGTGCCATGGGTGAAGTGAGAATACAGCATTTTAAAGGAATGGTGCACCCGTTCAGTCCAAATAATAAGATCTGAGGCAATTTCATCAACATAGTCATCGTCATTGCCGTATTTGGGTGCATTTAAACAATCCGTGCGAATAG
Organism: Desulfosporosinus shakirovi; assembly: GCF_020595055.1. Classification (GTDB taxonomy): domain Bacteria; phylum Bacillota; class Desulfitobacteriia; order Desulfitobacteriales; family Desulfitobacteriaceae; genus Desulfosporosinus; species Desulfosporosinus shakirovi. Next base: position 5,630 of record NZ_JAJDOO010000030.1, on the reverse strand, counting down.
ATTCAAATCCTTCGTAATTCGCAATCAATGCGTCTCTGATTTGTTTTAGAGTATATTTCTTCTCTTCAAAAACCAGCTTTTTGATCGCTGCCATAGAATCGGCATAGGTTCCGAGACCGGAGAAGATAAGTCCAGGACCGTAATTGACTAGAGCCCCGCCACCTGTAACATCCGTGCCTTTTTCCATACACCCTTCTACCAGTAGGGACATAAGGGGTTTTGGAGCAATATCTCGGTGAACCCGCTGGCTGACAAGAGTTCCTATGGCAGATAAGCGGATAATATGCTCGATTTGTTGTTTACATGCAACATCAAATTCTTCATAAGTCTTGATATTGTCAAGATCTCCTGTGTCCAGGCCTTGCATGGTGCCATGCCATTTCATCATGCCGCGATTAAGAACAAATTCTATGGCAATAGGCCATTGGGTATAACCGGTGGATGTCCATTGATAAATTCGGCCGGACTTTTGCGGTTCTACGCAGCCCATAAGGCAATAATCCCGTGAATCTTCTATAGAGAATCCCTTGGCAAGCATCATTTTGATATGAGAATCATCAAAGTGACAGGCGGGGAATCCAAGCCCTGCTTTAACAACATCGACGATCTTCTTCAGATATTGTTGCGGTGATTTGTTGTGAATCCGGCAAGCAAGGGACGGTTGATACATCTTGGTAAAACGAACGGCATCCATGATCAAATAAGTCAGATCATTGGTTGCATCGCCACCGGTTCTCTTCTGTCCACCAATCGTTAAATTGATAAACGGTTGATAGCCTGCGAAATACTTTGCTCCCAGTTCGCTGGAAAGCCACATAACTTCAGAGCATTTAATAATAAAACTGCTTATCAGTTCAAAGGCTTCCAATTTGTTCATTCGGCCAGCTTCCATGTCGGCCTTAAACATAGGATAAATGTATTGATCCAAGCGTCCGAGAGAAATCCCCGTCTGGTTTTCTTCTACCACAAACAAGGATTCCAGCGTCCAAACGGACTGGAGTGCTTCCTGGAAAGTACGAGGTGGATTGGCCGGTACATAGGTCAAAATCTCTGAAATCTTGTAAAGTTCTTTCTGCCGGACTAAGTCGTGCTCTCTGTTAGCCAGTTCTCTCGCATAATCAGAAAGTCGTTTGGCATAAGCCAAAATACCGTCACAAGTCTCAATCTCTGCTTTATAGAAATAAATCTTATCCATGTCATCCGGATTTTCCATGGACAATTGGCTCAATTTGTCGACAGCTTCCTGTCTTACAGCGTTAATGCCCTTTTTAATCAATATGACATCGTATCCAGGGCAAGTGTCACCGCCGCCATTTACCTGATGGTAAGAGAGATCGCTAACAAAGGATTCCCCTGAAAATGACCATACCCCAGCTTCTTCATATTGATTCTGACAAATCTCGTCTACACTCTTACCTTCCCAGTAGGGGAAGATCTCATCCCGCAAAATCCGCTTGTCTTCTTCACTGATTTGGAATGGATCCTGGGCTCTCGTTGACATGGTATCTAATTCATCCCGCAACCATCTCCAGGCGATATCCGGGGATACTGCACCGGCTCTTGGTTTCCCGCAAGGATGTCCCACAATTAACTCATCGTTCTGAATTACCAAGGGAGCAGTCTCACAGGCTTTTCTAAAGCACTTGGCCCTCAGAAGAATTTTAGGTAACCCCACATTTTCTTTGGCAACTTGGGTAAAAGCTCTGGCACGATAGATACTGACACTCGGTTTAACCTTTAAATAAGCCGCTTTTAGTCGTTCCAGTCGGGGTGTCAGTCCTGTGATTTCCCCTTCATACACAGGCGATTTTGTCACAGCGTTTATTACCGGAGCTTTTGCTGACAATTCCTTGGAAATCCCCTGAAACAATTTCATGATGGCGGATGTTTCTTCCGGGGACAAATGTTTTGTGGCATCCGCAAATTTATTTGAAAACTCTTTGATATCCAACTTTCTTTCCTCCTCTTACTTTAGAAACATAAGCCTCAATGGGCATGTACCAAAGTATCTATACCGGCAACAAATTTTTCAGTACCACTATCGTCTCCGCATTACTTAAGTAGCTCAAGTAATTTTTCGAGGACCTCTTTTAAATCATCCGTACTTTCAATGGAGAGCTGATCAACACCCTTGGTTATATCCTCTATCTGCCGTACACCATAGCCGACTTTTCGGATATTAATCAAGTTCATGGGTGTGACATTATCAGAAGTATACCCGCCGCCTGCCGTACCGGAACCTAAGGTTAATGCCGGGAAGAGATTGGTTGTCGCTCCTATACCCCCTAATGACGCCGGCGTATTCACCAGAACTCTGGATACTGGTTTTTTTAGGGCAAATTCCCGAATCACATTCTCATTCTTCGAGTGAATGACCAAGGTATGTCCTCGGCCTTCATTTATAAGCAATTCTACGCATTTTTCACAAGCATTCATCCAATCCTTTTCAACGTAAAAGGCCAGAACCGGGCAAAGTTTTTCCCTTGAATAAGGATTGCTGGAGGAGACATATTTTTGTTCTGAAATCAATAATAACGTATTCTCCGGCACACATATGCCGCTATGCCGCGCCAACTCTAAGGCCGTTTTTCCGACAATCTCTGGATTCAAACTGCCATCAGGACGGAAAAAGAACTTACTGAGCTGAACTGATTCCTGCTCTGACATGAAATGAGCTCCATTTTTCCTAAGCTCTTGCCTTACTTCATCAGCGATACAGCCCTCAGCAACAATGGATTGTTCCGAGGCTGAAACAATTCCGTTATCAAAGGTTCTGCTGACAATGATATCTGCTACGGCCTTTTTTATATCAGCCGAACGCTCAATAAAGGCAGGGCCATTCCCCGGACCACCATAAATAGTCGGTTTGCCAGATGTATACGCTGCCCTGACCATCTTGGGCACACCCGTAATCAGAATGAGAGACGTATCTTTATGGTTCATCAAGGCAACCGTACCGTCCACAGCCAGCGTTCGCAAATATCCGATGGCGCCACTTGGCAATCCGCTTTCTTCAGCGGCCTGGATGAGTATGTCAAGTACCTGGGTGATTGTTTTTTTGGCCTTAGGATGAGGAGAAAAGACAATCGCATTACCCGACTTTATGGCAATCAGTGCTTTATAAATTGTAGTAGATGCAGGGTTGGTTGAAGGAGACAAGGCGACAATCACTCCAACGGGTACGCCAATATCCATGGTTTTATTTTCTTTGTCTTCATTTATAATGCCGACAACTTTCATGTCCTTGATTTTCTTATAGAGATAATCACTCGCAAAAATATTTTTGACAAGCTTGTCCTGCCATTTACCAAATCCTGTTTCTTCATGGGACATCACTGCCAGTTCTCTAGCATGTTTATAGGCTGCTTCAGCCATATTCCCGACGACTTTATCCAGTTTTTCTTGCGAAAAAGCCGCCAGCTCCTTTTGCGCCTCTCGGGCATTTTCTACAAGAATTCGAGCCTCTTGGACGGAGAGCAAATCATTGTCAATTCTATTCATAATTCCAGTCGCTCCCCCCTTTCCACTCGCAGAATCAATGATTTAACAAATGCGTTATTCACCAGTCGATAACGTATTTGGCGATAATCTTTTCAACCTCCGCATGAGGCCTGGCAATGACAAGGGAGCTATAGATCTGGCCTACCTTGCCTGCTTCTTTGACGCCGGCATCTACCGCTGCTTTCACCGCTCCCACATCCCCGCGAACCACGACGGAAACCAAACCGGAAGCCACGTTTTCATACCCAACCAATTCCACATCCGCAGCCTTGCACATGGCATCCGCAGCTTCCAGTACCGAAACCAGGCTGTACGTTTCTATGAACCCTAAAGCACTATTTTTGTCCACACGGGCTCCCCTTTCCAAATTAATGTTTCATTCCGCGTCTATGTCATGGCTCGAGACAATCTTGCCTATCCGGCTGATGGGACGCGGCATAACGTGGGAGGCTGTCAACTCGCCGATAGCTGCTGCGGCCGCTGCTCCCTTTTCTACAGCCGACCTCACTGCTGCTACATCCCCTTTAACCATGACCGTGACAAGCCCGGAACCCATATTTTCATACGAAACAAGAACAACATCAGCAGTTTTACACATGACATCTGCTGCTTGAATTGCCGGAACCATGCCTCTTGTTTCAATAAGACCTAATGCCTCTTCTCCAGAGTATTTCATAGAAACAACCCCTCTTTTCTTTCTATTAACATAGATTTAAACTTTTTAGGATTGTCTTTTTTATTTTTTAATTAAACCGATAATAATTTGTACTTTAATAATATCCCATGCAGAGCAATTTTTTTTGAAGAATGAATATGTATAATTAGCATTATTGTATCTAGCAAAATATAGTTATTGTACTAAAATGACTTATTTGAACAATCAAGACATAAGTTTAAAACTCATTCATCGTAAATTCATTTTTCCAAGCATTGATTTTGTTAGGATTATTTGCTAAAGTAAATTAACAAATAATCCTAAAATCCAAGTTTAATAACTTGGGGGAGATATATATGAGAATGGAAGAATTAGTCCAAGAAAAGCTGCGCCATGCTTTTCATGATGAAAGCATTATCTTTGATAAATCCCGCTTTGCCGGCGGACTTACCAATTACAACTACGTCATGACTATTAAAGGTATCGAATATGTCATCAGGCAACCCGGCGGCATGACGGAACAGATTATTGATCGAAAAATAGAAAGGGTCAATAATAACATTGCCTCTGAGTTAGGTGTGAACTCTGATTGCATTTACTTCGATGAAGACAGCGGCATCAAAATAAGCATAAACATAAAAAACAGCCAAAACTTGGCTCAAACTGATCCTGGCTCACCTGAAAACTTGGATTCCGTTTCCACTATAATGAAAAAAATCCACTCATATCCCAAGGGTTTTTTAAATCGCTTCGATTGGCAAGCAGAGCTCTGCAAATACGAACTGATTATTCAACAATTACACGGCGACCTTTTCTTTGATTACAAAACCCTAAAAAACCAGTTAGTCACTTTTGTCCAAGAAAATATTAAAAATACAATTTTGGTGCCCTGTCACAATGACACAGTGCCTGAAAACTTTATCATTGACGACACCGGCAAAACATATCTTATAGACTGGGAATATTCTGGAATGAACGATCCCTGTTGGGATGTGGCCGCCTACATTCTGGAATCTAAACTATCTTCGGAAGCAATTGGCCATTTAATTCAGAACTGCTTCAGCCAGCCACTGACCCCTATGGAAGAATTAAAGATAAAATGCTTTATGATGGCTCAAGATATACTCTGGACAGCCTGGGCTTTGATCAGACATTACAATGGGGATGACTTTCTCGAATATTGCTTATTTAGATATGAACGTTTCCGAAAGAATATCAAAGCAATGACCAACTCCCCCCATTGTTCCATTGCCAGCATGGTTACGAGTTGAACACCTCAACAAAAGAAGTGCCAATTCGACAAATGAAATGAATCATAATTCAAGCCCCGCCTTCATTAAAAAAAGGCGGGGCTTGAATTATTATATGAATTTTGCGATTTCCCTGGCAAGCAGAAGTACAAACAGCCAATTTTACGGCGATAGTGTCAATAAATGTTCGCAAAAACCATCCGAATTCCTAAAGGCAGATCAGC
>NZ_JAJDOO010000002.1 GCF_020595055.1 Desulfosporosinus shakirovi | reverse complement strand
TTGGGTCGACCGGAGCAACAGGTGTTACAGGTGATGTTGGGTCGACCGGAGCAACTGGTGTTACAGGTGATGTTGGGTCGACCGGAGCAACTGGTGTTACAGGTGATGTTGGCGCGACAGGTGCAACTGGGGCTACAGGCGATGTTGGCGCAACAGGTGCAACTGGAATTTCAATCGATGTTGGATCTACGGGGGCAACCGGGGCCACAGGCGATGTTGGGTCGACCGGAGCAACTGGTGTTACAGGTGATGTTGGCGCGACAGGTGCAACTGGGGCTACAGGCGATGTTGGCGCAACAGGTGCAACTGGAATTTCAATCGATGTTGGATCTACGGGGGCAACCGGGGCCACAGGTGATGTTGGATCGACCGGCGCAACCGGGGCCACAGGATCACCACAGTTAGCGTTTAATAATAATACTGGTCCTATTAGTGTCTTCCCACCATTAGACACTGAGGCTACTGTGGCGAGTGTTACGCAAAGCGTTGTAATAAACCAACGGCTTAAAATTGATTATGCCTTTGGACTTGATTTTGTAGTAACTTCAGACTGGGCATTTGTTTTTGAAACAAGATTGTATAGAGATTCAACTTTAATTAACACCAGGACTTCAAATAGATCTGGCCAAACTGCCGGTACCCAAAGATTTCCGTTATCGAGCACCTATGTGGATACAGCACCCGCTACTAGTGCTAGCTCAACCTACAGTGTTCGAGTCATCGTAACTACTGCTACTAATGTTACTTCAGCAGATACGGGTAATAGTATTACTCTGAACATCATCACATTCACGTAAAAAAACCAATTAGCCTTCGAATCAAGGGGATGTAAGGAAACTTGTTTTCCGGTTTATACATCCCCACTCTATTTGTAATCCCCTGATATATTGGAGGACTGTTCACCACTTCAAAGGTGTACAGTCCTCTATTTTGGGATAACGCACCACCAAGCTTGAAAAAATCTCAAGTTTCGTTACGGCCCCTTTAATTCACTTCACAAAGCCAGCAATTTATCCCCTTTGACTTCATCCGCACTCCAGGCGATGACGGCAAAGTTTCCCTTCGCATGTTGATCGACCCGGTTAATCCACTCAATCTCGTTGCTCGCCTTGGCGGACAGCAGTAGATTGGTTGTCCCCCTACGATACATTGAGGAATTGATCACCCACCATTTCGTCCCAATTCCTGCCCGTTTCAAATCTTCTTCAAGGCGCAGGGCTTCATAGACGGGTGTGGCTTCAGCCAGTGTAACAATGATGACCTCGGTTTCTTCGGCATTGCGGAGCCGTGGCAACAACTTTTTCACAGATTCGGGAATATCGCCTTGAGAACGCTGAATTTCTTTGTGATAGCTCTGGGTGGAATCCAGGAGTAAGAGAGTATGACCCGTGGGAGCAGTGTCGATGACAACAATTTGATCTTCAGCCTTTTCTACAATCTGGGCGAAGGCTCGGAACACCGCAATTTCCTGGGTACAGGGGGAGCGTAAATCTTCTTCGATATAGGCTATATCCTCCTCGGACAGGGTCGCTCTGGCCTTGGCAAGCACCTCTTCTTGATATTTTTTCAGTTCAGCCTGCTCATCAATATGACTGAGGGTAATGCCGCTGGTTTCATCGATTACAAATTTCAGATGTGCCGCAGGATCCGTGGTTGTAAGGTGAACCTTTTTACCTTTCACGGCTAAACCCCTGGCGATGGCCGCCCCAATAGTCGTCTTACCCACACCCCCTTTGCCCATGGTAAAGATGACCTTTTTATGGGTGTTGTACAGATCATCAATGACCTCCTTAAGCTGGGGAATGGCTTGGGCATGTATCTTTTCATCACGAAGGACATAGTTATCCTTGGTCAGCAGTGCTCTTACATTGTCTATTCCGGTAATGTTGTAGGCTCTTAGCGGCACAGCGTAAGTGACAAGGTTTCGTAAATCCTGGGGCATATCTGCCAGCGCTCTTTGCTGCTTGTGATAAAGGCTCTCGGAAATACTGTCATCATAGGAAGCCAGCAGGCCATTAAGGATCATCGTCTGATTCTTAACGCCAATCTCGGCAAGTTCTCCGGAGGCCCTTTCTGCTTCTTTAAGGGGTGCTGCTTCGGGCCGGGAAACAAGCACAAGAGTTGTTAATTTGCCGTTTGCTAAGGTTTCCACAGCCTTTTTATAGATCTCCTTTTTACTTTCCAATCCGGAGAGCTGTCCCAGGCAAGATGCACCGTGGGTACTTTCACTGATGAAATTGCTCCATGCCGAGGGCAGCTGCAGCATCCTGAGGGTATGACCTGTCGGAGCCGTATCAAAAATGATATGGTCATAGTCTATCTGGGTTTGATCATCGGTTATAAAGTTAGAAAACTCATTGAAGGCAGCAATTTCCACTGTACAAGAGCCGGAAAGCTGTTCCTCCATATTATCCAGCACGGCATCGGGCAGTTTGCCCCGGTAAGGAGCGATGACACTTTCGCGATATTCCGCTGCCGCTTTGATGGGATCAAGGTTGGCAACCACAAGGTTCGGAACGTCCTTAATGGGCACCCCCTTATTCGTCAAATCCGTGTTAAAAACGTCCTGCAGGTTTGAGGCAGGATCTGTACTGATGAGAAGCACCTTCTTACCACTGTCCGCCAGAGTGACTGCAGTGGCACAAGCGGCAGAGGTTTTACCGACACCGCCTTTGCCTGTATAAAATAAATACTTAGTAAGTTTTATCTGCTGAGGATTGAAAATCTCCACACATAGTTTACCCCCATTTATTCTCGGGCCGCTGATCATTTTTAACAACTTCCGTCAGAACAGCCACAGTTTGAGCTTTTAGAAAGAATGTTAAATGTCTCATCTTTCTCACCCAAAAAGCTAAGCGGAATATCGAGGAGCTGGGCAAAATCTTCATAGCTGGGATACCTGCCGGTGATTACTATCTCACCCTCTATGACAGCAGCCGGCAGTTCAGCAACCCCTTTAGTTTGGAGAAGATCGTTCACCGCCTTATTGTTGACAAATTCCATGGGAGCATTGGTGAGATTGAAACGGTCAATGTTAATGCCGTTTTTTTTGAGTGAATTAATAACTGTTGAGATTCGAAGCAATTCGGTGTCAACCCCAACTCCACATAAACCTGTAGAACAGCACATAGCAGGTTCAAAGATTTGCATTTTTTTCATAAGTAACACTCCTGATTTAACATTTAAGACTTTAAGGTGATATATTAACCCGTTCTGACCATGTTTTTGTATTACTCTAACATACTGGTATCGTTTTCTCTCATCTATTATGCCTCACCGGTTCAATTTGATTTAAGAGATGAGGATGAATACGCGGTTTCAACAAGAGTATTTTAACTATTCTTCGTCTTTATTAATAAACTGCTGAACCATCGTCTTAATTTTATCACGCAGTTCCCTTACCAATTCCATCTTTTCTGCTTCGGTTCCTAAGAAATCTTCCGGGTTTTCCAAATCCCAATGGATTTTTTTGGGTGTTCCCGGAAATATCGGACAATCTGATTCTTTTGCCTTATCACAAACTGTAATTACATGGCCGAAGAATTTCCCAGCCCTATACAACTCAAACACACTTTGGGTTCTTTTGCCTGTAAGATCAATCCCCTCTTCTTTCATTACCTGAATGACAAGAGAGTTAATCTCTGTAGCCTCAAAACCTGCACTTTCTACTTCATATTTTTCCCCACCAAGCAATCTTAAAAACTCTTCGGCCATTTGACTTCTTGCAGAATTATGAATACAAATAAACAGCACTTTTTTCTTCATAATCTTGATCGCCCCCTTTTAATTGCTAAACTTAACAAGGGATAAGCATATTCTAATATTTAATGTTATAGTCAAAAAACCTTACCACAAACTGTTTATTCTGTTTTTTAGGTCCCTAACCTTTTCTTCGATTAGTTGGGCAGTTTTGATAAACTCCTCCTTATCCTTGCCCGTAGGATCATCCAGTCCCCAATCCTCCTTGTATTTACACGGTAGAAAAGGACACTCTACATTACATCCCATGGTTACGACCACATCGACAGGAGGGATATCTGAAATCAATTTTGAGCTTTGGCTTGTGTTCATATCGATATCATAAATCTCTTTGATCACCTCAACCGCATCCTGATTAATCAACGGCTTGGTTTCTGTCCCCGCTGAATAGGCTTCAAAGTCATCCCCTGCAATGAGCTTGGATATCCCCTCTGCCATCTGGGAACGACAGGAATTATGAACGCAAATATAAGCAACCTTTATTTTCTGAGTCATAGTTAATCCTTTCTATTGGCCGTACTTCGGCAGGCCATTTTCATCAAAATACCTGCGTTTGAAGAAGAGAGCTGAATTCACCAAAGCAATCATGACCGGTACTTCTACTAAAGGACCGATGACTGCCGTGAAAGCTACATCTGAAGCGATCCCGAAGACAGCTACGGCAACGGCTATGGCTAGTTCAAAATTATTGCTTGCGGCTGTAAAAGCCAGGGTGACCGTTTGCTCATATCTGAAACCGCCTTTAAAGGACATATAAAAACTGACAAAGAACATAATGGCGAAGTAAATCAACATGGGTATGGCAATTCTAACCACATCTCCCGGATTATTAATTATCTGTTCTCCCTTGGTTATAAACATAATGACGATGGTATAAAGCAATGCTAGCAAAGCTAAGGGAGAGATCTTGGGAATAAAGACCTCTTCGTACCACTCTTTTGTTCTAATTCTTACTAAGCTGAAGCGGGTCAAAAAGCCTGCTGCAAAAGGAATCCCCAAATAAATCAGAACACTCTTGGCTACTTCCCACATGGAAACATCCACGACCTGGCCTCCCCAGGAAAGTCCCAGCCACTTAGGTATCAGTGTGACAAAGATATAAATATAGATCGTGTATAAAAGAATTTGGAAGATAGAATTCAACGCTACCAAAGCAGCACAGTATTCGTTATCCCCTTTGGCCAGGGAATTCCAAACGATAACCATGGCAATACACCGGGCAAGGCCTATGATAATAAGACCAATGGCAAAGCCGGGCTTATCTCCCAGGAACAGTATAGCCAGGACAAACATCAAAATAGGACCGATAATCCAGTTTTGGATCAGCGAGAAGGAAAAAATCTTTTTATTTTGGGTCACTTTTCCGATCTCTTCATACTTCACCTTGGCTAGGGGGGGATACATCATGATGATCAGACCGATGGCTATCGGCCAGGATATTGTTCCCGTGCTGAATTCACTCAGCGACTTTGCCATATCAGGAAAGAAATACCCCCCAAAAACTCCTACTGCCATGGCGATAAATATCCAAAGGGTCAGAAATCTGTCCAAAAACGGTAACTTGGCTTGTTTAACCTTTTCCACTTCTATCATCCTCTCAAATCTAATCACAGTTCACAGTCTTGCGCTTTAACCAATCCTTTAAGTTTTGCAGGTCATTCTGATATAGTTCCAGATTCCTCAAGTTTTCATAAACCAAGCTGTCTATAAACTTGATCCGTTCATCGATAGCCAAGGAATAGTAAACCCACTGGGCATGCTTGCGGTCTTTCACCAAATCCGCATTCTTTAGATAGATCAAATGCCTTGATGCTTTAGCTTGTGTAATCTGTAAGGTTTCCATGATATCGCAGACACAGAGTTCCTTTTCGAATAACAGGTTTAGTATCCTTAACCGGGTTTCGTCAGATAGGGCCTTTAAGGCATCTAACAGTTTATCCATTGAATCACCTCTTACTAACCTTTATTATACTCTTATACTCGTTTATGCGATTATAGGATTATTATATATTATGATCTCTGAAAAGAAAACTGGTATTCGGAAATTTGCTTAATTATGGCGCAGGACGTTTCGGCGGAGAAAGGTGATTGGCACCTTGACGAAGTGTTATGTGTTTGGGGTAAGAGACAACAAAGCAAAAAGAACAAGCTCAGCTTATTAGAAAACATGGCTGGGCACCCGAAGACACTGATTAGTATGATAAAAGAAGCCCTTTCAGGCTTCTTTTATCATTAATTCTTACTGGCCTTGATCGTTGGAATTATGGTTAGCCGGACCATGGCATACCCACTCGAAAATACCAAGGCCATGGCCAGAGCCCTGGCCGACGGAAAGTTTAATGAGTTGGTTAAGCCATCCGGCCCTGCTGAAATAGCCCACCTGGGGCAAGCTCTTAATCAAACTGCACAAGCTCTCCGCCACAGCTTTGAAAGCTTAAGCATTGAACGCGAACGCCTTGGGAGTATCCTGGCTCAGTTGCCTGTGGGCGTGATCTTATGCCAAACCAAGGGACGGGTTATCCTGTCCAACCCGGCTGCGGCCCACCTGTTGCACTTCCAGGAGGTCATGACCGGGCGTCCCTCGACACCCTGGTCCGGGAAACAGAATTGTTGGAGTTTATTCAGGGGTGTATGGCCGGTGAGTGCCATCACTGCACCGCCACCGTGGAGCATACCAGTCCGTCCCGCTTGCTCCGAGTCTTGGCTTCCCGTCTTGGACCAGACAGCGCCGGACCTTTTCTCTTCGTGCTCCAGGATCTTACAGACCTGAAGCAGCTGGACGCCCTGCGCCGTGAGTTCTTGGCCAACGTATCCCACGAATTGCGCACCCCCATTGCCGCCAAGGGCGCTGCCATTGATGCCCTCCAAGACGGTGCCATGCAGGAACCTGCACTGGCGGCGGATTTTGTCCGGCGTCTGCGCCTGGAGACCGACCGCCTGGCCAAAATGGTGGAAGACCTTTTGCTGCTGGCCCGGATTGATGCGGGCAGAATACCCCCGGATCTGCAGGCTGTGGATGCCAACCTGCTGGCCGGAACCAGTGCGGAAGGTTTGCGTCCTCTGGCTGAGCGGTCCGGCTTGGAGCTGGCTTTTATCCCTGCGCCGGAAGCAGTTCCCCTCCTCGCAGACCGGGCGCAAATCCACCAAGTGCTGGGGAACCTGCTCCATAATGCCATCAACTTCACTCCCGGGGCGCATCGTGTTGCAGCTTAAGCGCTCCTCCCAGTGGATAATCTTTTCAATAGCTGATACGGGAGCAGGTCTCACGGCCGAAGAAAGCGAAAAGATTTTTGAGCGTTTTTACAAGGCCAGCCGCTCCCGCGGCTCCGGCGGAGCCGGTCTGGGCTTGGCAATCGCCAGAGAGAGGTTCAATAATCCAGTATTCATTAACACCAACTTTTTCATACATATTGAACTCTATTATCCTATCAGTTTTTATTGATGAAGGGGAAATTATTTCGACTATCATATCGGGAGCCCCATTACAGCCCTTTTCATCAACTTTGGATTTGTCCCACACTATGGTAATGTCTGACTCGGCAACCTTTTTAATATCTTCGTTTGATATCTCGTCACCCTTAGTTAGCCTTACACAGAAAGGTGCCGGATAAACTTTACAAGATTTATCCCTTAATTAATAATGTCTCTAGGGTTATCGGCAGGTTAGGTATAGAAAAACTGGGCAAGGAACGTGTAATAATTCCCATGTCTCCGATCACCGGAACCTTGACGTCAAGTATTATGGCAATAGCAGTAATTCCAACAATCGCTACAAGCGTTGAATGAATTGGCCTTATTATCAGCGGTAAACCCATCACTGAGCGAGGTATAAATTTCATGTATCTCGCCAGTTTAAATGTCCCAAACAAGATCTGAAATATTCCGGTTAATATTGTGGCGGCAAACAGATACTCAATGCCATGGTCTTTCACTAAGGTAATAAATAAAAGAGCCATTGCTCCTATCGCCGCAGAAATCATTCCGGGCCTTCCTCCGACAAAGGCAATCACAATTGGGATAATAAAGGATGAATACAACCCCATCATTGGGTCTACCCCTGCAATAATTGAGAATGCTATCGCCTCTGGAATTAAGGCCAGGGAAACGACAAGCCCTGCCAATACGTCATTTTTAATATTGCTTAACCATGACTCTCTGAAGGATAATGTTTCCATACTAACCTCACTCTTTACGACAAGCTACTCCCGATATTGTCCCCTCGGAGCAAAAAGAAAATACTCGTTACTGATTAACTCATTGAGGACATCAAATTCTCGAGAGTGCCTGTAGTACATTATCACAAATAATCATAAAGGGAATTTGTCAAAACAATCTATAGTTTGCTAAAGATTGCCTTCTTTAGATACCTATTATATAATTTTGTTATCAGTTTTAATCAATAATAATCACTATTAATGTTAGCAAACCTATTAAGGAGTGAGTCCGATGGCTGAATATAAGGAAATAATGACCCTGCGCCAAGTGGCCGAATACCTACAAATCAGCGAGGTAACTAGTTATCGTTTGGTTCAGGAGAATAAAATCCCCGCCTTTAAAATCGGTCATAGCTGGCGGGTGAAAAAAGAAGATCTTAACGAGTTTATTGAAAAGCAAAAACGCGGGGAAAAGTTCTAATATAGGAGGTATCATTTACTTGTCTAAAGAAAACAAACTCCAAATTATCCCTCTCGGTGGCCTAGGGGAAATCGGAAAGAATACCACCGCTATCCGCTTTAATGATCAAATCCTGATAATTGACGCGGGTCTGGCTTTTCCTGACGAGGATATGTATGGAGTCGACCTGGTAATCCCAGACTATACTTACCTCATTGAAAATAAAGACCTCATCCTGGGAATCCTGATTACCCACGGTCACGAAGATCATATTGGAGGACTCCCCTATTTGTTGAGACATTTTAATGTCCCTGTTTTCGGAACACGCCTTGCCATTGGCTTAGTTCAATATAAACTAACGGAAGCTAAATTGGGACAAATAACTACCCAGGTAATCCAACCTGGAGAAACCATAAAACTGGGCACCTTCGCCATTGACTTTATTAATGGGAGCCACAGCATACCGGGTTCTGTCGGTTTAGCCCTGCATTCCCCCCTGGGAACCATCATTCATTCCGGAGATTTCAAGCTGGATCATACTCCGGTGAGCGGAGAGGTTCTCGACATCCACAAGTTTTCAGAACTTGGCGACAAAGGAGTTCTCTGCCTTCTCTCAGACAGTACCAATGTGGAACGCCCCGGCTTTACGAAGTCTGAGCGGCTGGTTGGGGAAAACCTTGACAAGGCCTTTGCCGGTGCCGAGGGACGAGTTATTTTCGCCAGTTTTGCTTCCAATGTCAATCGGCTTCAGCAAGCCATCACCGCCGCTTTCAAATACCAGCGCAAAGTCGCCGCCGTCGGCCGAAGCATGGTCAATGTCATTAGCATAGCCGCTGAGCTTGAGTATCTTCATGTCCCTGAAGACACTCTCATTGACATCGATGAGGCCATGTGCTTGCCAAGCAATCAAGTATGCATCCTGACCACAGGCAGTCAAGGCGAGCCCATGGCTGCCCTCACCCGCATGGCGAACCATAATCATCGGCAGATTTCCATCTATCCGGGAGATACGGTTATTCTTTCGACTTCACCCATCCCGGGAAATGAAAAAGCCGTCTCTCGAAATATTGATCAGCTCTTCAAGTTAGGGGCCAAAGTCATCTATGAATCCATCTCCGGGATGCACGTTTCCGGTCACGCCAGCCAAGAAGAGCTTAAACTTATGCTCAGCATGGTAAAACCTAAGTACTTTATTCCTGTCCACGGGGAATACCGCATGCTCATGAAACATGCTGAACTTGCTGTGCAAGTGGGAATTCCACGGGGAAATATTTTTGTGGCCGAAATTGGCAATGTAATAGAATTTACACGGCATGGAGCAAAGCTGGCCAATAACGTTACCGCCGGGCGAGTTTTTATCGATGGCTTGGGAATCGGAGATATCGGGAGTAGCGTTATGAAAGAACGGTCACTTCTCTCCCAGGATGGAATTCTAATCATCATTCTGGCCTTCGACAGGGCAACCGGCAAAATGCTAACGGGTCCGGATGTGGTCACCCGGGGATTTGTTTATGTTCGAGAATCAAACGCAATGCTCGATGAGGTAAAAGTGATTACAAGACAAACCATAGAACGCAGTCTTCAGAATGGTAGCCATGAAACCAACATTTTACAAAATCGCGTCAGAGATGCTGTGAGCAGACATCTTTATGCCAAGACCAAAAGGCGTCCCATGGTTATACCGATTTTTCAAGAAGTCTAATAACCTTTAAAAAGTCATGCAGGATTTTCTTATTTCAATCAAGAGCAAAGGAGCTTATTGTCGTGCACCTAAATTATAAAGCCACTCCATTCTAAGTAATTGATTATTTAACCACTCAAAAATAAATAAATGATCATCTTCCTGACTTATTTAGATAATGAAGTCTTTGTTTCTTCTATTTGACGAAGAATAATTGCTTCAACAAGGTCAAACATTTCGTAAACTTCCTCATTTTTAATTGAGTATATAACCTTAGATCCGTCTTTTCTGCTTTCAACAATACCTTGATTTTTTAATATTGTAAGATGCTGAGAGGTATTAGATTGTTCAGAATCAAGATTAGGTAGTATATCACATACACATAGTTCACTATTTCTTAATAACTTTACTATTTGAATTCTCGTAGGATGAGCCAAAGCTTTGAATACATTTGATATAAGTTGGTTCCCCATATTTGACATTTTATCACCTCATACAATTATTATATTTTTATATTAGAAATTTTTAATATAATAAGAGTATGAGGTAATTCTATTCTTGTCAATGAATAGAACTACAAAAAACTCCCAGATTTATTCTGAGAGTTAAAAATATTATAAAACCTTCAACCTAAAGCATTTTTCAATGATATTCACCCTTAATCGTCATTCATCAACAATCTTTTCCATAAAACAAACTGTGAATGGTAAATGCTCATATTTTGTTAAACCCGTCTCCTTAAAACCATACAATATATACCAATTTTTCAAAAGTAAATTCTCATTAACAATACCAATGGAAACTTTCTTTGCTCCTTGCGCTTTTAGATATTTAAAAACAAAATCTAATATGGTTTTACCATACCCTTTATGCCTAAATCCCGGTAACACAGAAAGTCTTTCTATGTAGAAAATATTATCATTAGCCTTTTCAAGTGCTACAAATCCAATTTGCCTGTCATCTTCAAACAAGCCAAACATACTTATCCCATTATCTCTCATAATATGAAGCTTTTCCAGATTTGTAAAGGCAGGATTAGAGGGACAATTTTCTTCAGTAAAGTTAAATTCTTTAGCGACAGTTATAAATGAACCCTTAATTACCATTAAACTCTCTTGCAATTCATCTTTCATGAATTGCTTAATACTAACTTTATTATCAGCCATTCAATATTCCTCCAATCTTCCCTCGGGTAACAATATTCATACCAAAATTTATTCTCCGCTATATCGCCATATCCTCTTGACTTCAAATATATTTCCACCTGTAACTATGATTAAGCTTCAAAGATCTCTGATCTACCATTTCTTGTATTTAAGGGACGATTTATATGTTTATTTGAGTGAGTAAGCAGAAACCCTTACGGACTCGGCTCATTATATTTTTATTGTCATCCGTGTCATCATATTATATAATGAATTAAATTATAATAATTACTATTTTAGACCATTTATTATAATCAAAATATTTTAGATGCATAATTCAAAATCAAACAAATCTACGATTCTTAGCTGATGAACTTAAAGGCAAACTATATCATTATGTTTCTGGCATCGTTGTCAAGGTCGGGTAATATTTTCTCATTGCGTCGAAATCTCCATCCTTCCCTTGATAATCCCGATATGCAACACTTATTCAATGACTTATTATATGAGGAGGGGACTTTATGGATGAAAAAGGCAAATGCCCAGTAACAGGCAGAACGAAAAATGCCACTTCAGGCGGTGGTACTTCTAACAGGGACTGGTGGCCGAATCAGTTGAACCTCAAGATTCTTCATCAGAACTCAAACTTGAGCAATCCCATGGCTCCAAAATTCAACTATGCAGAAGAATTCAAGACGCTCGATCTGGCAGCCCTGAAGAAGGACCTATTTGCATTAATGACCAACTCGCAGGAATGGTGGCCTGCCGATTATGGTCACTATGGGCCTCTCTTCATCCGAATGGCGTGGCACAGCGCAGGCACGTACCGCACAAACGACGGCCGCGGCGGCGCGGGATCCGGCACCCAACGCTTGGCACCCCTCAACAGCTGGCCCGACAACGTGAACCTCGACAAGGCTCGCCGTCTGCTCTGGCCCATCAAGCAGAAATACGGCAGAAAAATTTCCTGGGCCGACCTGATGATCCTCGCCGGCAATTGCGCCATCGAGTCAATGGGACTCAAAACCTTCGGCTTCGCCGGCGGACGCAAGGATGTGTGGGAGCCGCAAGAGGACATTTATTGGGGCTCTGAGGCCGAGTGGCTTGGCGACAAGCGCTACACCGGCGACCGGGAGCTCGAGAATCCCCTCGCCGCCGTACAAATGGGTCTGATCTACGTAAACCCGGAAGGGCCGAAGGGTAACCCGGATCCCGTCGCTTCCGGCCATGACGTTCGGGAGACCTTCGCCCGGATGGCCATGAACGATGAAGAGACTGTCGCCCTCGTCGCCGGCGGACATACCTTCGGCAAGTGTCACGGTGCAGGGGATCCGGCCCATGTCGGTCCGGAACCTGAAGCCGCCGGCATGGAGGAACAGGGCCTGGGCTGGAAGAGCAGCTTCGGCAGCGGCAAAGGCGGAGATACGATTGGCAGCGGCATTGAAGGGGCCTGGAAGCCTAACCCGACTAAATGGGACATGGGCTATCTCAACGTACTGTTCAAATACGAGTGGGAACTGGTCAAAAGCCCGGCCGGCGCGCATCAATGGCTGGCCAAGGACGTGGCCGAAGAAGACATGGTGGTTGACGCACACGACCCATCGAAGAAAAACCGGCCTATGATGACCACGGCGGACCTCTCCCTTCGCTACGACCCGATCTACGAACCAATCGCACGACGCTACCAACAAAACCCCGAGGAATTTGCGGACGCTTTCGCCCGTGGATGGTTCAAGCTGACCCACCGGGATATGGGTCCGCGTTCACGCTATCTCGGTCCTGAAGTTCCTGCGGAGGAACTGATCTGGCAGGACCCGGTGCCGGCAGTCGATTATGAATTGATTAACGAACAGGATATCGCGGATCTCAAGAGTAAAATCTTAGATTCCGGCCGCTCCGTCTCCCAGCTTGTCTTAACAGCCTGGGCATCGGCGTCTACCTTCCGCGGCTCCGATAAACGCGGCGGGGCAAATGGAGCACGCATCCGCCTTGCACCACAGAAGGATTGGGAAGTCAACCAGCCCAATCAGCTGAATGCTGTGTTAGAAGTCCTTGAAAAAATCCAAAGGGAGTTCAACAGTTCACAGTCAGGCCAAAAGAGAGTTTCTCTCGCCGACTTAATCGTCCTTGGCGGGTGTGCGGGTATAGAGCAAGCTGCGAAGAATGCCAATCATAATGTGTTCGTTCCTTTTAGGCCGGGACGCACAGATGCCAAGCAGGTGCAGACCGATGTTACCTCATTCTCAGTGCTCGAGCCGGTTGCAGATGGCTTCCGCAACTACTTAAAAACCAAATTTTCCGTGTCAGCAGAAGAACTTCTCCTAGATCGTGCACAATTGCTGACCTTAACCGCTCCGGAAATGACGGTTCTGGTTGGCGGCATGCGCGTCCTGAATGCCAATTACGGACAGTCTCAGCACGGTGTCTTCACCAAGAAACCAGAGACCCTTACCAACGACTTCTTCCTGAACCTCCTCGACATGAACACAACCTGGAAGGCCACATCTGAAGATGAAAACCTGTTCGAGGGCCGTCATCGCGCGACAGGCGAACTCAAATGGACCGGCACCCGGGTTGATCTCCTCTTCGGTTCAAACTCCCAACTCCGGGCCATCGCGGAAGTCTACGCCTGTGACGACTCTCAGGATAAGTTTTTACAGGACTTCGTGTCTGCCTGGAACAAAGTGATGAACGCAGATCGTTTCGACCTGGCCTGAATCCTAGCATAAACAGCTTTGATGTCTTTTAGAATGGATCCGCCAACTTGAGTTGTATAATATTCCCAAAGATCCTTCCCCTTCCCCCGATCACCGGGGGATTTTTTATGTCCGCTCAATCAGCCAGCGACTCAATCCTCTAATGGCCAAACTACCTGAAGTAAGTCAAAGGATCGCTCCAAGATGATCCTTATTCGATTGAAATCTTTCTTTCAGTTGCGCATTTGATATTTGATTATACCTTCTTCCTGAACTAACAGTTGTTATGAATAAAGAGAAATGGTAAAATGAACCAATAATAATTATACCGTTGAAGGGAAGAAACACGGATGCTCTACACGTTGATGAATAAACATACCCCTGTGGCAGAACTAAATATTGACGAAGATACGGGCGCGATTTTGAGGGTCGCTCGAGTGATTCATCTGGAATACCTTCCCGTCGGCATTGCAATTATCAAGGGGCTCCCTAACAGGAAAAGCCTGAACGATTGGTGGCGGGGACGTTCCATTCCGGCCAGCCGTTCCGGTATCAGGGAGGCTCTTGACATCCTGAACACAGCCTATACAGAGCAACTTCTAACCAAATGCTACGGGCTGAGTCTGTCTGATCAGTATTGGATCAACCCCAAGGAGCATCCCTTTAAGTGGGAAAATATTAATTTTTTCAACAACCCTTTTTCTGATGATGTGGGGAATGCACTCTTTGGTCAAGCTTCCCCCGGCAGTGAACTCGACCTGCTCTCTCCATGCAACACATCCGACGGATGGCTGCGCAAAAAATGGAAAATCATCGACGGAAAACGTTACCTGCTTAAATCCGGAAGCAATCCGTTCCACCAGGAACCGCTCAATGAAGTATTGGCGACTTCTCTGCACCGGCGTTTAAACCATACCGCTTATGTACCGTACAGTCTTGTTTGGGAGAACGAAATCCCCTACAGCGTATGCGAAAACTTCATTACGCCTGAGACAGAACTGGTTAGTGCATACAGCATTTATAAGAGTGAGAAGAAGCTCAATCATCACTCCTTGTATGAACATTTTCTTCTTTGCTGTGAGCATCTTGGCATCCCCGGTATGAAGGAATTCCTAAATTATCTTCTGGCTTTTGACTTTCTCATTGCCAACACAGACCGCCATTTTGGAAACTTTGGTGCTGTCCGAAATGTAGATACCCTTACATGGCTGGGAGCAGCACCCATCTTTGACAGCGGCACAAGCCTCTGGCATGACCAGCTTGCAAGGGGAATTCATCCGAATGGTGATGTGCCAAGTCATCCGTTTAAATCGGCGCATGCCGAGCAGATCGCTTTGGCCGGCAGCCTTGACTGGATTGATTTTTCCGCGCTCCGGGATATCGACGAAGAGCTCCGAATCCTCCTTTCTGCTTCGCCATATATTGATGAGCTGCGTACTGATAAGTTGTGCAATGGTTTGAAAGGGCGTGTGAGGCAACTCGAACAACTTGCTTTGGAGCAGAAACATCAAGTAACCGTCAGCCATTCGAAGGAGACAACCGAGGTTCATCCGGAATCACCGGATAAAATAGGCAGGAATCATCATCAGAATTGCAATACCTGCCCATAGAAAAAAAGGGTCAGTCTCTCCAAATTACATTTACATGGAGAGACTGGCCCTTTGAGCTTTGAAAGCAACTGGAGGGTAATGACATAAGCCTTTCTTTGGGTAATTATTTTTTCATACTGGAAGCAAAAGCTGAACCTGCTCCCATACTTCCTGAGTTAGAATTGGCGGGTGATTATTTTCTATATAGAAGCTGTCCATCTCGCCTATATTTCTATCTTCGATAAATGACTTTACTTAATTCTGGCGTATGTTCGAAATCGACAGGCTGACCCTTATACGAAAATCTTATACCTTCTACCCATTCACCCTGATAGTCTTTCTGTAGGAATGATTCAATTAAACGAATAGTAGTTATGGTTCCCCCTGTCGATCCTTGGAAAAAGCCAGTGGCCCATGAACTATTCTTTTGAATTGAAGTATTTATTGACATTTCCGAGGTCTCCTCCAGATCGATTGTTACAATTTTCTTATCATCAAACTCTAATACCTTAATCGGAAGGTTGCCAAAATAAGTTTCTGATAAACTTTTTGCAATGGTATCCAATTTACTTTTTAGTGAATCTTCTTTGGGTATAGCTATATAAAAATCTATTTCCTTATTGTAGTTATTGATATAGTTATCAACATCAGCGGAATAAATGGGATATATATCCACACCACTTGCGGAATCTCTAATTAAAGTTGTAATTATTGCGACCTGCTTTTCTTGTCTCTTATTTATGCTTTCTAGCTTTTCATTTAACACAGCCTTCTCTATTTCTAACTCTATGTTTTTTTGTTTTTCTATATCATAGCTTTTATTAAGCGTTGTGACTTCATCACGTTGAGAATTCGAACATCCTGTGATAATACTTGATAGGCATACTGCCAAACCCAACATTAGAACTTTCTTATTCAAGATTGAATCCTCCTCTAGTTACTATATAAATAAAGCCAAATAAATATCATTCCGAGTAATAACGTTACTTTCACATCTAAGCAATTTATAGATAAATGTTAATTGTCAATTGCTATCCGCGACTCTGGGCTTAAAAGTCTTTCATCCATATAGATCTCTCTTGTGATGAGCAATCTTTATTTTTTGAAGATTATAAACGAAGAATTTTTGGAGATATTAACAATAATTTGAACGAAATCAAAGGAGTTGTTGAAATGTTAGAAGAAATAAAAGATTTACCCCGAAAAGTAGTGGGAAATCTTAATGGTGATCAAGAAAATATAAAAATTTATTTAGTTCAAGACTTTAATTTAGCGTTATTAAGAAGAATAGTTAATTTTGAACTAGACATATTCAATGAGCAAGGAATAGATGAATGGGGATTAGTTCCTCAAATTCGCCATGGTAATGTTTTTATTCTTAAGGAAGAAAATAAAAAGAGAATTATCGGTATAGCCATTTTAATGCGTGATTGGGAGGAATTTGATAAGGCTTATTTATTTGACTATGCGATAGCAGATGAATTCCAGGGACAAGGTTTAGGATATCATTTTCTCCATTCAATTTGTTCAAATATAAAAGAACAAGGATTTAATAAAATGGATTTAACAGTTAATACGGAAAACGTATCGGCAATTCATTTGTATAAGGATAAATTAGGTTTTAAAACTATTAAAATGAGTGAAGATGAATTTGGTAAGGGGCATCATCGATACGTTATGGAATTGAATTTGTCAAATTTAAAATTGCTTAACTAAATTTATAAATAAACCTGAATGTGATTTCAATAACATCGTTGGGACAGAATGCGATAAGCCGATTTAGAAGGATATGTTAAAGATAAACGAATTGATTATTTTAATCTGATGACTAAACGGGTATTGTTCCCACCGTTTGGTGTGAAAGAGCCAATTATTTCTTTCTGCATGAAACACAGTCGGAGCCCTTTGCCCGACTGTATTTCTTGTTTGATATAACCCAGGTACACTTCAAAAAAGTTGTACCTGGGTTATATCATAATCTTTAATTTTTTGTTAGGCAGCAGTCTGTTAGCTTTGGTGACCAGAGTTTCTTCAATCTTGACCATGATGTCCAGTACCGCTGCCTGACCGAATTTTTCAAAAGCTTCGGCCAGCTTCTCTTTAGCTTCCGCTTCTGCTAAGCCTTTGAGCTTGACTACCTCTACTTCGGAAGTTCCTTGGCCTTTTCGACCTCCGCGCCAGAGACCGTCAAGGCGTTTTTGTTCGGCATTGGCTTTGGCTTCAATCCTATACTTGAGAGCATCAGCTTCCCCCATTCGTTTGGCTTTATCAGCCTCAGCAGCCTGCTCTACTGCATACCTGTCAGCGTCTGCCTTTTTCTGCGGCTCATTTTGCCCTTATAAACTCTTGCTTTTCAAGTGCCTTATTGAAACCTCATGTTCGCCCAATATACCTTTTATATGTTTACCTTCATCGATTTCGTTTCGGATAACCTTCTCCAGTAAACTCGTTTTTTCGTTTACATAGTGTGTAAGTGTTTCGAATTGCTGTGCAGTTTGTTCCCTCAATGACGTTACTCCCTCGGCAACCGTTTTAATCTGCTTTTGTACCTCCTCCAATAGCATGCGGTTTATACCGACTTCGGATTTTATCGTACTTATTTCGCCCGACAGATCAGCTCGTGTTTGTGAAATTTCGCTTGATAGATCAGCTCTCGTTTGTAATATTTCACGCGATAAATCAGCTCTCGTTTGTAATATTTCGCCCGATAAATCAGCTCGCGTTTGTGATATTTCGCCCGATAAATCAGCTCGCGTTTGTGATATTTCACCCGATAGATCATCTCGCGTTTTCTTGATTTCGCCCATTAGTTCATTCAACATTTTTAAAACTCTTTGCTCTTCCATCTTCTTTCATTCCTTTTTGTAATTGTTAGTCTTTCAACGGTGCGGTCAAATCTTCCTCACTAGACGCGGTTGCGATGGGGTCAGTTAAACTTGGCCTCATCTTTTTATAGATCGAATTTTTATTGATTAAGAACAACCCTCACTAAATTCTTTCAAGTTTCTCTACGGTTCTTTCATTTCTTATACCTCCGGTGTTCAACGTTGTTTTTGCTTCAATTAACATGACATGTACTTCTTCTTTAGCAACAGGCATATGTTCGATCCCTTTTGGAATAATAAGAAATTCACCTTCATTTAATATGACATCCTTATCCCTAAACTTAATAATCAATTCTCCTTTTAGAACATGAAACATTTCATCTTCTTTATCATGAATATGCCATAAAAATTCACCCTTAAGTTTTGCAATTTTCACATAGGATTCATTGACTTCGCCTAATATTTTGGGACTCCAATACTCTTTAAAAAGATCTAATTTCTCACAAAGATTAATTTTATCCATTTTCATATCCCCCTCGAACAGACGTTATTATAATGCATACTTCTCACTATATAGTTTTTCATCATAGGGAGCCTTTCTTCCAGGGCAGGTTCCTCTGGGACATAGCATACAATTCTCGTAGTTAGATTCTGTTGGAAAAAATATGCCTGATACTGATTTAATAGGTGTCATCAGAAAACTAGACTTAAGTTCCACCCCAATTGATTTCTCATGACCGTCAAAGAGTTGAAAAAGTTCTTTTTGTTGACTAATGGGCCAGTCTTCTAAAGAACCTGGATTCATATTGGCCATTTTATCCAGTTTAAACTTATCCTTTAACTCTTTTGTAAGAGCAGTCCTTGCCGATCTCAAGGCTAATTCCTTAATTGTATCCAACCAAAACATTTCCAGCATATCTGGGAAGCCTTTTGACCAATTCTCTAATTCATGCCCACAGGTAGCAACATATGGGAACACCCTGTTGACCTTATCCAAATTGACTCGTAAGATACGACTGGAAAACTTTACACCATCAATAACAACCGTATCATCCTTTTTATCTTCTATGTATGATAACTTATATAGAACCTTAAGATTTCCATTTTTTTCGGCCTCTTGGACAAGTTCTTCTATCCGTTTTTCATATTCAGTCCCTTTTTTGATACGCAATCTGTTCAGTAAATCTTCAAAGTCTAAGTCAAATGGAATATTTTTTATTACAGTACAGTTCAAGTAACAGCCCCCCTATTTTTTGGTTTTTTCCCATAACTACTCCAGCTTACACTTCAATCCTTTATTTTATTTGATTGGCACCTTTTGCTTGCTTATCCCAATGTATCAACCAATGGTTTAACAAATATTCAAAGTTCTTACTCTTCAAGGATAATAATACCATATAATTAAAAGCAAAAGACTACCTCGTCAAGAGATAATCTTTGTTTGTGCATCCAGGGTGTGGGTTTTATTTGTATTATCATGATAGAATATAAACCAAAAGCCAGCTGAGAGTAATGACGATAGGAATGGAGAGCAAAGTTATATTGAGAATCCAAGAGAGGATACTTATTATTAAAAAAGATTGAAAAAGGCCTTGGAATTATGGAGGTTGTTGTATGTCAAAAATAATTGAAGAAACGACGCCTGTAAAAGTTGGTGACCCCCGTTTTTACATGGCCAATGAAAGGACCTTTCTTGCATGGATAAGAACATCCATAGGGATAATGGGATTCGGTTTCGTAGTAGAGCGATTCTCTTTGTTCATAAAACAAATGTCATATATTTTGAGCCAAGCTGGTTTTGAAAATGTATTACCTTCTTCACATGGATATTCATCAATTGTTGGAATCCTCCTTGTGGGTCTAGGTGCAATAATGAGCGTATTCGCCTATATCAAGTATAAGAAAACTGAGAAACAAATTACTGAGGCTATCTATCAATCATCGTCAATACTTAATACATTGCTCACCGGTTTAGTCCTCGCAGTCGGAATCTTCCTTGTTATTTATATATTTCAAAGTACATGATCTTGGAACCCCCCCCTCTACCTGACTTGGCTCATTGCTTTTATCTGATGTCATTCTGCAGCCCGTATCGGGAAGGGGTAGTCACCCACTTCCTCCCTGTAGGTGATAAAGCGCAAGTTTCGAATTTCTGCGCTATTTACCCAAGTGAATACAATTGTCTAATTATGGAGGAGAAAGAATACACTTCACATTCCGGTTTAGATTACATTTTTTTGATCTATAACCATGAAATAAGAATCGTCAATTACTCCGTGAGGTGGAATATTAATAAACTCATCTTTAAGCCAAGGTCCATTTACCAACTTGTCAAAATAGGTCAAATCCCCTTGTTTGATCTGATGATCCAACTTAAGTAATTGTGCTATTTCAAGTGATTGTTGAATATTTTTCCCTTCATTCGAAATTCCAGATCGGATATACAATACGCGTTTATAGCCGCTAAACATCAAAGCGAAAATTCTCTTGGTCTTTTCAATACCATACTTTTTATTGGAGCGATTATACTCTCCAATAATAGACCCTTCGCTATTCGTCCAGCCAGATGACATATACAATGTACCTATTTCACTCATACGTTGTTTCTCATAACTTGCTTGAGAGCCAAGAAGCAACGGAATGCATTCATGGACTCGAGGTATTGTCAAAATAAAGTCACCCGCCCGCAATTTTTTAGTTGCGCCCCCACAAAGCCCGTATCCTAAAACAATTCGTGAAAAGCCGATTGAACTATCCAGAATGCTCTGCAATTCGACTACCAATTTTTCGGGATGATTATGTCGTATCTGTGGGAGAAACTCGAATACAATGTCTTGGCCTGAGGCCACGGTAAGCAGTTCTTCTTTCATAACCTCACAAGCAATTATCTTTAGAGTCATAAAAAAACCTCATTTATTTAGTATTGCTAAGGAAAAATCTGCTATACGATGTAACTTTTCTTTGCTAGCTGAGGTTCTTGCAAGTACCCGAATCCCAATCAAAGTATTGTTCAAGGTTTCTGCCAAAACCTCAGCATCATAATCACATGTGAATTCACCTGTTTGCTGTCCTTTGTGAATAAGCTCCGCAAGAAAATGCTCTGTTTGCATAAATGCTTCTTTCGTCTTTTTATTTACATCCTTATCTCGGGAAGCCATTTCAGTTGCTGAGTTTACAAGTAGGCAACCCAATGGTCTATTTCCATTTCCTTCGATCATAAAGTCAAAGATAAACTGTATCGCTTGTTTTGCCGTTTCTGCACGTGAAGTTTCAGATATTAGTCTGGATTTTATAAACTCTCCGAAGCAATCTATCGTTTTTAAAAATAATGTATGCTTATCACCGAAGGTATCATATAGACTTCTACGATGGATTCCCATATGCTCTACCAGATCGTTCATAGATGTCTTTTCATAGCCTTGTTTCCAAAATAATTCCATGGCTTTCTGGAGAACTACACTTTCCTCAAATTCCTTGGTTCGTCCCATTACTTTCCCTCCTGTAAATAATAATAACATTTCGGGAACGATTGGTAAAGAATAATTTTCATATTCCGTCTCATAAACGACTGCTATATTTTTATGTAGACAGTTGCGATCTGTTATCAAATCATTCATAATAGCATCTGTCCTTTCTGTTACTTTATTCACAGACTATGTGGTCAGACTCATGAGGGTGATAATCTCATATAAAATGCCTGTCCCAAATTGGAACGCGCATTCCAATTTGGGACAGGCATGGCCGTTGGCATGTTCACCTATGTTAAGAAGCGACATTGCAATTGCCTTCTGATAAACATCATTTTCGAGGAATCCTTTTTTACCGATCTCATTAGAATACCTTATAAAGTCTTTGCATTCGGATATTGTCTTTTCCAGTCCCTAAGTTTTTTGCAGAAACAAAGGCAATATTTTTTCCGTCTTTAGATAACGAAGGATCAATGGCTGCATCTCCCTCTGAATTCGGAAGCTCCCTGGTCCTCCCCGCTTCAACATTAATAATTGATAGAGTTTTCTGGGCCCAGACTATACGACCGCCGCCAGTTACCGCCAACAATTAACCTTATGGCGAAACAGATAGCCATCATCCCCTTTGCTGATTTCAGGCACGGTAAAGAATTGAGAAAATTCATTTCACTTCATACAACTTGCCCATAAATAAAATTGTCCCGGTTTGATCATCCACAATGACGAATAAAAACGGACGGTCGGCGATGAAAGCCAGGGGTTCCGCTGCAGACGTCCGCTTCATTTCCACTGCGGTTGCCGCCGCTGCTTCACTACCTTCTTCATTAACTTCGATGATCGCCTTGTGCAGCACTCGGCTGATACAGAGATCGTCGCCGATCCCGGAAAAATCGGCTTTATCCGTAAAGGCTTCCCCCATCCCGAGGGCTGTCAGGCTGTCGTTTAAATTCTTGATCCCGTATTCCAATTTGAAACGGGGCAACTGCAAATTTACCTCATCCCGCTCTGAGATACTGTCCATGATCCTCTTCCAGCGGCCTGCATCCATCGTCGCGATAAAATCATTAATTGTTTGGTCTTTCTCCGGCAAAATGCAGTACATTGCCGCTTTGCCGCTTCCGTATGGAAGCCGGACCCCTTGGAAATCGTCGCCCTTTCCGTATTCAACCTTCCCTGTCCTGCTCATCATCATGACTTCATTGGTGCTGCCGTTCCCTGTCCTGAATTGTGTCTTGACCGTATCTTTGCTATCGAATTGCTCAGTCCAATCCCCTTTGAAGTAGATGGCATTGATTAGGTACATGATAACATCTGAAGGTATCGGGGAACTGATGATCTTATCTATCTTTTTATGGGTCGCTTCGGCCACCCATTGATTGATTTGATCTGCGGCATTGGCCTTACTAAAATCGAGGGGGGTCACAGAAGCGTTGAAGCTATCCTTGGTGGCTGCTAAGAAATCCTGCTTGATCTCTTCTCCTTCTCTCACCCATAAGGAATTACTGATATTTAGTTCCACCTTTTCATCCAGCCCCATCAAATACGGGATCAGGTTTTGGTTGATTATGACGATAAAAAAGCTGCTGACCTGACGCTATGGATTTCCTCATTACCAAAAATAAATTTGTCAACCATGATTTTGGCGGCAGCCCTTCGGACGAAAAATATTAACCATGCCAAAAAAGGGGCTAATGTGCCCCCCTCATACACGCCACCTGCTGGGGTTAAAGTTATTCGGTGCCGGGTAAATCTTCATCTTCTCGCGGAAATACCGCTGTTACGACTCCCGTTCCGGCAGGGTTTGCCGCTGCTGCGCCCGGCACTTTAAAATAATTCTCGCCAATCCCTGCCAAGGTATATCCTTCTTTGGGGACCAGCGTGATGATTGCCGTGTAGTCCCGGCCTTCGACAAAGGGGTCGTCGGCAGGCGACCAGGTGATCGTCCCGGTATATTGCTCCGTTTCGCTGATCGTTGTTACAGGTGACACCTCCGATTCAGGCGGTATCACCCCCCTAATTTTCGAAAGGCTGATTGTTGTCGCCGGTTCTGTTGATTCTGTTGGCTCAGTTGGCTCAGCTAGCTCAGACGGTTCTGTCGGTTGTGCCGGCTCAGACGGCGACACCGGGAACACTGCCGTAATGACCCCTGATCCTGCAGCATTCCGAGTGGTGGATGCTCCCGGTGCGGTAAAGAAGTCCTCAGTGACGCCTTTTAAGGTATACCCTGCTTTGGGAAGGAGGGTAATCGTCGCCATATATTCCTGACCAGCGAAAAAGATGGCATCGACAGGCGACCAGGTGATCGTCCCCGCATACTGCTCGGTTTGGATGGTTGTCACGGGTGTCGCTCCCTCTTCTGGGGCGATAACTCCCGGTATTTCGGGGATGTCGATAGCCTCTTCCCTTGCCGGAGCAGCAAGACGGGCTTTCACTTCCGGATCCAAGGAGGCCAGCACCGAGCTGTCCCAGATATCATCGGCAGTTTGTCCCAGGAGAAGATTGCCGGCCACCTCTTTTGCTTTATCCCGGTTTACTTCCCAATAGCTTAACCCGTCCAGCATAATCGCGTCTCCAGGCAGGGTTTGGGTTACGATTGTGGCGTCGTCAAATGATTTTGCCGCCCCGGCAAGTGTTAGGAGATCTTTCAAAGACAGGTCCGTTTCCACTGTTTTCATTAACTGCGGGACAAGCTTGGGCAGTTTAAGAATTGTGGCGGGTTCAAGCATTTTTTTGCCTGCCGTTGTCAGTACTTTCTGCTGTCTGGCGGTTCTTCCGATGTCGGCCGTTGTGTTGTCACGGTAGCGCGCATACTGCAAGGCCTTTGAGCCATCCAATTCCTGCACCCCGGCCTTCAGGTTGATATAGCCGTCCTCTTTGTCCCCGGTCACGTGCTGCATGTCTTTTTCCACGTCAATGGTGATCCCGCCCAGCGTATCGATAATATCCTTGAACCCGGCGAAATTCGTCAATACATAGCCGTTCAGCTTGATGCCGGTCAGCCCGGTAACCTGTTTTTCCAGCTCCGGGATCCCTTTTAACATGGGAACGGCGTTGATTTTATAATAGCTTTTTGATCCCGACAGGGTTACCCGGGTATCTCTGGGAATGGACAGCAGGGAAATGAGTTTCGTCTTCGGATCAAGGCTGGCCACAATGATCGAGTCCGCATTGTAAGAATTTTCCCCCGGCCTTTTATCCGTCCCGATCAAAAGAAAGCTGACCCGGTTATTCAAATCAGCACTACCATCTGTTTGTCTATCAGCGAATAATCCTTCCTCTCCGAAATAAAAAACGGCAAATGCCGCCCTCCCGACAAGGAGCCCTGCAATCAGCAGTGCTAGGATTATAAAAACCCTTTTAAGTTTTTTCTTTTTGTCCCTTTTTTTAGCCAATATCTTCACTCCGTTTTTGATTTTATGTCCTAAAGAATTCGATTATTTTTAATTGCGGTGCTCAATTCATTTCATAAACCAAAACGATTCCTTCTGAAGAGTTTTCCTTACGATATAACGATGAAACAAGGGTCGCTCTGACGATCTTTTTGCTCCTTTCCCTGCCCTGCTCCACATATTGCATCATGTTGATTCCAATCAGAGTTATTGTGAGGATACCACGCTTTACTGCTTTTCAGGCTTGCTTGCAAACCTCTTCCTGCAGATGTATTCCAAATCCAGATTACATCCGTAATATGGACCTGTCAACATAAAAATTTCTTTGATGTTTTATAATTCAAAGGCTGGATTCATATCCCTTATAAAACTTGAAGCTTGGGGCGGATTTCTTTAGCTTTGCTGCTTATTTCGAGCTGGTTCCATCCCAAATAAGCCACGAGGAACCGGAACCCGTGTACTCTCTGATCAGAATAAAATCCTGGTTCAAAGCCCCTTCCTGGTAAGGAACTTTGGTATTGTCGTAATCTACCGTATATTGGGCGGAAACCACGATCATATTTTCCGCTATGTATTCGTCCGACCAATTGTAACTCTGCGCAAGCTCACTTCCTGTGTACCTCGCTTTGATGCCTCTGGTTTCTTCCTCTGAAACCGCCACCCTCTCCATGCTCAGGCTTAAAACACCTAGATCGCCGGGTTTTTCAAATGTGGGCGTAAAGTTTTGAACGTTTTTTAGAGCAGGCCATAAGGCGGCCTTCCAAGCCTCATAATCATTATTCTCTTTCGCTTTCAGATAACCCTTCACGACATTTTCGGGACTAACAGTGTAATTCTCCACACCGTACACGCCAAGACCCGGTCCCCAAATTTCCGTATGATCGGCCTGAAGCTCATTGTCGGCATTATAAAAATACAGTCCCACCAGGTCGGGTGTTCCCTTGGCCCAGCAGATATAACTGTTATTTTGCACCGGGGACAGAACCTCGGTACCGTTGTCATACACCGCTTTAACCTTCCGGATATCGACAGGAACGACTTTATCGGATTCGCTGAGCCACTTGGTGTGATCCGTACATCCAAAGGTGATTGTATAAGTGTTTGCCTGCAAAGTTTGTGCTGTGTAGCAAGGACTTAAGGGCATCCCACTGGCAGAGTTCCCTATAATGTTCAGTTCTTTGTCCAGGACCAGCAGACTGACGCCCAGCTGTCCGCCCGACTGCCCCACCTTCGCTTCGTTAAAGATCAAAGCCAAAAGCAGATCGTCCTGCGGGATGTCCTCTGTCCTTAAAAGCACACCCTGTTTCCCTGAGCGGGTCTCCGGGAATTTAGCTGCGATCAGGCGGTTTAATCTCTCGTCCGGATTCAGGTCTGCCGAATTTAGGCCGGCGGAATTGATTAATAGCATAATCAATCCCCCGGTCAAAGACAGTACGAGAACCGACAGAACAACGATTATTTTGGTAAGCGCTGATTTTTCCATTAAGTAACCTCTCTTCCCTTTTCCGCCCTGCTCAGATCCATTTCTTCATCGGGACCAGATCAACGCCCCACTTCTAGAATTGCTGGCATCGAAGGCTAAATAAAGGAATTTAGAAGAGTGTCAATACGATTATACAATTCTGTGTCTACCTTTGCATTCAATCCGCCTTTGCCATTTTGAGGGGCCTGACATGGCTTTCCAGCAATTTCATAAGGGTATCCGCATAGTCCTTGGAGCTTCCTCCGAAGTGTTTTACAGTCATTGCATCACAAGCAATTTCCTGGTCTTCCCGTAATTCGTAAAGGCATACCAAATAATGGGGTTCGAGCAACAAAAATCAGACTTGTAGTTTCTTCATATGCAGAAACTGCTCTTTGACCTTTTCTTAAGTCTTATATCCCTAAGGTAGACCTTGGATTTAGACGAAACTTTGTCGAGATGAAGGGACCTTTTCCTGATCCCGGCTTGGCTCCTGAGGAATAACCTGACCGGAGGAGCTGGATTTACCACCGGAACCCTTTGGACTGCAAGCTGCCAAGCTGAGGGTAGATGTTTCATTGGTGTTTACTCGCCTCCTTTACCTCAGGTTGTAGGTTTAATGAAGCACACACGGCCCCTTCACAGACAGGAATTAATACCTTCATCTTGCTATCAGAAGATTTACTAAAACATTAAAATCAGGTCTGTTTTGCTTAGGGTCTTTCATTCCAGCATCAATCCAATAACCGACCACTTTATTTTCGGTTAGGAATAGGACTACATCATAATTTGATTCACGGACACCAGTTTCAATTTGAGCCGTATACATTTTGATTCTTTGACCCATATACTTAGAAAAGTCTAAATTATTAAGTTTCGATAATTCGTTGCTTCGCCTTAATAGGTCGCCAACTCTAACACCATCTTTGACGGCTGTAAAATCAGTTGGCAGTTGAACATCTTCAGCACCAACACTGTTTACAGCTATCTTGAGATTCTTCTGGCTTAAGAAATCCCGAGCAGCACTTGAATAATCTACTGCTGTTGCTGACTGTGTTTCTATCTGAAACCAATAATAAATTACGTGATTTTCGTTACCCCAATTAACCTGAAGTTGAAATAAATAGTTACCTTCCGCTTTGGGGAGAAGGATTGAGTTTTGGTTAATTGGGTACAACTTTAATTGTTGATTGCTATCTACTAACCTAAGCTGGTAGGTTGGCTTATCTAAGCCCGCAACCTCCTCAGCCATGAACTCAAGCCATGATTCTGGCTTAAGCACACTGGCTGGTAATTTCATCGCTTCGTCAATTCCTAAACCGAAATTTGTATTACCAATCAACATGCCAGGCTGGGAAGTGTAGTTGGCGTCTCCCCTAGTCCAAATGAGCTTGGTCGTTCCATTGAGAATTTCCAGTTTAGGATAATGGGAACTATACCCTGTTTGCCCGGCGGTTAAGTCCCCAGGGGGTTGTGCGACGTCTATGTTGGACGTATCAGCATCGGCATCAGCATTGTCATACAATTTTGCAACAACATTTTTAACGTCTGGATTTTCAGCGATATAATCCACCTTTGTTTCTCCAATATGTCGAGATACCCTTATTTCATTACCGTTCACTGCAAAATCTAGTGTTCTTCCGCTTCCGTCATTGAAGGCGAATAGAACAACCAAGCTGTGATTTACCTCAAGATTTCGGACACGTGTGATTTTGGAATTATTGAACGCCTGAATTAGAGACGACCAATCTTGATCATTAATCGTTTTCTCTATACCATTCATAGAAATGCGAATTTCTTTAATGTCACTTTGATTAACTGATATATGATAGTCCGGTAGATTCTTAACATTGGTGAAAACCACAACAGCCAGCAAAGCGATCACTGATAATCCTATCAAAGACCATTTAACGAAAGACCTTCTGAACTCTTTAATCATGGTTATTCTCCTCTTGATCTGAGATTTAGAGCCAGATAAACTTGCCAATCCTATCAATCGCGGCGTGTTAGAGTATGTCTCTACCAATTTGATGAGGGTATAAGCATAGTCGTTGGCTTGTTTCGTATTGATTCGCTCCATGGCTAAAGCGTCACAGGCAATTTCCTGATCTTCCCGCATTCGGTAAAAGGCGTACTATATTAATGGATTGAACCAATGGATGATTACTAATAACTGAGTCAGCCAATTTACCATGATGTCTTTACGTTTGAAATTTGACACTCCCCACAGATGAATCTGGGGGATTCTTGGGTGATTAAACGAAAGTCCGTTTCCGACAATCGAGTATGACCCCAAGTTAAGGGTATGCATTACCTCTCCTAGACCAGAGCATATAGCTGTCTAGGCTGATAGACTGTTACCATCTATCACAGGTGCAAAAATGATATTCTTAGCACCGATAATGTCTCTATGACCTATGCCCATTGAGTCTGTACCCGTGGTTTGCATAGGTACTACATTTACGGCAATTTGTGCCATGAACTTACCCGATTTTTCAGTAATTCTAAGTGTACCCAACTTGTTAATTAATAGATTCACTTGATACCCTGTTGTTTCAGTCTTGACCATTATTCTAGTGCTTTTACCATTATGCCAAACAGGGAAAGCAATATAGCCAAACTTAATAGAATAGTTTTGATTATTCCAAATAGCCACTGGTTTTTTGAGAATGGGGACTTTTAGTTCCTTTTGCTTGTCAGGTTCTTTTTCAGCATTGACTTTGAGTTTTTTGGTGTACTTTTTGAAAATACTCTTAGCATCTTGAATAACTTGGTTCTTCGAAGCACTCGGCAAATCGTCAGAGACAGTTTTGGAGGTGTGTTTTACAGTATTACCAGCAACATAATCACTAACTACATTGTTAGCAGTTTAGATATATTCCTGCAGGGTGTTTTTGATCAAGATAATTTGTTCAGATACATGTCTCTTGAATCAATTCCTTCAAACGAGCTTCAATCTTCCCACCCAAAGCCTTCCGACGATATTTAGGACACCAGACCACATGGTACTTGCATGAGTAGACAATGTTGTTGTTTGACTTATAGTTCATATCCATGAAAACAGTATATTACATACACATATATAATACAAAAGGATCTTTAGATTTGCCTTATATCCCCATAGCTGAGCTAGGGCTTTACGGCAACATATGGTAAAAAATATTTTTGTTCTGCATTTATGATGGTATCTGTGAGGACTCCCCAAGGTTAAAGCCTCCTGCGTAGGATAAAAACTACGACAGGAGGCTTTAACCTTGTCCCGTATATGAAAATCAATCAAACCTTCCTGGGCCCACACCAATTAGCCCCATAACCCCAAGTGCAACTAAACATAAAAGGAAAATGAGCGCATAGTGTAAGAATCAATCTCTTAGACCCAGCTTTTCTCGGCTTCGATAGTCTGTAGGCACGAGAAGTGCCTCAAACCCGGCTTCTTGCCCATTCACTAGAGGAATCTTCTAAAGCTAATGTCAAATGTACCTATGTTGGCAAGGCTGATGAACAACGGGACAGACCAGGTCCACCTCAACGTACTGCCAAAGATATTGTTATCGCTGTGGAACCTTACTTTGAAATCCTCTCGCTCGTTTCAAGTCATTTAGATCCAACCGCCCACCCCCGCCTAGAGCCTGGGTTTGCCTAATCATAATCTCCTCTAACTTGCGAAAATATGTGTATTATACCTCTTCACGATCCCACGACAACACACCTGTTTCCATGGCTATTTCATAGCGCTCGATCTTGAAGTTCAGTCGATCCAGCGTGCTTTCGACAGCCGCTTTCTGTGCCAAAAGCTGTTCACGCTGCTCAAGAAGGAGTTCCCGCCGGGCAGGGATCGTCTCTTCTCCTTGCTGCGTCAGCTTCAAATATTCGATCATCACTTCTACCGGAAGGCCGGCACTACGCATACATTTGGCAAGCTCCACCCATTTGCAGTTCTCCTCGGTGTAATCTCTAATTCCGCTCGGGGTGCGATTGACAGGCGGAATCATACCGACTCTTTCATAATAGCGCAGGGTATCCTGCGAAAGATCAAATTTTTTACTTACCACTGCAATGTTCATTCTCTTCCCCTCCTTTTTACCAAATAAAATTCCTAGAGATCGGTTCTTCTCTATTAAGTATATAAATTTTAAGTGCTCCGTATCTTCAAATGCAAAGGACAAGCTTGTTCACATTGTCTACAGTCTATTGATCAAACTCATGTCCTAGTCTAACATCTGTAGTTAACACTATGTCAAGCATTTTCTATAGTGGTATCATAAAATTTAACTGTTCGTTTTCTTGTGAAAAAAACCTTTGGCATCGTCCAACAGCGTATAGATGACAGGGACAACGATGAGGGTTAAAAAAGTTGACGTAATTAAGCCGCCAATAATGGCATAAGCCATAGGTGCGCGTCCTTCCGAGCCTAACCCTGTAGAAAGCGCTGTGGGAATCATACCGAATACCATCGCTAACGTCGTCATAAGGATAGGCCTAAGTCGTGTCGAAGACGCCTGTAGCAGCGCTTCATTGCGCTCCTCTCCCTCGGACAGCTTTTGTTTAGCATAGTCAACTAACAAAATCGCATTTTTGGTGACCAGTCCCATCAACATAATAATACCAATCATGGCCATCATGCTTAAATTGCTGCCGCTGAGAAACAGGGCCAACAGGGCTCCAATGATGCCGAAGGGCAAAGCCAAGACAATCGCCAAGGGATCAATAAAACTTTCAAACAGAGCGGCAAGAACCAAGTAAATGAATAGAATTCCCATCAAAAGTGCCTGCATTAAGCCGGGGATAGCTTCTGCCATCATTTCCTGATCTCCTCCGCTGACTTGGCTTACTCCGGCGGGCATCTTCGTGTCATTTTTCAAGGCTGTGTTAAACTGAGTATTCAACTGAGTTGCCGAAACTCCGGAGGCATTGGCCGTTACCACAATCTCTCGAGCTTTATCATACCTACTAATGGTCGTAGAGCCCGTGGCGAAAACTTGCTTTGTAACCTGATCGAGTGGAACCATACGGTTATTTGAACCGGGAACATAAATTCCTTTTAAGCTGTCAAAGTCCTTCCTCTGATCATCCTGGAGCAACACTTTAACGTCAAAACGATCCTTTTCTGTTTCATACTGGGTTACGAGAGAACCATTAAAAAGTGTTCCCAAGGTATTGGCTACGACCAAGGGACTCACCCCTAAATCAGCGGCCTTATCCCGATCTACTTCAATTATTGCTTCTGCTTTTCCAGTTTTATAGCTTATACTTACGTCAACAGCCCCGGGAATTTTCTTTAAGACTTTCTCGGCTTGCATCGAATAGTCTAAAAGCTGATTAAAGTCATCCCCAGTAAAATGAATTTCGGTAGCCCATACTTCCCCCAAAGTTGAACCAATCGTCATAGAAACGCTAATTCCCGGAATCTGAATTAAACTCTCTCGCATTTTATTGGCTGCTTCACTTAAGGTCTCTTTTCTGGCATTCTTGTCTGGAAGCTGCACACTTATGTTGATGTTGCTGGGTGTAACAGTGGAATACAGGTACACTACTCCAGGATACTTATTAAGAATACTTTCCATTCTTTTGGTTGTTTCTGCCGCACTATCCAGGGTTGTCCCTCCATCTGTCGCCGCTGCTATTGTGATCTTTCCGTTGTCTGAGGAATCTAAAAAACTAATATTAATAAAGTTAAGAAGGAGCAAACTGCCGAAGAACATTGCCGTGGCAATAGCTATGGTTTTAGTCCTGTGTTTCAAGGTTACCCTGAGAAGTCTTGTATAGACTCTGGCAAGTTTAACAAACAAGTGATTGAACCATATTAAGAATTTCCCCAGGGGACCGTGTTTTTTATCTAATTCCTCGTTTTCCCTTTTTATATATTTAGATGCCATCAACGGAACTAATGTAAAGGATACAAATAAAGAAATCAAGACGCTGACAGCAACCGTTAGACCAAATTCCTTGAAGTAGGCCCCGATCAATCCATCAACCATGGTAATGGGGAGAAAGACAGCAACTATGGTAAAGGTGGTAGCCGTCACAGCCAGCCCAATCTCACTCGTCCCGTCTTTCGCTGCTTCGATAGCGGATTTACCCATTTTTAAGTGACGCACAATGTTCTCAACGACAACAATGGCATCATCAATCAGCAATCCGACTGATAAGGAGAGACCCATTAAGGACATGGTGTTGAGTGAAAAATTCATCAGTTTCATAGCGGCAAAGGTAGTGATAATCGAGGTAGGCAGTGAAATCGCACTGATGGCCGTGCTTCCCCCATTCCGCAGGAAGAGGAAAACCACGAGCACCGCCAGGATACAACCTTCCAGCAAGGTTTTCTGAACTTCAGCCACGGAGGCCCGTATGATCTGGGAATTGTCATTGACAATATTAATTTTTACATCTTTAGGCAGTGAGGTTTGAATCGTTGCAATTTTTGCTTTAAGATCGTCCGCTACTTGGGTGGTGTTTTCTCCGGATTGTTTAACGATATCAATCCCAATCGATTCTGCACCCTTATAATAAGATAAACTGTCCTTATCCTTAATAGTATCTACCACTTGAGCAACATCCTTGATTCTTATTTCAGTCCCGTTGCGATTGGCGACTAAAATATTCAAGAAATCATTAACTTCTTTGACCGTACCATTCGTTCTGATAGAAACTTCTTTATCATGATTGGAAACTTTTCCGCTGGACCTATTTATGTTGTCACTTCCCAGGCTCTGGGTGATTTCTGCAGTGGTCACATTAAGGGACGCCATTTTTTCTTTATCGAGTTTGATATGTATTTCCCTGACTTGCGCACCATAGGTGGTAACCGATCCAACCCCTTTCACCGTATTTAGTTTTTTGGTGATGTCATCTTCGACGACTTGTGATAAGTCCTTGTTGGAAAGAGGGCTGGTGACCACGAAGGATATAATGGGTGTTGCCGCAAAATCGAATTTTTGGATAATGGGTTCCTCGATATCCTGGGGCAAAGTGCCCCGAATACCGCTTAGTTTGTCTTTGATATCTTGGGCCGCCACATTGACTTCTGTTCCGGAATTAAACTCAATGACGGTTTGGGAAACCCCTTCCGAAATGCTGGAGGTAATGTGTTTCACTCCCGAAATTTGTCCGACAGATTCCTCGACTCTTTTTGTCACTTTCGCTTCAATCTGTTCTGCTGAAGTTCCCGGCAAGGAAATGGCAACCGCGATATAAGGAATCTCGATCTCAGGGTTTTCGTTGATGGGGAGTCCTATATAACTCATAGCACCCACTGCCAGCATAGCAATAATGATGACAGTGGCAAATACAGGCCTTTTCAGGCTGATATCTGTTAAAAACATTAATCTTGTCCTCCTATTCCATTACCACTGAAACCGCATCGCCATCCTGCAGTGTATTCACATTGGTAATGATGACGCTGTCACCATTCTTTACGCCGTCTTTGATCTCCACTAAGCCTTTTGTGATTTGCCCAATACTGACCATGCGTTTACGGGCAACCCCTTGATCATTCACAAACACTGTATAATTTCCTGGATTTCCGCTCAAGGCATCTGTCGGCACAGCAATCATTTCTGATGTCTGGTCACCTACAATATCCACGTTGGCATAAATGCCCGGTTTCAGTGTCTGATCAAGATTAGCAACCTCAACTTTGCATTTAAAAACTCTTGATGTAGTATCTGCAGAGGCTTCAGTACTCTTTATAATTCCGTCATAGATTTTGATATCAGTACTTCCAACTTTGACCTTGGCACTCTGTCCTACTTTAAGAGAACTTAGATCGTTTTGGTCTACTTCAATTACCGCATAGATCGGTGATATGCTCTTAACTTTTCCTAAGGCAACTCCTAGGTTGGCATATTGTCCTAGACTCACACTTTTCTCATCTATGATCCCAGTAAGGGGCGCAGTGATGGTCGTATCCGCCAGCGAATTTGTAAGAATTTTTAAATCAACCTGTGCTGCAGTCACATTCGCTTGTGCTGTTTTAATACTGGCTTGTGCTGTTTCGATATTGGCTTTTGCCGATTCCAGGTCGCTTTTTGCATTGCTTACCGTTGTTTCAGCACTTTCCAGTTCAACCTTGGCAATAGCCCCGCCGTCAAAAAGCTCTTTCGTTCTGTCATAGGTACTCACTGCATTGTCTACACTCAGCTGCATTTTCTGCAATTCGGTTTGTGAAGAAACTAATTGACTCTCAGAAGATTTCACTTGACTTTCTGAGGCTTTCAGCTTGGCTTCAGAAGAAGCTATATGGTTTTTAATCTCCTGATCATCCAATTTAATTAACGTGTCCCCTTGGGATACATAGTGACCATTTTCGAACATAACCTGAACGACCTTACCACTTACCTTGCCACTTACAATACCCTCTTCAGAGGCTTCTAAGGAAGCCTTATAGGAAAGGGTTGCTTGCTTAATAACATTCTCTGTCACACTGACTTTGACATAAACTTTATTTGGAGCAGTTGCGATTGTCTTTTCCGTCTTTCCCATGAAGGTTGTAACTCCTGTACCGGCCAAAACAAGTACAATAACAATCAGAACTCTCATTTTCGTCATTTTAAATCCCCTCACAGCTGGACCTATTTTTTTAAACAAGATAAATCCCCCTCATATAATTCGGTTTTTACTCATATATCCGGTCACCTATTTTTCTCTGAGCGAACCTCCTCCGGGGAGGGTTTATTCACCCTCATTACCGTAAATAGGCAGGCAATCTTTTTAAAATGTCCATCGGTGCCCCATTTTCAGAAGAAACCCTAAGGTGAGTGCCCTTGACCGGATCAATATGGAATCTACCTTTTGCAAGAAAGCAAAGAAATTCATTGCCATATGCTTCGATTCCAATCGAAGCATATGGGTATCCGCCTGGGGTTATACGTTGAAAAGCATGGAGAATAGGTCGGTATTATGATAACTTATCGTAAAGTCCGAACTTGGGAGCAATAGTTAAAATCATTGCTCAGCAAATCTCCACCAAGCAAACGTTCCAACTATTCCGGCTAATCCCGTAGAAGCAAGAATGACTATGCTACTCAAATCAAGGAACCCGGTGCTTTGAAATACCGAGGGGATTGTCCAGGGGAAATAAGGGGCAAATCCCATAGAGGCCAACACGTTTGAGAAAATTACGATGACCAAAATGAGTCCCAAGGGTGCCAAGTATCCCTTGCTAATATTTGCCAAAAAGGTTCCTGGTGTGGTAACCACAATAAACAATAGGGATGTTATAATAAATCTAAAGAAAACATCCCCAATAAGGGCAGCTGACCAGCCAGTAACCCCCAGAACACCACCTGCGGCGAGGGCAACGACAAACATAAAGAGGGCAAGCAATAGGTCCCAGGCTAAAATAACCAGCAATTTGGACATGACAATCTGTGATCTGGATACAGGCTTGGCAAGCAAATCCTTAATCGTTTTATCTGAAAACTCTCGACCAAATACCCAGGCAGAGATAAATGTGTATCCGATAAGTCCCAGGGCGGCAAGACCACTCAGTAATTCGGTTAAATACATTTGCCAATTGATATCACCAGTGCTACTGGATGAAGTAATTCCAACTCCCATCATGATTGGCCCAAATGCAAAAACAAAAAACACCAGCCCAAACACATTAGCGCGGATAATCTTGCGAAATTCACAATGTAGAACAGAAAAAATATTCATTGGATATTCCCCCTTACCATACCAATTGTCCGAAGAAAGTAGCCTTCCAAATCCTCCGTAATTACTCGAAGCAGGGTTGGCGGTTGATTAGACCTAACGAGGAGTTCGGCCAACCGTTCAGGACTCTCAACTGCCTGGCCATCGGTTAATTTGAGATGACCATCCATTGTTTCCTCAAATTCATAGCCCTGCTCTTTAAGCACACTCTTTAGGGCATTTTTGTCCCGTCCATCCAACACTAAATTTTTCTGCAAGGATTGTTCCAGCTTAGCCATTTCGATTTCTTGAATAAGGTGACCGTTGTGAATAATCCCAAGGCGTGTAGCAACTTTTGCGAGTTCTTCCAGCAGATGGCTGGATATAAAAATAGTAACGCCAAAATTTTTCGCTAAATCATATAACATATTCCGTATCTCAGCCACTCCTGCCGGATCAAGACCGTTGATCGGTTCATCCAGGATCATGATTTCCGGATTGTGGATCATGGCTTTGGCAAGTCCCAAGCGCTGTTTATTTCCTAAAGAAAGCTGCTTCGCCTTTTTCTTTTTGTGCGGCTCAAGCCCTAACTTACAAATAACCCGATTGACGGATTCTTTGTCAGATACCCCTTGCATCCGGCGTGCTATGTCAAGATTTTCGATTACGGTTAAATCAGGATAAAAAGCAGCTTCCTCCAAATACCCAACCTTATCCCATAATTTACAGTTTCCGGCACATACCTTTTCACCTAACATGTAGAGCTTGCCGGAGGTTGGCCTGAGCATCCCTAAGAGAGTTTTTATGGTCGTTGTCTTTCCGGCACCATTCAGCCCCAGAAATCCAAAAATCTCTCCTCGGTTCACTTCCAGAGACAGATTGTTCAAGGCTTTATATTCGCCAAAATTTTTGTGTAAACTCTCAATTTGGATTGCTTTTGTGCCACGGTTTTTTTGTTTTGAGATTATATTCATAGTCTGTAACTCCTTTCATTTTGTAGTTCTATGCTAACAAGCTAATATCAACTCAACCTCAACTAGGATTAGAAAACTTGGCTGGCACCCACGAAGACACTGTCTTCGCAAGTATTAGCCTTTCTTGCAGTATGCAACGAAAAGTTATACTTTCTGATAGGCCCCATGCCATAACGACACCATCAGATAATGAAAAGAGAGTGCTCCCTGGTCGGGAAGCTTCGCCGCCCAAGCTTTGCTTTTGGGTCTGAGACATTCTTATGAATACTTTTTGGGGATATTTTCAGGATAGCAAAATACAAAAGTGCCTGCCAAGGGATGATTTATCCCTTGGCAGGCACTTTTGTACTCCAAGCAATATGATAAAAACAGCTTTAGCTGTGCATATTATCCATCGGCATCCCCAAAGGCAAGAAAACAGTGAAGGCACTGCCTTTTCCCAGACTACTTTCGACTTCTATATGACCGCTGCAGAGGCCGACAATATTTTTAACCAACGTCAGTCCGAGTCCATTCCCAACAGTTGCGTGGGATGTATCCCCTTGATAAAACTTGTCAAAGATATGTTGTTTTGTTTCCTCGTCCATTCCCTGGCCACTATCTCGCAAACAAAACCGTAGCGATGAATTGATGCGTCTTAAACTGACTAGTAATTCCCCACCGTTATCTGTGAATTTGATAGCGTTATCCAAGAGGTTTACCCATATTTGTTGGAGTAGGGATGCATTGTTATAAATAGTTATACTCTCCAAATCCACATCTACTGAAAGATTTTTAGCGCTCCATTTGGGTTCCAATATAAGTATAGCGCGGCGAATTTGCTCATCCAGCGCATAAACCTCTTTTTCGCTAATGATCTCCGTAGTT
Organism: Desulfosporosinus shakirovi; assembly: GCF_020595055.1. Classification (GTDB taxonomy): domain Bacteria; phylum Bacillota; class Desulfitobacteriia; order Desulfitobacteriales; family Desulfitobacteriaceae; genus Desulfosporosinus; species Desulfosporosinus shakirovi. Next base: position 248,317 of record NZ_JAJDOO010000002.1, on the reverse strand, counting down.
TCCACCTTTGATAAATTCAGAACATTTGTGGAAAGGTCAGCCAATCTTTGGGACTCTTGAATGATTATATCTAAGTATTCCTGCGCTTCATCACCGGTTAAACCGCCTTCTTTCAAAAGTTTGGCAAAGCCCTTAATCGAAACAATCGGCGTTTTAAACTCATGAGAAAAATTATTGATAAAATCAAGGCGCAACATTTCAATTCCCGCAAGCTCCCGGGCCATTTTATTAAAACTCGCGGCAAGGCTCTCCAGCTCTGGAATGTTGCTGCCTTTAACCGTAACCGAAAAATCCCCTTTAGCTACATCTTCAATAGCTTCAATCAGATTACGGACAGGCTTAACCATCCACCTGCTTAGAAGAGCGGTGATAGAAGTTCCAATCGATACACTTGTTAGCAACAAGGCAAAAAAACCTAAAATACCATTTTCCAAAAAGCTGCTGCCAAAAATAAATTCCAGTAAATATGTACATAATCTGCCAATCACAACCGACAAAGCCATAACAAAAAAAACAAATACAACCAGGGAAACAGCGAGACTCATTCTTTTTTTTATGGTTGCTTCACCGCCTTATATCCTAGTCCGCGCACAGTAACGATCTCAAAATCAGGGTTATCTTTAAATTTCTCGCGTAGCCTGCCCATATGAACATTCAAGGTATGCTCATCTGTTTCTGTATCGGGACCCCAGATCTCATCCATCAATTGCAGGCGGGTAAAAATCATATTTGGATAACTTGTCAATTTGAAGAGTAAATAGAATTCTTTCTGGGGAAGGATAATTGTATCTTCACCATGAGTGACGGTAAGCGTATTATAATCCAAAGTGGTGCCACCGATGATTAATCTCTGCTCATTAACAATTTGGGCCCGACGCAGTAGTGCCTTTATGCGAAACAGCATTTCCTGCTCGTCAAAGGGCTTTGTCATGTAATCGTCTGTGCCTACAAGGAAGCCTCTATGTTTATCCTTAATTTCTTGTTGTGCCGTAATCATCAAGATAGGAATAGTTTCTCCCACATCGCGTAATTCTTGGCAAAGCTGATAGCCGTCCATCCTCGGCATCATCAAATCCAGGATCATCAAATCAAAATATTGCCTTTCCATCATACTTAAAGCGTTGAGGCCATCTTTTGCCGCAAAAGCATTGTACCCTCCCTGCTTTAGGACAGCGCAGATCAGTTTTTGTGTGTTGGTGTCATCTTCGACTACCAAAATATTGAACATAAATTCACTCCTAGTCAGGCTCTACTCTACCATTTTAAAATCAACTGAACCTATTGAGAGTAGTCATAATATGTCCTTGAATTTTCCTCCTAGGCGATTTCATCTCCAACCTGAATTTCTGCCACGGAAAGTGTTGCATTAGTCTTTTTAGCTTCTGTTGACCTTAGACTCGCAATATTTATCAGTTGCTCCATTGTTTGCCATGGATCATCAGAACGTTCTTTGTGCCGCCGTCCCCCAATTACTCCTGCTGAAATACTTACCTCTATTCCGCAAGTAAAGCTGTGCCTACCTATAATATCCGTCAGATGGTAAGCTAAAGCTACACCTGTGTCCAAGTGTGCAGGTAATAAAACAGCAAATTCATCTCCTCCAAAACGGCACAAAAAGGCCTCCAAAGGAGCATTTTCACATAACAGTTTGCTCACTTCGACTAAAATATTATCCCCTACTGTATGACCGAAAGTTTTATCGATTAAGCCGAAATTGTTAATGTCAAAAAAAAGAATACTGATTTCTTGCTTGTTTTCAAGTAGTCGAACACCATGATAATATATGTAATCACTCTTATAAAGACCAGTCAATGAATCAATATGAGATCCTAGTTGAATCTCAAGCAGGTTTCGAGGTAGAATACCGGATAATATACCTTTTTCCTCTACTAAGAAAACATCCAGACCAGTCTCGTCAAAGAGTTCTTTGGCTTGCCAAAGCGGCATTTCAACAGAAACTGTGACAGGTTTCCCTCTCATAGCATCTGCAATGATTCGATTGGGATGTGTTCTCAGCAGCTCCTTGTAGGTTATTACTCCCACCAGATAACCATCATCCATTACCGGACAACAACCATTTTCAATTTCCGATAATAATGTCCTTATCTTTGAAACTCCATCCAAGACATCCACTGTGTAGAATTCTTTAGAGTAAATATGTTCAACTCGCCTAACATTTATCATAAATCAATTGATTTGCTGATGTGTACAGTAATATTGACATGAGCTTTGATAATCGTAGTTTCATCAACAATCTTCCCTCCTTCCTCTAAAATGAACTCGCATAATTTTTCTTCGGGGATCATGTTCATCAGAGCATTGCGTACTACTATGGCTTCTATGACTGGGTGATCAACTTTAATGATCTTATACTGATCTGGGCTGAGGACATCAACCATCCTCTTTAATGCCTCAGGTCCTATAGGTGCATTACGGCCGACAATGACAACGTCTTGCATAGGCGGCATTTCAAATTCAGTTAGATTCATTTGAATTTCCGCTTTTTTGGCTTCTTTCATGACTTGGCGTAAACCTCCGATTTCTTTGATTAATATAACTAGTTTGTCCAAAACAGTCTTAGATAGTTCATCCCAACGCTCGTGATGGTTTTTGACAGTCGCCAGCACACTAGGTAATAAATGGGTATTCTTCAGCATTTCTACTCCCGACAGAGAGTGTTGCTTCATAAATAACAAACTCTTCTTCTGTCAAACTACCTTTTTTGCTTAAGATTTCCTTTGGCACCCTCAACTTTCCTAAGTCATGAAGCAACGCCCCCAAGGTCAAATATTTGAGTCTCATCTCTTTATATCTTAAACCCATTCCGGTAATTGTTGCGAATAAAGCAACATTCAGGCTATGCCCAAACGTTCATGATCATGTTGTTTAAAGCGGACGACTTATGTTTTCCTGTTTTCTCCAAACGTAACTTCTAGCTTCTGCAGGAGATCCTTTATCCCTTTCGTAATCAGCTGTCCTTTGCGTAGTAACAGAACTCCTAAGCCATCAAAAAAAATCCATACCCGCTATCATCCCGATTATCGAATTTGATTCTAACCGTTCCAAGAACCAATTTATGTCGCTTTCCTTTCCTTCCATATACACTACTTGTAACTCTTTAATCCTTATATTGTCGAAATTAAATCTTGCGAAGAAGGAAACCGAGACCTCTCTATGTTTCTTACTGCAAGCATTCACTTAATATCGACTTACTGCTTTATGTTACACTACTACAATTGATAATCCCACAAATTTTGTTCGACATATTTTGCACAAATAAAAAACTGCTTAGCTGTTTACAACACTTATAACTTAGTACTTTTAAACAAATATCCCGGACACCTACACCAAAAATCTGCACACAAATTCTTATTGATTGAACACGCTTTGAAATGAAATAAACCAATGATGGGTGATATCCGAGATAATTATTTCGACGGCAAAACCCGGGTCAGAATATTTTCTATATTATAAAATCGACCTACTTTACCTCTCTCAGCGATCTTCTCAAAGCCTAAAGGGTTGCCGAATAATGGTCACGCTTTCGCCACTTTGTATCCTGTCATTCATGATTCTTGCAACAGTAGCAATCTTAAGTAAACAAGCATATTCTATTCTGGGTTTGGATATCAAAGCGTTTTGGGCAACCAGCAGCGGCTAAGGTTAAATACTGCAAATAGCAATTGTTTGCTCTTTCCCGCTTTTGAAATGGCATCACCTTCCAGCTCTACTATCCTAAATTCTTATTTGGATCTAAATGTCATTCAGCTGTCCTCGACACTGAAAACCCTTGTCCAGGGTTCCAGACCCTCGTTTTGGTCAAGAAATTGACCGTATTAGCTACTGAATAATTTATACAGAAGTATATAAACTGAGAGGACGTGCTTATCTTGGAACAAGAAGGATTAACTGGTAAGGTTATATGGCCTTTTGATCCAGAGTATGAACTAGCCAGACAAGAGTACAACAGAGATATAGATGAATATCCTATAGCAATTGTCTATTGCTATAATAATCAGGATGTTGCCAATGCCATTCTTTGGTCAGAAAAAAATCAAGTAAGACTTCGCATTCGTTCAGGGGGACACAACTACGAAGGCTATTCAACCGGAACAGAGAAACTGGTAATCGACACGACACTAATGAATCATATAGAAATAGATACTCTTAATGACGTAGTAAAGGTACAAGCAGGAGCCAGGCTTAGAAAATTATATGAAATACTATATGAATACGGATATGCATTTCCTGGAGGTACTTGTCCTACAGTAGCAATTTCCGGATTGGTTTTAGGTGGAGGAATAGGTTTATCAACCCGCTACTTGGGACTTACCCTTGACAGCTTGATTGAAGCAGAAATGGTGGATGCCAAAGGAAATATATTAATAGCTAATCACAACTGCAATCCAGATTTGTTTTGGGCATTACGAGGAGCCGGAGGAGGAAATTTCGGAGTTGTCACTTCCTTCACATTTACCTTGAAAAAGAAAATAGATAAAATAACCCTTATTCAACTGAAGTGGAACAACAATCAACCGGCTAGGCTCAGCTTTTTGAGTGTATGGCAAGAATGGTTAGAAGATTTGGATAGAAGAATGAGTGCCTTTGGCAGAGTATATAAACAAGGGGCATTAATGTATGCTTTCTTCTATGGAAAACCCGATGAAGCCAGAAAACTATTGGAGCCTATCCTAAGTATACCGGGAATTACTTTTGAAAGTATCGAGTATGTTGATTTTATTGATGCTGTAAACACAATAGGAAACACATATCCGAAAAGTGAGAAATTCACGGACACAGGAAGATTTATGTATGAGCATCTTTCCGACCATAAATTATGTAAAATCATAGAAATAATCGATAAAGCCCCTACGGATTACAATTCCTTTGTTAAAGTTTATTCATTAGGCGGAGCAGTAAGTGATGTTATGAAGACTAATACTGCTTTTTATTATAGGAAGGCAAACTATATTATGGCCATTTCATCAAGCTGGGAAGAGAATGATGAAGCGCCAATCAACAAGGAATGGGTAGCAGAGGGCTTTTTATATATTGAGAAGCTTACTTTAGGATCATATGTGAACTTTCCGTATAGTAAACTAAAAGATTACCCAATGGCTTATTATGGTCAATACGTGAACGTTTTGCAAGACATCAAGACTAATTATGATCCAAGTAATGTATTCAATTTCCCTCAAAGTATCCATCCTTCACAAAACCCAGCTCCGGAATTATTCACTGCTGACCTAACCCCCCCCTTCTCTGTTAACAGAGAAGAAGATAAGTCAGCAGATGAGGTTGAAAGCGACCCAGAGGAAACTCATTTAAATGGAGCCGGGAGTTTAGCGCCAAATCCCCTTGATCCGACAACTATTCCGAAGTTTGTAAACCATTTTTTTGTCCCGCCTGTCTTTATGCCAAGAGTTGTTAAGCACCCGATTAGCGGTAAAATAAAAAGCCACGATTATAAGGTGACAGTCAGTCAGTTCACCCAGCAAATTCTACCGGAAGGTTTCCCTGAGACAACCGTGTGGGGTTATGGGGGCAAAGTCAGAATTCCTGAAACAGATGAGATCATACCTGATTTCAAGTCAACACCTAGTCCAACCTTTGAAGCCAAAAGACACATTCCCATCAATGTGCAATGGATTAACAACCTGACCGAACCCCATCCCTTGGCTGTAGATCCTACTCTTCATTGGGCTAACCCCAATAAAATGGAAATGCCTATGCCCCCCTTCCCACCGTTTCCGCCAGGATTTCCTTTAGCTCAAAGTCCCGTGCCTATGGTACCCCACTTGCACGGCGGAGAAACTGAGCCATCATCTGATGGGTTCCCCGAAGCATGGTTTACCGCCGGGGAAGCCATAACCGGACCAACCTTTGTTAAATCACGGTATCATTACGCTAATGAGCAGGAACCGACGACTTTATGGTATCATGACCATTCGATAGGCATGACCCGACTTAATGTCATGATGGGACTGGCCGGTTTCTATTTATTACGGGACCCTCAAAATCACCTCGATGAAAAGCATTCCGTGCTGCCGCAAGGCAAATATGAGATACCCATGGTCATCCAAGACAGATCCTTCTTTGACGACGGCTCCTTGGCGTATCCCAGTAATGGACTCGTTCCGAATGTTCATCCCTACTGGATACCAGGGTTTTTAGGTAATACGATTATGATAAATGGCAAGGTATGGCCCAATTTGGATGTCGAACCCAGGCAATACCGTTTTCGAATTTTGAACGGATCTAATGATCGTTTCTATAATATGGCCTTCTCAAATCAGATGCCATTTGTGCAAATTGGCACAGATGGTGGCTACCTGCCGAAACCTGTTCAGCTCGACGCCTTGCTCATTGCGCCTAGCGAAAGAGTTGACATCCTTATAGACTTCTCCCAGCTAACACCGGGCACTAAATTAATTATGACTAATACTGCCAATGCTCCGTTCCCTAATGGGAATCCACCGGATCCCCAGACAACAGGCCAACTTATGCAGTTTACTGTGCTGAACAAGCCCGCTGTCCTACCCCCACCATTGCCAAAAATCTTGAATATTCTATACCCGCTCAAACGTGACAGAAAAAAACGAACCCTGACTCTCAATCTGGTTCTAGGCCCTACGGGACCCTTAGAATTTTTGCTGGACGGTCATAAATGGCATATGCCTACCTCCGAATTACCCTTAGTAGGATCTACCGAGGACTGGCAAATTGTCAACCTAACGGGAGGGGCTCATCCGATTCACATCCACTTAATTCAATTCCGGTTGATCAGTCGTCAGGGCTTTTTGGTTAACAAATATACGAGCGATTGGTTAGCCCTCAACGGTGAGCCTCCACTTGAGCATCCAACTAAAGTGTTACCCGTGGAACCTTACCTCCTGGATGGACCAATTAACCCACCCGCTCATGAAGATGGCTGGAAGGATACCATTCAAGCCTATCCCGGACAAGTAACTACGATCAGGATCCGATTCGCGCCTCAAGCCGAGGTGGTCTCAATCCCCGGCATTAATCAATTTCCCTTCAATCCTGCCGCGGAGCCAGGTTATGTTTGGCACTGCCATATTCTCGACCACGAAGACAATGATATGATGCGGCCCTACGAAGTCAGAAATCCGCTGGAAGATTGTTAGCTGCTGTTACTCTCTGTAGACAATATGATAATAGTTCACATTGAGGACTTTAGTTTCGGCCACTTTAACTCCCTCCAGAATGTGGACTAGGTGCTTGATGCCTTAAGAAAGCGCTTTTAAGAATTTGGACAAATAATCTGGCCAGGCAAGCCCTAAAGCAGATTATTTGTCCGTTTTTGTATCAAAGCCAAAATAATTAGCTAGTACTTTATCACCTATCTTGAGCCAAAACGTCCTGCCCACAACAGTTCCTTGTTACAAAGTCGTTAAACACAGACCTCTGCATGAAACTCTATCTTGCATAGCTCACTCTGCGTAAAGCTGATGAGCTTCTCTTCTTTTTCACGGTGACAGACGTCATTGGTCTCTTATGATTGAACGGCTAGGCAAGATCCTTCACAGCTTGGCTAATATCATAGCCAGTTGGGCTCTGGTAGAGCCTAAGACTAAATTGAGGTACGACCGCTAATAAATGATCGAAAATATCGGACTGTACAATTTCATACGATACCCAGTCAGTATCATTGGTAAATACGTACACTTCAAGTGGTAAGCCATGTTCTTCAGGAGGCAATTGTCTGACCATCTGTATCATGTCCTTATGTATCTTCGGATGATTTCTTAGGTAACTCTCTATATAGATCCTGAAGACCCCAATGTTGGTTAGATGTCTGCCATTCACCGAATTAGAGGTGTCGATCTTTTTCTCTAGGTTATATTGGGCTATTTCATGTTTTTTGGTTCGTATATAGTCAGATAGACACTCGATCTCCTGGAATTTATCCAACATTTCATCTGTGCAAAAACTAATGCTTGTCGTATCGATATAGACAGAACGGTTGATTCGCCTGCCGCCTGACTGTGTCATACCCCGCCAGTTCTTGAAAGAATCCGAGATTAGCGCATATGTTGGAATCGTCGTAATCGTTTTATCGAAATTTTCAACCTTAACGGTTACTAATGAGATATCGATGACATCTCCGTTCGCACCGTATTTAGGCATTTCGATCCAGTCACCTAATCGGATCATGTCATTCGAAGACAACTGAACACCCGCAACCAGGCCGAGTAACGAATCCTTGAAAATCAAGAGAAAAACAGCCGTTAATGCTCCGATACCACTGAATAATAAGAGGGGACTTTGCCCCATGATCGTAGCAATAATCAGAATTCCACCTAAGATGTAGACAAAAATCTTCACAACCTGAAGGTATCCCTTGATTGGTTTATGTTTAGAAACCTCATAATTCCTATAGATATCCTCTAATGCATTTAATACTTCATCAATAACTGTAATTCCTACTAAGATAATATAAACAAATGAAAACTTCTGAATTACCCTTGTCATCTGCTCCGTAAAGGCTGGGGCAAAGGAATATATGATAATGGCCGGTACGATGTGAGATAATTTATGGAACACTTTTCGCTCCAAAATAATCGTGTTCCAGGTAAATTTTATCTTCTTGATAAAATGAGGTAAAACTCGGAGAACGATTCTTTTGGCAATGAAATTTGCCAGAATACTCAGCAAACCAATCAATACCACTAAAATCCCTGTCGACAGGTATTCAGCGACACCCTCATTGAGCCCATAGCTCACCAGCCAATTCATTATAAATTCAACCACTTAAACAAACCTCCTAACCCTTGTTCCCCCTACTATAACATGCTTCCAATGTCTGACACCAACATATCAACTTCTTTTTTAGTTTGTATTTTTTAAATTCCATTCCCGTTACCATTGAACCGTCATCATTCAATCAGATACGAACTATATCATGTCGCAGGGACGGGGTTACTGACAACTCTTTTGATGCTGTCTATAACCTCGCCCCTGCGACATCTGTTAACTTGGCATCGTGCTAATTATGCGCCCCGATCCATGACCGTGAACGTTTTACTCGTTTATCCTTTCCAACTAGAAGCACGCTATCATATAGCTGAATATATGGATGCTCATAAAGACATAGACGGCGCTGCTAAAGCACTGAAAGAAAATATCGCTCAAGCCAAATCTTATGCAGGAGGAAATTTCTCAGAAAATGTATTACTCTTGTGTTTTTATTTTTTGATACGGATTACCTCATTTATCGCTAAATGCATATCCTCTGCACTAATCACCAAATTATCCAGGCAATCCTCACCACTTGTGATAAACCTATCCATAGCCTTTAGCGCTGCTTTTTCACATATGCCGTAAATATCAGAACCGGCAAACCCGGCAGTATGACCTGCCAGTTCTTCGATATTCACTGCCTCAGCCACGGGCCTGCCTCTCAGATGAATTTTAAAGATCTCACATCTCTCCAACTCATCAGGTTCAGAAATTTGAAAGATGTGATCAAACCTGCCCTGTCTCAAGAGGGCAGGGTCTACTAGGTCTATCCGGTTGGTGGCAGCCAGGACAACAACGCCTTTCAGTTCTTCTACCCCATCAAGTTCGGTCAGCAACTGACTGATAACCCTTTGACCCACACCTGAATCAGAGGCCCCCGAATCCCTGGCACTCGTCATGGCATCAATCTCATCGAAAAATATTATACAAGGAGCAGCCTGCTTCGCCTTTTTAAAGATTTCTCTCAATCTCTTTTCTGACTCACCCACCCATTTAGTAAAAAGAGCCGGACCTTTAACTGAAATGAAGTTTGCGTTGCTCACAGAGGCCACGGCCTTAGCGATGAGGGTCTTACCAGTCCCGGGAGGTCCTGCTAATAAAATACCTTTCGGATTTCGACTCTTTACATGGTCGAAAAGTTCTCGATATTTAAGCGGCCACTCAATTGCTTTCTTCAGTGCTTCCTTTATCTCACTTAACCCACCTATATCCTCCCACATTACATTTGGAACCTCAACAAATACCTCACGGATGGCAGAAGGCTCGATCTCCCTCATGGCACAGGTAAAATGGTCCATGTTGACCCCCAGCCTAAGTAAGCTCTCCTTGGGTATAAAGTTCCGGTGAAAATCTATTTCCGGAAGAATCTCTCGGACAGCAAACATCCCTGCTTCCCGACATAAAGCCTCCAGATCTGCTCCGACAAATCCATGTGTGATCTCAGCAAGCTTTCCTAAATCAACGTCCTTCGCCAGAAGCATTCCCCTTGTATGAATTTCAAGAATTTCTCTCCTTCCGCCTTTATCAGGTACACTGATGGAGATTTCCCTGTCAAACCTGCCCGGTCTCCTCAGGGCCGGGTCTAAGGCATCAGGAATATTCGTCGCCCCAATAACCACCACCTGCTTGCGTTTTTCCAGTCCGTCCATCATCGCTAAAAGCTGGCCGACAACCCTCTTCTCGAGCTCTCCGGATACCTCAGTCCGTTTTGGCGCAAGCGCATCAATTTCATCAATGAAGATGATGGCAGGCGCCTTACTGGCAGCTTCCTCGAACACACCCCGTAATTTGGCCTCACTCTCTCCATAAAACTTATGAATGATTTCAGGTCCGTTTACTGCAATGAAATGGGCCTCGGTTTCCGAGGCTATAGCCCGGGCAATCAAGGTTTTACCCGTTCCCGGAGGGCCGTAAAGCAATACACCTTTGGGAGGAGCTATCCCAATCTGTTCAAATATCTCCGGAAATCTGAAGGGAAGCTCGATCATTTCCCGTACTCGCTGTAGTTTAGGATGAAGTCCTCCGATATCCTCATAAGCAATTCGGACTCTACCTTTCCGCTCATCGGCAGTACTTTCAATTTCCAATGCTGTACAAGCATGGATCAGTACAACCTCACCTGGAGACGTCTTAGTCACTATAAAATCCGCAGATTTTGAGCCAAAAAGTGCGACCCGGACCCGGTTGCCTTGCCTCACAGGCAAACCTTCCAGCAATTTGCCTATATATTCGGTATCCCATCTCTGATTGGGGTTACAGTCTTCACTGATTGGAGATAAAGTAACAGAACGGGCTATAGTGCATGTGCTTTTTCCCACAACCACTTCGTCATCAATGCCGACCCCAGCATTAGCGCGCAGGATTCCATCGATCTGGAGAATCGATTTACCTCGGTATTCCTTATGGGCTGGCAGGACCTTGGCAGCGGCATCCTCTTTGCCGAAGATAGAAATAATATCACCAACCTCTACACCTAACAAGCTGATATCCTCCGGATCCATTCTTGCAATACCACGTCCCACTTCTCTGGCCCCAGCTTCTTGTACTCTCAGGGAGATTTTAGTTTCCTGACTGAAATACACGCCTGTCATCCCGGTTTGCTCCCCCTTCATGCTTATAAACTTTCCCCTTATTGGATCCTGTGACTCACCCAACCGCACCGTGAACAGCCGTTTACGAGCAAATCTGCTCTGGTTGCTTTTCTCCCGCACCTGGGACATGTTTCCATCCCTCTTCCGGCTTCATGCTCCTTGGTCAGTTCTCCAATCACTTTCTCCCATTCCCCCAGGGAAGCTTCATTGAATGAAAAGCAGACCACTTTATTTTCTTTTCCCTCTTTATATAATACAATCAGAGACTTTTCCTCCACTGGTGCACTTCCAAACTGGACATTTTGCACGGTAACGTGTTGAAGCTTTTCAGAAGGAATCTCCAAAAGCAGCTTTCTTTCAAAATCATACCACCAACAGAGCCTCTTATTCGTGAGATATAAGTGTCCCGGTTTCCATTGGTAGCGCGTGTTTCCATCCGCCAAAAAGGAGACCTGATGCCACATCTGGCCCGAATGATGCACCTCCTCCTCCTGCTCTAGAAAGTCGCCAGGCACTTCTTTTTTATCCGGGAAGGCAAGATTCTCTGCCAGGCTTAGTCCCTTTGCTTTAATGGCGTCTACCAAGACTTTTCTCAAAGCCTCGGAATTTTTAGTGTGCAGCTGGGCTACTTCGTCTTCCCTTAACAGGAGATGGAGCTCTTTACGCCTGCTGCCTGTGAAGTGATCCCTTTCCCGAAGAGCCATCGCCTTGATCTCTTCATAGTACACTTCAAATAAAACTTCAGAGGGCATTTTCCTGAACTGGATCAGCCTTTTATTGGTAATGTATAGTGTGCCTGCCCGCCAACTGTTGTAGATCCCCTTGCTGTACCAGTGGGTTCCAAATACGGAAAAAATGATATATTCATCTTTCCCCAGGGCAGGCCTATCAATTTCTGTTTCTTTCATAGCCACAGCACGCTGGGCTTCATCCCAATCCTGCATGATACCGTATTCCAACATGGTTTCCATCCCTGCCAGAGCCAGTTTGAGATTAACACCCAAGAGGGGAATCCCGGCTACCGATATAATCAGGTCTGTATTTAACAGAATACCCTTGTCAAGGATTCTATCCAGCAGGTCATTCAGTGTTGCCTGGGAGCTCCGGGTTGGCTCCATTGTAACTCCACCTTTCGGCCAGCATAAGTGTCATACTTTCTTTAATCTCCTCAACCCATTTCTTGGGTTCTGCCAAGGTTATGCAGACTTTCTCCGTCTCAAGGCCAGCGCTGTAGCTAATACATAACTGTTTCACTCTCACCCCCAGCAGCCAGCTTCTTTTGGCAATGCTCATTTCTGTAATCTGATCCAGGCTGACTTCAAATAGCTTTTTAGCAATAGGGGTGAAAAATAGCCGTCGGTTAGTAAGGAAAAAATGGCCCTGCTTCCAGGAGGCTCCAAACTGTAAGTGGCCTTGAGCCTTTAAGATCAACTCTTCGCCACTATTCAGACTGGTCTTCTCCATTGCTTGTCACCCCCTTTTCAGGAGTGACAAAGCTGTAAGGCGCCCAGGGGCCACTAAATCTTACCGAAATACCATCGACGTTTTCAATCTTCTCCAGCTCATTTCCTAATTCGCCGACCCTGTCTTTTTTCACTAAACATGACAGATTCATCAGCATTTGCTGATTTCCCCCAACTTTTTTAGCCTTTCCTAAGACAATGTCCTCCGTGTATTTTTTTATCCTGTGGTAAAACTCCCTGAAGTACTGATCAGCACTCTCCTCAACCTTTTCCTTCAACAGGTCCTTCAAAATTTCTTTCTCCATATAGGCAATTCCTTCCGGTTTAGTGTCGATCTCTGCCTTTTTGATTTTCAGTATTTCATCTGTTGCAATGAGTTTTTCACTTAAAATGCCTGTGTCCAGAATGACCTGAACTCCATATTCCTGCTTGTCCTTAAGAACAGACATCTTTACGCGAAAATTCTCATAATTTTTTTCCAGCCATTCCCTTACCTCTTGATCAGGATCACTTCCGTTCTTTCCCTCTACGATCATATCGAAGCTCATCGGAAGCACCACTCCGAACTTCTCCGCTACCGAATCCAGTACTTCCTGCTGGGTGAACAGCCATTCCTTTACTACGTTCTCATCCTCTGATTTGTAAGGCTCAGCTAAGCAGTCGTGAACAATAACACAGGTGTCTTTATAGGGAATTGTATAAACTTCCTTACCATCCAGACCTATTGGTCCCAGATGCTCCTTTATTCCTTGATCGGCTATACCATACACGTACCGGGCAGGTTGTTTCTGCACAGTCTCTTTCTTTTTGTATCCAAAGGATTCATTCACTGTTTCTGGTCCTTTGTCTTCAAGATGCCCAACAGGATAGGGATTAACTACATGCTCAGGTTCGTCTGCCTCTTTCATCTTTTCTTTGTCCGCGTTAACTGCTAGTGGTCCCGACTCCTCGTATTTGGGGAATGTCTTCTTCTCATTAGCTTTTGTCAGAGAGTTTTCCAAAACCTCAAATCGTTTCTGCAAATAACTGATCTGCTGACCAAGAGAAGATTCCGCTGTTTTCTTGATCGTTTTCCGATTAACCGTTGTTAAAACGGACAATGCGGGGATCAAAAACTGAACTTTAGCCTCATCCGCTTCCATGTCCAAAGCAGCAAAAATCCTTTGTATATTTGTTTCGTTAATCTCCTTGCCAAGCTCCTGGAGAAACATCGCTAGATATAGATACTCCATAATCAACCCTGCCTTTGCCTAAAGACTAATTCCAGTTGTCCTTTATCAATTCCAAGACACCCACTTTAAGTGGGTGTTCCTTATCTACTTCAGGGTAGACTCCTCCACCGAAGTCTCGATGTTCAGCTTTAGCGTAAACGCATTCACTGATCCGCTTCTTCCGCCCATCTCTCAGGATTTAGAAGCCGGTCTACAACACTATCTACAATTTCATCCAATCCATCTCTTACACCCTTTACCGATTCGGTAATTCCCTGTTCCTCTTTTATTTCCTCAATGGCTATATCGAGTTCCATTAAAGCCCTCCCTAATCTCTCCATCTCCTTATCCGCTAAAATCCCACTTTTCATTCTTTCACGGGCTTGGTGTTTCAGAGAATCTCTAATAATCTCTACCAGAGCCATAACCAAGCCCAGTAAGCCGTGTTTCAAATTGTCCTCATTAATGTCAATTGCCATGGCCACTCCCCCTCCTCCCTGGATTTTATCGGAGTTTATCCAGCCTGATACTTAAGATACCCGGCCTCTGCTCCACTTTCACTCGATCACTTACTGTCAATGAGGGAGATACCTCAGAGATTATGACAATATGGTCATGTTCATCAAAGAGATCCAAGGCAGGTTTCCCTCCGAGTTCTGTCAGAAGTTGGTTAGCTTCTGTAAAATCCAGCAACCACCAATGAAAAAGCACCTTTTTTCCGGTAACGCGGTCAAGCCTGGATTCACAAAAATCTACCAAAGGCCTGCCCAAAATGCTTACAGCCAGGGGATTTATTACCTCTCTCAGTCTGTATAAGACCTCCATATTATTAGAAGCATTAATAAGTTCAGTCAGTTCGGCAAGCTTGACATGTCCATGACATCGGAAATGCCAGAATATTCTCTTGCTCTTCTCATCCAGGGCCTCCATGAATAGCCTTAACTCTTCTTTTTGAATAGGTCTTTTTCCTCGTTGCTCCATCCTGCCTCTCCTCCACGCCCGGTTCTATCATTACATGTAAAAGCATTATCTTTGAAGCATAGGCGGGATAGGCGCAGATATTCTCTGCATCTCTGCTATCTCCCTCTCTTTTAATCTCAGCTCAGCTTTGGCGCTGATCCAGCCGCACCAAGGACAACACTCAGTGAGTAACTCTTCTTTACTTACTTCCTTGCCGCACTGAGGGCATGTCTCCACACCGGCTTGTGCCACCCTCCACGCTTCAGTCTGGTAATCGGTACCAGAGGGAAATTCAAGGCCATACTTTGCTGCAGTTGCAAAAGAGGCCAGGGCGGCCCTAACCTTTACCCCCAATAGTTCCACTCCGGCTACAGATACAGTAATATCTGCATTAATTACCAATCCTTTATCCAAAAGCCTGTCTATCACATCTACAAGGGAAGACCTGTCATTTTTGTCCCGAACTGCTTCCATCATCTTAACGTCCTCTTTTCTTTAACTGGTTTTAATTCTTTCCGGCCAATCTTATAGGAAAGAGCATTCGTACCAAAGATCGCTCAAGATCTGAATTTTTCTTATCTTCAACAAAGGAATACGGGGGCCATGGCCCGCTAACAACCAAAGTCATCCCCTCTGGTTCAAGTTCAGCGGATAATTTGTGCAGCTTATGGTTGAAAGCAGGAAATAAGTTTTTTTCAACAAGGTAAGAAGCCTTAAAAAGCAGCGAATTATCTACCTGCTCTTGATTGATAATTTCCGCAGCCCCAATTGACTCCTGCTCGCTCGCATCTCGCAGGATCTCTACAATGTGTGGAATAATCCCCTGAAGACGTTTGTCCATATGTTCCTTAATCAGGTTGTCTATTTTGCGCTGAATGAGAAAGGTGGCCTTGATTGACATAAAGGCAAGCATTTCTCTTCTTTCCCTGATTTCTGGAGTATTATCGATAATGAACTGTTTAAACTTTTCAAAACTGAAGTATGCCTTAACTCCCCACTCCTCTCGTCCTTTCAATCTTTCAAGCGCTCTCTCATACTCATGGTAATTGTCAGCCATATAAGCTATGATATCTTCTTTTTTCCTCACAATTGAACAGAACCTTGCTGGTAGAAGAGCATTCTCTTTCATCAATCTCTCAACTATTTTTTCATGAGTTTGCGCTTTTTCCTCAATCCACTCCCTATCAATTTCTTCGCCTACTGCTGCTATTTGTGCTTTAAAAGTATCAAGTTCCACTTCGCTGACAACAGCAGTAAGGTTGCGATAATTTTTTAAAAAAAGTTTGCCAATACCATCGATTCCCTTATGGTCTTCTATCAGAGCTGTACTGCCCTGCAGAATACAGTAAATATAATACCCTTTCTCCTTTGTTCCGGATTTTTGAGAGATATTACTTTTCTCCCTATAATTCATTTCTTCTCCGCCCCCTTCCTATGAACAGAAATGTTTTCCCGCTTTTTCCGTTTTAGACGTGAGAGACGAATTCTTCGATAATCTTAACAAAGCTGCTTACGCTCCCGTTTGGCATTACTTCCAGGATATTTTTAATAAGGCTGTATCTGTACTTAAGAATATCTTCGAGCAAATTATGTCCTTCCTGGGTAAGATTTAGTTCAATAACCCTGCGGTCATCTGAACGTCTTTCCCTTCTCAACAGCCCGCTAATAACCAGTTGATCAGTAAGATTACTTACGGTACTGAGAGTTACACACATTTTTTCATAAAGTTCAGTTAATGAAAGGCCAGGGTTAAAGTATACCTCGACAAGCAAAATAAAGCGGGCATTCGAAATGCCTTTTAAAATCAGATACTTCCGCGTTTTCTGATCCAAAAATAATTCTATCTGGCGGAGATTCCTCTCCAACTTTACCCAGTTTTCCTTACCTTCTATCACGTCCTCAAACCCTCTCTAAGCTTCGAATCTCTAATTATTCGATTTTGAAAGTAATTAGCCTATAATCATTTATATTGAAAAGCTTTACTAAGTATTCATAGATTTCATAGCTTATTTACAATTACACAGAAAATCATCATGATATTGGAAGCAACGAAAATTAAATAACAAAAACCCCATAAACATTCAGTTACGGGGTTTAGTAGGTTCACATTTTTCTTCTTGGTTTAAGGCTTCAAATCAGCTTAAAGTTGCCCTTTGTGAGCAATCAGGTTTGTCAGAGCATACACTGCGTCGGTATTTGGCTCAGTATCGAGATAAAGGCTTAATAAGTTAGGTTAGGCTTAACTTTAGAGAATTTTATAAACGAATATTAAGAACAGCCGATGATGAGTGAACTGCCCCCTGTCAAGCAGACAGGGGAAATAATGAATAATCCGAGGTGAATTAAGCCTCTGGGTTAGACTTGACAAGGGACCCCACATCGGATGTTTAATGGGTTAAGGGCTAAGGCTAAAGTGCTGACTTATTTAGGCATAATTATGGTAAATTCAACTCAAAGGTCTGCTCAATCAAATCCTTGCCCCAGGCATGATTTTCATTCGCGGCCACTTTTCTGAATCCAGCTTTCAAGTACATTTTTATAGCTGTTTTTTGGTCTTCCGTGGTCACCAAAAATAAATTTTTATACCCCTTCTCTCTACAGTATTGCATGGCTTCATTCAACAGCTTGTTGCCAAGACCTATTCCTCGATATTTGGGATGAAGTATAAACCACCTAAGCTGAGCTTTTTCTTCCGAATGTCCGACGATTGCAATAGCTCCTATCATCTCTCCGTCAACTTCAGCAAACCAAAACCTATCCTTCTGCGGACTATAGTTTTCAAAGAAGTTAGATAAGGTCTTACAAACATAGCCTTCAAAAACATGGTTATACCCACATTCTTGGGCATATATCCAACCATGCAGATGAATTAGCTGACCTACATCTCCAGGCATCAACTCGTAACGCAAGTTTATCTTTTCGTTTCTGGAAACAGAATCTCTTGACAGCGCACTTTCAATCGCTTGCATACCTTCAATAAGCCTTTTTTGGTTTTGCTCCTGTAATTGTACAATCATCTGATAGATTTGTTGATCAGATCGATTATCCAGCTTTGAAAGCGTCTCTTTTCCATTATCGGTAAGATAAAGATAATACAATCGGCCATCCTCAGTGGACTGTACTCTATAAGTTAAATTGCGCTTATCAAAGCGTTTTATAATCCTGCTTAGATAGCCTGAGTCGATTCTTAGTTCCTCAATTAATTTTTTAGAAGTACAATTCTCCATATGCCCAATTTCGTACAATACACGAGCTTCAGACAGGGAAAAATCACTGTCAAGCATATGATGATCTAAAAGTCCAAGGATATTAGTGTAAAATCGATTAAAGCTTCGAATGGTATGAACCAATGGTGTATATGTTGAATTCATATGGTTGCCCCTCAATAGTTATTTCACTAAAAATAGCACATTTATCTGACTTAGTCAACCATTATTAGATGACTTAGTTCGCAAAGCCAGACTTTATATAAACAATAGGAAAATAGTTGTAATTTATATAAGGGTTGTAAAATACATTTGGTAGTAACTATCATATCCAGATTATAGGAGGAGGAGTATAATGAAAAGATTTTCGGCAATACTGGCGGTTCTTTTTCTGTTTTGCATCGCGATGGTTACTGGCTGCGGTGGTACAACTAGTGAAGGTGGTGCAACAAGCAAAGGCTTCGAAATCGCACTCATTACTGACAAAGGCAACATCGATGACAAGTCCTTTAACCAAGGCTCCTGGGAAGGCGTAGTTGCCTTTGCTGAGGAAAACAAAATTACTCACAAGTATTATAAGCCTGAAGAAGCGTCTGACGCAGGCTATCTTGCAGCTATTGATTTGGCTGTAACCGGTGGCGCTAAGGTAATTGTAACACCGGGTTTTCTGTTTGAGGTTCCGATTTACGAAGCACAGACAAGGTACCCTGATGTAAAGTTTATCCTCTTAGATGGAACACCTCATACTGCTGATTACGCAACCTTTAAAACGAATGATAATGTTGCCAGCATTCTATACTCTGAAGAAGAGCCCGGTTATCTGGCCGGCTATGCCGCTGTTATGGACGGCATGAAAAAGCTTGGTTTTATGGGAGGTATGGCAGTTCCGGCTGTTCAAGCATTTGGCTATGGATATTTGCAGGGCGCCGAGGCTGCCGCGGTAAAATTAGGCCTTCCTGCAGGTGCAATTTCTGTTACTTATCATTATACTGGAGATTTTGCAGAAACTGATACCAATAAAGCAACAGCAAAAACCATGTATCAGGAAGGGACAGAGGTTATCTTTGCTTGCGGCGGTTCAGTAGGTAAAAGTATCATGTCGGCCTCTGCTGAAGCAGGAAAAAAAGTTATCGGCGTTGACGTCGACCAGAGATATGAGAGCGATACTGTTATTACATCTGCAACCAAAGGTCTTGGAGCTTCTGTTATACAAGTTCTTGAAACCATCTATAAAACCAACAGCTGGAGCACCTTCGCAGGAAAATCTACCTATTTCAATGCAGCCAACAATGGTGTAGGTCTTCCAACAACGATTATCGGACAACAAGACGGCAATGCTTTTGACAGATTCAAATCATTCACCCAAAACGACTATGACGCTATATATGCATCACTAGCTAAGGGTTCGGTAGATCCTGTCCGTACCATCAAGGTTGCTGATACTAACGGTTATGCAACAGCTAAGGAGCTTGTTTCCAGCCTCAAACTTTCAAAGGTTACTGTTGAGGTAAGATAATAATAATTATAGTTTTGCTGCCCACATATTGGCCTGAGCCTTATGTAAGTAGAAGCCCTTTAAAGGGGAAGGGCAAATGCCTTTCCCCTTTTAGGATATTAACTTTTAAAAAACATAAAGAGGTTAATTATGGAAAACTATATTATTGAAATGCTCAATATAACTAAAGAATTTCCGGGCATTACAGCCAATGATGATATTACCCTATGTTTAAGAAAGGGCGAAATCCATGCCTTGTTAGGGGAAAACGGTGCGGGAAAATCGACACTTATGAGCGTTCTTTTTGGCTTATACCAGGCCGAAAAAGGGGAAATCAGGAAGAATGGTATGGTCGTTAAAATTAATAATCCCAATGACGCCAACAATTTGGGCATTGGCATGGTACATCAGCACTTTAAACTTATAGATATTTTTACGGTTCTTGAAAATATCATTCTAGGAGTTGAGCCCAATAAGATGGGCTTCTTGCAAAAGAAAGAAGCCCGGAAAAGGGTTATAAAACTAAGTGAACAGTACGGATTTGAAGTAAACCCCGATGCTTTAATTGAACAGATTTCAGTTGGAATGCAGCAACGTGTTGAGATCTTGAAAATGCTGTATCGTGAAAATGATATTTTGATTTTTGATGAACCAACTGCAGTTTTAACCCCGCAGGAAATTGATGAGCTCATGGAAATAATGCGGGAATTTGCCAGAGAAGGTAAATCAATTTTGTTTATAACCCATAAATTGAATGAGATTATGGCTGTTGCCGATCGTTGCACTGTACTGCGCAAGGGTAAATTAATGGGTGACGTTGCAATAAAAGATACCACAAAGGAAGAACTTTCAAAAATGATGGTTGGACGAAATGTGAACTTCAAGGTGCATAAAGAAACTAAGGAACTCGGCGATGTTGTTCTATCTGTAAAGAATATTACAGTTTCCTCCAAGATTCATAACAACAATGCTGTAAAAAACGTTAGTTTCGATGTACGAGCAGGTGAAATCCTTTGTCTTGCCGGTATCGACGGAAACGGACAAACTGAGTTTGTCTCGGGGCTTACAGGGCTTGAAAAAACAAGCAATGGAATTATCACTCTTTGCGGCAGAGATATTACAAAGGCGACGATTCGCACTCGATCAAAGTCAGGTATGAGCCACATTCCGGAGGATCGCCACAAGTATGGTCTCGTACTTGATTATTCATTAGAAGAAAATCTGGTTCTGCAGCGTTATTGGCGGCCTGAGTTTCAGCATTTCGGATTTATTAAAAGCAATGCCGTGCGCTCATATGCCGAAAAGTTGATTAAGCAATATGATGTTCGCAGCGGACAAGGGGCGATTACTCCCATGCGAAGTATGTCGGGCGGAAACCAGCAAAAGGCAATTCTTGCTCGGGAAATTGACAAGGAACATGAGCTGCTAATTGCAGTACAACCTACCCGAGGTCTTGATATTGGGGCTATCGAATACATACATAAACAGCTCATCGCAAGACGTGATGCCGGAAAAGCGGTCTTGTTGATTTCTCACGAGCTGGAGGAGGTCATGAATTTAAGCGATAGAATTATTGTAATGTATGAAGGAGAAATAGTTGGTGAGCTAGACGCCATGACAACCACTGTTCAAGAACTTGGTCTGTACATGTCAGGTGCCAAAAGCAGCATTGCAAAGGAGAATGACAATGCAGGACAATATCAAAAAGGTGGGGAAAACTAGAGGTTTTTCGGCATTTACTGCAGTGCTGCTTGCTATATTGCTGGGGCTTGTTTTTGGATATATCATTATGACTGTCGCCAGCCCTGCCAACTCATTTTTAGGATTTCAGATACTGTTGTTGGGTGGTTTCAAACGCATTGGGGATGTGTTTTATTATGCAACTCCTATCTTAATGACAGGTCTGGCTGTAGGCTTTGCCTTTAAAATGGGCTTATTTAACATTGGGGCTTCGGGCCAGTATACAATGGGCATGTTCTTTGCCTTGTATGTAGGGTTTATGTGGAAGTTACCCGACAGTGTTCACTGGTTAGTCTGTGTTCTGGCCGGTATGGCCGGTGGAATGCTTTGGGGCTTGATCCCCGGTATATTTAAGGCATTGCTGAACGTTAATGAAGTTATTACCTCCATAATGTTCAACTATATCGGTATGTATCTGGTAGATATGCTTATTCAAGGAAACGCAACGATGTATATTTCCTCGAAAACCAGAACTTCCTACCTCCCCACGTCGGCACAAATACCCTCTCTTGGAATTACTAATTCCAGTGTTAATATTTCTATTTTCATTGCTATTATTGCGGCACTAATATTATTTATTATTCTAAATAAAACTAACTTTGGTTATGAACTAAAAGCAACGGGCTTTAACAAATATGCCAGCGCCTACGCCGGTATGAACGGTAAACGCAATATCATACTAACGATGGTAATTGCAGGTGGCATGGCAGGGCTTGGCGGAGCATTTGCTATTTTAGCACCGTCGACCATCGCTGGAAGCAGTATGACCTATGAGCCGGTAAGCGTAATTGCTGCGAACGGTTTTAATGGTATTGCAGTAGCCCTCCTAGGCAACTCCAGCCCCATCGGAATTATTTTTTCTGCACTTTTTGTCTCTCACATTCAGCGCGGTGGTACACTAGCAAGTCTCTACGGCTATAAACCAGAGATCATAGATGTTGTGATTGCGGTTATTATATATTTTTCAGCCTTTGCTATGCTTATGAATACTATGGTTGGCAACCTTATAAATAATCTTTTCAGGAAAAACCGATCAAAAAAATTTCTGCCTGTTGATCCAAAGGAGGGAGCGTAAACGATAGATACATTTTATTATCTGATTCAGAATACGCTTCCAGTTGCCATTCCCCTGCTTTTGGTGGCCTTGGGCGGTATGTTCAGTGAACGTAGTGGTGTCATCAATATTGCCCTGGAGGGTATTATGCTGTTCGGTGCATTTTTTGGTTGCTTCTTTATTTACTTTGTCCAAGGTGCCTCCATGGACGTACAGGTAATATTGCTTCTGGGTATGCTCGTTGCAGCAACTGCGGGATTTCTATATTCGTTGTTGTTATCCCTTGCTGCTGTAACTATGAAAGCAGACCAGACTATTACCGGTACGGCACTGAATATGTTAGTTCCCGCAGCAATTCTATTGTTTTCAAAAATGTTCTTCAACAGTGACGGTATCACCACAAACAAAAATTTTTATATTAAAGAAGTGCCTTCCCTAAGCGAAATACCAGTTCTAGGTAAATTATTATTTCAAAATACGTATATTACTGTGTACATTGGCATTGTGTTGCTTGTTATATCTGCTATCGTATTTTATAAAACAAAGTTTGGTCTGCGCCTACGCGCCTGTGGCGAACATCCACATGCCGCTGACTCAGTTGGAATAAATGTTTATTTCATGCGCTTTGCTGGTGTGGGCCTTTCTGGGATCCTCGGAGGTATTGGCGGATTCTTCTATGCAGTTGGGGTTATGAATGGGAACACTAATGGTCATACAGGGGTTGCAGGATTCGGCTTTCTGGCACTTGCTGTTATGATATTCGGACAATGGAAGCCTTTTAAGATTCTACTCGCAGCGTTATTCTTCGCATTTCTTCGCACGGTGGCCTATTCAATTGCTTTGGTCCCCTTCTTAGGTGATTTAAACATTAATCAAACCTATTACAAAATGCTGCCTTATGTTGCAACTATGGTTGTTCTCGCATTTACATCTAAAAAATCCCGGGCTCCTAAAGCTGAAGGCATTCCCTATGACAAAGGTCTTAAATAATAAATATAGGAGGCGTGCTTTCACCTGAATTAATCATAATGGTGCAGCATCCAGCCTCCCTTTTAATCCCCCATCCTCAATTTTACTGCATCCCATCTTCATAATTTCATAAATCCCAATTTTTAATTGCTTTATATCTTGTTCAAACTTTCATCCACACATTAAATTGTAGAGGTCAATCGGGATGAGGGTCTGGTAACAAATGACAATCCCAACAATTCGGCTTTACAGCAGCGTAGTTATGGCACGAAACACAGAATTGATCAGACGTTTTTACTCCCGGATTATAATGACAGTTCAAGCAAGTTTGAAAGCTAAGCCTATATGCTTCCCCTTTACTATTCACATACTCCGTTTTGCCCTCACGCACGCCTTCTTCTCTCCATTGGTACAGAAGTTTCATGTGATTAGCTTTCATAAATTCCGTTGACTCGATACACTCCTTAACCTCTAGTTGCCGAATAGCTGGAGTATCCAAATCTATTAGAGGCGCCTTGTTGGATTTTCCTAAATTATAGAAGAAAGGTATGCTTAGTAAAGCAACAACGATAATAAGCCCCGCAACTATTTTTCTGCTCTTGAACATTATCTAAATGCCCTCCTTTTGCGGTGGGAATACCTTGGCCCAGGACTACGTCTCTATGCCACCACTTCAAATTATTATCTCTAAACGTGTAGTTTATTATGTAGATGCGTTGGTCCAAGAATTAACATGAAGAAGGGACCCTAATATGTCAGGGTCCCTTCTTCGATGATTTGTGTATTTCATTTTCATGGCTTATAGGCTAACATAAAATAGTACAATTCTTTCCATTTTGTTTAGCTCTTAAGAGTGCTTGATCAGAAGCGGAAATTAGATCGTTAATAGTTTTGCCATCGTAGGGGTAACTTGAAACTCCCAAGGAAATGGTGATTTGAGGGTATGATCCATTATCAAGCTCACTTATTTCTGAGCGGATCGTTTCGGCCATCTTCCAAGCGTTCCTTTTATCACAGTCTCTTAAAAGCAAAACTATTTCTTCTCCGCCATATCTGTATACTCGGTCGCTCGTACGAACACTATCCTGAATTGTTTTTCCTACTTTAACTAGCACGCTGTCTCCAACATCGTGGCCAAAACGATTATTGAAATCCCGAAAATTGTCTATGTCAATGAAAATTAATGAGTATGGATCGATATGTTCTAAATTTTCAATATCATCATCGAAAGCTCTTCGATTGAGTATTCCCATTAAATTATCAGTCTTAAGCTTTACTCTTAGTTGCTTATTGATCTTTTTAAGTTTATTGAGTCTCCTGACAAACACTTCCGCAACTATGTAATTTATTAGTCCAAAAACGATACCCAGTATCAAGCATTTAACGATAATGCTGTTAAAGAAGGGTACGCCCACGAAGTGTGTAAGTGCAGAATGCATGATTGCTATAATTATCATTGCAAATAACGACCAAACTCGGATCATACCAATAGAACTCCCTTAGCTTTATTATTAATTCAATTATTTACATGTTATCATTGACTTTATCAAAAGTATATAGTGCTTAAAAATAATAAACATTATGAAACAACCACAATTACAGTTCCTAGTAATAATAGAATGAAGTTCCTAATCCCCTACCCCTGGGCTAAACGAAATATACAGTTTTAAAGATTGATCCTACTAAAATAAAAACAAGGTTCATGTATCATATTACATAAACCTCGTTAATCCTTTTAAGTTAATAAATGCTCTGAGATTCAACCCTTTCAAATGCAAACAGTTTTAGTTTTTCCTGTGTAAAAGAGTGTATTTTGCAATATTTACAGAGTGATCGCCAATACGTTCTAGATTACTAATGATATTAAGGAAAGTAGCACCGTAACTTCCATTACAAGTCCCTTGACTGAGACGTTCTATATGCCTCTTACGCAAACTAATTTCTAGATCGTCAATAATATCGTCATATTTGAGTACTTTCTCAGATAAAGCAATATCATCAGTTTTTAATACTTCTAAGGACATCCTGAAGATCTCTTGGACTTTCTCAAACATATTCATAAGATCACTATTGGCTTGTTCTGAGAATTTAACTTTTGATTCGATAGCATAATCAGCAAGTTCCACGAGATTAGTGGCGTGGTCTCCTACTCGTTCTATGTCACCAATCACTTGCAGAATCCGATAACTCTGGTTCGATTGCTCAGACGTGAGCATTTTACCGGATGTAATGTTTAAGACGTAGTCTGTGATCTCGTTTTCAAGCTTATCGATCCCAGCTTCAAATTGACCTGTTAAGTGTTTACTATGTGGGTTATGATCAAAAAAGTAGTCTTTTGAATTTTCATATGCTTC
The DNA here is from genome assembly GCF_020595055.1 of Desulfosporosinus shakirovi. Lineage (GTDB taxonomy): Bacteria > Bacillota > Desulfitobacteriia > Desulfitobacteriales > Desulfitobacteriaceae > Desulfosporosinus > Desulfosporosinus shakirovi. The sequence goes on along the minus strand of NZ_JAJDOO010000002.1, from coordinate 222,511 downwards.
TCCCGCCATCCTGCCCATCCGCAAGGCCTCGCGGCTAGCATTGGCCAGAGCCATAGAAGGATTACCAAATAAACGAGGTTCTAAATATTTAGGCTTTGCATTGATGATAACTATTTCCTCTCCCTCATTCCCAGGAACAACTTTATTTACAATATTTGCCATAAATGCAATAAAAGGCAATTGAATACAAGTATTTAATAGATTGAAGACACCATGAGTTTGAGCAATTTGAAGTTTTATTCCCAGTGTATTCCAAGTTCCCTCAAACCCAGGAATCAGGACATATATATAGTTGGTTAATAAAATGACGAGTTTAGGGAAAATGCCCACTAGGAAGAGCGGTAAAAAGATGGCTGTACCGATTAAATTAAAGATTAAATGAGTTGCAGCTGCTCTTCTGGCCATGACCGAAGCCCCAATTCCAGCCAGGATTGCCGTGATGGTCGTCCCAATATTATCTCCAAATAGAATGGGTACTGCTTGAGAGTAAGTAATAACTCCTTGATTCGCAAGCTCCTGTAAGACACCAATGGTTGCACTACTACTCTGAACAACAAGAGTGAAGATTGTTCCGACAAGTACCCCAAGCAGAGGATTATTTTCGACATCGGTCATCAAACCAATAAAGAAGGGGGAACTTCGCAGGGGATTTAAACCATCGCCCATAATGTCCATTCCATAAAAGAGAAGACCAAATCCTAGAAGTATTTGTCCAAGATAGTTTACTCGCTTAGTTTTAAAGAAGAACAGAAGGAATACCCCAAGGGCAATGACCGGTAAGGCATAGTGTTCAAGTTTAAAACCAATGAGGTAAGCCGTAAGCGTCGTTCCGATATTAGCACCCATAATAATTCCGATAGATTGTCTAAGTGTCAACAATCCTGCGTTAACGAGTCCAATCGTTAGGACAGTGGTACCACTACTGCTTTGGATCAATGCTGTAACCAATGCGCCCGTTAAAACACTGCGAAGTGGTGTTTTGGTCCCTTTTTCCAGGATAACCCTTAACCGATCTCCGGCTACGGCTTGTAATCCCTCTGACATTGATTTAATACCGAAAAGGAAAAGTCCCAGCCCCCCAATAAAGCTAAATAATACCGTGGTTAAATCCATCTCTTCCAACCTTTCCTTCTCTGTATATCTGGACCTTTGTTTTCATCTACCCAAATTTCACTGGCCTCGGACTCATTTATCTTCCTTTTTGCCAACGCGGACTCTAAATAGTGTTGTTTTTAGCTTTGACAATGGTCTAAATGCTTCAACTCGCTCTCATCCTTAGAAAGATTATCATATCCGCTTGTACATCTCAATGTTAATTTTAAACTGCTGGGCTACTCCCTTCTATTGACATGACTGCCCACAGAGAGGCGTATGTATTCCACTCAAATTTGTATGTTAGGTTTATCATCTCATAACATATTATTTCGACTTTTTAGGTTCTCTTTCCTGCTGATCACAAAATTACACTTTCGTTTGTCTGCTGTCAATTCAAACCAACCTGTAAGGATGAGAAACTTGAATAAAATCGTTTCTGCATAGTTCACAAACACGTACTCCAAGATGCCCAATCGGCTCCCCTTTCCACAATATACCGTTCAACCAGAGATGAATATTCTCGAAGAATATTCACCAAAAGCACGACTGCATTGCATGTATAAGCCATACCTGCAATAACTGCCTCAATAAGAAATTTTCTTTACTCAACCATTTCCCCTTGGAATTTATCAAGTCTACGTAAGTCTTCCCTTCAACTATGCGCTAAAATAATCTTTATTGGCATAATTGAATGTTGTAAGGTTTATATATATAATTATCGATAATAATTTACTTAGAATAATCGCTATGTTGTATCAAACTGACGGAGGTACGGTTCTCTTGAATCATAATAATGGGTTAACTTCCTCTCCCCTTCCACATTTCGCACAAGATTATATTAATCACCTTGCAGTCATAAATAAGTCAAAAAATACCCAATATGCCTATACCAATGAACTTCGTTTATTTTTTCAGTACCTATGCAATTCTAAGGCTTCTTTCCCCTCTTCTCCTGTTGACGTAAGCTTATTACTAGTTGAAAACATTGGACACCGCGACATCGAAGCTTATTTGAGCTGGGCCAGCGTTGAACGCAATAATGGTGTGCGCGCTCTCGCTCGTAAACAAGCAGTCATAAAATCCCTTTATCGTTATTTGCTGCGCGAGGATATGATTTCTAAAGATGTTACTATCAAACTAGATCCGATTAATGTCAACCAAAAGCTTCCTAAAGCTCTTGAGCCTAATGAAATTGCTGACCTAACTGACGTTTTACAGAACGGTGTTGGTTTATCTAAGGAACAACTTAAATATCACGCATATACTGAAAAACGCAATTACGCAATATTTCTAACCTTTATTGGTACAGGATTGCGTTTATCCGAACTCTGTCATCTTAATCTCACAACTACAAACCTTAGTAAAGGCTACTTTGAAGTTATTCGTAAAGGAAATAAAGAAACTGTCGTTTACTTTAATACTGAAATCAAGGAAGCATTGGACGATTATCTTCAAAATGAACGACAACGATATGCTCAAGGCAAATCAGAAGCATTATTTCTCTCCATGCAAGGAAAACGCATAAGCACAAGAGCAGTACAAAATCTTATAACAAAATATATGGAAATTCTTAAGACATTGGGACATAATACTGACGGTTTTAGCGCACATAAAATGCGTTCAACCTTTGCCACATTGCTACTCCGTGAAACGGAAAACCTTGCAATTGTACAAGACGCTTTAGGACATACCGACCCCAGAACAACAAGAATATATGCTAAGGTTCTAGATGAACAACTTAAACGTTCAGCCGAATTAATAAAGTTTAAGTAGGGAATTTGTTAACCCCACCTTTCGTTGAAATCAACAAAGGTGGGAGTTTTGTTTGTCTAATTCTTCCTCGCTAGGTTAAATAATCGGCCATACCGAAGAAGGTGGTGCATCGTTATCGTTATCCTTTTTTGTTATTTGTGTCAAGGTTTTGGCTAAGCGCTGCACGCTTTCAATCAAAAAGGTTTCATTGTGAGTTGTAAAACAGAGACGAAACTCTTTACCAGGGGTGGGTACTGTATGGAAAGCTTCGCCAGGGACAAAGGAAATTCGGTTTTTTGCAGCAGCTTGTAAGAGTTGTTGGGAAGTGCCCGCTTGTTTTAACTTACACCAAAAGTAAAACCCTCCCTCTGGTACGGTAAAATCAATATCTTTTACACACAAATGCCGGAGAGCTTTTGCCATTGTATCTCGGCGTTTTTTGTATTCTTTCCGAACCTTGGTCAGATGCTCTGCAAGCTTCCCTTCATTTAAGAACATCGTCACAAGCCATTGGGCTATGTTGTTTGAGTGCAGGTCAATAAACTGTTTTTCTAAGGCAAGCCGATTGATCAAAACAGGCGGACCTGTAAGATAGCCTGTACGTAAACCTGGGAATAGAATTTTTGAGAAAGTCCCCAGATAAACTACTCCTCCGTAGGAATCCATTGCTTTAAGAGCCTGAGGCGGCTGTTCACCATAACACAAATCGCTGTAAGGGTCATCTTCCACTATAACAAGCCGATGACGTTTTGCGAGTTTTACCAAATCTTTGCGCTCATGTTCCGGCATTACCCTGCCGGTCGGGTTTTGATAGGTAGGGATGATATATAACAATTTCGGCCGGTAGCGAATGAGAAAGTCCTCCAACAGCTCTATTGAAAATTTTTCCGAGTAAGGCAGGCTTAAAACCCTTGCTCCTGCAGCCTGAAAAACTTGGATAGCACCGATAAAGGTTGGTGTTTCCATCACAACATAGTCGCCAGGTTCCAATAACACTTTACTTAGTAAATATAAGCCTTGTTGGGATCCTGAGAGAGTTAGTATGTTCTCCGTCGAAGCCTGTATCCCCTTCTCGCTCAACATTGCGGCAATTGCCCTTCTCAATGGGTAATAACCTTCTGTAGGAATATGTCCAAAATCTGCAGGGGGGACAGTTCCAATATTGTGGTTAAATAACTCGGTAAAGGTTTCCAGAGGATAAAGGGCCGGATCAGGCATACCTGCGGCTAGAGATATAGTACCCGGAGCATTAGTTGAAACCAGATCCCTCAGGATTGACGCTAACGGGTTTTGAGGATAGGCAGTAAACAGTTGGGGCCAGGGAACTTCAGATAAAGACTCTAAATCACGTGCTTGGGCTACATAAGTCCCGCTGCCCACTTTTGTCCATACCAATCCCTGCTGTTCCAACTTACGATAGGCATTGATAGCAGTTGTACGGCTTACAGCAAAGAGGTCAGCTAATTCCCGTTCAGGGGGCAGCTTCGTACCTGAAGGCAGGATTTGTTTTTGGATTTTGTCAGCAATGAGTAAGGAAATTTGCAGATAGAGCGGTTGCTTATTAAAGGTATCCAATTCTGCGCTATTTAGGTATTTGGATATATCCATTTAGTATTTCTCCTTATTTTGTATCCAATTTATATTATATAAGCACAATTGGATATTTACAATATTTTGGCTACTCGTTAAGATTTAAAGAAATATTAAAGGTAGGTGGATGATTATGCTGCTATCAAATCTCCTCTCAGGTAAGAACGAACTAGCAGAAGAAGTATGGGTTGCACTTCGCGAATGCACCCCAGTGGTGCTTGGGGTAGTGCCCTTTGGTATCACCTGTGGGATAATGGGGCTTACAGCAAAAATGTCAGGAATAGAAACTATTCTAATGTCTGTTTTTGTTTTTGCCGGTGCGTCACAGTTTATTGGCATTACCATGCTGGGCGCAGGCATAACGGGCTGGGGAATTCTTATGTTTACAACCTTACTGGTAAACTTACGCCACTTGATCATGGGATCATCTTTGGCGCCCTATATGGTTAGACTGCCTTTTCCTCTTCAAGCATTCCTGGCATTCTTTTTGACCGATGAAGCCTATGCCTTGACCATTAGCCGAATTCACAAGACCGGATACAGTGTGCCTTATCAATTGACTGTGAGTATTGTACTTTATTTAGTTTGGGTTTTGTCTACTGTTACCGGGGTAGTTTTGGGGGGATACATTTCCGACCCTTTAACTTGGGGGCTTGATTTTGCCATGCCGGCAACTTTTTTGGTATTACTGATACCGCTGTTGGCAGACCGCATCAGTCTAATTGTATTCGGTATAGCTGCAGTGGTTTCAGTATTTGCTGCCCTTTACTTACCAGGTAAATGGTATATTATTATCGCCTGCCTTATAGCCAGTTTAATAGGGGGTTTATTAGAGGGGGATAGCGAGCATGCGCAGTGAAGTTTTATACATCATTATAGGGATGACCTTGGTTACATATTTCACCAGATTTGGTGCGCTAGCTTTGTTCCGGTTTACAGGGGTTCCAATTTGGTTAAACAGATGGTTAAAATATGTCCCAGTGGCAATATTGACGTCCTTAATTATACCTTTGTTACTTTTGCCTAAAGGATATTTGGATATTAGTTTACACAACCATTACCTGATTGCGGGTATAGTTGCTGCTTTTGTGGCCTATAAGAGCCGTAATATTATCGTCACCTTGGGTCTGGGAATGTCAGTTATGTTTATCCTGAAGTTATTATAGAGTACTTACTTCAAAAGCATACAATGACGGAAGGCTCTAAAATCAGAATTTGGGCAATCCCGACAAGGGTGGGAGCCTTCTCCTCGGGCTTGTCCCAGAATCTTACGCGCGTAAGATTCTGGGACAAGTTCGGCCGGGTCTGACATTAACTATTTGGTTTACTGTACATCGTTTTTAACTCCCTATTAAGGCCATCCCGGTAAGGGTGTAACCTTCGTCCAACCCACGTATAAAAAACCCCGAAATCCATAATCAAAGGATTTCGAGGTTTGCTAAGTAGTCTGTATGGTGCCGATGACCGGAATCGAACCGGTACGGATGTTACTCCGCGGGATTTTAAGTCCCGTGCGTCTGCCAGTTACGCCACATCGGCAAATTGATTGGAGGCGGCACTCAGATTTGAACTGAGGAATAGAGGTTTTGCAGACCTCTGCCTTACCACTTGGCTATGCCGCCAGATTGAGTGGCCGTTTAAGCCAGAACTTTATGTTAGCATTTTTAACTTATGTTGTCAATAAGTAATTTAAATTGATTTTGAAAACTCTACACATCACAGGCCTTAAGTTAATCACTTTGTTTGTAATACCCGTTCTGCAAATTGATTAGTTAGACTCATTATTTTTTCATAGTCTAATAGTTTCCTCAGCCAATGATCGGGAATGTTCGAATACCCATAATGAACACCAGCCATACTACCCGTAATTGCTCCCACTGTATCCGTATCCCAACCTAAGTTTACTGCTTTGAGCACTGCGTCCTCAAACGACGATGTGGTGAGAAAGCTCCAGAGAGCAGCCTCCAAGGATTCAACTACATACCCCCCCGATTTTATATCACGTTCATCAAGATCGGGAAGTTCACCGCTAATAATACGTTTAAAATGACTTAATTGCTTACCAATTTTGCGGTCTATAAAAAACACAGTTTGAGATTTAAGCAGCATGGTGTCATAGGCTTTTTGGGGAGTGCTACCTTTTAGTAATTCTCTCACGAACAGAGAATACAAACTGCAGGCCAATTGGCTGCGTGGATGTCCGTGCGTTATTTTGGAAACTTCACATATCCGTTGAATCAGAGTGTAATCAGATTCATGGGCGAAAAAAAGGGTTGCCGGAAGAATTCGCATCAGGCTTCCATTCCCATTACTTTTAGCATCAGTAGGACCCGCTTTAAATGGAGCGACACCATGGATCAATCTCTTCATGGCTATTTCTGTCGTTCCGCCTACATCAAAGGACTTGCCCGACGGGGTCAAATAGCCATCACGATACCACATCACAAAACGCCGAGCAATATCAGCGGGATTATAGCCCACATCATAAAGGCTTTCAGCCAGACAGAGTGTAAGAGAACTATCGTCCGACCACGCTCCCGGTTCAAGTCCGAAGACACCTCCCCCTGTCATATCCGTGATCGGGTTTTTCTTTATTTCTGTTTTCGTCATGAACTGGACAGGTAACCCTAAAGCGTCGCCGATAATTACCCCCATGACTCCGCCAATTATTGCATCTCGTTTCAAATGAACCACTCCCCCTATTTTGTCGACCATGTATTATTTGAGCTTATAACAACGTTAATTAACGCCATATTAAAACTATATAAATTATCTACATATGTCAATTTGAAAATGAGCTATTTTTTCTGTTAATAAGCTCCTCCAACCGAGATTAACTCCCCATCATATCCCATAGCAATAACACCAATCCAAAGCAACCTCAATTAAATTATTGATTGGTTAACATTACAGAGTGACAAATAGGATTCGCTAAAACAATACCTTGGATTTCTACTTTTACTTATAATCCTTTTTGAAATACTTATAAATCTGTCCCTGATAAAACAACAGAACCGCCGGAACCAGCAAAAAGAGCAACCTGCCCACAATGGTATTGGCAAAAAGAATCAGCGCTCCCAGCCAGCGGTTCCTGCCGCTGTATACGCCGTGTACGGCCTGTCGTGTCACTGTTTTCTTCATTGCCCCAATCTGGGACATGGGCGGATAATTGTCAATATCCACGTTTAATTGGTTTCCTTTCGTGGTAATGACCCTTTCTACAAAGAGCACATTATTCTCTTCAAAAAGAATGATTTGCCCTTCCTTGATCGGGTACTGGACATCTATTTTCTGAAAATAGGCCAGATCGTTGATCATAATCTCCGGCTGCATGGTACTGGTGCTAAACACAAAGGGGATCACTCCACGTATGGTGACCTCTTGACCAGGTGTGGATGCATTGATCAAAATAATGAAGAAATTAAAGGCCAGGGCAGCACAAATGAAAACAATCAGGAATAGGGTGGTCACCGTATCGACGATTCGGCCGCGCCATCCTTGCTTGGCCTTGCTGCCGATCAATTTCTGCTTGCCCGTTTTGGAATCGATTTCTACAAGTTCCATACCTGTCGGCAGGATGGCTGCGTCGGTAGGAAGGTTGTAGTACTTGGCCAAATTTTTGCTCCGAAACAGACATATCAGGCAGCAAGCCATCATGATCACCACCCCAACCGGCCAATAGGATGATAGCTTCACATCGAACAGAGTAAAGATGTTCTGCATTGACACACGGTTGGAAATGATTGCATACTGTCCCAACGTTATTTTTAGCACGAAGACAAGCGCGGCGGAGAAGAAAGTCCAATAACGGCCATTAATTACAGTCTTAGCGTAGAGGGAAAACGTCATAGAAAGGATCGTGATGAGGAGAAGGTCTCCCAGCCCTGCTAAGTAAAGGGTGGGCAGATAGGACACTATAAAGGTGTATTTCAGCAGAAAGGTGAGGATTATCGTCACCACAAAGCCAACGGAATAAATCAGGATCACAGAATACATTAGGGCAAAAAACTTGGCAATAAACATGATCCCCGGCTGATAGCCCATTTGAATCAAGAGATACCAAGAGTTGTTTCTGATTTCCGAGAAAAAAAGATAGTCATAGTAGGCAATGAAATAGATGATATTAAAAACAGCAGCTATGTGAATGTAAAGGTAAACTGTGGAAAAGTAACTGGCCTGCATAATTTCGGGAACAACATCGGAAAGCACGCTTTTCTGGAGAGTCTGAACCACAAAGTAAAGAGCAAAGGAAAAAAGGCCCAGAAAGAGAGCAGAGGCCATTTTTCGATTAGTGCTGACTTTATTTCCCATGTAGGCTTGACGAAGTTCTTTCTTGAAATAACTATTTTTATAAATCATGCTGCCGCATAAGCTCCTTATAGGCATTTTCCACTGTTTTAGGATTAATCTCTATTGAGTCTGGCGTAAAGCCGGATTCTAGGATTTTTTTATAGATTGCTCCATGGTCAATTGTTTCTGAACCAATGCTACTAATCATCAGGCTGTCGTCTTTGGAGACTAGCTTATAGGCGGGGAACAACAGGGCGAGTTTTTCCCTCACGGCGTGGACAGCTTTATCCCGGATAATCACTTCCACTTTGTCAAAATTCAAACGAAAATCTTCCACCGTGCCGTTGAATATTAATTGTCCATCCTGCAGTATTGCCGTATGGGAACAAGCCTTCTCGATCAAAAGACAGTTTTGTGTTGCGATGATCAGGGTTTTTCCCCGCTCCCTGATAAAGCTTGTGATCTGGGCGATAGCATCAATGAGCACTTCATCCCATACGTATTCAGGAAGATTGAATACGATCATCAGACTGTCCGAGTATGCGGCCGCAATTAAGGTGATGACGGCCTTTTCCTCTCGAGTCAGCATATGGTTGGGTGTCAGGGAAAGGTGGCCCAGTCCTATAGTTATAATTAATTCAAAAATCTGTTCCTGAAGCACCACCTTATCGATCTTGAACTTGGCGGTAGCGAACATCAGAAATTCCAGCACATTCATATTGTTGTAAAGCATTTCGGAGCTTCCGATATAAAAGACATGTCTTAAGATCACGCGTTTGCGCCTCATCATGCCCCGCTCGATCAAAGCGCATTTACCCCTGTCATAGGGTCTGATGTTGGCCATGATTTCCAGCAACAATCTGATCTCAAATAATGACGTCCCATTGATACCCCAGGCTTCCGCCTTTCTGATCGACAGGGTGATGTCGTCCAACACTCGCCGAGGTATCTCTCCACCAACCAAAAAATGTTCGCCGGAGGAGATGCCTTCCATCATTACAATCCGTTGAGGACCATGTTTCATCTCTATTTCTCCCCTAAGATTTGCTTTAGGTTAAGGGTATTTTGGCAACAAAAACTCCGATCACCCGGTTTGAGGTGAGTAGTTCCTGATCCGCTGAATTTCCCGGATTATCCCCCTTTGTACGGTAAGATTCACTGCCGTCGTCATTAACAACCACCTCAATAATCCGATGGGTGACAATAGCATTGGATAAGGTTTTAAATGTAACAATGTCATTTATTTTGAGATTTTCCGGGTTTTTAGGTTTCCGACTGACAATCACTGCTCCGATCTTCAGCGTAGGCTCCATACTGCCGGACTCTATAGCAAAAAGTTGAAAACCCAGGATGTTGGGAATTTCTCCCCTGCTCTTTGTCATTTGGATCGAAATAATGGACCACACAATGAGTAAGCAGAGAGCTAAAAATATAGCCCCACCGACTGTTTTCATAGCCTGCCTTCTTTGCGGCAGCAGGCCTCCGGACGGTTCTTTTCCTGAAGATATTCCCGCCATCTTTTCTTTTTCACGTTGGATTTCTTGTCGCATTGCCTCTATTTGTTCCTGGGTCGTATACTTTGTTTCTGTCATGCCTCAACCTTCTTTTCGAGGATCCGGTATAGCTCAAAGGATTACTCCCTTATATTATGTCCTATGGACATATAAAAAATTAGAGCACGACACATTGAACATATAAACAGGGCGCGAGTCCATGAAGGTACTCGTGCCCTGTTTAGAAATTTTAACGATTCATCTGCCTTTATTTCTGATTACCGGTTACAGACACCTTAACGGCTGTTCCATAATCTGCTCCAGCATAACTGATATCTAAGTTATTATCGCTGGGCCAGTTAACAGATACAGTATAGGTTTTCTCTTGTCCGCTTGCGCTCAACGCGAATTCGTCGTTAAATACTATTTTACCGCTTGAGTTTACAGTGCCAACAATGTCGCCGTTGGAATTATTAACGGTCACTACCAGCGGAGCAATCATGCTTTTGCCGTTCTCCGCCATAACATCCACAGCAAAATCCAAATCCATCCCCGTCTCACTTATAACTGAACCGTCATAGTTTTTCACACTGAACTGCCAATCCACTGTTTCAGACGGGGCTATTTTTACATTTTTCGTAAAAGTATCCGTACCGCCTTTTACTAGAATAAATTCTTTGGCTACAACACTGCCTTCCGCAATGTTGTCAATAGTCGTCGTATACATTGCCAGTGTCCCTGCGATCACGGATGTCGATAAAATCAAGACAAGTGCGACAATCGTTAGTACTTTTTTCATCATTTTTCCTCCAATTTTCATATTCGATTTGATTATTGATTTGAATTCGGTTTATCGGTTCTTTATCTTGTGTGAAAATCAGGGTAAATGCTCGTACCGAAACTGGTAACACTTGTATAGTTGGAAAGGGTGCCAACGGTTAAGGAAACAAATAGTACAGCGCTTAAGGCAAGAAGCAAGAGAATCTTTTTCCTCATTTACCCTCCTCCTCATCGCATTCATATAATCGGCTCAGTATCCCTTAGTTCAGGGAGCCATGCCAAATTGACAAGTTAAATCCACATTGGTGATATCGCTTATATTGCTTCCACCAACACTGATAGTTTGAATTGCCTCAGTACCCATCCCTTTTGCCGGACCGCCGAAAGACACGCTTTGTCCCGGCAATATATTATCTGTAGCCTGGTTGTTATACCCAGGGTTGATAAATTTGTAGTATCCCGGTGGCGAATCAGATACCAGTTTGGCATTACTCCAAACCTCAGTCAGCTTGTCTGTGGGAAGGAAAAAGCCAATGCTCCAATTGTTGATAGGTTCAGAAGTATTATTGGTAATGGTGACTTTATAGTTATACTGATAAATACCACTTTGTCCGTTCTGCCACGGGGTTGTTGTCTCATAACGCACATCGACCCCCTGGGAAGGGTCTCCCGGATCAACAGCACTGAAAGGGCTCTGGGAAGCAACAGCATCCACATTAATCTTCGTTCCGTAATTGCCGCCTGAATACTTAACGTCGGAAGCTCCCTCATCCGGCCAGGATATCTCCACCAAGTAATTCTGCTCCTGGCCATTAACCGCAAGAGGAAACAATCCCACCACAGCAAAGCTTCCCACTCCCGTCACACTGTTAAGCGCATTGCCCTTCGAGTCCTTGACGGTGACTTTTAATGGTTCTATTGCTTTTTTACCTGACACAGCTTGCACATTAAAGGTAAGTTTGTAGTACATATCTGTTTCTGATACGATATTATTTTCATAGTTTTTGACCTTGAACTGCCACTGAGTTGTCTCAGACGGCGCTATTTTCAGTCCCTGCTGAAAGGTATCCGTACCTTCCCCAACAAAGATGAACTCTTTGGCAACTACACTGCCCTCAGCCAAGTTGTCAATGGAGACAGTATACATAGCCAGCGTTCCTGCCACAATCGAACTTAACATGATTAAAACTAATGTCAACAAAAAAAGGAGTTTTTTCATGATCACCTCAATTAATGTAATTAATCATTACGATATTTCAATAATATACGTTTCCATAGCACTTTCTATTACTTTGATATAATAGCACGAGCAAAATACTACGTCAATTTGTATAATAAACCAATTTTAACAATCTATAATAACATATGGTTAATGTATACAATTATAATATTAATCACAAATTGAAAATATTCCAATAGGTATCTTTAAAATAAATATTCCAACAGAATATTAGGTTACTTATATATTAAACAATAAGTTTTCAGCGTAATAATCTCACTTCATTGTGCGTTAAAGATATGTCATCATAAATGCGGTCACCGGCCTCTAGCTTCTTCTACCTCTCCCTGATTTCCGTTGTACTATTATCAAATGTTCCGCCTTGCGGATCAAAGGAGATCGTTACCTTCTCGCCTTGCTGAGTTACACCTTTATTCCCCAACGTCCTTTTTCAACAACCATTATTTTTTCCTTTTTTGTTAATTATTTAACATTTATCTTTTTTGCCCCATGTTAAGATCACATAAGACGAGTCTGGTTGTTAGATCCAATGACTTATAGTACAACGATGCTCAGAGAAGAGGTGATATATTAATATGGAGGTACGCATTGTTGCCTGCGGTATTTTCCAACTGGAGCTTGAGCAGGTTCTAGAGGAAATAAGAACCGAATGGACATCTGATGCCGTGTTTAAAGTTATCTATACAGCACCAGCTTTGCATGTAGACTATGAAAAACTGAAAGCTGGCATCACCGATGCGCTAAATGATAATTCGACCGAAGAAAAGACGGTCCTCTTTTTTGGCTCTATGTGCCATCCTGAGATGAGCGAGTTCACAGAAAAATATCATGTTATTAGCTTGCAGCCCAGGAATTGTATTGAATTGATTTTAGGTAAGGAGAGACAGGAGAAACTAGAAAAATCGGTTAAGATATTTTACCTTACTCAAGGTTGGTTGGAAAATTGGCGAAAAATTTTCATTCAAGCACAAGGCTGGGACGAAATTGACGCTAGGCAGAATTTTGGTTTCTACGATAAAATTTTGCTCCTCGACACCGGTGTTTCCGAGTTCAATGATGAGGCTATCTTAGATTTTTTCGAATATACACAGGTGCCAATCGAAATTGAGAGCGTTGATCTGTCAGTTTTCAAAAAGAATGTGGTTGAAACTCTAGAGAAAGCTTTAGACAAAGCAACCTCTACTTACACCAATAAAGTTAAGTGACATAATCACTAAAAGTTACAAGGAGTGAATTTAAATGGTTATAACTCAAGAGATTAAAGATGTAATATCAAAGGCTCCGTTTATTCCTATTACAACTGCTTCTGTCCATGGAGAACCACACATGATCGTGGTTGGAAAAGTAGCGGAAATAAGAGAAGCCGACGTACTAGGGTTTGGTATCTACAAGATGGAGATCACTCAGCAGAACATCAAAGATAACGGAATGATGCAGGTTATAATAGCAACTATGGAAGGTGGCCCAAAAGGCTTCAGGCTTACAGGCAAAGCATGTATAGAGGAGAAAATGATTTTATTTAAGGCAGAAAAAGCAGAAGTACTTCTGTAAATTTTTCCGAAAATGCACAATAATTCCGCTTATGACAGGCGGAATTATTGTGCATTTCAGGTTTTCAAGTATTATAGTAGTATCGGGCATTTTCCGATATACTCAATTTATAGCAACCGTTGATACATGAGGAGGAAAAGTATGAAGCGTTGCATCATCTGTCTGCAGCAATTGGACCTATTTCAGGGACTGGAACAAGATCAACTTACAAACTTGTGCCAATGTACGCAAAGAAAGAGATTGTCCAGAGGACACTACCTTTTTCGTCAAGGAGAGGCCACAAGTACCATATACCTTATAAAATCGGGTAAGCTGAAACTCGTACAAACTACAGAAGAGGGCAATGAAACAATTCTGGATATATGCGGACCCGGTGAAGTCTTAGGTGAATTGTCCTTATATCAAGAACAAAATGAGCATTCAAGCGCCATAGCCATGGAAGATGTTTGCATATGCTGTTTCAGTAAACTCCAATTTGAGGCGTTAATCAAACAAGATCCTTCCTTTGCCATGAGGATTATTGGCTACTTAGGGCAAAAACGTTATGAAACCATGTTGAAATTGGGAAAAGAAGCAGGACTACCTGTAAAAGAGAGATTGTTGCAACTTTTTTATCGTTTAGCAGAACAATATGGACAAAAATCGTCAACCTCGACGTTGATAGATCTAAAAATTACCCAGCAGGAATTAGCCGATATGATTGGCTCTTCGCGTGTTATGGTCATTCAGGCGCTTAAAGAGTTTAAAGCGGCTAATATAATTGACCGGGAAAATAGATATTTCGTCTTGAAAAATGACCCTTGCATCAGTATTCATACATTTGATTAATACACCAGCCCGCCAGTGGCAGATATAGCACCAGAACTCCGCTTCAAGGAGGCGCAACCTTCGCACGATATGTCCCAGAACTGCGGAATTTACATATCAGAAGAATTGAACTCGCCAAGATAACCTGAAATGCCTTAGAGAATAGTGATTTGAGGTATTTCACAGAAAGCTTAAGGGGTTATAACGAAACAATAGTTTCGTTATAACCCCTGTCATTATACTGAGTAGGTTCACTACAAAGCTCTCTTGTAACCCTGCCGTTCACAGACTTATTTTGGGAGTTTAGATAAATACTTAAATGACCCCTCTAAATCAATATACAATTTCTTATAAAGCTGATAATACTCATCGTACACCTTTCGGGTAGAAAAGTTTGGCTTCTGGATACTATTCTTAATAACTAAATTGTCACAGGCATTTTCTACTGAATCATAGATTCCTGCTCCAACTCCTGCTAGTATCGCTACACCAAAGGCAGGCCCTTCATCCGCTTTGATGGTGCTTACAGGGCAACCGTACATATCTGCAAGCATCTGTCTCCAAACGGAACTTCTTCCTCCGCCACCACAGGCTATCATATCTTCTACGTTAACTCGCATTTCCTTAAAGACATCAACACATTCAAGCTGGGAAAAGGCTACCCCCTCCATTACGGCACGAATCATGTTAGCGCGATTATGCGAAGCAGACAATCCGAAAAATACCCCTCTGCAATAAGGATCCGGATGAGGAGATCGTTCCCCCATCAAGTAGGGTAGATAAACTAATCCCCCTGCTCCTGGCATAACTTGTTCGGCCATGGTATTCATGACAACATAAGGGTCAACCCCTAGTTTTTCAGCCTCCATCATTTCCTCAGAGCAACAAGTATCTCTCAACCATTTCAAAGATAAACCGGCACCCAAGGTGCAACTCATGACCGTCCACTTCCCTGGTACGGCACTGCAAAATGTATGCACCCTGCCCTTAAGGTCAATGGAAACATCATCTGAAATGGCGTAAATTACCCCGGAAGTCCCGATGGTCGTAAAAGCATTCCCCGCCCTTACAACCCCTGTACCAACTGCGGCAGCTGAGTTGTCCGCTGCACCGCCCACAACGATTGTGCCCTCGCGAAGTCCCGTTAAGTCTGCTGCCCTTCTGTGTACCTTACCTGTAATATCTGGCGATTCATAGATCTTCCCCAGCATAGACTTGTCGATATTAAATTTATATAATATTTCATCAGACCAACAACGATTAGGAATATCCATAAGTTGCATACCTGAAGCATCTGACATTTCCGTAGCAAATTCACCCGTAAGCATATAGCGGATATAATCCTTAGGAAGCAAAATATGAGCACATTTCTCATAAACTTCAGGTTCATTGTTCTGAACCCAGAGAATTTTAGAAGCAGTAAAACCTGTAAGTGCAGGATTGGCCGTAATTTCAATAAGCCTTTTTTCACCGATTATTTTATTCATTTGCTGGCATTCATTGTCTGTTCTCTGATCGCACCAAATGATTGAATTTCTCAAGATGGTTCCATTTTTATCGAGCATTACAAGTCCATGCATCTGTCCGGAAAGACCTATTCCGGCAATTCCGGAGGCATCAATACCACTCTCTTTAATAACGTATTTAATACCATTACATGTCGCATTCCACCAATCAGAAGGGTCTTGCTCTGCCCAACCATTTGCTGGCTGATATAATGGGTATTCAATCGTCTTTGAAGAGATGGCGTTTCCGGCAAGATCAAACAACACAGTTTTTGTACCCGAGGTCCCTAAATCAACGCCCAGTAAATATTGCATCGCGCATCCCTCCTGGTTTAGCAGTCTACGAATATTGGTAGAAATAGATTTAGCCGATTTTTATAACAGCTTTAACAACCTCTTCTTTATGGTTAATTGCGAAGTCAAAAGCATTGGCAACATCTTCAAAATCAAACTCATGGGTAATAATTCCAGAGATATCAATAATCCTTTTTGAAATTGCATCGATGGCTTGAGGATAGATATTTCTGTAACGAAAGACGGATTTTATTTCCGCTTCTTTAGCCATAATTTTTGCAAAGTTATATTCGATAGTATCCTGAGGCGCCATGCCAACAAGAACGATACATCCACCATTCTTGACAAGATAAGGGGTTTGAGCAATTGTTTGGGTAGACCCAGCAGTTTCGATAACAATATCGACGCCTTTTTTGTTCGTAAGTTTATCGATTTCAGCTAAAACATCCACTTCTTTGGCATTTAAAACGGTGGTTGCTCCCAGTTTCTTAGCATATTCCAACCTTTTTGGAATAACGTCCACAACTGTAATATCCGTTGCACCAAAGGCCTTACACGCCAGAAGTGTAACAAGACCTATAGTACCTGAGCCGAGGATCACCACTGAATCTCCTAACTTAACATTACCCTGAGCTGCGGCATGCATGCCAACTGCTAATGGCTCAACAAGGGCACCTTCTTTAGTTGAGATATTTTCTGGCAGCTTAAAGGCCATGTTTTCCGGAAATGCAATGTAGTCCATTAAGCAACCATGATAGGGTGGTGTGGCTAAGAATTCTACATCCGGGCAAAGATTGTATCTGCCTGTTTTGCAAAATTCGCATTGACCACAAGTACATCCCGGTTCTAAAGCTACTTTATCTCCAACTTTGAGATTTTCCACACCTGATCCGATGGCAGCTACTGTTCCCGCACATTCATGACCCAGTATAAAATCACCACTGACGATAAAATCTCCTATTTTCCCGTGTTCCAAATAATGCACGTCAGACCCGCAAACTCCTACATATTCAAGTTTTACAAGGACTTGTTTTTCTTTCGGTACAGGGATTTCGATTTCCCGGATTTCCAATTTGTTGAGACCGGTCATGTAGGCTGCTCTATTTTTCATTGAGTACCCCTCCTTGAGTAATGTAAGTTAGTTAAAAATGGTGCAATCACATATGAACGTTAGGGTAGATGTTAGCCAACAGGACATTCATCCCTAAGGGAGAATGTCCTGCGTACTCCAGAGAGCCATAAAAGTACTATTTAATCGTTCCGGATTTTTTTAGGATTTCAATGTATTCATCAACATTTTCCTTAGTAACCAGGGGGTTACCAATATCAGTGTTAATCTCTTTTTCTGCACCAGTTAAAAGCTTGTTACTTGCATCAAGCATTTTCTCTGCAAGTTCATTAGCATTTTGCAAACAAGTAGACGTCATTTTGCCTTCTTTAATGAGGAATAATGCTTCAGCAGTTCCGTCAACACCATAGGCAAACATTTTTGTATACTTTGGATTGTCCTTAACTACTTCAAGTGCTCCGGCAGCCATGTTATCATTCATGGCAATAACAGCATCAATTTTATCGTTAGCTTGAACCCAGTCTTCCATATATTTCATAGCTTCATCTTTGTTCCAATTAGCGATTTGCTCACCAACAATTTTAACATCTGGGCGTTTGTCAAAGAACTCTTTCTGCCAACTGGCACGACGCTCATCGGCATGGAAGTTACCGGAAGGTCCTTTTAGAACAACGACTTTTGCATCCTGTGGAATTTGTGTTAAAGCTGCACGTGCATTAACCGCTGCTTGCTCATAAGGTTGAGCATCAACTGACGATGCACCTTCAATACCGGAAATACGTGCATTAGTTGTAATTGCAAAGATACCTGCTTTAACGACCTTTTCTACATAAGGTCTTTGAGATTCGCCACTATTTGGCTGTACGATTACCAGATCAAATTTGTTGGTTATAGCATTCTCAATCATAGAGTTTTCTTTATCATCGTTTGCCTGACCATCGAAAACCTCTAGGGTAATATTCGGATATTTCTTAGCTTCATCTCTAACTGCATTAGCAAGCCAAGCCGCAAATGAATCGGATTGGGCGCGTGCTATGTAGGCAACCTTGTATGTTTTTTCGCTGGACGAGTCACTCTGGGCAGGTGTTGTTGGCTTACTTGATGAACAACCGGCTAATAAAGCCACCATTAATAACACTGAAACTACGCTTAACAGTTTTTTCTTCATCTTTTTTCTCCATCCTTCTCTCTTGTAAAGTTATATTTTTTAAACAGCAAGGCTTATTAATTGAAGTTCATAAATTACTTCGTTCAAGAATTTGATGATTTCTCATCATTAAACAAGCCTTAAACTGATATTTTTATTGTTTATCTGCTCCCAGATCCTCGGCTTTGACTAACGTAGCTTTTGCTCTGCGGTTCCTTGATCGAATATCGTAGATTACAGCAAGCGCGATAATGGTGCCGCGAACTATTTGTTGCATATACGAATCTACATTGTTTAAGTTCATAATGTTATCTAAAAATCCGACAATAAATGCACCGGCAAGGGTTCCTCCTACAGTACCAATACCTCCGGAAAAGCTCGTTCCCCCAATAATAGCTGCGGTTAGAGCGGTAAACTCATAATTGATAGCGCCATTCGGTAGACCCGCATTGACACGGGACATGAATAGAACACCCGCAATCCCTACAAAAATACCATTAATGATAAAAGCAGTGTATTTAACCTTATGAACGTTAATCCCTGAGGCAATAGCCGCTTCTTCATTACCTCCGACAGCATAAAGAGAACGTCCAAATCGTGTATGATTCAACAAATACCAGGTTAGAATTGCAATCGCTATTAGAAAAATAATAGGAATGGGAATAACTCCAATTGATTCCTGTCCTAATTCCGTAAATTTTCCCAATTGAAGGATGTTCTGTCCCTTCGTGTACAGAAGTGCCACACCACGAGCCACTGTAAGCATTGCCAATGTAGCAATAAAAGGAGGTGCTTTAAAGGTACTAACCATGATGGCATTAATTACGTTACATACAATCCCAGTCAGAATACCTACAGTTAGCGCTAATAACAAAGAGCCTGTCGCTTTATAGGTAGATACTGCAAATACTCCGGCAAGTGCCAGGACTGACCCTGAT
Source organism: Desulfosporosinus shakirovi (assembly GCF_020595055.1). GTDB lineage: Bacteria > Bacillota > Desulfitobacteriia > Desulfitobacteriales > Desulfitobacteriaceae > Desulfosporosinus > Desulfosporosinus shakirovi. The sequence continues at coordinate 202,960 of NZ_JAJDOO010000002.1, read as the reverse complement.
GATAAGTCCAGCATTCCACTGATGATAAGCAGTGTCGCACCCAGTGCCAGGATAGTGGTAACTGATAACTGCCTAGAAATGTTGGTTAAATTATTGACTGACAAAAAGTTAGGATTTGCCAGTGAACATACAATGAATAACCCGACTAGAATCATATAAATGCTGTATTTCTTTTTAACAGTACTCCAAAAATTACTTCCTAATTTCATTTAAGTTCACCCCCTCAGCTGTCAAAGTTCCGGTAGCATATCTCATAATGAGCTCTTGAGAAAAGTCTCCTCGATTTATCTCCCCTGTGATTGTTCCTTTGGCCATGACATAAATCCTGTCACACATCCCAATGACCTCAGGGAGTTCAGAAGAAACGATAATTACGACTTTACCCTCTTTAGCTAAATCCGTCATAAGCTTATAAATTTCCAACTTGGCGCCGACATCAATACCTCGAGTAGGTTCATCCAAGATTAGAATATCAGGATTTCTTATCATCCATTTGGCGAGAACAACCTTTTGCTGATTACCTCCGCTCAATGATGCTATAGGTGTATCTATGGTTGGTGTTTTAATTCTCATTTTATTAAGAATTTCGGAGACCAGTTTCTTCTCAACTTTTTTATGATTCCTGTAAGCATAAAAAACACTTTTCAAATTAGAAAGGGTCGTGTTTTCTTTCACTGACCGCATAGGAATTATACCGTATCGTCGCCTATCCTCTGAAAGCATGACCATCCCATGATCGATACTCTGACGCACGTTTTTAATCGAAACTTCCTTGCCTTTAATTTTTACAACCCCGGATGTTTTTGGATCAAGGCCAAATAGAGCGCGCATAACTTCGGTTCTTCCGGCACCCATTAGCCCAGCAAATCCTAAAATTTCCCCTTTTTTAACATGGAAATTAATATTATGGAATACATTGGCGCAATTCAAGTTTTCAACCTGAAGCATATCTTCCCCAATAGCAACGTGTTCTTTTGGAAAGGTCGTGGTAAGTTTACGCCCCACCATCAAGGCAATAACCGTTTCGATGTCCAGTTCTTCCTTAGGGTGGCTTTCTACAACCGTTCCATCTCTTAACACTGTTATATCATCCGCTATCTGGAAAACCTCATCTAACTTATGAGAGATATAGATGATGCTTACCCCTCTAGCTTTAAGTTCTCTTATCTTAACGAATAGTTTTTCTACTTCCTTAAGTGTGATCGCCGAGGTGGGCTCATCCATGATGATGATATCGGACTTGTAGGAAATAGCTTTAATGATTTCCAGCATCTGAATATCTGATATAGTAAGATCTTTAAGTGGGGTCGTCGGAGAATAGGGTAGATTTTCTGCCAGTAAGAGCTCTTTAGTGCGTCGTCTTACCTCTTTCCAATTAACATTGCCGAACCTTTTAACGGGGAGATTTCCAAGAAAAAGATTCTCTTCAACTGTCATCTCAGGAACATAACTCATCTCTTGAAATATCATGGAGATCCCTAGAGTTCTCGCTTGGATAGGATTATTGATTTTCACCGGTTTTTCATCTATGTAAATCTGACCACTATCCGGTTGATAAATTCCATTAATAATTTTCATTAATGTTGATTTTCCCGCCCCGTTTTCTCCGCACAATACATGGACAGAACCTTTTTTGACAGCGAAATCAATCTTATCAAGAGCCTTAACACCCGGAAACGATTTCTCAATCTGTGATACTCGCAGCTTAATATTTTCTTTCATTTTCTTCCCCCATGAGATTATTTGTTTAATCCTTTCTCATGCTGATTCTAAAATCAGAATAGAGTCTTACTTTAACATCCCTCATATTTCACCACTTAAACATTTGTAAAAAACGAACTTATTTTCCCGTGATTTATATAAGACTTTTGTAAATATATTTTAATAAGATTCAATAAAATTATATCTTTTTTTTCACTTAAGTCAACCTGTGTTTGACTAGTAAAGTTATACATTTCTGAATTAATTTTGTCATCTGAACTCTATGGTTATTTCCATTTTTCTGCAACACACAAACATGAAAAATCATCTTGCCTGAATTACTAAGTTATCCAGTAAAGATGATAACATCATTAGAATTGGTACTCCTTGCAATGGTTGAGTAGGTTAAAGAAATATATTTAAATATTATTGATAAAGGTTTCGACATGTTGCAGGGCTGCGCCAACAGCTGTTGCCTCCAACCTATATTTACAGACATGCAGATAACTTCCGTCTACCTCAAACGAATTTCTTTTTGATACTAATTCTCTTAATTGATCAATGTACTCATCCATATAGGCTCCGGCATATCCGCCTAGAATTACATTACAATCATAGAGCATTCTTAAATTGTTGATAATGATGACCAAATGCGAGAGATATTCTTCCCAAAGAGTTTTTTGAGGTTCATTATTTAATCTTAGAAATTTAAAGAACTCAGCAATATTCCCCTTGGTGCTATCTGATAGGATTTTAGCTGAGCAATATACATCAACACATCCTTTTTGTCCACAGTAACAAGTGCGACCGTTTTGAACAATTGTCATATGTCCAAACTCACCACTGCGTTGATTTTGTCCTGAAAAGATATTCTTTCCTATAATAATAGATCCACCGACACTATTATTAAGAGAAAGATATACCACGTTTTGGATATCTTCTTCATTCCATAGTTCTGCAAATCCTGCTGCATTTGCATCATTACTCAAAATGCATGGATATGGTATAAATTCACTAAAATCCTTCACGCTTCCCCCTTTGAAATCGATAACAGTTGCGTAATTCACCCTTTGTTTATCTGCTGATAATATTGCAGGTAAGGCAATACCTACACCTAAAATCTTCGAACTTTCTATTGTGCAATCATTAATGAATCGCTGTACTAAGTTTCCAACTCCTGCAAAGTATTCTTTAGAATTGACAAATGGATATTGCTTTCGGACATTTTTGATCAACTTTCCGCTTAAATCTATTAATACAATTCCAACATGATTACGAGTGATATCTAATCCAATAGCATATTTATGACTATTAAACGTAATAGCCTTCGCTTTTCTGCCTCCTGTAGACTCGAATAAACCTGTCTCAATAATTAAATCTCTCTCTTGTAACTCTTTAAGATTTTGGGTGACGGTGGGTAAACTCATATTTAGAGTCTGAGCTATTTCTTGAATCGAGATAGGATCCCGCTTATATAAAAATTTGTAGATAGCATTTCGATTGATCTTTCTCACTTCAATGCTATTCACTCTGCTTATTGTCATCGTATCCCCCGACTTTCATAAATGTGTTTTAATAATGTATTTATATTATTATATTTTTGTTGTTTTTTCAATTACACTTTGCTTAAAGTTGTCCTGTAAAAGGATAGGAGGTATTATACTCATAGCACAATTTTTCAGGAGGTATATGATGACTGAAACTAATACTTCAAATCCCTCAATTGATTTATCGGGAATCCGTATAGTTGTGACCGGTGCCTCAAGCGGTATTGGACTTGCAATGGCGGAAGGTCTTCTTCGTGCAGGGGCTACGGTTGCTCTGGCCTCAAGACCAGGAGTAAAACTGGATAATCAAGTTAAGCGACTTAAATTATCGGGTTTGAATGCATACGGATTGCCTTTAGATGTTCGGTCGGAGACATCGGTTGCGGATTCAGTTGAATGGGTACAGAGAACCTGGGGGAAACTTGATGTTTTAGTCAATAACGCTGGAATTGGTATGCGTACAGTAAATACGCGATTCATGGTAGAACCACAACCCTTTTTCCAAGTTACCCCTGACGGATTCCGAAATTTAATCAACACAAATCTTACGGGTTATTTTCTTGTGGCCCGAGGGTTTACCCCACTTATGATTAACCAAGGACATGGAAAAATTATCAACATTATGATAAATCATGAAACCACGAGGTGCAAGGGCTTTATCCCCTACGGCCCTTCTGGTTACGGAGCTGAGTCACTGTCATACATAATGGCAGAGGATCTCCGCCCATATGGAATAACCGTTAATATGCTCCTTCCTGGTAGAGCAACTGATACCGGGATGATTCCCGAAGATATTAATCGTCAAATAAAATCTCCACTGTTACGCCCAATAGTTATGATAAAACCAATTATTTTCCTAGCCTCTAGCATGTCTGATGGCCTAACAGCTGAAAGAATAACTGCCTTAGAATTTTCTAAGTGTCTCCTTAAATATAATACCGTTGATTAACTCTCCCCACCTTAATACAGGACTATAGAATGGGCGGTAATCTTATCATGGAAATAATTATTATAAGAAGGCAATGGCTTATAGATTAAAGGAGTTCAAACATTGAAGTAAAGGGTGTAACTCTTGAAACTGAAGGGATTGCCATAGTGTCTCCGGTAGAAGTTCGTTTATAGCGATGTAAAAAAATCTATAGACTAAAACTTTTTTAAAAGTGTCTAGTCTATAGATATCAGGTAACGACTTGTTTCTGCTTATTGATTTTCAGTTCATGATAACTTTACCCGTAAGGTTAGCGGGCCCCGTAATGGTTATAGTCATTAGGCATCCCCCTTAAAACCCATTTTTTCTATTATCATATAAACCTAAATAATGTCGCAACCTTCAACCTCTCTATAATTCTCTGGCACATATATGACCTCTGCAAAAGATCTTGACAGGTCATAATTAATACTTATCTACTACCACTCCAAACGAAGAAGCCTTAATGTGTGGATTACCAATAAGCGACTTAAGTTCATCCTTCGTTCCATAAACGATCACCCCTAAAATAGGAACATTGGAGGAATCAGTGTAGCCTTTTGTGTCAAGTTCGTTATAGATTTCGTTATACTTGTTATCTTTACTACTTTTTAATAACTCACGGAGATTATTGTAGCCCTCGTTAAAGTCCTTAAGATCGTGGTATACGCTCACTCCTAAGACATCACTTTCTCTAATATAGGTTGCCTTACCATCGTTTTCAGCAGCTTGTTTTTTGTTTCGATCCGAATCTTCTTTTCTAAAGGCATTAATCCAATACCATGATTTCTTAACTAAAGGTAATATAGTTGGCATATCTGTTGCTATATATGGTTTATCAAAAGATAGTCCTAACTCTATAAGTTTATCTGAGGAGACCTTATCCAACTCGTCCAGATCATTCTTATATTCTTTATAGGATATTTCCGGATTAAAAAAGATCATTTTTCTGTATCCATTTTCCCAATAATCAACCGGCCATTCTCCTGCAAAACTTCCAAAGCCCTGGCTCCTTCCGAGAACAAGTGGCGTAAGTAAGCCATAGGCAGAAACCTTATTTTCCAGAACCACGGGTTTACCTGCTACATCTCTGGAGACAATAAAATCACTTCTCCCCACTAAGAAACCCATAGAATCAGTGGACTTGCTAATATAACCGTTGGGTACATGAAGCTTAATGTTATTCTCATTAAAGCCGAAGATTTCATTACTCAACTTATGTGTTATGGCTATATTAGCAAAATATATTGCAATAAATGTTACAGTAATCACAGCCAGTGATATGAAAATCATTTTTAAAGAAGACTTCCTTATCCTCTTTTTGATTGCCCTTGTTAATTTTTCATCATCAAGCATTTCATCCAATTCACTGTTGTACAATACTTCCCCCCCAAACTTTAAAATTCATTTCAGGCCCTAAAAGACGATCACAAATACAAATTTTTATTAGGGGTCATCTGCTTTTAAAAAAGTACCGGCAGACCTCGTGAAACCGGATACGCCTTCTAAAATTCAAATGCTAATCTGAACACTATAAATCTAAATACATAGCCTTACTTAAATCTTTAAAACCTTTCCTTAAATAAAATTCATCAGCATACTTATTGAAGGAATATACTTTTAATTCGATTCTTTTCATCTCTTTACTTTCAGCCCACTCAACAACTTTTCCCAAAAGTAAGGAACCGATATGATAATTATGATAATTTCTCTTAACTGCAATACTATCTAATTGTACCCATTCCCTCTTCTTGATAACTGGGAATTCAGACGACTTCTGAATGAAACATTCTGCAAAAGCCACAACTTTCGTGTCAATATCGGCAACAAAAAGTGCCTTATTACTATCTTTGATGATTTCCGATATGTACTCTTTTGCTCTTGCGTAATCTTCAGGTTTAATAAAAAGTTCAGGATGATTTAACCTGTGTTGCTCATCCAGTTCAACATAAATTTCACATAAACTTTCATAATCGTTTATGACTGCTTCCCTTACCTTTATATCCATATAGTTAAATCCTCCTGAATGAGTTAAGGCATTACAACTGTCTTAACTGCTCTCGATACTGCCTTAATTCATCTTCATCAAAATCGTCAATAGTGTCTTGCAACACTTTAAGCATCTTAGGTTTGTCTTCGGGGATTTTGCCAACCACGGGAGTAGCCATTGATACATGATTAGCAAAGACTTTAGTGCTTATATCCAGATGTTCGATAAAACATTTTAATTCTTGAACTCGTTCAAATTCTGTAGCCTCGACGAATTCACCTTTAAGTTTCTGTTCATATAAGTTTGTACCGGGTATCAGGGTTAAGGAGGTTATCCCTATACTTTTGGGCTTTAGTTGATTAAAGAATCTGGCTGTTTCTAAGGCGCTAATTTCTCCTTTGCTATGACCAGCTAAGCCATTCAAATAAATTCCATGATACGTAATTTCGACTTCCTCTAGTCGTTTGCATTGTATGACAGCTTCCTCAGCCGTATTCCCTTTATGGATTCGACTTAAGGTTTCATCATGACCGGTTTCAATCCCAATATACAACTGATTAATCCCCAATGAACGCAGTGCTTTGAGTTCTTCCCTTGATTTTATTTTAATATTGGTTACCCGAGCATACATGGAAATAGTTTCACAGAGGGGTAGATATTCTTTGATCTTTTCAGCAATTATTTTTAGTTGTTCAAAGCGTAATACGAAGGGGTCACCACCGACAAGATAGACCCTTTTCGCATCAGGGCGATCGGAACGCGACTCTCTTAAATCTTCCTCTATTTGCTCTATAGGCTCAATGCGAAATGAGACATCCTTATACATGCTGCAGAATGTACAACTGTCATGTGAACACCCAACTGTAACTTGTAATAGTAAGGTCTTAGCCTCGGCGGGTGGTCTATAGATCGTACCTGTATAATGCATTCTAACAAACTCCCTTTTAAGTTCTTAAGTGTAAGAACTTTTTTAATCATAACAATTGTTAATGGAGATGTTCCAATTATCGACAATCTTAATATTGAGACCAATTTAATATTCCACATTTTTTCTTAGACTTCCTGCCCAGATCAGTAAATAATCTAAGTAAATATAAAAAAACCAGATCTAACGATCTGGTTAAGTTTTATGATGTTAAAATTCCTCAGTAACCAAATCAAAGCCTTCAAGTGTGGCTGTGTCATCAATTCTAATCATCAAATATCGTATACCGTCCTTGGTTACTTGCTTAACATTTTTCAAATCTTGGGGTCCAATAGAAATTGACGCTGTGTTGTTGTCAATTTTAATCGACTTCGTTTCATAACTAGGGGTAATACTCGAGACTTTAAACTCGTAGTTTTCCTCACCCATAATTCCCAGAAACGAAGATCTCAACTTATCTGCGGTGTTAATCCCGCTATTTTCTAAAATTCTCTCCATATCTTTCAAACCTATTAAAGAAACTTCTCCGCTTTCTTCCTCTACGTCAAGTCGACGACCAAGTTCTTCATAAATGCTCGAAACTACTTCCGGCTCAATTTCGGCCCCTACAATGTCTCGAACAACTTCAAAAAACCGCTCTTTATCCGCCTGGGCTGTCGATTTGAAATCACAATCGAGAATGTTTTCTACAAACAAAGGATTGGGCTTGTTTTCTTTTTGGGTATAGTAAACAACCTTGTCAGTTTCTGCAGCATCTTCACTAAACGAAGGGAACATAAAACCCTCAAAAGGAGAAGCTGTATTAATGATAGCTTTTGCAGGCACACTGGTGCTAAACTCTCTTTCAATGAAATCAAAATTGAGTGAGTTTTTCGGACTGATAACAGGGCAGACACTGCATATAAAAAACCCCAAGGAGTAGGCTACGTCATTATCTACTTCACCGTTATCTTTATTTTCAGCTGACTTATATACTTCTCCTCGAACAAAACTAATCATAAAATCCAGTTCATACTTTTCGCAAGTTTCTTCAAGAATCTTACTTACGAGAGTTTGTGTCGCTTCTTTGAAATTCTTTGTTTTCAAAATTTCAAGCATTTGCTTCTGTGTTTGATTTTCACCCAGTTTATTATTTTTGAATTCTAACTCAAAAATTTTCGAATCAATCTTACCGGTTAATACTTTCTTGAAGTTTTTTAAATACAACTCTTTTTTAAGTTCGTCCATCATATCAAAGTATATTTCTTCAGAACAGAGGATATCCTTACTGTCTTGTTTGATAAAATAGCTGCATATTTCTTGAATTTTCAATTTGGAATTATTTGTTTTTAGCTCTTTACGAATGCTGGCGATATCTTCCTTGTTCAATCATCTATCTCCCTTTTATTAAATCCTTAGGCTGAACACTCCGGCCTCTCCAGCAAATAATCAATCTAAAACAATTCCAGCTTTTGTTGATCAACAAAAGCTGATGACTGATAATTCGAGTGATACCTACAGATTATATGTTATGCATACAATATTCGGCATCTTTTCTGCAATTCCTCCCAATAACAAAAGTTAACATTGATAAAAACAAAACCAGACCGCCCTAATAGGGCGATCTGGATATATTAATGTTCTAGTTCTTGTCCACAATTCTTACAGTAGTTTGCATCTTCATCTTCAATTATTATACTGCAACTGGGGCAGGATCGCTCATTACCCTTTGTTGATCTGGTTCTCGCCAGTTCACTAGAAACAATTCCAGTAGGAACTGCGATTACTCCATAACCAAGGAGCATCAGCAAAGAAGCTACTACCCTTCCAAGTGGAGTGATCGGAGTGATATCGCCGAAACCGACCGTGGTAAGCGTTACGATTGTCCAGTATACAGATATAGGTATACTATCAAAACCACTGATCTCTCCCTCGATCAAATACATTAGTGTTCCCACAATTACTACAATAACTAAAACAGCTTCTAGGAAAACAGTGATTTTAAACCTGCTAGCTTTCAGCGCATTAAGTAAAGAATAAGATTCACCAACATATCTTCCAAGATTTAAGACTCGAAATACCCTCAACAAGCGAAAAATCCTTAAGATCAAAGCGAACTGACTTCCGGCAATAAAAATACTTAAGTATGCTGGTAGTATGGCTAGCAAATCTATGATGCCGAAGAAACTTTTCAGGTATTTTAATTTACTTCTTACAATACATATTCTGGCAATGTATTCAATCGTAAACAGAACTGTGATGACCCATTCAATCCAATAAAGATACTCTAAGTAATCTTTAGATAAACTCGGCAAAGATTCCAAAAAGATACTTAAAATACTTATTAGTATCAGCCATAGAAGTGCAATATCAAAAGCCCGTCCAGCTCTGGTATCGGCCTTGAATATAATTATAAATAATTTCTCTTTCAGAGATAAGCTCTTTTGGTCGGTCCCCATATATGAAATCTCCATTTTCAGTCTGTACTTATTACATCAGATCGATATTTATTCAGTATACTACATCCATTCTAAATAATCTTCGTTTTGCCGGCCGGCAAGGGACTTTCCTCTTAAGCAGGAGGAGATGTGAAATATTCTCAATGCCGGCTTCAAGCATTTTCTCAATCTTACGATTTAAATCAAAGTCAGCAACTCTATTTCTTCATTATATCCAGCAAAAGCATCTTTTCTCCGAAGGAGAGTGTTCAAGCAGCCCTTTCCTGTACACTTCATCATAGTATCTTCTCTAACGAGAATTTCCAATCTTCATAGGTCACCTCACAATAGTATTTACTGTTTCTTTGGCATTATAAGAATTACTTCACCATTTCATTCCTTCTCCGAGGCTGTCGTAGCTTTTCCTCTTAGCATTATGGTTTACGGTCTCTTCAATCGAGACTCACTTTTAAGAAAGTCAAAAATCTTAGCCACTTAACTTTCAAGTATTTAAACACTCTCTGGAGTATATTTTACGGAATGGATTATAACCTTAAAAGTGATTTAACTGGTCCATACTTGGGATTAACATCTTATACATTTCCGTTGAGATACTCGTTTCCCAATAGCCAGTCAGTTTAGCAACACCGACTAAAGCGATCCATACAACAACTACTCCCAGAGCCAACATCCTTGGTGACAAAGGGAACGTAGTCTTAGGAAGATCAAATCTTAAAGTGTTGTTTACCGGGCACTGCTCCACACAATCTAAACACCCAGTACACTCCGGTGACCAAACGGTTAGTGCTTTATCCACTTTAATTCGGTTCGGACAAGAGATCGAACATCTTTCGCAAGATATACATGAGAGAGACTCTCTTCGGATCTTCCAAGGGCTTAACATGCCCAATAAACCTAACAAAGCTCCATAGGGACAGAGATACCGGCACCAGAAATGCTCAATAAGGATGGAAAGCAGCATCAACCCGATGACAACGCTGAATCCTACCCAAGTCATCTTCCTAAAAAAGTCTAACATCTTAATATCCGCAACCATGTTATAGGGAGTTTGTAAAAACATGTAGGTTGAAGCTCCATCCATGAGCACAAAAATGAAAAGGACAAAAAAAGCAAGAATTATATACTTTAGAGAGCGTAAAGGATAATCGAGCCAGTTTGGCAGGATAAAATTCCTCTTGAACATCTTTTTACCTAATAAAGCTAAACCCTCAGATAATGTACCAAAAGGACAAATCCAAGAACAAAATGCCCTCTTCCATAAAAGAGAAACGATCATGGCAGCCAAAAGTATCACAAGTCCGGCCGGGTGGATCTGATCAAAGATACCATTAGCGAGCCATGATTTTAAAGCAACTAAAGCACTGATCGGAAGAAATGCCTCCACTCCCGCCGGTCTTACAATGAACTGCATGGTGTCTGGATTAGTAATGCTGTAAACAAAACGGGTAAATTGAATCCCGATTAAGACAACAATAATGGTGAATAGTAATTGAATGAGTCTGCGCCAAGTGTAAATGTTTTTATGCTTCGACATAAGTTCTCCTCTTCTATGCTAATTATTCTCAATTATATAGTTTTAAGATGAATAATGTGTGATACAGTTCACGGTAAACTTAAAAAAAGGAAACCCTCTTGGATTTCTACGCATGGTTCCTTTTTAGTAAAAGCCTAAGGCAAAGGCTCCGAAATCCACTGTATCCGGTGTCTTGAGTCCTCCTAGAAAACTTCAACCTTCAACTAACCTTTAGATGTCAAGACTGACCTAAACAATATGTTAGCAGGAAAACAAGAAAATATAAAGCACAAGCAAGAATTTCTTGGCCTGTGCTTTTTGCTTTAATTCCCCTAAACTAAGGCAATTACTACTGACGAAATGTTAATGATTTAATGAGTAAATTGCTTCTCCTCATCTACTAAACCCAATGCAATTTCTATTAAGGCAGTGAGATGCATCATTTTCATACCCAGTTTGTAATGCTTATTCATATCAACAAACTGGTCCATACAGTTATGGCAAGGGATACATCCAATTGTCGCGCCTGTAGCCACTAATTGATCAACTTTAGGTTTGGCTTTTACCATACGCATTGCTTTAGTTTCAGCTACGGCACCCGCTCCTCCGCCAGCTCCACAACAAAGGTTATACTCCTTGTTAGGAAACATTTCGCGAAAATCCATTACAGTATTGCTCAACACATAGCGCTGAGGTTCAACAATCCCCTCTTTACGAACCGTATTACAGGGATCATGTAGAGTTACTGGGATTGTATTTCTGGTCTTATCTAGCACTAATGTACCGTCTTTAATCCAATCGGCATACAACTCCATTATATGGCGAACAGGGAACTGTTTCCCTTTCCAGTAATCACGCGCAAACACTCTGGTCGATCGGAAAGCATGGCCGCATTCTGTGACAATAATTTCCTTAGAGTTTAGCCTCTCAGCTTCTTCAAACATCGGGCGTGAAATTTGATCGAATTCATCGTTTTTACCCGTGAACAAACAAATATTAGTAGCATCCCACCGTTTAGAGCTGATCGTAAAGTTTGCTTTGGCCGCATGAAAAACATTCAAAATACTTTGCAGATCAGCTGGATAATGTTTAATCTCCCGAGCATTGAATCCAAAGAAGAAATCTGCATTAGGCACATCTAAAGGAATCTTATAAGTCGGATCTTTCAGCTCTTCCTGCATCATTTCTTCAATCCATTCTAATGTCTCATCATAATCAATTTGTTCAACACCCATCTGGTTACCTGTCCGTATATGATCATCAGCAATAACTTGCAGATAACCCGGCGCCTTAGCCACTTTTCCTCGAAAGGCTCTCGTGAGTGCGTTGATATTCACTCCCATTGGGCATTCCACGGTACATCGATTACACATTGTACAATTCCAAATAAAGGGGTCGTTTTCCGCTTCTTCTCGCATACCAAGGACAACTTTGCGTATGAATTTACGAGGGTCCTGATCCTTATGCAGATCGCTATAAATACAGCCAGCTGTACACATACCACAAGTGAGGCAATTAGAAAAATCATAGCCATTCAATAATTCAGCCACTTCATCACGTAAAGTCGGATCTAAACTTTTAACTCTTATTGGTTCTCCCAACTAATGTTCACCTCCGATTGACTTTAGTCAAAGCCCTCAAATTCTGCTCTTTGAAACTTCGCTCATTACTTAACTATTCAATAGCAATACAATGTGCCGGGCAACCCTCGGCAGCTTCTTTGGCCGCTGCCTCACACTCACTAGGGACTGGGTTTGTATAAGCTACTGCTAACCCGTCGGCCCCCATCTTAAAAACCTCAGGACAGAATTCAGGGCATGATTCACACCCGATGCATTCGTCCTGGTTTACTACAGCAATCATAATGTCTCCTCCTCAATTATTTGTTAAATAAGGCGAACACAATATTTAAAATTCTAAAAGATTTATGTGATAATTTTCTCTAATCATTATTAAAATGTTGAAAAGTTCGTTGGATTTTCATTTGGTCGGCAACTCTTCCTGCACAACCCTTCTAAGTCGATGAGTTGTATTGTTTCATACTCATCGGACATCAGAGTACAATTGTCTTGACAAAAGTAAAAGGAGCGTCCTTCTTTCACCTTTGCTTTCCTTTTAACCTGTTCCATCTCTACCTGACATAAATTTACCTCCTCGTAGTTATTGACATATGCCCTTTATAATTAATTATACTCTGTATTGAACATATGTCAATAACTGCTATGACATAATTTCCTTCCATGTCGAGGAAAAAACAAGAAAAATGAAAGTTCCAGACTGTCTTAAAAAACAATCCGGAACTTCAGATGCTTAGTGATTAACTTTGAATGACTTAAGAAAGAATCGTCCTTAATACTTCTATATCAGGTACCGCAAAAAGTTCGGTAAGGTTGGCTTGATAGCTCTGGCAATGTACAATAATCAGCCTGTTCGGGGGAGTGTGCGTAGGGGTTTGAAAGAACATCAAGAAGTTGTTCCATTACGCTGTAGTCTTCTTGTTTAGCCGCGGCTTCCAGTGCAGCTTCTACTTGGTGGTTGCGAGGGATTAGTGCAGGATTGGCGTTCCGCATCAATTGATGGGAAGAGGTTTTCGATTCCTGTTGCCTGCCAAGTCTGGCCTGCCACCGCTCATGCCACTGACCAAATTCTTGGGTGCCAGACAGAACCGAATCCTCCAGTCTGTCAAAAGTTAACGCGCGGAAAATATTAGTATAGTCCGCACGATACTTCTGCATCATCTTGAGCAGACCTTCAATAAGGGATTCATCCTCGATCTCTTCGTTAACTATACCCAGTTTGGCTCTCATTCCTGCGAGCCAATTACGGTGATACAAGTCAGTAAAGTCCGAAATCGCATCCTGGGCCAGTTTAATAGCTTCTTCTTGATCGTCATGCACCAGCGGCAATAGGGTTTCAGCAAATCTGGCGAGATTCCATGCGGCAATATTCGGTTGATTGCCATAGGCATAGCGACCTTGAACGTCAATTGAACTGAATACTGTTGCAGGGTCATAGGTATCCATGAAGGCGCAAGGACCATAATCAATGGTTTCTCCACTAAGGGTCATGTTGTCGGTATTCATCACCCCGTGAATGAAGCCAACGAGTTGCCATTTGGCAATCAATTCGGCCTGACGCTTGATCACTTCCTGAAGCAACAAAAGATAGCGGTTCGGGGCATCAGCAACGTCTGGATAATGTCGTTGCAATGTGTAATCAGCTAAAACCCTGAGCTCCTCGACCGCGCCCCATTCTGAGACGTATTGAAAGGTGCCGACCCGCAGATGACTGGCAGCCACGCGGGTTAGAATTGCACCCGGAAGCTTGGTTTTGCGGATTACTGACTCTCCGGTTGTCACCACCGCAAGACTGCGGGTGGTAGGAATACCAAGAGCATGCATTGCTTCGCTGATGATATATTCGCGCAGCATCGGTCCAAGCGCTGCTCTGCCATCTCCCCGACGGGAATATGGGGTTGGACCTGAGCCCTTAAGCTGAATATCAACCCGCTCCCCTTTGGGAGTGATCTGTTCGCCAAGCAACAGTGCACGGCCGTCCCCTAACAAAGCAAAATGCCCGAATTGATGTCCACCGTATGCTTGAGCAAGAGGGTAAGCGCCTTCAGGAATTCGGTTGCCCGCAAACACTGCAACGCCATCAATGCTTTTCAACGCTTGGAAGTCCAACCCTAGGGCTGTTGCCAACGGATAATTGAGAATAATCAACTTGGGAGAGCGAACGGGAATTGGGTTGAGGCTGGTGAAAAATGACTTTGGCAGACGTGCATAACTGTTGTCTAAGTTCCATCCTGTTTCTATTATCGCTTTTTCCCTTGTCATCGCATCTCCTTCTCTTTTTTCTTATTGTATCCTAGTTGTTTCTTTTACATAGTAAAAATGCCCTAGGGATTCTATGATACTTTTGTTCAACATTCGATTCCAACACAAGGCAACCTTTTTTAGTGTCTGCTTATGCTAATATATTATACCCTTCCAACAAACGGGCTTTTATCCGTTGCGTAATCACTAATAAGATCATTGTAAGCAAAAAGCCCACTGTTATTACTGGACTTAAATTGTATCAATTATTAAGTTAAAATTTCCAGAACATAGTTGTTAGCTTTTCTTCCACCACCCTAAGGTTATCCGATTTTTGAGACAACACCAAGGTAATTATTTTTTCAGAAACAACGTAACGGATATTGTCTAAAGATCTGTATGGAAATTTCTTTTCAAAATGTAATAAAGCCTTGAGATCGTACATTGATATGCACCCTCAAGACTTTCATCGACTTCTAAGGGAATCTATAACTTCTTTAATTGACTCAGCACAAATAACTACTGCTTTATCTAGTTCCTCTTCATTGATAATCAATGGCGGATTAAAATATAACACATTTCCGAGTGGTCTTAAGATGAGACCTTTCCCTAAAGCTTTCTTGTAAATCTGATAACTTATTCTAACGTTAGAATCATAGGCTTCCTTTGTCTTCTTATCGATTACCAATTCCATAGCATTCACTAAGCCGATATGTCTAAATTTCTCCTATATGCGGATGATCTAATAATGCTTCATTTAACGCATTGTGAATATATTCAGCTCTTATTGCATATTTTACCATTATTTGGTCTTTTCTAAATATTTTCTGAACAGCTAATGCTGCCGAACATCCAAGAGGATTTCCGCTATAAGTATGGCTGTGCATGAATGCTTTTCCTTCATTTAATAATCTGCGTAAAATGCCTCATAAATCTTATCTGTCGTGATAGTAATAGCCATTGGAATATATCCGCCTGTCATCCTTTTTGAAATACACATTATGTCAGGGCTTACCCCGGCATGATCAAAGGCAAACATTTTTCCTGTTCTACCAAACCCTGTTGCGATTTCATCCGCAATTAAAATTGCGTTATACATATCACATAATAAACAAAGTTTCTTTAGATAGATTGCAGGGTAGATTCTCATACCTGCGCTTCCTTGCAACAAAGGCTCTACTATGATTACACGGATTTCATCTGCATACTCTGCGAAGGCCTTTTCAGCATGTTCAAAACATTCAACATTACAACTGTCTCTGCATTTTTCACAAGGACATCTGTAACAGTCGGGAGCTTGCATATGAATAGTGTCCATTAACATAGGCTTATAGATTTTCGCATATAAATCTACGCTTCCTACCGATAACACTCCTATAGTTTCTCCATGATAGCCTTCTGTCAGACACGTGAATTTAGTTTTCTTTTCATGTCCTGTCTGATACTGATATTGAAAACTCATCTTTAATGCGCATTCTAAAGTTGCTGAACCATTATCCGAAAAGTTAAATTTACTAAGTCCTTCAGAGAATAATCTCAATTAACTGTTGGCAAAGAGTGATTGCTGGCTAATGAGAAAAGTTTGCAAAGATAACGTGCTCTAACTTATCCAATTGCGACTTTATAGTATCCTGCTTCACGTAACTTTTTCACCATTAATCCAGTAACAAACGTTTCCCAACATTCGTTCTTGTTGTTGTAATAAAAATCCCCTTACTCATTCCACAACACAACCTTATATCCTAATTGTTCTAATAGTCCCATATCTTTTTCAATAGAAATTCCGGATGTGGTAAGCATGTCTCCTGAAATAGCTGCATTTACTCCTGACTGGAAGCATTTTACTCCCTTATCCGGTAATAATCCTCTGCCGCCGGCAAGACGAATGAATCCACTCGGTACCAAGAAGCGGAATACCGCTACAATTCTACACATATCCTCATTCGTAAGTTTCTTATTATTTTCATAAGCCGTTCCTGGAATAGGATTCAGCATATTCACAGGATCGAACGGATACCTAATTCCCTAATGGTAAGAACCATGTCAATTCTGTCTTCCATGGTCTCCCCAAGTCCCATAATACCTCCACTGCAGACATTAAGTCCTGCCCTTTGAGCAGCCTTTATAGTCTCGATCTTCTCATCAAATGAGTGGGTAGTACAAACATTTGGAAAGTTTCTTCTGGATGTTTCAATCGGCACCCATCAATAATACTGGCATCTTTTGAACAAAGGGTCGAGATAATTCCAACATTTTCCATATATCCAGTATTGTAAACTAGAGCGGCCTCTGTGCCTTTTCCATTAAATTTTCTAAGGCATTCTCCTGGAAATTCCATTTAACATTCGTATTAGTTTTTGTGATTTTCTCACTGGGGTCTGTTGTGCTAACAGGCGATGCGTCCAAGTATAAAACATCATCCTTGTCTACATTCTCAATTTTAATATTGATGTGATTTGCATGACCTTTTGAATGATGCAATACTCTATTCAATTAAATACCGAGGATTGAAAAAGCGGTTATCTACATCAGCCAGATCAGAATAATAAACAAAGCAATCGGGTGTATTCTGGGCCAAAAGCAGTGTGGATTTTTCAACCAGCAACAGGTTATGACTATACTTCTCATCAGTGTTATGGAGGCGTCCTGGACGGGTTTGAACAACCCCACCAATTTCCAGCCTGAAAATTGTTTCTACAATCTCACCATGTACCCCTGATTGTTGAGGATCTCTAGGTTTTGTAGCATAATCCCAAAATGCTTCGACATTTTCCCACTCAGGAGAACCGCCTCCTGGCCCCGCATACCATTGGGAGGTCATGTTCTCTCGTCCTGAAACATTAGCCTGGTTATCATCTCCAAACCCGTACCATAGGCATTGTGAGGTGAAGTTGGCACAGTTTCCTATCCAGTCTCCAATATCATAGATGGCAGGATTGGGTGACGCAATATAGGTCTTGGCATATTCAACTGATCGGACACCATTATATGGAGAAGAAACGGCAGGGAATTTCGTTTCACCGGACGATGTATCCGGAGATAATGCCTTGAATTCTTGCCTTAAGTCCGCAAGCATCTCCTCCTCAGACAGCAAAACTAGAGGAGTCTTAGTTCTATATCTACTAGAACCTGGGTAATAGTGAAAGGTGATTTTCCAAACACCGTCTATCTGTTTTAGACACATGGTATGTTGCCCGTTAACGGCCAGAAAAGGTGGATATGCCCGTTCCCGATCCCGATCCCCTGTTATGGTAAAATGAACAAATACTTCTTCATTGTTCATTCTCCTACCGCTCTAGAACTCCATTCGCCCATCCTTAGCATTCTCCTCATAGGTGATAGTGTACGGATACTTGATTGTCTCAACATAGCAAAACTGGTAGTGTGATATCAGTCTTCTGCGCTGAATAAGGTTTTCCAACCATATAAGGGGATTATGGTTACGACTTTGGTCCATATCTAATAGATAGTTGATATTAATGTATTGCAGGCCTGTATAGGCATTGTATTGCTGTTCAAAAAACTGCTGAATAGTCTCCTCCATTGTTAATGGATAGGCAGGAATGTATACATTGTTAGTTTTCATTACTGCTTGGCTTTTTTCCGAGTACGATTCCAGAGGCTCAGCCGAAGGAGAACTATCTGTGTTACCTGGTGAGCAGGCCGATAAAAAGAGCAATATGAAAAATAATAGAATAATTTTTTTCAATAGTAACTTTCCCTTCATATTTACCAGTCATCATTATTTTAAACATATGTAGTATACCACCTGGGTAGCAATTCAGGATAATTATACTGTGTTTTATCTTCAACTTAAGTGTTTTATTTGATATAATACACTTAATACAAAAAGATCTATCTAGAGGGGGACCGTTAGTGGACAGCATACAAGTTGGTAATTTTAAGTTTCAATTGGATTTGTCAAAACCTTTGTATGAACAAGTCCTGCAGCATATACGCCAGGCTATAGCTAGAGGAGACGTTCTATTGGGAACAAAGTTGCCTTCCGTGCGCGATCTTGCACAACAATTAAAACTTAACCCCAACACCGTAATGCGAGCCTATCAAGAACTCGATCGTGATCACTTAACTGAAACTCGCCGGGGTCAGGGAACCTTTATCACCTCTGATTCTGAAACAGTCGAACAAGTAAAAAAAGCACTGGCACGTGAGGCAGTGATTGCCTTCGTCTCGTCAATGAAAAATCTGGGGATCAACCGATCTACAACGGAGTCCTTACTAAAGGAGGTTACTTGGCATGAGTAGTGCTCTTGAATTTAAACACCTAAGCAAATCCTATGGTTCGAAGATCGCCCTCAACGACTTAACCGTATCTTTTCCAGCAGGTCAAATAACAGGACTTATTGGTCCTAACGGCGCGGGAAAGTCGACGCTTTTAAAGGCCATCGTTGGGCTTGTCAAACCGCAACAGGGAAGTATCGGGATTTTCGGTCAACGAGCTCACTGGAAGTCAAACTCAGAGATCGCCTACCTCCCTGATCGTGCAAAATGGTACAAATCCCATACGATTAAACAAGCCTTAACCTATGCTCTCAATATTTTACCAGGCTTTGACCTGCCACGCGCTCTTGAAATGGCCAACCTCATGTGTCTCGATTTGGACGTATTGGTATCCACCTTATCAGAAGGTCAGGAGGCTCGCTTACATATCATTCTCTGCTTGGCACGGAGGGTTAAACTTGTGCTCCTTGATGAACCTTTTTCCGGGATTGATCTATTGTCCCGTGAAACCATTATTCAACTGCTTATTAATTCTATGCTGGATCAACCACAGACTATATTGATCAGCTCCCATGAAATCCACGAAGCAGAAAGCTTGTTTGAACATGTTGTATTTCTGAACAAGGGACAACTTGTTTTAGAAGGAAATGCGGAAGCCCTGCGTCAAGAAAAGGGATCTATCGAATCCATTTACAGGGGGCTATTTCGATGAAAGCATTTTTGGCTTTGGTTAGAAATGATTCTAAACTCGGAAAAGAAGATCGTCGTCATCGATCTCTTTTAGGTAAAATTTATGCAGTTTTTGCAGTAGTCTTAGTTAATGCTGCCTTAACCTTTTCCAAGGGATACATCGACATTCATTTGATTATTTGGGGTTTGTTAATTCTAATTCCATTTGGGAGCGCCATCTTAGTTGTCAATAAAGAATGGCAAGAGGGAACCACAGGGTGGTGGCTGGCGCTTCCTTATTCAAGAAGTTTGCTTCTTAGTGCCAAATGGGTTGCCAGTTTCTGGCGCGTTTTAAAAATGTATGGTATCTTCTTTGCTTCAATATTGATATTGGCGTCAATCTATAATTTAACGTTGCCTGTCTTTTTACCTAAAATGCAACTTCTAGACTTGCTTCAGGCTTGTGCTAGAGATCTAAGTTGGTTAATCATTATAAGTCCCTTCTCGATTATTTTAGGTGCCTTGATAGTTATTATTGCAAGGTCCCATTGGATACCTGTCTCTCTCATATTCTGGGTTATCTTTGGCCTAATGGCCAATCTTTATGTGGCTGAAGCCCTTGGTCTTTCTCCACAGAAGGGTTCCTTTGTCTCACACTCCGGTCAAGGCTTTTGCTTAATCATAAATGGGAGTGATTTCTTCACAACCTTTCTTATCTCTCTCATAGTCTCATCACTATTATTCGTTTTTTCCGTGTACCTTCTTAAGAGGCATGTGGAAGTATAGTACCGAGCAGAAAGCGACGTGAAGAGAGGATTACCTACTCACGTCGCTTTCTCTTTATCTTTATCTTCGGAATATGATCATTTACTAAAGTTATTAAACATCAACATAACCATTTGAACTCTGCATAGAAACTTCAGCTGTCACAGCAGTCTTTATAATAAAGGCTTGAATCAGTCAGCTTTTACTTCGCTCAGACTCGCTCCCTTTAGAAATAAACGTTTGATGTTCTTTTCTACTGCCGGATCAGGAATTAAGGGCGGTGCATGGTGCGGCTTTTTGCGGGCATCAATGATCATATTGTCACAGGCCCAGTGCTTGTTTTCATAGTAACTATTAACCCCATAGATATCATGTGAAGGATTACTTCGCGTAAATGTCGCCCATAAAAAGTTATTCAGAGAGCCACTGATAAAAGAACTGTCATCACAAAGGATAATCATTGGACAAATCGGCATCTCGCCTCTTGTCTGTATAGCCGAGCTTAACTCGTCTAATTCCTTTTGTGCTTGCGGATAGTTTATAAACTCAGGTCCTTCGATCGCAACAATCCCTGGTATTACTAAACATGGATTTTTAAAAGCTTGTAAATCCTTCAACTGTTCTGGGACTGCTCTGCACACATCTCTTTTTTGATCACCATAGGCGGCGATAACCACCTTGCTGCCTGAGTTTAAACCTGTTCCCGAATAATCAAGGGTATCGATTGTTGTATTAGTTTGAAAATGAATGTCACGATGCAGATCAATTCGTTCGAGTATATATGTTAAGAATTCTTCTTCTCGATGGGTATCTAAAGGTTGATTCTCTTCGGCCGTAATAAATAAATATTTAGCTAGACTTACATGCCCTGTTCCTAAAATGCGGTTAGCGATAGTGAGAAGTTCAGTCGGTTGTTTGACGATTTGATACGGCGTATAGCGTTCGCTTCCGATGGCAAATAGTAAAGGATGAACTCCTGCAGCATCTACAGCATGAACTTCTTTCAGGCCAGGAATTTCTTGTTTAATTGCATGGCCCGTTAACCCATGAATGAGATCGCCGAAAGCAGTATCTTCTTGAGGTGGACGACCAACAACCGTAAACGGCCAAATCGCGTTGGACTTGGCAAATACTTTATGTACCCTCAAGAACGGAAAATGATGAATAAGACTGTAATAGCCTAGGTGATCACCAAAAGGCCCTTCTGGCTTTGTTTCACCCGGATGAACTTCGCCGGTAATTACAAAATCAGCATCAAGACTAACGCAATAACCATCAACATAGCTGTAACGAAAACGACGTCCGGCAATCAAACCGGCAAACGTCATCTCACTTAGACCCTCTGGTAATGGCATGACTGCTGCCAGGGTATGAGCAGGAGGACCCCCGATAAATATACTGACTTTTAACGGAACACCAAGCTTTTTTGCCTTTTCTTGATGAATGCCGATTCCGCGGTGGATTTGATAGTGTAAACCAACTTCCTTATTCATTTCATACTCGTTACCGCTAAGCTGAACACGGTACATACCTAAATTGCTGTTCATAATCCCTGGTTTTTCAGGATCTTCTGTATAAACTTGAGGCAGAGTTATAAACGCACCGCCGTCATCTGGCCAATGGTGAATAAGCGGCAGATCAGAAACTTGTATTTCATTGAACCCAGTCAAAGTGTTATTTGCTTTTTTCAAAGGCAGTGCCTTGGAAGCCGCCAATCCTGAGCTGAAATGCTTAAAGGGATTTTTCAACGCCTTCATTGGATCATTGCGCAACGCAATCACGTCTTGTGTCGTCCCTAGCGTATTCCGAAAAATAAACTTACTTCTCTCTAAGTTACCGAATAAATTTGATACTGCTCGGAAATTCGAGCCTTTTACATTTTCAAATAACAGTGCAGGGCCACCAGCAGCATTGACTTTCATGTGTATAGCTGCCATTTCAAGATAAGGGTCGACTTCTTCACGAATCCGAACCAATTGACCAGCCTTTTCTAAATCAAGAATACATTCATCTAAATTATGATACATTCTTCACTACTCCCATTTCTAATCAATCATTAAGCTTAATTATACCCCGTCTAGTGTGCTCTCAGTTATTGTTTCCCCTCTATTGTACTATATAGCTCGTTATATCGCCTATTGGTAATATGAAAAGGCTGGCGTGAAAGAATATTGGATAGTGTCGCCAGACACAAAGATTGTAACCCTATTCATTTTACAGGATAACAACCGATATGGCAGACCAGAGTTGTATACTGATGCTGATAATGTCGTAGTATCTATTTTCCCCGATCTTGTCATAGAATTAAGTACAGTTTTCAATTTTCCTTCCACGTCTTGATCAATCCAATAATTAAGTGAAATTCTCAAAATTAGGTGACTAGATAAGCTTCTAGTCACCTAATTTTGATTAACCTCCTCTATATTTGGTCGGATTCAACAATTTTTCAGCAAAGAATGATAATATTTTAAAGGTTTCATAATTAAAGCCAAGAACTTTTATCTCCTTTATAATAAATAACGAGTCGATGGAGCGCTCGCGTACAGGCAATGTACAGTAATTTTCTATCAAAATCACTCGAATAGTTCTCCTTATTAGCATCGTAAACAATCACAACATCAAATTCTAATCCCTTCGCCATATAAGATGGAATGACCAATGCACCTTTTGTTACTTCTCTGCCCCGTGGTTTAATGAGGGTAATTTGCACTGACTCTTTCAGCCGACAATACACCTTTTCTGCTTGATCTTGAGTTTTACATATTACGGCTATGGATTCATACCCTTGCTCGGTATACATAGCAATATCCCCGATAATCGCCTCATACATGGACTCAGATGTTTCATGATGGAGAACTAAAGGTTCTTCACCATGCCGTTCAATAGAACAATAATTTTGTTTGCCGCCTTCATCCAGCAGATTCTGTGTGAAGGTGTTGATTTCACGAGTCGATCTATACCCTTTATCTAATGACAACTTAACCGTCTTACGTTTATTGAGTATTTCAGAAATATCATCATATAGCGAATGGTCTATCATCTTTTCAATTGTCTGCTGGATGTCCCCCAGGACCGTATAAGTTGCGTTTTTGTACAAAAGCTTAAAAAACTCATATTGCAGGGGTGAATAGTCCTGAGCTTCATCAATGACCACATGTTTGATCTCTGAAAACAAATCATTTCCTTCGATTTTTAACTTAAGATAAAGAAGTGGTGTATAATCCTCATAGTGCACTTGTCCTTTTCGAAGATTTTCTTGGGTTGTTGTAACTATTTCTTCGATATTATCTGGGAGTTCTAGACTTTTCGATAACTTAACCAAAAGCCCACGGTTATTGAAAAGCAGCTCATATAACTGACTATAATCAACGTTCGTAAATCTTTGAATTCGTTTCCTAAATGCCTTAGCTTGTTTAATAGCTAATAATCGGCTGAATGACTTTATCTCAAATTCATGCCCTTCACTTTTTTCAACAATCTTTTCCAAGCGTTTAAGCCTATTTCTCTGTAAGGGGTGGACCTTTTCCAAGAGTGTCTTTTCGATTATTTTGAGCTGTTTTGCCATCGGAATACCGATTTCATTGTGTAAAAAACGGTTCTTTAGCTGTTGCCTTGTCGCAATAATCGTTCCGTTATAATATACATCTTCAAAAACAATGAGCTGATGCCCATAATGCCATAATAGTCTATCCAGAATTTGTTTAAAGATCCTCGAACCTTTAAAATCGATGCTTTGCCGCCTTTGGTCTCCTCCTACGGTGTTCGTTCGGGAATGTATCAATGTTTCAAGCTGCATATCCCTAGTTTCTACGCCAAACCTGCCTTTAAAAGCATCTAGTACTAGATCATCAAAAATGCTTTGTCTCACGTTTTCCTCTCCAAGCTCGGGGAGGACACTAGAAATATAGTGACTGAAAACGGCGTTAGGGGAAATTATGATGACATTATTAGATTGCAGACTGGAATTAAGACCTTCATAAAGGAGGAAAGCAATCCTATGCAGGGCAATCGATGTTTTGCCACTCCCAGCTACACCTTGTACGATTAAAAGCTCATGCTCCCTATCCCTAATAATTACATCTTGTTCCTTCTGAATAGTTTCTATAATATTTTTCATTTTGGCGGAAGTATTATGACTTAGTACTTCCTGCAGTATTTCATCGGTAATCCTGACACTACAATCAAAAAAATATTTTAGCTTAGAATTTCGAATTTGATACTGCCTTTTCAACAAAACATCTCCCCGACTAATCCCCAGCGGAGTGTCACACATTGCTTCGCCCAGTTCATACCTGTAAAATATGCTTGAAATAGGCGCACGCCAATCATAAACGTATACTTGACCTGTGTTCCTATCCATTAAATTGTAAAGTCCGACGTAAATTTTTTCTTTTTCACTAAAACCCTTTTCTATAAAGTCAAACCGTCCAAAGTAAGGAGAGCTTATCATTTTCTTGAGTTTCTTAATACGCTGTGAATTTGTATTGTAATTTGAGATTTGATTATTAATCTGCGAATGATATAGGTTCATATCAACAAGGCTCTCAAAGTCACTCGAAATATGAACAGTGTTTTCATACCTATCCTTTCGAGCGGCAATTAAATCACTCTTTTCCTCTAATAAATCAATCTCTTCCTTTTCCATTTCTTCGTTAATAAAGGCTATTGTGTCACTAAGATACTTAATTTCCTCTTGATGATTTTCTTGATAACTGTCCATTGAATCACACTCCTAAACTCAGAATCTTGAAAACCCATTTGACACCATTTAGAATTCGTGATATAATTTTAGTAAGATAAAATAGTATTATGAGTTTTTGTGTCTATTTTTCATTATACAACAATAAGGTCTTTAAGTATAGTCAAAGTGAGAATATCTGTCTGTTTCTATTCTCGCCTTCTCTTTGTAAGATGTTAAGGAATACACCGCCAAAAAGCCTGCTTTGAAGCTGGCTTTTTTTAGTAAGCTATATGTTGAATTATTGAATCGCCATAACATTGATTGTTTGTGGCTTCTAACAACCTTTTCTACTTAAGATCATGTATGACTTTACCCGCTAATAGACGGCCTTCCCTCAACACTTCTAGGTGATGAGGGAATATTTTTTTCCATTATCGTAAGCAAATTTCCTTGAAACTTTCCTTTTAAAAAAGGGATCTGGGAACACCTTTCAAATGAGTGTCGTTGAAACTTTTTTTAGAATAATCAAACAAAAAATAAAGTCCCTTTACGGACAACTTTATTTTTTGTGAAACGTGATTAAAGGCATCATTACTGCATATATATTTGTAATAGACATAATTATCATATTTGCGGGCATGCAACCAATTTCTCTCTGAAGGGAGGAAGTTGGATCATGAAAACATATGAGACGTTAATGATTGCGATCGGATCCTGCTCATTACTAGTTAGTTTACTTGTTTTAATCGTGGAGGTGATAAAAGTTATTGTGAAGTGAACTATCTCCTCAGTGGTAAAAAGTAGCCAGCGCCAAACCGAGCTACTTCTCACCGGCCGATAAGGTTGCCTTGCTCGCACCGATAAGGACACTACCTTATCTTTTTTTTGCCCTGCAATATAATTATGTCGCGTGTCACATTTGTATTACAAATAAAATAAATTTAACTGCTAACCCTTATCACCGAGTTAAACACGCGTTCGTCAAATAGATGCAAGCGAGGTGACCCTAGTTCTATTACACTTGTGCCTTAAACATCTAGGTGTGAATCAATTACTTTCCATGAGATAGCTCCATTATTTATAGCGTAACTTAACAGCATGTATCCGGAAACCGGAAATAACCCATTTTCGCCCCCACGCATTAACTCCCTCCTTACGAAGCTTCCGAACAGTTGTCTTAATCGGTTTAATATTAAGAAGTTATGACTCTTTAATCCTCTTCTTCTTTCTTTAATCCTGCAGTCCTGATTGCCTTTAAGAAGTTGACTAAACCCTTTGAGCTGAGAAATATCCATAATCCCACGATCAATTGGGTTATGTCTCCTCCTGCTCCAAGTAATATTTCTGCTGTAGAAATGTTTATTCCTCGACTACTCGTGATATGAAAATTCGCGATTACTGAAACCAGCCTAGGCAATGAATTACCTAGAAAAAATAGACCGAGAACTGAAAATGCAATTCTATGAATATCATTAGCACTTATCCTTGTCCCCTCATTGAAATGAGTTTCCTTCTTCACAATAACTACCGATAACTTACTCGATAGAAGCCATAGTAAAACTCCAAAGAAAATATACATTAACGGATAACTGATATTCAACAAATTTTCAAGAGTAATTTGATGGGACATTGCGACAGCAAAAGAAAGAACATTGGTTGATACGTTAATCCCTTGGATAATCATGTAAATACTAAGAATCTTACAAGCTAGGCTTGCAATCTCACGGTTACTCATGGGTTACTCACTCTTCCTTCCACTTTTTGTCGCCCCTTGAGCAGGAGATATTAGTACTTTCTTGACGGCATTTTTTATTTAATCATTGTCTATAGGTGTTCCTAAAACGTCCCGGTTATGACTTACTATCATTTTTCCACCACCCTAAATACATCATTTTTCCTTGAATTCTTTCCATTCATCTCCTTCAATTACTCTTCTGTACATTTGATCTAAACAAACCATATTATGAGTTTCCTCACCAGATGCTTAATTCCTCTAATACATTGCTTAACAGCATAAAAAAGCAGGCTGACTGTTAACCCTTTAAGAGTTACAGTCAGCCTGCTTTTTTATGATTGGAGCGTTATTCTGCAAAATAGCGCGTTATTTTTTGCCAAACCTACATGGCCGAAATAAATATGCCCTTAAACTATTAGCTAAAGTTATCAGCTTTTTAGGTTTGGCAATTAACAAAATACCACCTGCTGTTAAAAGGATACAGAGCACTTGGATAAGTCTCTTAACCGAAGTGGCACTAGTCAATTGCACAGGATTTGATGGTTCTGAAACACGTTGGACTTTTAAAGTTCCTTGACAATACTTAGGCTTGATTGACAAACTAATCGCTGGGGGAGGTATTTTTCGGCAAGCTCTGCTGAGAGCTACACTACTGGAAGAAAGTCGTTTTGTTGGGCTTTTGACCGAATATGTACGACTTCCAATTATGTTCGCTTTTGAAACAGGCCAAGCATGAACTATCCCGGTCGAATCCTTTTGCAGTATCACAACACTTGTAAATGGACATTGGTGTCCCTTCCTGTTATCTGACCTGATGAAATTATTGTTTAACATTGTCAGCCTCCTATATCCGGGCAACAAGTTAAGTAATCTAACTTCATCTTATGTCTCCTTATGGTGTAGTGTTCATCCTTGTTAGTCTTTCACTGCATCATTAAATTAAGAGTTGAACCATTGAAACCAGAAGCATTTTATATGGGAGAGCATATAATAAATAAGACTTGTAAACCTACGACCATGATAGCAACGATTGCACATCAAACTAAACTTCTAGATATACAGGATAGAGGTTACATTTGTAATTTCATGGCGTTAAAAGGAGCGGATGAGAAGTGGGAAATAATGATGTAAACAAAAAGAGTACGCTAATTAAGGCGGCTATGTTTGGAAGTCTAGCAGGAGCAGTGATGGGCCTATTGCTTGCCCCAAAAAGCGGACAGGAAATGCGCCAAGATCTAGTCGAACAGGCCCATGCAATCGGAGACAAAGCTGTAGATATTAAAGGTAAAGCGCAGAGTGTTTGGCAAAATGTTGAGGAAAAGACCCAACTGACGGTTAATAATGGTAAGAGCTGGATTAACAAAGGAAACCAGTTAGTTAGTAACCTGAAAACATTGGTATCTGAGATTCAGCAGGGTGCTTTGACAAAGACCGTTCCCGTTTATGCAGTAGAAGAATTTGTTAGTGATAAAGATAGTGACAGCAATAGTGATATTTATTGTGAAATTGATGCTACTAGTGGTACTGGTGCTGATATCGAAACTGAAACTGAAACTGATACTAATAATGACAGTGATGATCCAGAAAAGATATTTTAGACCTAAGATAGTATTCTATTGTCTTATGAACAAATATTGGCATTCCATTTGATACTTAATTAAATATTTAACGGTAGTTGAAAAGACAGTTTAAACTGTCTTTTTTTCAGTGAGACAATTAAAAGAGTCTTCATATCACCTTACAAAGACTGACCTCATCATCAACAAAATCGAAGGAAAATCAAATAATCAATATACTCCTTAAGGATAAGACGTCCTCTCGTGGAATGAGATTCTAACCCTCAATAAAGCACATTTATTAACTTACTACAATATATTAAGTTAAACAAAGCCGGAAATAGATCATGCTTGTATAATTTTGGCACAAATAATTTCCCTATTTCAGAACTTATTTATTTCGTGGGGGTTAATATATGAATAAGTTAAAACGCATTTCTAAA
Organism: Desulfosporosinus shakirovi; assembly: GCF_020595055.1. Taxonomy (GTDB): domain Bacteria; phylum Bacillota; class Desulfitobacteriia; order Desulfitobacteriales; family Desulfitobacteriaceae; genus Desulfosporosinus; species Desulfosporosinus shakirovi. Next base: position 173,970 of record NZ_JAJDOO010000002.1, on the reverse strand, counting down.
GTCTTTGAATCCGCAGAAGAAATTTCCTTTGACGACACCTCAAAGATTGTGTTAATGAGTGACATCCATAGGGGTGACGGAAGTTGGGCAGATGATTTTTCAAAGAACCAAAATCTATATTTCGCTGCCTTAACCCATTACTATAATGAAAATTATACTTATATTGAGATTGGTGATGGCGATGAGCTTTGGAAGAATAAAAAAGCTTCTGACGTTATCTACGTACATAGTGATGCATTTTGGCTTCTTTCTAAATTCTACAATGAGGGCAGGCTGTATTTAATTTTCGGGAACCATGACATGTGCAAAAAAAGTGATAAATTTGTTAAAAACAACTTGTATCAATACTTTGATGAAAGGGACAAAAATTACTATCCATTATTTGAGAATATTAAGGTTCATGAAGGCCTGGTTTTAAGATATTCAATGACGGAACACAAGATTCTTTTGATCCACGGGCACCAAGCAAGTTTCATGGATTATGAAATGTGGAGGTTATCGAGATTCCTGGTTAGATATTTATGGAGACCCCTAGAGCTATTCGGTGTAAATGATCCAACAAGTACAGCCAAAAACTATCATATGAAAGACGCAGTTGAAAATAAACTTACAGAGTGGGTAATACAAGAAAAACATATGCTTATTGCCGGTCATACTCATAAGCCTATGTTCCCAGATATCGGTAATCCTCTATATTTTAATGATGGAAGCAGTGTCCATCCTCGTAGTATAACGGCAATTGAAATTGTTGATGGTTTTATTGCACTTGTTAAATGGAATGTCAAAACAAAGGATGACGGTACATTGTTCATTGGCAGAGAGGTACTGGCAGGGCCAAGAAGATTAAGGGATTACTTTTTATCATAATAACGTCTATTTCTACATCATGTACATAGGTTTTTTCTGTAAGGTATTAGGAATTAAATTCAGTTTCAATTCCATTAAGGATATTGTTGCATTCGTTACAGTGCTCTACCTTACGATTGATGGCACAAACTCTTATTTTACAATGCTTGCAGTTTATTAATAAATTATTCGATTTACACCCATTGCACTTAGAGAATTTTGGAGGGCTCCCCCTTTTTTTCAAAAAAATATAAGACAACTTTTTCGGGTAGCGAAATGGTATAGCCTTGAATAACTTACCATATATTACCTATTTTAATAGATATATGGAGAGTGACCTTATGCCTTTAGATAGAATGAATATGTTTTGGAATCAACAATCAATACCCCAACAGAATCAGTTCTTTCAACCAGCGGTTGCTCCGGGGCAATTTAGCGGGGGTGCTCCCACTTGGATGCTAAACCAGAGTCAGAGATTACCGTCCACGATGGGAGGGCAAGGCAGTTTTCCGATACCACCGGGATATAGCCGCAACATGAATATGAATGGTCCCGGAAGCGGTCTGGGGGGAGGAATGTCTAGACATCAAGGAAATTTCGGAGGGAATCTTGGTTTAGGTGCTGGACAACAAAATGCGGGTGGTCAAGGCTACGCCACACCAGGGTATCCACCTCAAGGATTCGGGCAGCTACAACAATACCCCCAACCCCAGTTGCCTTTGACTCAAGGTTATCCGTCTCAAGGATATTCCCCCCAGGGATATAATCAAGATTATAGAGGACAAATGCCTTTACAATCTGCATGGGAAGAACCGAAAAAAGGCGGACTGAAAGGTTTTATCAGCAATCTTATGGCAAAACGAAAGCGGTAATTCAGATCAACCTCTCTACTTCTGTTATTATCCATTTCGAGGATTGAGAGTATCGTTGCAAACGGGGAGCTACCACTCCCCGTTTTCTTATATTGAGTATTTATTGTAAAAAAAGAGAAAGGTGCAGACGCTTATCAGAAAAAATCAAACCTTCCACATCATGTTTAGAAGGTTTCAGCTTATCGCACATAGCATATCCACTCATATCTTGGCCATATTTATGAGATAATTAGATTTGATTTACCCTGCGTAAGGCTATACATACTTCGAAAAGTTTATTTCCTCACTTGTTTTTTGGGATACCTCTCTATAGATCTCTAATACTGCTTTATTAATAACTGCTCCAAAATAGGCAGTAATAATTACTCCAACGACAATGCCATTCTGCCCCATTCCGGCCAAAATAATAATCGCTATACCTATAAGGGAAAACAAAAAGCCAAAAACAAAGGCCATTTTGATTGTTAAACCTAAGTTTTCAAACAGAAAACTAATTCCGAGCTTAAAATTATCCTTGAGACTTACTTTATCAACCACTATTGAGTATTGGACATAAACAAGGATGATAAATATGAAATTTAAATAAAGTAAATTTACCGATATAAATACCCCAAGTGAAGGGATAATCCCTAAGAGGGTTAGGACAAAAAACTTAAACCATAATTGGTTACCATCTCGAAGAAAATCCTTAAATATTACTCTTTTGTGTCCAGCCTGACTTATCACAGATAAATAACCACTATGTAAAAAACTTGTGATAAGAACAAAAGACACAAGGAGCAAAATATTAGTCAGGTTTATTTGATTAATAAGACCTCGAAAACCCCTTGAATTATACTGAAAGAAGATAGAAGGAAAATCCTCCAGAGTGTATCTTATACTAGGTGGCGATGAAATAAACCCTAACTTAAATACTAATTTTGATAAAGGCTGGTACTCAGTCTTGAAAATCTTTTCAAAAAGATTAAGTTCTCCAATGTCGATTATTAGTGGCAGCAAAATGATCCAAATAACCTTATGAATTGATTGAAACTGTTTATTCAACATATCAATTATAGACATTTTTTACTCCTTTTAGTCCATTAAATTGTGGTATAATAATTAATTATACCATATTATGGAGGGAGTATTGGGTTAGTCTATGAAAAAATACACTATGCTCTTATTTACACTTGTGGTGATGATAGCTACTGTTATAACTCAAATATCAGAATACAAAACACTTCCAAAACCTGAATTCAGGGAGCCTTTTCTGGACATTGAATCTACAAAGTTCGGCCAAATTAAAAATATTGTTTGGTTAGATAACTTTGTATTAAGTGAAAATGCCGTCTTAGTCTTAGCCACAAATCAAAAGAATAATATTGACTACTCTTCTTTATCGTATTTAGATATAGCTAATGGTGAGACTAAACTCTTAGCAGAATTTCCATCTCACCAATTCCTTGACGACATAATATTGTTTGATAATCGCCTCTCTCAAAATAATGGTATAATAACAGCTTTCAATGAAGGAGTTGTTAAAACAACTCTCAATCGAGATGACAACCACATCTTATTCTCCGAACAAGAATTCCTGCCTATTGAAGGTTTTGAGGAAGCCAGCAGCATGGATTTTAAAGGTGATCTCTATTACTCTAAACCAAATGATCATTTATTATATGTGAAGCATTTTGTCCAACCATCTTTCTTTTATTTCATGAATGATAACGAAGCTGTTAAGGAGATGACCTACTTACGAAAGCCCTATCAAATAGTCAATGCTAATATCTTAGACCGTAAACTGACCTATACCTCTCTCACTGCTAATGGGATCGACCTCTATGCCATGGATTTTGATGGTACGCCCGTTGCTAACTTTAATAAGCCCATCATAAAAAACATTATTAAAACTCAGGGTATCAAGGATAGTTTTGGTTTACTCGGCATGAATTTAATTAAAGATTCCTCTGGTTCCTCTGTTGAGCAATCTTTAAATATTTTTATGGCTCGAAGATACAAAGCTAATTACGATAAAATACTTGTCTTGGATACTATTCCATTTAACACTGACCCACTAGGTTCAGCACCGGCCTTGGATTCGACTACCTTTAATGACGGCTATTCTGTTGTCTATACCAGCTATGATGAAAGCCACAAAGGCAAGCTCACAATATGTAATTATCAGCAAGAACCCAAAGTTATTCTTGAAGATGAGAACCTCTTTGGACCAGTTAGTATTGATAGAAAAAGCATTCTTGATCCTACCGATCCTTTGGCTAATGGTGATATCAAAAACCCCTACATTCTCTACTTCACCTTAGAAAATGACAAGGCTAGAGTGAAAATCTGTGATCAGAACGGAAAACTTGTGAAGGATATTACAAACATAATCATGAACTAATAAAAGATCAATATCCCCCCTTATTGAATGTGTCAATGAAGAGAAATATTAATCTTTGTGAGTTTTCCATCTCTAATCGAAGGCAACCCCCAGATACCCTAAATCTTCTGGCATTATCACCGCATCTATGCCACTCTGTACCCTGATCATTCCGAAAGGACGAATGAAGCCTCCTAATTGCTGACCTAGGTGGGGTGGGGTGCGCAGCACATATTCTTTTGCAGTGAGTTGTTGCACGATCTGTTTGACAGCTGTGTTAATGAAATCATCAGGAAGTAAGATTTCTTTGATTAGCACCTTGTCAGAAGTAATTCTTTCAACGGCTAAACACCCCTCTATGTCTTCAATGTCGACAGAGTAGATATCTGCTCCAGAGTGCTGGGACAGTTTTTTTTGGTAGGAAATGTTCTCATCAGGATACGAAATATAAAGACGGCCGTTAAGTTGGCTATTCCTTCTGCGATTATAATCCTCAGAGGTTATTGGTAAAATCGTACAACTGAACGGCTTAGAGACAGGTAAGCTATCTGCTCCTTCTCGACTAAATAGAATCTCCCTAATATATAATCCGTCCTGGTAGCCTTGTTTTCGATAATACTCAAAAAGCTGAGTGTTAGCTGGAACAAGAACAGAAAGTTCCTCCTTTCTAGCCCTGAGAAACTGATTATTGCTATAGTCCATTAATTGAGTTGCAAAACCTCTGTTCTGGAATTTAGGGTGAGTTGCGATAGCGTAGAACATGGCTGTATTAAGGCTTCGGTCATTCGGAAACACCGTTCTGACAGGTATCATCGTAAGCATAGTCGCAATCTCTCCATCATAAAGCAATACAACCGTTTCATCCTCTTTATATCGATTGGCAAAATAGAAATCGATATAACTGTCAGGATCTCCAAAGCAAAGTTTCCATATTTCTTTTTGTTGAGCCATCTCACCTTTTCGGGCCAGTCTGATTTCGCGCATCAAATGTAATCTCCATCTGCCTTTTAAACGGCTAATTCTTTAAGTTCAAAATAAGTAGCCCAGTATTTCTCCTCCATTTTATCTGGATGGTAAGATAACTTAGCTTTTCTTAATCCCTCAAAGCCCATATCCTCCTCACGGTTGACATGAATGAGTTGGGGATAGTTCTTTTGGATAACCGCAGCAAACTCACGATTGATCATTTGATAGGCACCCGCTATCTCACCAAAGGCTTTTTCAATGTGAATGACATAAGTGTCTGAATTTAGTTTTTCTCCCATTGTGAAAGCAATTACCTTGCCCTCTGCACGAATAAGCCCACCTTCTAAGCCAAGCTCGGTGAAATTGTCAAAGCAACGCCTTACTGCGCAAGTTTCATTGGCGATGTCATGTTCATTCTCATTATGAGAATTAATCTTACACCATTGCAGGTTCATTTTCCAACACTCGTCCAAGTTTTCTATTGATATCGGTTCAAAACTCCAATCAGAATTCACCTTAATAAATCGATTGATATAATTGCGCTTAGAGTGAAGTTTATTCCCTTTTAAGGTGACTAGCTTGTCCAGAAGATAAACATAATCAAAGTTATCTCGAATTACTTTATACTCGAAGTTATCAGGAAAAACTTCTTTCATTGTTGTGATATTTTCGGGGGATATTCCTGCCACTACAAATTCTTGCCCATTGGAAACTGCGTCTTGTTTCAATACCTCAAAGACAGTTTTGATATCGCCCGTACCAGCAGGGAAAAAATAATAGGGGGAATCATTCAAAACTCCTTTAACCACAAGAAAGTCATTTACTTGTGCAACCCGATACTTATAGATTTTGGACCATGCAAATATGTTTGTGAAATTTTGATGACAACCACTCATATCAGCAGTGGCAAGAAGGGGATCTATCCACTTCTTGTCACTTATTTCTATTTCTTTAAAGTTAATCATTCTATCCTCCAAATTTGTATCTTGTTTTTAAACTTACTATATAATTTGCTACTTATAAAATCGGTATTCAACTCTGGCGAGTTCACATATTAATTACTCTTGTTGGAGAGTCAATATTAGGTACTTTTACAGATCGAGCTTAGATGGTGAAAATAAGTCAACACCTTTTTGGTAATAATTTCTCATTTCTGATTGCGGCACCATGTTGCCGCCGGTTGCCCAGATAATATGAGATGCATTCTGGATTTTGTGTGTTAAACCTTGATCTGTTACATATTTGTTTCCTGCTTTCGTCATGAATAAATTGAACATACCTGGAGCACCTGCCAACGCTGAGGGTTCAACGAATATTTTTTCTGTATCCGCCATAACACTCAACATTCTATACAACATATTATCCTTTACAGTGTAAATGCCGCTTAACAGATTTATCATTGTTTTTCCGATAAAGCTTGAAGCTCTGCCTACAGCTAATCCGTCTGCATCCGTGATATTATCAATTCCAAAGTCCTGTACACATACTTTATCATGTTCACCTGTCATACATCCTATTAACATGCAAGGTGAATGAGTAGGCTCCGCAAAAAAACAATGCACATAGTCCTTAAAAATTAGCTTTAATCCAAATGCAACTCCGCCGGGTCCTCCTCCAACACCACAAGGAAGGTATACAAATAATGGATGGTCTTTATCCACAACAACCTTTAGATCTTTAAGTTGTTCTTTTAGCCTTAGTGCTGCAACAGCATACCCTAGGAATAGATTCATTGAATTCTCATCATCAATAAAATAGCTCTTTAGATCGTTATCCGCCTGTCTTCTACCCTCTTCAACAGCTTTGCTGTAATCCGATTGATATTCAATCACGGTAACCCTTTTGCTTCTGAGAAGGTCCTTCTTCCATTGCTTTGCATCGGCAGACATATGAACAGTTACATTAAATCCTAATTTAGCACTCATTATGCCGATACTTAATCCCAAATTTCCTGTAGAGCCAACAACAATAGAATAGTGGGAAAAGAAATCTCTAAATGTATCATTGTCTAAAATCGAATAATCGTCTTCCTTAGAAAGGATTCCAAATTCAAACGCTAAATCTTCTGCATGCTTAAGTACCTCATAAATTCCGCCTCTTGCTTTGATTGACCCAGAAATAGGGAGATGACTGTCACATTTGAGCAACAAGTTTTCACAAATCACTTTCTGGTTAAATATTTCCTCCATTTGTTTTTTCATACGAGGAATTCTGATAATAGGTGACTCTATAATACCACCTTGTTCTTTTGTCTCCGGAAAGACTTTGGCGATATATGGAGCAAATTTTTTTAGTCGTTCGTCAGCAACTTTTACGTCTGCTTCAGTGAGGGAAATTTTCAAAATGGCGTCCTTATAAGCTTGATATTGTGGATTTATCCAGAATACTTCGTTAGTATTGATTATTTCAGTAAGCAATGGATATTCTTGTTGCCAACGTTCAATATTTTTCCCTAAAATCATATTAATCCCCTCAAAATTTCAGATAGCTTCTAACTTAATATGTGATAGCCAATTCTTTCATTCAGCAACCTTGTTGCTGATTGTTTAATCTTGAAGTTCAGTAAACGAACTTAGTTTAGGCCTTTCCAGAGTATTCACGGTGTCTGCTTTTCGTTGGATCAAGATTTTAGAACAGTATTCAATGATTTCTCGACGACGTACAATTCCGATAAAAATCTGCTGATCATCCACGACAGGCACAAAATTCTGCACTACCGCTCTGGAAATCAAATCCTCTATTTGGGCTTCGATGGTTACCGGAAAATTCTGAACATGTTGTTTTACTTCGCTTAGGAAAATATCCTCCGTGTTTTCAAAGGACAAACCGGGCGTATTTTTTAACTTCCAGAGTAAATCTCCTTCTGTTATCGTTCCTGCATATTTTCCTTCGTCATTAATGAGAGGGACCGCCGAATAGCTATGATACTCCATCCTCTCCAAGGCTTGACGCATCGTTGCATTTTCCTTTAAAAAAACGATGTTCTTTTTAGGTATAAGAAAAAATGCTACATTCATTTTATTTACGCTCCATTTCGGCTATCTATTATAAAGCTAAGATTAATTATATACCATACAGTTAGAAAAACTGAAATGAAACTTTGGTTTTTTGAGTAATATAATTATAGCACCGACCTTCTATTATTAGAACATCAGTGCTATGTTCACTCATTACCTTGTCACCTAGCAACCAAACTTGGAGCCTGTAAATTATTGATCTGAAAATTCACCTGTTTTAGCCTCTTTTAACGTAGGCCGTAGTTGTTGATTAATAGCGTGTACTAAATAGAAATCTATGGAATCTGTCTGGAAAAGGTTTGATTTGGCATTTAATCGCTCCACTTAGCAAAGTATAAATACGTGATCATTTTGTGATTATATGAGTACATAGTCACAATGTCAAGCTTGTTAATAAACCATGATCTTGAAAGACCATGGTTTATTTAGAACTATTTATTAGTACTGTGCTGCTTACTGGGCAACTTCTTAGCTGTATTTTCATTATTTTGATGTTTCTTGTTTTTTTCAGCTTTTGCTTGAGCATTCTGTATTTTAGCCAATTCATCCATTGATTTACCCTCCCTTTTACTGAACCTTTTCTTACTTTAACCATACGTCTATAAAAACATGCCTGCAAATATATAAAATACTGTTGTTTTTTTTAGCAATCTATAGTATAATAAAAAAGGTAATAAATCAATTAATAAATTGTTTGAATTCAAAGCAACCTGACTGGCGGGACTAGGAGCAGAATCCATCCCAATGGTTGTTGCTTGTTTTTATTTGGGTGTCACTTTGAAAGGAGTCAACAATGAGCGATAACATTTCTATGAAAACTGAGCTCTCAAGGTCAATTATTGAGAGGTATTTAGAAAGAAAATTGAAAGATACTGAAATTCTGCACCATCTTAACGAAGTCAATGATGACGACAGAACTGCAAACCTTGCAGTGTTCATTGATAGCGCTCATCATGCGAAATTTCACAAAGCCAAAAGGAAATCTCTCTATATCCCTGAAGTCGGACGCACCAGAAAAGAAATCGAATCTAAAATTTTAGAGAAGTACGGAATAGTTTTTTATGGACCGTTATACAATAGTGACAGAGAAAAAATGCTTAAAAAGCTGGCAGAACGGACAAAAAGAGAACTAGGACTAATCAGCTAGCGTATAACAGCTTACTGAACTATTTCTCATAACTTATTGGTACTCTGAAGTTTATTCACTATTCCCCAAAGCGACTATAAAAATGTTCAGCTTGGGGAATATCATTTTCATACATATATTGTTAAGATGACCCATTCAAAAAGAATACCTATTTAAAAAACGAGGTATTCTTTTTTATGCCTTCTCTGCGTTTACAATTTCATAGTTCTCAGTAGTCCGTATTTGCAAGCCCCAACGAATACTTTTCGGTGTTGTTACGGTCTCTCCCATAAGCAACCTAATAGCAAGATCTAAGAAATCCACCCCGGTAAAACAGGATTTATGAATCCCTGCTGACATACGGGTGTTTATTTCTATAAGATAGGCCTTGCCTCCATGATACTTAACTTGAATATTGTACAGATAACTCAAGGAGAATTCCTTTGTTAGTTTTTGAGCTAGAGCAATCAAATCTTCTCGATATTCAATGTTCTGCCGATACAGGTCTAGCTTTCTCCTAGGAATAGCTACGATAAGTTCGCCCTTATTCCCTAAACAATCAATACTAAACTCATCCCCTTCCAAGTATTCCATTACTATGAAGGGGTTTACATTTTTGGAGTTCTGTAATACCCGTACTATCCTATCCATGGCGATTGTCGAACCTGTTGTTTTATAAAGCTCATCCACTTCTTTCATATTCTCTAAGATTTGTTTGAAGCCATCTCCGCCAATTCCTGAGATAGGCTTCAAACAAGAACTGCTTTTGTCTTTTGTTATATCATCATATGCTTTTTCAAAGTCCACATAGTTTCTGATACAAAATGTTTTTGGGATAGCTACAATATCATTATCGTTTAAAGCCTCGTAGGTTTTTAACTTATCGTCAAGAAGTTGGTAAGTTGCACTATTCCCGATAAACATTACCTTAACTCCAAGTTGTTCAAACTGTTCCTTAAAGTTGATTAAAGTGGTTACGTTATATCTTGGTACAAACAGGTTAATATGGTGTTTCAAACAAAAATCCAAACAATACTTAGCATAGTCGCTTCCATCAAGAGACGGCTCCACTTCGAAGTAATCTGCAACCTCTTCTAGATAGCTGTTTTCACAAACGTGAGAAATAAAGATCTTAAACTTATGGGTATTATTATTGCTTAGAAAGTTTTCAATAATTTTGTAAGTTGATGAAAAACAACGATTGAAATAAATATTTGTTGTCACTTGTTCAAAGCTGTTTTCTTTAGTTTTGTTATACATAATTAATTTGCATCCTCCTATAGGCCCACTCATAGGATTAGCAAAATCATAAAATCCATACCTTGTATACGAGCATTACTATGCTTTTCTTCGAAATAAAACTTGCCGAACCCAATCTTTGAATCCCAATTTCTTAGGAGTAGGTTTGCGACCATAAATAAGGCCAAATCCAAAGTAGCTGCGGTTCTTCTTCATGAAGCCGGCATTCTTTTGCAATCTGGGCAATAAATTAGGCTGTCTTTTGATTTTAGTGGTAAGGTCTTTTATCAGTAGCCAATCCTTTCTGAGTTCATTCATAACAACATTGCCATTATCTTTCAATATTTGAGGATTTTTAATTTCAACATCCTGAAATCCAGCTTGCTCTAAAGCATTATGCCACTCTTCGAAGGACAATGGATTAGTGCCAGAACCGAAGCACTGTTCCATCTGCTGTCGAAGATTAGCAGGCAATTCTTTTAGTAATGCCATTTCCAGGTCAGCTACTCTCCCCTCAGGCTTTAATACTCGATAAAACTCAAGATAAACTTTAACTTTATCTAAAAAAACGGTAATAGATTCAGCAATTACTAAGTCAAAGTGGTTGTCGTTAAACGGCAGATCATAAACATCTGAAACACTAAATTCAATTAAATGTGATACTCCTTCTTTTTCAGCCCTTAGTCTTGCTTTTTCAATCATTTGAGGACTAATATCTACGCCTGCAATTTTGCATCCCACTGTTTTAGCTAAATGACAAGCTGTTAGACCACTTCCGCATCCTGCGTCTAGCACATATTCCTCAGGTGTGACTTGTATTGCATCTAAATTGAGCTTGGTAGCAGGAAAGCCTCCCGGATGGGAACTTCCTATTCCAAGCCAAGCAATCAGTTCAAAATAGTTCATTTCCTCCACTCGTTTGTTTTCATATACCATGTATAACCCTCCTTTCGAAGGTATATAGTATTATATTCCATGGTCGAGCTTGCTGGAAACTTGTTCCTTCTTCATAATAAGAAAACTAATTTGAGTACTGTAGTACATATCCATAAGAAGACCATATAGGCGAGAAAGCAAATTATTGAATCCTCAATTTTATTTGCAATAAGATCAGAACAGAAAATTATGCCTATTACTGTTAAACTTAGATCGACTAGAACAGATATTGTGTAATTGGCTATTGAATCACCACTTTAATGTGCAACCAGTAGATCTAGCGCTGAAAGGACAGATAAAGAGATTAGAAACGTATTAGCTAATAATGTCAATTTAGATTTTGTTCCAGATTCAGTTTTTTCATTGAAACCCAATAGACTTGCTTTTGAGACAGACATTGTTTTCCCTTCTTTCATTAAACTATTTAATGATTTAACTATAGCACCGTGTAAAGGCAAACAAATGTTGCGGCAAGTCAGGTCAAGAAGTGAGCTCAGACACAACAATAATCCTGGTAAAAACAAAAGACAGATAAGTTACCGCCCAAAAAGCGGTGGCTTATCTGTCTGAACATTTCTATATTCTTTTGTATCTTCAAATCCCAGAAAAACTATAACCTAGGTAAAAGAATAGGGTATGAGTTATCTTAATTTTTTCACATCAATCGTATCATGAACCACTTCAGATTTTACATCGATGATTTCCCCAAAAGTATAGACTTGCGACCTTGAATTATGGTGTTTAGGAAATTTCTTTTTCGGAAAGTAATGTCGATAAAGTCCATATAGACTCAGCGTTGCAGCACCAACTAAAATAATCACAAAGGAAAAAATCACAGTGGTGATAACAATAAATAGAATCGCAAGGGACCATAGAATTCTATTAAGTTTTGGCAATGCGAAAACCTCCTTTATCTTAACCCTCTTACCATCCTCTTACATTGTATCATAAGTCCTTACCGTTTTAAAATCAATCGACCACTTCAACTAATTCTCCATCCTCAAAATTGATATAGAAACTGGCTTGACGTGTACAACCTTGCACACCACATGTGCCACTTCAAACATTTTCCAGCATGCTTCGTTTAATCTTATATTTCCCTGCACAGATTCTGCATATTTGGCTCCATGCTTTTGTTCCGTCAGCATGCTTGGGATTAGCGTTTTTAAATATTATTCCATTGTATTCGTACATCATGATTACTTATTACCTCTTTCTGGCAGTTAGTTAAATTTGATTGGAGTATCATTCACCCTATATTATATCATTCTCTCATAGCATTTTCTGTATAATAAGCAATTGCAATTGCACCTGGACCAACATGTAACCCGATGACCGGTCCAATATCCATTACCTCTATATCAACTTTTAAATTTTCTTTGATTATTTTAGCTAGATCTATCGCTTCATCGAAACAGTTAATATGTAAAACAACAATTTCTCCTAAACCATACATACTTACATCCAGCATCATTCTATCAACCATAGCCCTAACAGCGTTATTCTTCGTTCGAACTTTCGTTAAAACCGTTGTCTTACCGTCTTCTACAGTTAAAATCGGAATAATTTTAAATAAGTTTCCTATTAACGCACTAGCGCCACCAATTCTGCCGCCTTTTTTCAAGTACTCCAGATTTTCAGGAATAAATAAGAAACGGCTTCTTTTGATATTTTCTAAGGCCGCTTCTTTAACCTGCTCTAAGGCTTTGCCCGTCTTAGCTGCTCTGGCTGCTAAAACAACAGCAAATCCAAGTTGCATGCAGTTTGATCTAGAATCAACTATCTCTACTTGGGCATTTTCGTATTTCTCTAAGACCATGGCTTTTACTATTTGACCAGTTGATACAGTACCACTCATGTCTGAAGACAAAAAGATGCAGCAAAGGCTATCCCCCATCTCAATCGCACTTGTCATTTCTTGATACATTTCCCCAACTGAAGGTTGGGAAGAGGTTGGAATCCCTTTTGCATCCATCATTGTGTAAAACATCTTGTTATCTATGTCAATTTCCCTCATACTATTATTTCCAAACGAAAGATTTAACGATACCATTCTTATATTTAATTCTTTTCTAGTATTTTCTGGCAAGTAGCTTGTGCTATCTGTCAAAATCTGTACAGCCATCCTTTTTGCTCTCTTTCATTACATGCTAATAAGCTGAAATGCGCATGTATTAATTATATCTATATTATAACCTTTATTAACTCACTGTGTAATTTGTTTAAGAATTTAATTATAGACTTCTAAGAGAGTGGTGATATCTTCTTGTCTAAGTGATACAGGCTCTGGAGGATCTACTCGGACAATGATGAAGGTTCCCTCAATATCAGCTCTTCTGAGGGGCTTTTGGAGAAGAGGTTTGTTGCCATTGTATATTATTGAGCATCCAGGACGCACACTCTCAGCAATCTCAAGATAACCTCCGATTGTCAGTTCGAAAGCTTTAAGGTTATTTGGCATTTCTCGAATATCGGGAGATTTTCCAGGCTCCACTACAAGAACCCTTATCCATTTAACCATTTTTCCTCCTCCGGCCTCCTTCAATAAACAAAGTGAAGGATAATGAATTGATAAGACATTCTATCAGATTCTGAACTATACGGGAAGAAAAAAAGCCCCGTACGGTGCGGTTATTTTTCCGCCGACAGGGCTTTCTAATTCACTTTAAAATAAAGCAAAAAGTATTTTTGCTAATGCCACTGTTAAAGACATTCAGCAAGGACAATCCTGACTAGTCTATTCTGCTGCAGGACTCTCCGGTGCATCATCAGGTACTAATGCATTTTCAATGAGAGTACTGAGATGGTGCATTTTCATTTTAAGCTTATAGAACTTATTCATGTCATTAAACTGGTCAATGCAGTTATGACAGGGAATACAGCCAATTTTTGCCCCTGTAGCCAATAATTGATCAACTTTAGGTTTAGCTTTAATCATACGCTGCTGTTTGGTGGCAGCTACGGCTAAAGCACCACCGCCGGCTCCACAACAAATGTTATACTTGCCATCGGGATTCATTTCGCGATAATCCTCCACGACATGTTTAATAACATAGCGTTGCGGTTCATAGACTCCTTCTTTACGAACCGTATTACAAGGATCGTGCATGGTCACTGGGAGAGGATTTTTGCTCTTATCTAGTTTTAGTCTGCCTTCTTTTATCCAATCAGCGTAAATTTCAACAATGTGGCGGACAGGGAATTTTTTCCCCTTCCAGAAAGTACGCTCAAACATTTTACTGGAGCGGAAAGCGTGACCACATTCTGTGACGATAAGTTCTTTAGCATTTAAGCGCTCTACTTCTTCAAAGAGCGGACGAGAAATTTCTTGGAATTCATCATTCTTTCCTGTGAATAGACAGATATTCGTTGCGTCCCAACGCTTACTGCTCAGTGTATAATTAGCTTTGGCAGCATAAAAGACATGCAAGATAGTCTGTAATTCATGGGGATAATGTTTAACCTCTCGAGCATTGAAGCCGAACATAAAATCTGCATCCTGCTTGTCAATGGGTATTTTATAATTAGGATCGTTCAGTTCTTTCTGAAGTTCCTCCTCAAGCCATTCCAGGGTTTCGTCATAATCTAGTTGCTCTACAGCCATTTGGTTACCTGTACGGATATGGTCATCGGCAATAATTTGTAAATGACCGGGAGGTACCGGAGTTTTTCCTCGGAAAGCTCTTGTTATAGCTGCAATATTTACACCCATCGGGCATTCTACAGTACATCGTTCACACATATTGCAATTCCAAACAAAAGGATCGTTAACTAATTCTTCTCGCATGCCAAGGGCTACCTTGCGAATGAATTTACGTGGGTCTTGATCCTCAATTAAATCACTATACTTACATCCAGCCAGACACATACCACAAGAAAGGCAATTGGAAAAATCATAGCCCTTTAATAATCCAGCCAATTCATCACGCAGAGTAGGATCTAAGTCTTTAACTCTAATGGGTTCAGCCATTGTTACTATCACCTCCGACTTGATTAATATTCATTCGGTAATTCTTTTAATTGAGCCATGGAGAAGACCGGACCATCTTTACATACATATTCTGTACCAATATTACAACGTCCACAGATTCCCAATCCGCACTTCATACGCATTTCTAAGGAGGTGTAAATACTCTCAGGAGTAAAGTTTAATTTTTCAAGGACCGGTAAGGTAAATTTAATCATGGCCGGTGGTCCGCAAACGACAGCATAGGTATCAACGGAAGAAGGAGCAATTTGTTCCGTGATGCTGGGAATAAAGCCTACGTGTTTAGTCCAGCCTTCTGCCGGTCGGTCAATGGTGGTTATCAGGTTAATATTTGGATTGTTTTCCCACTCGGCTAATTCTTCTTTATAGAGTAATAAGCCGGGGTTTCTGGCACCGTAAATAACTGTAATATCACCATAGTCACCACGATGTTTGTCATCCAACATATATTTCGCCAGTGAACGCAGAGTTGTAAAAGCAAAACCTCCACCAATAATAACAACGTTTTTCCCTTTAAACTTTTCTAGGGGATAGTAATTACCCATTGGTCCTCGGACCCCTACCATAGTTCCTTCTTCCATGAGATGTAAGGCATTGGATACGCATCCTACTTTAGCAACGGAAAACTTTAGAATTCCGGGCTCAGTCGGAGAGGTTGCGATTCCAAAAGGTGCTTCGCCATGACCATAGGCACTTAGTTCTGCAAACTGCCCCGGCATATATTTAAAGTTTTCTTCATCTTGTTGATTGAGGAACTCCAGTGTAAAGGTATTGATCAGCTTATCTTCGGTTTCCACTAAATTTTTAACGAGTTTCATGGTTATTGGGATATATGGATTCAGTTGCATCATTCCACCACCAATTCTGCTTTGTTAGCCCCATCAATGACTTGTCGGATATCCATATTAACTGGGCAACCTTTTATGCAGCGACCACAGCCTACGCAGGACATAGACCCATTGTTATGGACAAAATAGTTAAACTTGTGCATCATCCGCTGACGCCAACGAGCCTTTTTATTATCCCGCGGGTTATGACCGGATCCATGAAGTGTAAAGAGCGGGGCCATACAAGCATCCCAAGTTCGAACTCTCGTGCCTTCATTCTTGCGCACTTCCTCGGAAATATCGAAGCAATGGCAGGTAGGACATGAGAATGAACAAACATTACACCCAATGCACTTTTCTTGGAGAGTATCCCAGTAAGGATTATTAAACATCTTGTCCAGCTTACTGGTGGTGGTTGAGACATCGACCTTGCTCAAGGTCACTGCATCCTTAATTTTGTCAACTAAGGCTTGTTCATCTGCAGAAAGTTCAGAGAGCGCTTCGAAACGAGCAGCCAAAGCTTTCCCTTTCTCTGTGATCACTTCTACGTCGTAGGAATCTCCAAGATCAATCAAAAAGATATCGGACCCTTCACTGCCAGCCGGAGAAAGACCAAATGAGGAGCAAAAACAAGTAGGAGCAATTTTGTTACACGCTACTCCGATTATGACCGATTTATCTCGGCGTTCAAAATAATAAGGGTCTGTATACTGATCATTTTTGAAGACCATATCTAAGAGTTGCATCCCTTTAGCATCGCAGGGTCTGATTCCAAAAAGAACGGTATTCTCTACCTTAAGCTCGCTCTTAACGGTTACTTCTTTACCTTCTTTTTTATAAGACATGAGTTTTTCATGTTGAGGAAAAAAGAAAGCTTTGGGAGGAAGTTTAGAATTCAGATAATCTTGCTTAACTTCTGAGAAGCTTTTGACTCCTTTGAAAGCAATTCCGTTAGCATCACTAACCGGAGCAATTATTTGGTACTCAGCGACTAACGCATCAAATGCCTGGCCAAATTTTTCTTTACTTATCTTCATTATCTTCACCTCACTCCTTTACCAAGAACTGTTCTGGATCATTTGCGCTGTATTCATTAAGAGCAGGTTTACCCTCTTCACTGATACCGGATTCATGGTTATACATGACGTAAACATCTTTCGTCATTTTACGGTTCAAGGCGCGGATGTCGACACCTTGTGGACATGCACGACTGCATGCACCGCAATCAACACATCGGCCAGCTAAATGCATAACACGGCCGGCTTGGAAAAGAAGATTTTCGGCACGATTTACACCGCCAGTGAGCCATCTTGGAGAATTGCAATCCACAAAACATTCCTGACAATAGCATAAAGGACAAGCATTGCGGCAGGCATAACAGCGAATGCACTTGCTCATTTGCTCTTTGAAATATTCTTGACGCTCGTTGTCAGATTTGTTTTCCAAGGCTTCTACGTCTGCAAAGGCGGCAGCTCCTTGAGCAACTTCAATCGTATCGCCAATATGAAGGTCCTCCATGACAGGGTTAGGGTAACGGCAGGTTCGACAGGTAGCATCCTTTACTTCCGTAAAGAGATACTCTTTATCCCCTTCCATTCCTTTTACAGATATTTTACCATCGCTGATACTAGCTTCGAGAATTTCCCCCACTTCAGCTCCGATTCTTCTTTGATCAATGACACCGTGACAGGAAACGCCAATAATATATAAGTCATCTCTGACAAGTTGATTTTCTTGTAACAAGACTGCTAAAGCGCGACTGTCACACCCTTTGGCGACAATGGCTTTTTTTCCGGGAGTCTTAGCTGCATAAGTCGCTAAATTATTCTCGCAAGTTTCATCCCATATCAAGGAGTCAACCCCTTCTGAAGAATGAACAAAGCAAGGAGTCGCTTTTAGTGGTAAGGAACCTTTTTCGTAACCGATAACAACATCTACTTTGCCTTCAGCCAGTAATTGACGAGCCGTTTCTCGGATATCGTTAATAATTTTACTCATCCGCTGCACCCCCGTCGACTACTTTAAAGATTCCGTTATTAGGACCAAGAGTACTGACACGCTCGGTAACCCCTTTAACAACTTCAGCAAAGCGGCCACCTTCTGCTGCTGATACCCATGAAAAACTAATCCGATCTTCTTCTAAACCAACATGGTTTAGTAAGGATTTAATAAGTGCAAATTTCCTTCTTGCTACATAATTGCCGCTAATATAATGGCAATCTCCAGGGTGACAGCCGGAAACTAAGACTCCATCTGCCCCATTGGCCATTGCTTTCAAGACATATAGGGGATTAATTCGACCGGAACATGGGACTCTGATGGTTCTAATAGTTGCAGGATATTGAATTCGACCAACACCCGCTAGATCTGCTCCTGCATAACTGCACCAGTTACACAAGAAGGCCGCAATTTTTGGTTCGTATTTTTTATTTTCAGTTTCTACCTGAATTTCTCCCATAATCATCTACCTTTCCCAATGTTATTAGGTGCCCAAAATTTATAGGGAGTTTAACATCTCCACAATTTGCTCGTTTGTACACCCTCTGAGGCTTATAGCTCCGCAACGACAACTCGAAGCGCATGCTCCACAGCCTTTACATAGAGCATCGTTCACAACTGCAACGCGGTTAACCATATCAACGGTGACGGCTTTGGCTGAACAAACTGCTTCACAAGTTCCACAGGCAGTACATTTGCGTTTGTTGACAAAAGCGTTTAGACCGGCAGATTCTACTTGATCTTGAGACAAGGCAACACCGGCGCGCCCAGCGGCTGCTTTAGCTTGTGCTACAACTTCTTCCATATTTTTAGGGCTATGAGCGATACCTGCCATAAAGACTCCATCTGTACTAAAATCAACAGGCCGTAATTTCATATGTGCCTCTAAGAAGAATCCTTCGGCATTTAAGGGGATTTTGAACCATTTGGAAAGTTTCTTGCCGTCAGCAGGCGCCTTAATGGCAGCAGCTAAGCAAACTACATCTGATTCAATCTCTATAGGTCGATCTAAAACGTGATCAGTGACTGTTACAACAAGGGTATCTGCTTCCTTGCTTACAACGGGTTTGGCATTCTCACTATAGCGGACAAAGATGATCCCGATTCGTCTTGCTTCCTCATAGTCCTCTTCGTAGTAGCCATAAGTTCTCATATCTCTGTATAGAACGAATACATTAGCCCCTGGATTTTTCTTTTTGACCTTAAGCGCTAATTTAACGGATTTAGTACAGCAGGTACGGCTGCAATACGGGTTTTCATCTGAACGAGAACCCACGCACTGAATAAAGACAAAATTCTTAGCATTATCCACTTTAGGGTCATGGTTATAGAGTGCCTCATCCATTTCGATTTGGGTCATGACGCGGTCATCTTGACCATATAAGTATTCCTTAGGCTTGTATTCTTGCCCCCCAATGGTCAGGAGTGCCACACCATGTGCCAGTTGTTCTCCATTTTCTAAAGTAGTGGTAAAGTTACCCAAGAAACCTCCAACGTCTTTTATTCCCACACCTACGTGAAGTTTAATGTTTGGATGGTTGCTTACTTGATCGATAAGCCCAGCAACAAAGGCTTTCATGTCTTCTCCTCTGAAACCGGTAGAGAATCTTCTAGCAACTCCACCTAAAGCATTATCTTTTTCCACTAAATGAACTTCATAGCCTTGATCAGCTAAAGATACGGCACTTGTCATCCCTGCTACTCCGCCGCCGATCACTAAGGCAGTATGATTCATTGACATGAAGATAGGTTGGACGGGTTGTTGCATGGAAGCACGAACGATTGCTAACTTTGTGAGATCTTTCGCTTTCTCGGTCGCTTTTTCAGGCTCGTGCATATGAACCCAGGAACATTGGTCACGGATGTTAGCCATGTCAAACAGGTGGGCATTCAAACCTGCTTCCTTCAACGTCTCTTGGAATAAAGGTTCATGAGTTCGCGGACTACAGGAAGAAACAACAATTCTATTCAGTTTCTGTTCACTGATCAATGCTTTAATCGAAGCCTGAGCATCTTGAGAACAAGCATAGATTTTGTCCGTGGCATAGGCTACGGTAGGCAGAGTCTTGGCATATTCTACAACACTGGGTACATCTACAACCCCGCCGATATTGACACCACAGTGACAAATAAAGACACCGGTTCGTATAACATCTCCGACAACATCTAATTCAGGTGGATATTCTTTTTCACTAACCAAGGTTCCACGCTCATCGGATAATAAAGCGGAGGCAGCACCGGCAGCGGCACTGGCTTGCATAACAGTTTCAGGAATATCTCTCGGTCCACTAAAGGCTCCTGCAGCAAAAACACCTGCTCTGGAGGTATTTACCCCACTTAGCGGTTCAAGCTCAGCAAATCCAAATTTGTTGACTTTGAGATCTAACATTTTGGCTAATTCTTTGGAACTGTCGCCTGGCTCAAGACCCACAGACAGAACGACTAAATCAAATTGATCTTCACAAATTTTTCCATCTTCTGTGGAGTATCTTATGCAAGCATCTCCGGAATCATCTTTGGCTTCAGTAACTTCATATACACGAGAACGAATGAAGTTAACCCCTTGATTATTCTTAGCGTTGTTATAATATTTTTCGAAATCCTTACCAGGGGTTCTCATGTCCATATAGAAAATGGTTGTATCCACTGGAATATGGCTGTGTTCTTTAGCAATAACGGCTTCTTTGATAGCGTACATACAGCAAACACCAGAACAGTAATTATTATTGATTTTGGCGTTTCTGGAACCGACACATTGGATCCAAGCAATCTTTTGTGGCTCTTTTTGATCAAAAGGTCTTACTAAATGTCCGTCAAAGGGACCAGAAGCGCTGAGAAGGCGCTCAAATTCAAGGCTTGTTATAACGCTTTTGATTTTTCCATAACCGTAGTAATCAAGCCTGGAGGCGTCAAATATTTTGAAGCCGGGATTAAGAATCATTGACCCTACTTCGACTTCAAATTCTTTGTCTTCCATCTGATGGTCGATTGCGCCAGCTTGACATGCTTTAACACATTTCAGGCAAATGTCTTTCCCCTTGGCTTTACCCCGAGTTTGATACAAGCAATTTTTTTCGTCAATTCCATAGGCATTTGGGAAGGCTTGCGAATACTGTTTAAACGCAGCTTTTCGTTTTCCTAGGCCCTGATTAAATTCATCATCGACTTTTACCGGACAAGCTTCAGCACAGGCTCCACACCCCGTACATTTTTCCAGATCAATGTAACGTGCCTTTTGCTTAATAGTGACTTTAAAATTTCCGGCTTCTCCTTCTGTTTTAACAACTTGTGAATTGGTGTAGGTTCTGACGTTAAGATGGCGTCCGCATTCAACCAGTTTTGGTGACAAAATACACATCGAGCAATCATTGGTTGGGAAGGTCTTATCCAACATTGGCATAGTTCCGCCGATTGCTGACGATTCTTCTACCAAATGAACTAAGTATCCCGACTCTGCTAAATCCAGTGCAGCTTGAATCCCGGCAATTCCAGCGCCAACAATCAAAACAGAACCTATTTTATTTTGACTCATTACAACCCCTCTTTCATCCTTACTCCTTATTAAAGATAGTTACAACAATCACAAGGAACATTAATTAACTTCGCCATTTAATTGAAAAATCCTTTTTAGAAATGACGAAATATTATGGAATTAAATAATTTTATAGCAATCTACCCTTATTAAATCATTTAATGACATATGTTCAAAATTTTGAACACTAATAAGGATAGAAAAGCTCAGTTATTATACTAATTTAAACTAAACTTAGAATGCAATATTACTAACCATAATTGTAAATCAATTGAATTGGTATGACTTAGGGAAATGGAAAACCAGGTTCTATAATGCTCTTACGAAGCTCCTCTGAAATCGTAATTTCGCGGCCAAGAGTAAAGGAATAGAGCGTACAACTCGTAACCTCTACCTTATTTAAGCGTTCAATAGCTTGGGCGTAGAGTGACAGTTGCAGAGTATACCGCTCTCTTAAAATCTGCTCTGGGTCAGTTTCATTGTCTGTTCGAAATGAATCTGTCTTGTAGTCAAGAATTTCTGCTGTAATATTACCGCATTCATCCTTGTGCATAATAACCACATCAATAACCCCTTGGACCATGACATTTGTCCGGTCCTCGCACGGAAATGTTAGTGTAAAGGGTAATTCTCGAAGAATTTGTTCTGCTTTGAAAAGTCGCTGACTTAGGGGGGTGCCCAAGAAATGTACAACCTGTTCTGGTTGAATGACACTCCGTTGCTCATAACTAAGTATTTCTCGATGTTCTAATTGATTCAGAAATTCCTTTATTTCATTAACCTGCTCCTTCAGAGACAGGCTTGGCCAATGGGTTGTCCATTCTTTAAAGGGAAGATGCTGCATAACTGTGTGCAAAGCGGTTCCTCGTTCGGCAGCAGTTAATTGTTTTGTTGCTTGAAGGAATTTTGGCCTTTTTATGGTATCCGATTGATTTCGAAGTGTGGATATTGAGGACGCTTCATCATTTACATGCCAGGTTTGTTGACGTTTTAGTTCACTAACACTCGTTTTAGCAACCTGCCGAACAGACTTTGGATGTGGGTACTGCCAGTTTAGACGTCGACTGACCTCAGAATACCATTCTTCAAAGGTCTTAATATTAGAAGAGTTCTCTGTATTGCTTTGCTCGGCATCGGTATCCGTTTCCTTCTTTGGTGCTTCTTCGACGCTTTCGTCAAGTTCCTGAGATTCTTCCCTGTTTACCTCTTTAACTGATGTTAAACTGCAGTGACGATGAAGTTCCCATTTTGAACTTATATCTGGCATAGTTAATGTTAAAGGAGAATTTTCCTCACCAAAAAGTCGGTCTGGATGTCGTGCTAAGGCAGGACCGATCCAATCCAGAAAGCACTTGGCACTCCGGAGTTGACCTGATGGCAAGGGGATATCTTGCCAATCTAAAGTACGATACCATTTATTGAGTGTATCATCGAAATTGTCCAAGGAGCCATAAAGTAATAAACGTTCCTTAGCCCTTGTAAGGGCTACATAAAGAATCCTCAACTCCTCAGCCAAAGATTCTTGAGCCAAGCGTTGTTTGACAGCGTATTGAATTAACGAGGGATAGCGCACATTGTTTTCTACATCGATGATGGGCATACCAATTCCTAATTTGGAGTGTAGAAGCATCTTACCTCTGAGGCTTTGGGTATTGAAAGTTCGACCTAGACCAACCACGAAAACAACAGGGAATTCCAGGCCTTTGCTGGCGTGAACCGTAATTAACCGAACGACATCTTCATTTTCTCCTAATGCTCGAGCACTTCCCATGTCTTTTCCTTGTCCTTGGAAGCGATCCAGAAAACGCAGGAAACGGAACAAGCCGCGGTAACGAGTTGCTTCAAAGCGACGGGCACGGTCATAGAGCACACGCAGATTTGCTTGACGCTGTACGCCTGCCGGTAAGGTTCCGACATAAGCCAAGTACCCTGTTTCTACATAAAGAGACCAAAGCAAATCTGCCAAGGAAGTACGTCGGGATCGTGTTCGCCATGATTGCAGGTTAAGCCAAAAATCCGAGATTTTCTCCTTTAACATGGGAGCGACGGATAAAATCAGACGAGCCTTGTTAAGTTTTTCTGGCAAGGATTCCTCATATAGCCCTAAGATGATTTTAAACTCATCGACTTGCTCTAAGGCAGGATTTCCCTCGTCAAGCCCGGCCCATACTGCAATGGTAAGTGCTTCAAAGAAATCCCCTTCGGGGAGCATCATGCGAATTTGGCCTAACTCTCTCCCATTTAGACCTACCAACGGGGAGCGCAAAACTGCTGCCAAAGGAATATCCAGATGTGGATTATCAATGATTTTAAGAAGTGACAAAATTGTTTCCACTTCACTGGCTCCGAAGTAACCGCTGGTTGTTTCGGCATAAACAGGAATGCCAGTGTTCTGGAATTCTTCTATATAGATTGGTGCCACCGCTGAATAAGAACGCATCAAGATAACAATATCAGAATATCGAACTGGTCGAAATTTTGTATTGTTTTTGTCATAGATTTGAAATTCCGCTCCTTGGACAATCCCCTGAATCCTCTGGCTGACAAGGCGTGCTTCGATTCGAGCTTTATCCATATCTTCTGATGATAAAGTGTCTCCCAAGTCCTCAGCATCATTTTCTGCAGGGTTGACACCTTCTGATCTGTCACTTTCTGATGGTCCTTCGCTCAAAGTAGCAATATCTTTTGTCCCTTCATCAGAATATGAATTCAGCTCGTCTTTTATACTCTTTGAGTCAATAAGGTGAACTTCAATTGGCCCTTCTGCTGTGCGAATTTGATTTTTCCCGGAAACAAAGGATGCTCCATATTGTAAGGCTGCCTGGTCCTCATAGGCGATTTCCCCTGCGCTTAAGGTCATGATCTGACGAAAGAGAAAATTAACCCCCTCAACCACCTCAAGCCGACTGCGAAAGTTACGGTTTAGATCAATGACCATTGTCTTAGTATCCTTTGTCATGTCTGATTGCCAATGTGGAAGCAGGTTGTATTTTGCAATAAATAAATTAGGGTCTGCCATGCGAAAACGATAAATGCTTTGTTTGACATCACCCACCATAAACAGATTAGGGGACTCCCCTTGTCTGGATACCTGATGTAAAATGCGTTCTTGGACAGGGTTAATGTCCTGATATTCATCCACTAATACTTCAGCAAAAAACTCCTTTAATCCTTGGGCAATCAAAGAAGCCTCACCCTCTTCTTCCAGTAATCGGAGGGCAAAATGCTCCAGGTCAGTAAAGTCTAAAATATTGCGTTGTCCCTTGGCAGTTGCATAAACTTGAGAAAACTCGCTCACTAAGTCACTGAGTGTTTGAGCCATCGTTCCCATCTCTCGCAAGCCAGGCAACTGTTCATTGAGAGGATAAGCGAAGACCGCTTCCTTTAAAGAATTCAGTTTCTTTTTAGCGTCATCCCTTAATTTTTTACTTTCTTCCTGTAACCCTTTTTTCATAGATTCACCGTATTCAGCTTGTTCTTCAACCAGAGCAGACTTCTGCTTCGATTTTGATCTTATCGCCGGCAGCTTTGGAAAGTTCACCGCGGAGTAAAACTCCGCTTCAACCTCAGCCCAATCCCCTTCTTGTAAAGCTCGGTTAAGTAACCCAATGCGGTTTAGATCATCTTGCAAGGTTGCTGAGTAAAGCATTGGTCCCCCTGGAGATTGGGTAATTTGTTTGGCCCTAGCGAGTAAGCCTAAACTTTCACTCACAAGATCGAGTAGTCCTTGGCGAAGGGCTTGCCCCCATTCGCTTTGCATAAGGGATTTAATACTATCCCAAGAATAGGCCCTTTTAAGCGAATTTAACCACGACTTAGGTTGGGGTTGACTATAGGCGAATGAATAGAGATTAAGAACATGCTCAATTAAGGGGTGATCATCACGATCCGTGCCAAAGGCTTCGACAAGCCTCAAAAACTCATCGTCTTCTATAGCATATCTAGTCTCAAAGATTTCTTCAATGACATCCTGACGCAGTAACTCTGCCTCAGCTTGATCCGCAACTCGAAAGGCTGGATCTAGCTCAAGTTGGTAAAAGTACTTTCGGATCAACTCCAGACAGAATGAATGAAGTGTCGTAATACTAGCCTGATGAAGAAGGGTGCGTTGGCTTAGTATGCGCTCCATTTCCCTAGGCTCTTGTTCTTGAAACAGAGCGTCGTCTAAGGCTTTGCCGATACGCTCTCGCATTTCATTGGCCGCTGCTTTTGTAAAGGTTACAACCAAGAAGCGGTCAACATCGACAGGGTCTTCAGCATTCTTAATGCGGCGGATTAACCGTTCCACAAGTACAGCTGTTTTGCCTGAACCAGCTGCGGCGGCAACTAAGAGTTCTCCTTGCAACATGATGGCGGCATTCTGTTCTTCAGTCCATTTGGGTTTACTCACTCAGATTACCGCCTTTCAACTTACGAGTCTCGATCTTTAGTTCCTTCTTCGGCTCATTCTCTTCACCAAGCCAGTTTAAAGCCAAAGCGTTGGGATCCTTTATTTCGGGCAAAGAGTCACAAGGAGTACCTTCTTTTGATATATCCAGTCGATCCCAAACCTCCTCTGGTTTTAGAGAAGACAGGTCTCGGTATTGATTTTCCGGCAGGTAGGGGTCAAAGTGACACACGGGCTTATATGCACAATACTGGCATCCCGTACTTTTTCCTCTGCGGAAAGGAGATAGGGAAATGTCACCGTCTAGTATTTCTTCCCCTTTCTCTCGAAACCACTGATGAAGATAGTCACTAAGCAGAGAAAATTGACCCTCAGTAAGGACATTAGTCCCTTTTTTAAAGGTGCCATCTTTTTTCAATTTAAGTCCCAATAATTCGGATTGTCCTGTTGTAAACGTTGAATCCATGGCTTCTAACACTCTAGGATTTGCTAATAAATAACCACTAACTTTGACTGCTCTGACGCGATGTTGCTCCAACTCTTCCGTACTAAGAGGAAGTTTCTCTTCGAGCTGAGGTTCCAGTACGGGGAAATAAAGAAATCCCGCAGGAATCTTCTCTAGAAATGGGTTATCTCTCCCTGCAGCAATCTCACTCATGGTACTGTCTGTACTTGATTCCGTTTCCTCTGACGAAGGCAAAGCTAGCGTAGTATTTAACAAGACTTCCGCTCCCTGTAGAGCGACGTTTAAATAAGTAAGCAGTTGGAGATTTAAGCCGTAATAAATAGAATCCAGCGATAAGGATAACTCACGGGACTTATAATCAAGGATACGCAGATAGACTTGTCCATCTAAGAAAGCAGCATCCACTCGGTCAATTTGTCCGCAGAGCACCAACGAATCGTCTTCATTTAACGGGATCTCCACTCCGGGAAGGGTCTCTTGCGGACCAAAACCTACTTCGAGTTGGATGGGAATAAATATCCCTTTTCGGGCATGTTCGCCTAACACTCGAACTGCATGATGAACTGTGCGCTTCAGTTTACGGGTTAAATAGCGGTAGCGAGCGCTGCTTAAAAGGATTTCATGCTGCAGACTGGGTGCTATTTGATCTGCCAGCTCACTAATAAGTGCCCAAGATTCTTCCTTCGTCAATTTGCCCCAATCTAAGCCGCGTGACTGTAGTTCGATTGCAAAATCATGTAAAAGAGTATGAAAGAATTCCCCCATATTGGGGCTGGATAATTGATAAGCAGATCTCTCACGCAACTTCAGTCCATAACGGGCATAATGACCAAAAGGACATTTGGCGAATTGTTCCAGACGAGAGACACTAGCCATCAAGCGTTTACCATATAAGCGTCGAGCCAGCGGACGCTGCAGTTTCCCCTCCTGATTCTGGGTCGTGAGGCTGGCCTGTAATCTCTTGGTTTGATTATGCCGAAGCGGATCCTCGATGAGCCACTTTTCGGTTGCCTGCCAAAGAGTTGAAAGCGGTACTCCTTGGCGCAGAGTGCGTAGTTGATCCGCATAGATTTGAAGAGTAGAATCCGGTTGACTAATCTGATATATGTCTTCTTGGTTTCCCAGGAAATTCTCACTCAGGGTTGGAAAAAGGTGGCCGATCCGTGTGACAACAGGGGAAACTGTCAGTCCTTTCCCCTCTTCATCAGTCAAAGGATAAGAAACCACAAGTTTTTCTACAGCGCGGGTGAGTGCCATATATATGAAAAACTGTTCTTCATAAGTCTGAGACTTTCCTTTTGGAGCAAGGGCAACCCCTGCTTTCTCTAACTGTACCCTTTCCTCAGCGTCAAGTACTCCGTCAGAAACTGGTCGTGCAGGAAGTATGCCTTCGTTAGCCCCTATGAGAAAAAGAACTTGCACTTCGGGATTTCGTGATCGATCTAATGAACCCACTAAAACTTGGTCAAGTCCGGGGGGAATCAGACCTAGTTCAATCCCTTCTATCCCTGAAGAAAGTATTAAAGCATAGTCCTCGAGCTCCAGGCTTTCTTCCCCCAAACCAACCACAATTTCATCCAGGACTTGAACGACGGATTCCCAGATTTGTTCATGCAACCGAGCCTCGCCCAGATCTCCTTCTTCTTGGGCTTTTTGCGACCACCTTTTTAAGGTTGAAGGAATATTTAAAGTTTCCAGAAAAACATATAATGCTTCCGTGACTGTCCGCACATTTGAAGCTCTAGACTCACCTTTCGATACGAATCCATGCATCAATGGAGCAATGAGGTCGTAAACAGTCTGTCTGGAGGAGTTTAGTTCCTCTTGAAACATAAGCTCCGTAACCCGTTGTTCCTCATTTTTTCCTAAAGTCCATTGACGGTGATATCGCCAATCAACATTTCTCGTCCAGCCCTCGCCATGTATCCCATGTTCTAATACATAGTTTTCCAAGCGATCGACCGCATCCCTTTGAAGCGGAAAAAAATCGGTTTTTAAACAGCGAAATAGAGGTTCGTACCTCCAATTGCTCTGCGCAACTTCCAAGATGGATTGAAGCAATTCAATTAGCGGATGGTGGAGGACAAAACGTTTATAATCTAAGAAATGTGGGACTTCATAGGACGTGAAAACTTGAGCAATCAGTTCGGCATAACCTGAGAGGTCACGAGTCGTGACCGCCATCTCATTCCAGCAAAACCCCTCATCCCTAGCCAAGCGCCTTAGTTCTCGTGCTACTCCCTCTACTTCAGCCCTCCGATTGACTGCTGAAAAAACCTGAATGCCCTCAGTTGCAGTGTCAACAGCGACAGGCGCTTCATCCCTAGAATTGCATGAATCGAAAGACTGATTAGTTCCATAAGATACAGTTGGATACGCAGCATAATATTTTTCCAAATGCCAAAGCCAAGGCTGTTTAAATCGTTTTGAGGCTTTAAGCAAGGTAGGAGTATGTATATGGGTACCTGTTTCCAAAGCAATGAGTTGCAGGTCCTGGTAAGTTTTCCAAGGTCCTGCAAACAGCTCCTCACCCGCTCTAAATATCCCTGTTCCTAGATGGTGCTCCTCTGAAAGGTAATTCGGATCAAGAGAGGACGTAATGACAACTTCCTGAGCAGTTAACATGATAATCTTTAAGACTTCTAATTCTTGAGGGGTAAATCCGGTAAACCCGTCAACCCATACTTTTGCCCCTCGGATAAGAGGGGCATGAGGGATTTTTTCTGCCAAAACTGTCAGCTCATCATCTGGATCTCGAATTCCCTGCCCAAGTGTTGCTTGAAACTCTTCATAAATGAAAGCTAAGTCATCAAGCTTATCTAATAAAATACTGTTCGCAGTTTTAGCCTTTCGTAAATCATTTGGGACAACTCCATAAGTCTTAAATTCTCCGATGGCTTGAGCAAGCAGTTCAGCCATGCCAGGTCGGGTAGCAGAGCGCGCGAAGGCCTTTAATTTGAGACGGTGCTTTAAAAGAATTTTGCGAATCAGCATCCGTTTTCCTATCGTGCCGATCAAAACTTTTTGTCCGCCTCCAGTCTCTGAAAATACCCGCCAGCCCAAGCGTCGAAAACTTAAAACCTGAGCTCGCAAGCTTCCTCCAAGATCCGGCGTATTAGCTAAAGCAACCTCCAACTGATAGGTAGCCTGTTCGGGAACGAGGAGGATAAACGGTGCCCCTCCCGGTTCATTGCGGAGCTCACTTCGGATTTCTTCTAAACACAGGGTGCTCTTGCCACTGCCGGCTCGACCAAAAATGAAACGGAAACCCATATAACTCCCTCCCTTCAACAAGACATTTCATCAACACACAAAATTATTTTCATGTTTTAAAATAGTTTAGAGCGCAGAATGCATGTAACCCATTGTTCATCATAGGTATTATAGAAGCGACTTGGGGGTGATGGACAGTGCGTATTTATGTTTTATCTCGGCGAAAACTGCTCTTAGGATTATTGTTTCTGTTCACTGTGGGGGGGATTCTGGCTATAACTCAATTTACGCTGACAACCCCCTCTTTGGTTCGGACTCCCGGTACTTACTATATGGCAAATACCCCGGAAAAGGTTGTAGCGCTTACCTTTGATGATGGACCGGATCCAATCGATACCCCCGATATACTGGATATCCTAAAAGAAAAGGAGGTGCGGGCCACATTCTTTGTTTTGGGGAAGGCGGCACAATCGAACCCTGCCATATTAAAGCGCTTAGTAAAAGAAGGACATGAAGTTGGAAATCATGGTTTTAACCATGATTATCAACAACGCCATTTAGTTAAAGAAATGAATCAAACAGATCAAGCAGTTTATGCTGCAACAGGCTACCACACATATTTTTATCGTCCTCCCGGCGGGTTCGTATCAAAAACTCAACTGGAAACCACTAACCGAAATGGCCATGTCGTAGCTCTGTGGAGCGTTGACAGCAAAGATTGGAAAAATCCAGGAGTAAAACAAATTGTGGACAATGTTGTCAAAAATGTTTTCCCAGGCTCAATTATCCTCATGCATGACGGAGGTTATCAACGCAGTCAAACAGTAAAATCACTAGGTCCCATTATTGATGCTTTGAGAGCTCGCGGTTATCGCTTAGCTACTTTGAGTGAACTTAAAACCTTGGATTCAGAAACAAAGTAATAATGCATTAACTCACTCATTAGAAATAAATCCGCTTCCGAAAACTTCTCCGGCATTTTGAATAATTATAAAGGCTTGAGGATCTATTTCCCGCACAGCTCGTTTTAGACGGCCTATTTCAGGCAGACTTACGACACAAATAACAATGTCTTTCGGCTCACAAGAGTAAGCACCTCTGCCATGTAAAAACGTAGCCCCCCGTCCTAAATCAACCATAATTCGGGCGACGAGTTCCTCGGATCGATCTGAAATGATGGTAATTGACTTTGCTGGCACGCCGCTCTCGATTAGATCAAGGACACGGCCATATACGAACAGCATTACCAAAGTATAGAGTGCTGCTTTCGGGCCAAGTACCGCCCAAGATATCAAGATAATGACCCCGTTGATAGCTAGAGCTGAGGTGCCCATAGGTACTCCATACTTGCGTTGAATGACTTTAGAGACGATATCGGTGCCCCCCAGGCTGCCACCAAAGCGAAAAACAATAGCTGAGGAAACTCCTGAGATGACCCCTCCATAGAGAGCCCCTAAAAAAATGTCGTTAAAATCGAAAGGTTGAATGCCGTTAAATAAGTCCAGAAAGATAGAGAAAATCGCTAATCCCCATATGGTTTTAAAAACGAACTGTTTATCAACTTCTTTCCATCCTAAAACAAATAACGGTACATTTAGAATAAATGTCACGATCCCAATCGGAAGATTAAAGGTGTAGTAGAGGAGCAGGGCAATTCCACCGACGCCGCCTCCACTCAAACCGGAATAGACAATAAAGCCTTGAATTCCATAAGCGGCAAGGATGGCACCGACACCAATCCCTATAATCTCTCCAATAGACTTTGATCGCTTTGTAAGTTTCAAATAAATGCCCCCTACTTTTTTGGTTACAGATTACATTTCATTATACAGACATATATATTGTACGTAAAGTCGAGTCACAATATAGAAACTTACTGGCACCAAGACTTAAGGTTCCAGACCGACTCGATACAAGGAGGGCTTAGACATGCATTTATCTGCAGATCTAAGCCCTCCTTGAGATTGCCGAACAATTACTGTTATTTACCCTTTTGCCATACCCGATATAGTATCCAACTCAAGGCACCGATTAAAAGGTAAGGGGAGGCATACCCTATCCCCACTACCAGATAATTAAGTCCATTCCAGGTACTGCTCAAAGTTTTCAATATAGCATCCCCTGCCGCTTTCCAGGTTTCACTCCAAGAAATCGGTTGCCACGGGTTCGTGACATTGAGATTTGGACTTTGGCGAGTAACGATTTGAAGGGTTACCGTGGAGTAGTCTACCTGATGGTTCCAAAGTTTTAATTGACCCTTTAATTGTTCAATCTGTTGACGAACGTTGCTCAGTGAGTTTTCCACTTTAAGCACGTCCTCAATAGTTGTCGACTTGTCAAGGATTTCGAGGTAACGTTTCTCTTCAGCCTCTAAAATTTGTAAACGTGCCTGGGAATCATAGTATTGGTTAGTTATATCATTGGCCTGCAAGCGTTGTTCGAGCACCTTACCCCAAGCAGAAAGGGTATCCTGCAACCCAGCAAGCTTGTCGGCGGGAATCTTAACCGTCAACTGCGCGGATGAATGATAATCTGATTCGCTTTGTTGAGATATGACCACATATCCTCCCAGTTGTTTTACCTCTTCGCTGATTTGCGTCACCGTATCCTTAATGGTTGCCACCTCAAGTGTTAAGTCTAAATCATGAATAATTTTCCGAGAAACCCCGGTATCTGCGGGAGAAACGCTTGGTTGATCTGGCGAAACAGGAGAAATTTCAAGATTTTTACGCATATCTGAAGAGCTATTTGCACTGTATAGCGAATCTTTCTGAAGTGATCGTGATTCAATAATTTCTTCATTTGCTATTAAGGTGTCATTAGCCCCTTTTATTTTAGCATTACTATCAGCGCCCCTTTCCATTGAACCTTTTGAATCCGCAGCCTGCGGGGGGCTTCCTGTCGATTGGGCTAACTTCTGAGTGCTCCCCATGCGTGGAAAAATGTTCAATGAACCATTCATAGCTTCCTGCCCAATGATCACGAAGAATGCCAGCGCAACCACAGAAAGACTTAGTTTCCAATGACCAAAATTACTCATAGTGAGCAGTCTTGAACGTAATCGTTGAGCTAGACTTTCCTTTTCGTTAATATTCACATCAACATGAAGCTCTTTTAAATCTTCAATGCCGGTCATTTTTTCAAGAGCCTTTTGCTTCACACTCTGCTTAATTTGCTCATTACCCTCTATATCTGCCTCAATCGTTTGGAAGAAACCTTTCATACGTTGCAAATCACCATCCTCTTCCCAGAGTGCGGTGAGATCCGTTTTATAAAAAAATCTTTTCATCGGACTCTGCCTCCTCTGTCCAGGTTCCCCTGGTAGATTTTTCGGAACCCTTTCTTAGCTCGGTATAGAAGGCTGTCCACTGCCTGCTGTGTTGTTCCTAAGATTTCTGCCGCTTCTCCTGCACTGAAACCTTCAATTAATCGGAGTTGGATAACGTTAACCTGTTGAGGAGAGAGCTTAGCCAAGGTTTCTTTAACACTTAACAGGGTTGCCCAGGTTTCACTTTGATCGGATTGTTGCGTCATGGGTAACGGCGTATCTTCGAGGGTCATCACAGGGGTACGTTTATGACTTCGGTAATAATCTGCAATTTGATGAGTCGCAATTTTTAGGGCCCAAGACTTAAGAGCCGTCTTTTTTTCCATATTTGGCAGACCGCGCCACACTTTCACGATTATTTCTGCGGTCACATCTTCCACATCTGGCTTAGGTATTCGAATCGAAACGAATCGGTAGATCAATGGAAATAAAAGTTCATAGGTCTCATCAAAGGTCGAATTGGCCTCCACCTCGTCGTCAGCCTCCTGCCTTCTCTCTTTATTACATTCTTATTTATCTGAGTTACACAAAAACTATCATACCATAGGATTTCGGAAGCATATAGGAGTTAAACCCATGACTTGATTTACATTTAAATAGACGTACTCTCTCTGCCTCATCTGACACCCTAACCATAAATTTTTTTCTAAAAACAAAAAAATACACCCTGTCGTTTTTCGTACTAAGATGTATCCTTTTGTTTAAAAGAGAAAATCTGCTATAAAAGCGGTGAAAACACACGGGCACTCGATTCCTTAAATCGTTCTATGACTGAGCGTTTTTGAAACTTTTCAAGAATGACTTCCCTGCTCTCATTCATATCCATCTCAAAATTTTTCAATAAACCTCCGACAATTGTTGAGTCATAGATAAAAGCACTAACCTCAAAATCCAGGAGAAAACTCCGCAAATCCATATTTGCAGATCCTACAGAAGTAAGCTGATTATCTATCATTAAAATCTTGGCATGAAGAGTTCCTTTCATGTATTCGAAAATTCTTACACCCGCCTGAAGTAAGTCCTCAAAATATGAATTCATAGCAAGAAACGTCAGTTTGTGTTCTGGGATTCCTTGGACAAGGAGCCGTACGTCTAAACCGCTGAGAGCAGCGGTTTTTAAGGCCATGATTAAGCTTGCATCAGGGATAAAGTATGGAGTTTCTATATAAATGCAATGAGTCGCCATTGTGATTGCGCTAAAAAAGCTCTGCAGAACAGATGTCCATCTTGAATCTGGTCCGCTCCCCAATATTTGAATTGGGAGATGCTGTTTGATTTTTGTTTCAGGGAAATAACGTTCCCCTTTAACCTCCTGACGAGTCACAAAATACCAATCATTCAAGAAAATGGATTGGAGGGTATAGACAGCTTCTCCTTCTAGTTTTAAATGTGTGTCACGCCAGAAACCTAGTTTTGAGTCGCGAGATAAGTACTCATCACCAATATTAAGCCCTCCCATGAAACCGGTACTGCCATCCACGACAACGATTTTGCGATGATAACGCAGGTTTAATTGAGAAGTAATATAGGGAAAGCGAATTGGGAAAAACCATTCTGCCAAAATTCCTGCCTCACGCATACTTTTTATAAAACCACCTGAAACAGAAAGACTTCCCATTCCATCCAGCAGGACACGAACTTCTACTCCCTCAGTAACTTTACGACTTAAGATCTTCAAGACATCTGCACCAATTTCATCGTCTTTAAAAATATAATAGCTAAGATGTATGTGATGGCTTGCACTTTCTAAGGAATTGAATAATTCTTGAAATTTCTCCCCACCATTCAAAAGGATTTCCACTTGATTATGAACCGTTAAAGGAGCATAGCCTGAGTTTAAGTGAAGCTTGACCAATTTTAACTCATAATTAGTATTTGGATTTAAATCTCCACTCTTAATGTTTATTTGCTGCTCATTAATCCAATGTTTATATGAATTATCTTGGATATGTTTAGCATAAAACAAAGGTCCTCGGGTTTTTCGCCCAAATACTATGTAAAGGATGAACCCAAGTATAGGAAGGAGACCAAGTATGAAAAGCCAAGTTATTGTATTTCCGGGAGTTCGATTTTCTAAGACTATTGCCGTCCAAAGGAAGATAACCTGAAGAAGGTTTATAAGTATTAAAAAGTACCATATCATTGTATCACCGACCTTCTTAGTTTATCAATGCATCACTATTTTCAGACTCTTTCACAGAGTCTAGTTATCTCCAGAATTACTCATTAATAGTCTTAATCGAAACCATTTATGTAGCCCCTACTTTACTTAACATTGCAACAGATATTAGAAACAGAAACCATTCCGCCACCCCAAAGATCCATTTTAAAACAAAAAAAAGAATTGTTTTGGTCATAACAATTCTCTTATCAATCGGTTCAACAACCTTTTTACACCCAATAATGCAATGCTTTAAGTCAGACTGACCAACAACCCTCAACTTTGTTGTTTTTAACATTCCCCAATAATTCAATTAATTATTGAACCAGTTTCAAAGCTAAATCAACAGCTTTAAAAACATCAACAGCATAACCATCCGCATTAATTGCATTGGCAAAATCTTGTGTCGCAGGATTTCCTCCAATAATTATTTTGACACCGCCACGCAGTTTAAGACGTTCAAGTTCTCTAATTGTTTCAGACATCATAGCTAAGGTCGTCGTGAGCATTGCAGACATTGCTAAAATATCTGGTTGGTGTTCGTTAACTGCTTCCACAAAATCCTCAGTCTGGACATCTATGCCAAGATCAATTACTTCTAAGCCAGAACCGCGAAACATCATGACGATTAAATTCTTGCCAATATCATGTAAATCCCCGGCTACAGTACCGATTACAACTTTACCTAGTGAAGAGTGCCGAGGATCTGACAGGATAGGTTTTAAGACGTGTAAACCCGCATGCATAGCCCTTGAAGCTATTAGTACATCTGAAATATAAATTGTATTATCTCTAAATTGCATGCCAATAACTTGCATGCCAGGTAGTAGTGCATTTTGAAAAATCCTTTGTGGCGTGACACCATTTTCAATTGCTAACGTAGTAAGTGTCTTAACACGGTTGGCTTGCCCTTTGATCAGCGCTCTCGTTATTGACTCTAATTCTAATTCTGAAGTTACCAATCCTAGCTCACTCCCCTCGGTACTTTTCGTTATAAGGCATATTGTTTAAACCGACTGGGAGTAACTCCCTCAAGCTTCTTGAAAACTCTAGTAAAGTAGCCGGGATCCTCGAAACCGCTTTCTTCAGCAACTTGCATTACGTTATATTTCGGATTCTTCAGCATTGTTTTAGCTTCTTCCACCCGTACCTGTGTGAGGTATTCCATTAAAGTACAACCCAAACCCTGCTTAAAGATTCTACTAACATAGCACGGACTAAGATAAACTGCTTGGGCAATATCATCTATTGTCAGCTTATTCCGATAATTATTTCGAATATATTCAGCAGCCTTCTGAATTGCCAGCAGATTTTTCTGATTTTTATTAGTTTCCAAATAGTTCATAAATATTTCCAGCATATTTTTTGCCCACAGGCAGAGTTCATCAGGAGAAGTGATTTCCAGCAATTCCTGATGAAATAAGGCATTTAGTTTTAGAATTTCAGTTAACTCTGCGCCTCCATCCACGGCTGCCCTTGAGATAATTACAACGAGCTCCATTATTCTAGTTCTTAATGTACCAATATGATTAGAATTTTTGGCGATAATATCAACTAATAATTTTTCTAAAAGTTGTGCAGTTGCTTGTTTCTCCCCATTTCGTACCATAGACTTAAGCTCTTGTTCTTTGTCTAAGGAATTACTGCTGATGATTCTCGACTCAATCGTACCCATGGCGATTTCCGCACGTTTGCGAGCTTGGATTTCTTCAGCCAATCTAGCCTGTTGGGCAGTTATTTCCCTTCTTTGCGCTAAGACAGTCATACCGCTTTGCATGATTTGATTTGCCACGACAAACAACAGGTCTGCTGCTGCTTGCACTCTATCGCTTGACATAATCTCTAACTGAGCAGCTGACCATTTGACTGCAGCTACGTCTATATTAAGTCCCATCACCATTTCCTCAATTTCTTCTAGAAAATAGTCTTCGGGCTCCCACATAAGTACTTGACCGCAAATAATTGAGCCAACATACTCATCTAATAAAATAGGTGCGGCCCACATTATTAAGCCGGCATGACAGCGGAAAATATAAGGTTCACCATATTTAGATGCCTCTGTGCAAGCACGCGCATATGAACGCTGACATTTTTTTGCACCATTACTATCGGATTTTATCATTTCACAAAAGTTACAGTCCTTGATGGCATGGTCAGTAGAAATTAGTGTATTTCCTTTGTTATCGACGAGAATTGCTTTTAATCCAGTAGATTTGGAAAATGAACAAAGCATTTTATCCAAAAGATTTCGATCCACTAATTTTTCGAGCCACTGTAATTTCTTATCTTGATTCTGGTCTCCTTGATTCACATTACCACCTCCAAAGCAAGTTCACACTTTAAAGTGTGCAAATACTTATTTCACTCCTGAACACAAGTTTATGGAAGCAAATGCGGATTAGGTTGGATATCAATTTAATAATATTATTATAACATATGGAAATATTTTCTTTAAACTATTATAAACTTATAAATAAAAAAATTCAAAGGGGCACTCTAGCCTCCGCCGGGATTTAATACCTAACCAGCTAGAGGCAAGGGTGCCAAAGATTATTTTAAAACAAATATCTGAATTAATTCTGCTTACTTGGCAAC
The DNA here is from genome assembly GCF_020595055.1 of Desulfosporosinus shakirovi. Classification (GTDB taxonomy): domain Bacteria; phylum Bacillota; class Desulfitobacteriia; order Desulfitobacteriales; family Desulfitobacteriaceae; genus Desulfosporosinus; species Desulfosporosinus shakirovi. Next base: position 136,111 of record NZ_JAJDOO010000002.1, on the reverse strand, counting down.
AGCATTAAAGTTAAAATCATACTTTGCAGGATCAAATTTATCTAAAGTACTGTTTTTGATCATGAATTGTGTAAACTCAGCTTCATCATTAGGCATTAACTTTAACTGTTTTTCAAAAATATCAAGATACTTTAATTCCTTAGTATCTAGTTGTAGTAAGCCGTCTTGGAAAGCGCTTCGTAATTCCTTAATTGTGGCAGAAGCGGCGATTTTCGTTCGCTCAAAGTGAGTCTTGCCTTTAACAATCTCTTGACTGATTTTTATAACTACGCCAGGGTCTAAGATATATGCTTGGGGGTCATACATTCGATCAGATTCCGACAGGATATCTCTCATTTCATGAGCAAATCCACGTGCTGAGGCCACGTTCATTAGTCGGCAATCGTAGATAAGCTGTTCAGTATAGACAGTAGGAGCCATCCCGCCCAACAATCTTACGTTTTCAACAGATTCGTTACTCCAGCAATCAGCCAAACACGCGGATATGTTTCCCACTGAACTCGAATGAGCACAGGCAGCAGTTCTTCCTTCCATGGAGATGGGTATACCAGTAATTGCTTTAAGATAAACTCCTTCATAACCGCAATCTTTGTCTGGTCCCAAAGCACCTCGTTCTACTGCAACTAATGTTCTCACTGCACACATAACTCTGTCAATTGCAGCAAAAACTTTCGGAATAAAATTTTTATGAGCCATGACCATTGAGGTGTTGGCAAAGCCGCATGCTGTGTCCCCTGAAGGGATACAGTTTGTCTCAGTCGAAATTTTTACAATTTCATCCCATAAAACAGCCATATCTCGACAGCCGACAACCCCTAAAGAAAACAATGCTCTAGGTAGGTCACAGTTCATTACTGCTTCATCGTGGAGATGCTTGCCGCCTATCGATTCAATTGCCAAAAAGTCAGCACCAGCTTCAGCACACCCTCTAAATGTTTTAATAACATTGTCCCAATGTTCACCTTTGTACATATGAGTAAGGGTCTTACCTTCACGAATATCGACAACTGTCATTCTTAAGAGACTCTTTAACCCGAATTTTGAATAGTATTCGTTCATTACTCCCTTTGCAACTTTAGTGACATCAATTCCCCATTGAGGATTGAAGGTACACGGAGGAAGCAGTTCAATTTCTATGATAATTCCAGGTGATAGAAGTTCGTGAGCTTTCGAACAAATACCATGAATCATTTCTTCATACTGGGATAGTACTTTCGGCATGGTTTCTGTATCGATTAACATAGTTGGAAGTGTTAAGTTTACTTCTGGATATACTGTTCCTCCTCCAATGACCATTCCATTGCTACAAACTACTGGTTTCTTGGCATGACCGTATATAAATTCATCTAAATTTGTATAGGCAAGCTCATTAAATTGAAGACTAGCCACAATAGTCCCTCCTATTCATTATTTAATTATTATTGCAATAAATTAGCAACTAGTTCCACCGCTGCTGCAGCATCCCCAGCATAACCATCTGCACCGATTTGATCCGAGAATTCCTGTGAAATTGGTGCACCACCAATGATGACCTTAATATCGTTTCGCATACCTTGTTCTACACACTCTTCAATTGTTGATTTCATGGAGAGCATCGTGGTCGTAAGTAAGGCTGAAAGGGCTAGAATTTTTCCATCGTTCTCCTTGATTGCAGCGATGAATTCTTCAGGTGAGACATCTACACCCAGATCAATAACTTTGAAGCCTGAGCATTCAAGCATCATACCTACTAAGCTCTTTCCAATATCATGTAGATCTCCTTTGACAGTTCCTATAATGACCGTGCCTCTATTGGTCATTTCGCCACCGGCCAGTAAAGGCTTAACCAGCTCGATACCTGCATTCATGGAGCGTGCTGACATCAGCACTTCTGGTACAAACATATCATTAACTTTGAAACGTTGTCCAACTACATTCATACCCCCGATAAGTCCTTGATTAATGATAGCTAGTGGATCCACATTTGCACTAATAGCTTCATTGACTTTTGCTTGCACTTGGTCATTGTCACCTTCTATTACGGCATTACTTAATCCTGTAAAATCAAACATGTATATCCTCCTAAAATTTCAAATTTAAATTATAATTAGTATATTTTCATTAGGGTCATTATGAGGATTGCTTATTCAAAGAAACACTTCCCATTTTCTCCCCTCTCTTACATAGTCATCTATAGATCTATGTTTATTGTTGATTGAATGTTCTAAATGTTTTGACTAGTGTTATTAATAATATTGTAGTCTTTTGGAGGCTCTCTTTACCATGGACTATCTTGTTTTATCTTGATAAATCCTAACCAGTATATTTATCAATTCAAAGTAGACACCCACTTCTTGTAAGTGGGTGTTCAGCTTTAGCTGAACGAGTTCACTGAGCAAATATAACTATAGAAAGGTTAGTTATACTTCTTTGTCTAATATTGAGAGCTCAAAGTAATTTGCTTTATAAGTATTATTTCTGTTCACCTACTAAATTAAGATTATTCAGTAAACCGAATTGAAAAATCCCCAAAAACACAGAATAATCCATGGTATACTTGCTCAATTATCATTAAGCTTACTTAGATGAGCAAGGTATTGAGGATTCATAGGAGGATGAGATTTATGGTCAAATTTGATATTGTTTCTGGATTTTTAGGTGCAGGTAAAACAACCTTAGTTAAGAGAATCCTGCATTCACTGGATACTTGTGAAAAAATCGTCTTGATTGAAAACGATTTTGGCGAAGCTAATGTGGATCGCGAAATATTAGAAATTGAAGGGTTTGAGGTTTATGAATTATCAAATGGATGTATCTGTTGTAAACTAAAGGGAGATTTTCTTCTTACTCTTAAACACTTATTGAGTCAAGAAATCGATCGAATCATTTTTGAGCCCTCCGGCATTTTTATTTTGGGTGAAATTTTAGATATATTTAAGGATATTGAAATTTCCAGCAAATGTTTTATTAACTCAGTAACTACGGTTGTGGATGCTCAGAATTTTACAAAGCATATACAGAGTTACTCAGGTTTCTACAAAAGCCAAATCCTACATGCCTCATCTTTGGTTATAAGTAAAGCTCAGTTCTTAGATGATAATGAAATTCGCCTAATAGAACAAGGGTTAAAAACTTTAAACGAGACTGCCCATATTATCTCAAAGGATTGGGCCAAATTATCTAATCAGGATATCAAATTTTTAATCAATGGAAAATCGAATTGCTTTTTACAGGCTTCCAAAGAGGCCTTTAACCATGACTTTGATTCGTTGGGACTTAATACTTCTAGAATCGTAAGTTTAGAACAATTGAAACAGATTCTCGCAACCTGTAAAAAAGGTGGATTCGGAGATGTGATTCGAGGTAAAGGGATCCTTTGTTCGGGCACTCATTACCTTGAATTTAATTATGTAGATGGGCAATATTCCATAATGGAATCACCAGATGTTGAGATTGGTATTGTAAGCTTTATAGGCAACAATTTACTGAAAGAAGATCTAACTGCCGCCTTTAAATAACAACCATAACCATTACTTCTTTTGCAGTTGGGATACTTTTAGATCTCAATCTGCAACCTCTATTACGTTACTACTTGATATTGGATCTTTGGGATTACTTTAATGGGATGACAAAAAGAAAAGTTTCACTTTTGCTATCTATAATGCAATAATTCTTTAGTTAAATCAAAACCTATACACCTAAAATAGGCTGTAACAATATCAGGTTGTTACAGCCTATTTTATACTGTCATAGAATTACTCTAAGAAATCAAATTGCTTATTTCGGAAAGCCTTAAGGTATTTGACGCAGTAGTTGTCACGTCCTGCTAGCGCCTCAGCTGTAATTAAACTTGCCATCATCATCTTGTCCAACGGATTAATAATTAGACCATCTAATCCTTTTCCAATGGCCATAATTGCAAAAGCATGGTTCATGAATTTACGAACCGGTAAGCCATAGGATACGTTCGACAATCCGCACATTGTATGAACTCCTTTAAACCGTGTCATAATCGCTTCTACAGAATTAATAAATTCCACAGCAAACGTATTGTTGGTAGAGATTGGCTGAACTAATGGGTCCACATAAATATTATTTAAGGGCACATTGTTTTTGACAAGTCCATCAATCAGTTTTTCCGCAATTTTCAACCGAGCATCCATTGTTTCAGGCATCCCATCGTCACTCATACATAGTGCCACAACTTTAAGGTCCGTTCCGGCAACAACAGGGATTAAAGCATTATAACGTTCCTTTTCCAGTGAGATTGAATTTATCATGGCGATTCCTTTGTGCACAGAAAGGGCAGCATCAATAGCCTTTGGATCAGGGCTGTCTAGACAACAAGGCGCTTCGACAACCCCCTGAACCGTTTTCACGAGCCATTGCAGGTATTCAGGTTCCTTACCGACAAAGATTCCAGCGTTGACATCTATATAATCTGCTCCGGCTTCAAACTCATCTTTTGCCACCTTCTCAATGTATTCTGCGTCTTGAGCTTTGATCGCTTCTCCTATCGCTTTACGACTCGCATTAATTAATTCGCCAACAACTAACATGTTTTAGTTCCTCCTCTATTTGTCGAGATTTTTTTGACCCATAACTCAGGAATTTGTTTCACCATTTCTTGTGGTGCGGAATGACTTTATACTCTTTTGAATATTCTTCATATTTCTAATTTTAGTCTTAAATTAACTAGTATCATAGGGATTTTTTTGCTTTAAATTGATGTATCTTAACAATAAAATAGGGTCGGCAATTATTTTTATTGGATTTCCAACTTAATTAGGTTTGCTTATTTATCGAAAAGTCAAGATTTTGCAAGGATTTACGGGTAGTTTTGCCTAATATATGTGCATAACAAAACAGCCTTTGGCATCAAAAGCCATGTACATGGAGTTAAAAAACGATGTATCATAAACCAAATAGTTAACGTCAGACCCGGCCGGGCTTATCCCACAAATCGACAGCTTTGTATATTTGTGGGATAAGCCAAAAAGAAGGCTCCCACCCTGTCGGGATTGCCCAAACTCTTATTTGAATATTGAGGCGAAAAAAATAGTAAGATTCTCATTTTTATATATACAAAAAGACACCTCCATTACGGAAGTGCCAAAAAAAATACTTTTATATTAATAGATTAATTATTTTTCGGATTAATTTAAAAGCTCTTAATCTCCTAAGATTATCATCGATTCGTAGATCCGCTCCATCCTTTCAAACCCTCAATTAACCGTTGCATGACAAAGATATCCTTGATCGCGACACGAATAAAATTCCCAGGCAGACCAGCAAAACTCGCACAATTCCGTACAAGAATTCCTGAACGGCCTAAATGCTCAATCAATTCTTCTGGTGCTTGATTTAAAATTTCAATTAAAGCAAAGTTTACGGAAGTCGGCCAAAGTTTCAGCTTCGAAAACTTGCCTAAGTCAAATTCCCGATAAAAATACGCTCTGCTCTCCCTTAATTTCTCTCGCACTTCATCCGGATACCTTAAATCCTCCAGCGCTGTTATACCTGCATGTTGTGCAAGAACATTTACGGACCAGGGATCACGGTATTGCTCAAAATTAAAAATTAAGCTTTGATGTGCAAAGACAGTGCCTAGACGCAAACCCGGTATACTGTAAAACTTGGTTAAGGAGTATAAAACAATTAGATGCTGATTATCACCCAAATAGCCTCGAGTGGACTGGCGATACTCGTCCGGTAAAAAATCAAGGAAAGACTCATCAAAGAGAATTCTACATCCCATTGCCTTGGTTAACCTTAAAATTCCTTCAAACGTGTTTTTCTCAAGGACACTGCCGGTCGGATTATGGGGGGAACAAAGGAAGAGTAAATCACATCCATTAAGGAGTTCTATCCAAATCTTATCATTGAAACTCTCTTCGTCAGAACTATTACTTTCTTCATCCATTCGATTAAACGATGCCCAGCCCCTAGGGCCAAGCGAGATATAGTTTATTTCAGCCCCAACCGATCGTGCAGCTCGTTCGTATTCACTAAATGTCGGAATAGGAATCGCAACTTTTTTGGGTTTCAAGGCTTGTACGATGGTGAATATCAATTCACCTGCACCGTTTCCGACCATTATTGTTTCACTTGGCTGTTCCAGGTGGCTGGAGAGTATCCTTCTTAAGGCAAGGCTTTCAGGGTCTGGATAGTTTATGATATCCGCCATGCCTTTTTGCAAGGAAGCCCAAACTCCATCGGGAGGTCCAAATGGATTAATATTTGCCGAGAGATCGATAAAAGACTCCAAGCCATACAATTCCTTGGCTCTGCGAAGATTACCACCGTGCATAGCATCACCCCGTATTTTTATTAATTTCCATCTTAGTGGCAACGATTCCACCCGAGTGACTATTAAAGAGATCGATGTAGGCAGGTTTAAACAGTTGTTGAGCTTCAAAACGCAAGTTCCTACACACGTCATAATTGAATAATCCACTTTGCGGAAAGACCCCCGCTAATAATGTCCCGCTGTGGGCAGTTACCACACCAAGTCCACCCTTTTGACGCACCCATGATAAGAAGGGCTCGAAGAAGGATTTAGGATTTATCTCCAGATTGCATTTTGCACTGATCGTTCCTGCACCGGCCAGTTTTTCTAAATCCCCTTCAGTTATTCCTTCACAGGCTAATTTATATGCTCTCTTGATTTCACTTTCGTAACGTCGATAGTGTTCTGCTAACCCTGGGCGTGCGTTAAACATTCCGGTATCAATCGTCCCCCCCCAATCCAAGGCCAAAAACAGGGCAGGTACTGAGGACCCCAGCAAGCGGTGGTTATGACCCTGAACATGTTCTATTTCTGTAATTCCTGGAAACATCACACTGTCGCTCGGTTCAATTTTCAACGCTAAATCAGCCAAGCGTGCTGGAGCAGGATCTTCTCCGAGGGCAATCAAAGTCGCTGCAGCCACGGCGGTAATGTCGGCGGTAGAACTTGCCATTCCTTTCCCTTCCGGAAGTTGATGGAAAAATTTCACCTTACCACCCAGCCTAGGAAGACCTAAGTTCTTTTTCAGTAACTCCAGTACTTGGAGTGCTTTAATTTTATTTAGAGGAAGGTCCCAGCCAGAATCATGCATGCTCAATGCCACCCTAGCCTCAGAAAATCGATCAATGGGACAATCTATAAGAAAAGGAACTCCTCTCCGAGCCCCTTGTACCCATTCTCCACATGTTCCCGGACACCGGGCCAACCCGACTGCGAAATCCATTAATATTCAATCCCCCTACGACTTTTAACCCCTTTAGAGAAAGGATGTTTTAGCATGTTTAGATCCCACCAATTGTCTGCCAATGATTCTAAGGCAACGGGCATCTCCCGACCGGTAAGAATCCAGTGCAGGTGCCGGGAAGACTCAGTCGACAAGAGTTCTCTTAATTGATTCAAGTCAAGAAAACCTCGATTTAACGCATGGCTTATTTCATCTAAGATGATAACCTTATAAATGTTCGCCTCAATTTCCTCTGCCACAAAACTAATGGCTTGTTGAACTAGCTCTACAGCGATTTCCGGATTGCGGTTTTGACGAAAACATTCACCACATCCTGTACAGTGTTTCAAACCAGTACGAATCATCCCCGACCAGCGACAACCTACCCCAAATTGTATGAGAGGAATTCCTAAGCGATTAAGTCCTGCAAGTTCGCCGCTGTAAGTACTCCCCTTTAGAAATTGGACCATTAAAACTCGTTTCCCCTCGGAATAGGCAAGCACTGCTTCTCCGATGGCTGAAGTGGTCTTTCCTTTGCCCTGACCAGTATAGACTGTTATCATACTCCAATTCTCCCGGAAGGAGAAGCAAACCAATGATCGAGCAATTCTTGATGCCCTGAGAAATGAAGGTGCAGATAGGAAGCCACAATATTATCCCGGGTATACCCTTCCATTCGGTCCGCTTGATTTCCTTTAAATAGTTCGTAAGCAGGAGGATAATCCTTATCATAGACCACCCGTGAATAATGAAATTCATGCCCTTGAACTGCAGTCCCTCGAGGACCGAGAAAATTATCCTCACGAAAGACTCCTTTTCGATATCCTATACCCTGTAACCGTTTTGTCATTTCGGCCTTCATAGGAATTAGGCCAGCCATAGGCAACTCGTTTCCTTCAAAATCCTTAATGGACTTGCCAAGGTACATATATCCTCCACATTCAGCATAGATTGGCTTGCCACTCGCAGCATATTCCCGCAAAGAATCTAAAAATGAGATGTTTGCACTTAAGCGGTTAAGATGCAGTTCGGGAAACCCCCCGCCCAACATAATTCCATCCAGGTCTTCAGGGATAGAGTGATCGTGCAATGGGCTGAAGGGTATGATTATAGCATTCGAGTGTTCAACAAGGTCTAAAGCATCTTGGTAGTAAAAAAGGAAGGCTTCATCCCAAGCCAAGCCCAGCCTGAACTTTTCAATTTTACTATTAGAATTATGGGCCGAACACGTGATAGTTTTCTTAGTTTCGTTAGCCAAAACAGGTTCCTTAAATTCAGGAGCACCGAGCATTATGTTTTCGACTTGATCCAAGTCAATGTGGTCGGTTATTAACTCTGAAAGAGTCTCGATAAAGCCTTCTAAGAGTCCGCCTTCCCCTACCGGAACTAATCCTAAATGCCGTTCGGGAAGTTGTAGTGACAATTCTTTGGGAAGGACTCCGAGAACTGGAATCTTGATCTCACTAAGGGCTTCTCTCAGGATTTTTTCCTGTGCGGAAGATTTTACGCGGTTAAGTATAACTCCTTGCAGCTTAACTTGCGGGTCGTATGAGCTAAATCCATGCACAAGTGCCGCGACACTTCGAGACATTGAAGATGCATCAACAATGAGGATGATGGGAGCGTCGAGAAGTTTTGCCACATCGGAGGTGCTCCCAAAACCTGCGGTTCCGCTCATTCCATCGAACATGCCCATGACACCCTCGATCACTGCCCAATGGTCTCTAGAGCTTTGAGCAAAAACGGAAGGAAGATTATCGCCCAACAGCCAGCGGTCAAGATTGCGGGAAGCTCTTCCCGTCGCTGCCGCATGATAACTGGGGTCAATGTAATCCGGTCCAACCTTGTACCCTTGGATTGGACGCTCGCGTTTTTTTAAAGCTGCCATCAAACCTGTAGCAAGGGTTGTTTTTCCCACTCCGCTATGCGTTCCTGCCAGGACGATCCGTGGAATTTTCATGCAGTATCCCCCTAATTCGATGTTCGATATTCGTGGTTCGTGGTTCGAAGTCCCAGGCTTAAGTACACTCGGCACCACGGGGCTTTCCGTCCATTTTTTATTTCCTTCACCCATCGAACCTCGAGCTTGTTAAAAACTAATCATATCATATTGCTATATAAGTAGTTACTATATAAGCTACAAATAGAGTAGGTATAAGGGACAACCATGTCGCTGTTTGCACCAGCTGACGGCAATGAACAATGTCAGTGGCATTGACTGGATGGAGTACATCTCCCATCTCTGCTCGGTGATGAGGCTTTCCATGATAGATGTTGATTCCACCTAAGCGAATGCCCAGCAACCCTGCTACCACACTTTCCGGATTACCGCCGTTGGGGCTGGGATGACCAGAAGCATCTCGCTTCCACATCTGATAGGCATGATTGACAGGCATTCCTCTTAACCTTCCAGCCAGGAGTATAATCGGTACAGATAAGCGTGCCGGAAGATAATTTGCCCAATCATCCGTCCGTGCAGAGAACCAGCCAAACTCTTCATAACGGTCATTCCTATAGCCGACCATGGAATCTAAAGTACTGACCGCTTTAAAGGCCATCGCTAAGGGCGCACCGCCAAGAGCCGCGTAAAAAAGGGGAGATAAAATCCCATCCACAAAATTTTCTGCCAGGGTTTCAACCGTTCCTCGGACAATCTCTCCCTCGGAAAGATTCGTCGTATCACGGCTGACCAGCCAAGAAAGCTGGGTTCGAGCCTCACTCAAATCCCTTTTCAACAGAGGAATAAGGACATTTTGCCCAGCATCTAAAAGAGATTTACCAGCTAAAGTTGTAAAAATTAAATAAGCGCTGAAGACAACCCCCAGTATGGGATGAACTATGTTCGCTAAGGATATCGCACCCCAGGTAAATAGATAACTTCCACCCACGATCAATATAGTTAGCAAGACGCCGTTACGGCGACGGATCTCCGGGGGACCTAGATTAAGTTTGCTCTCTAAAATGCTAATCCCCTTGCCAATTCCTACGACTGGATGTGGCCAGCTACGTGGATCTCCAATAAGCTGATCGAGTATAAACCCTATGAAAACAGTAATCGGAAGAACCGCCCAAATTGAAGAAAGCGTTTCTATCATATTTAATTACCCGGTCTTTCCCTAAGAATCTGCCCTTAAGCCCATAATGGCTCGAATCCGTTCCAGATCCACATTTTGACGGACTAAATCCGCCAATTCGTTAAACGCTGATTCACGGAGCGCAGCCTGAGAGAGTGACGCCTCAACAGGTCTCTTAGACCCTCTGCGCTCCCAGAGCCAATTTAAAAGTGAGGCCCGCAGGCTGTCATTATCAAAAATCCCATGTAAATAGGATCCATAAGAATTCCCTGCCTGTAAACCATCAAGATTTGATTCTCCGTTTGAAGTTAAATTGAACAGGGGTAAATGCCCTTCATCTAATGTGGATCGCCCCATGTGAATTTCGTAGCCCACCACAGTTTCTCCAGTGCAAGCCTTAAAGAATCCTTGATCCGTCAAGATGGTCCCCTTACTCTGAACAGTATGTTTTTGAGGATAAAATTCCGTCACCATCGGCAGAATACCAAGTCCCGCTACTTCTTCAAGCTCGGACTCTGTATGCAGCGGATCCTTTACTAAGCGACCCATCATTTGATAGCCGCCACAAATCCCTATGACAGGAATCTCTTCCGTACAAAGTGTAAGAATGTTGTCACCTATGCCGCTTTCATGAAGAAATCGTAAATCAGCAAGAGTATTTTTACTGCCAGGAATAATCACCAGGTCTGGTTTCCCCAGATTTGCCGGATCTGTGACATAGCGTACAGAAACATCCGGTTCATCTTGAAGTGCATCAAAATCTGTAAAGTTTGAAATATAGGGTAAGCGAATCACCGCAACGTCCAACTGTTCCGTTAAGGAAACTCTGGGTTTTTCGTCTGCTTCGCTCAAAGCAACAGAGTCTTCATCTGGGATACGAATCTTAAAGTAGGGAACAACTCCAACTACCGGGATTCCTGTTTTTTCCTCTATAAAATCTAAAGCAGGTTGAAGAAGCTTTATTTCCCCGCGAAACTTGTTGAAAATAATACCTTTTATCATGGCTCTCTCTTCAGGTTCCACTAATTCTAAGGTCCCTACAACAGAAGCTAAAGCCCCGCCACGATCAATATCTGCAACGAGTAGGACTGGTGAAGCTGCCTCCATAGCCACTCTCATATTTACAATATCGTTTGACTTAAGATTGACTTCAGCCGGACTTCCCGCCCCTTCAATAACTACTATTTCATACTCATTGAGCAATCCGTGAAGAGCCTCAGTTACATACGGCCAGGTCATACGTTGATACTCACCATGGTAACGCAAGGCTGTCACATTACCCTGGGACTTGCCCATAATGACAACTTGAGAACCCGTTGGTCCACTTGGCTTCAGTAAAATTGGGTTCATGCGCACCTCAGGTTCTACTCCAGCTGCTTGGGCCTGAACGACTTGAGCTCTGCCCATCTCTCCACCTGCCGCTGTTACAAATGAGTTGAGGGCCATATTCTGTGCCTTAAACGGACTTACATGGTATCCTTCTTGGTAAAAGATTCGGCAAAAAGCAGCAGCCAAGACACTCTTCCCAACGCTTGAAGAGGTTCCTTGGATCATGAGTTTGGCCGTCAATTGATTGTTTGAAGACATCATTTTTCACCCTCTTTTCTTAAGCTGGTGCTTTATAACGCAATAACTTTCGTATTATCTCGAATCACTTCATAAGCGGCAGTTTATATGATTTATATTGAAGTTTCTATATGTCCCCTTGAGTGAAGTAACTTATTTAAGTTGTTTTAAGACCGTATAAATCAGCGCATTAACCACGGTTGCGGCGATGGGGCTTCCTCCTCGGGTTCCGAGCACAGTAATCGAGGGGAACTCTTGGTGTTCCCATAATAAATCCTTAGACTCTTTCGCTCCAATAAAACCAACAGGAATTCCCACGATCAATGCAGGTCGAGTCTCAGGGTTTTCAGCTAAGCGTAAGACCTCGATTAAAGCCGTTGGTGCGTTGCCGATTGCCACTATTGAACCCCGCAGACGATTTGCATTCATACGAAAAGCGGTCATCGAGCGTGTAATTCCCCAAGCTTTGGCTTGTTCGGAAACTCCTGGAGAGTTTAGGAAGCATTCCACACTCCCGCCCAATGACTTGAGTTTCTCCTTGGAAATTCCTGCCCGAACCATCTCTACGTCAGTAATAACTTTAGCCCCCTCTTTCAGAGCCTGGAGACCGCAAGCAATTGCTTCAGGATGAATCGCAATCGAAGACTCTAATGAAGGATCCCCGGTTGTATGAATGATGCGTTCCACCACTGGGTAGTCCGCTTCCAGCCAGGGACAGGTTAATCCAGCCCGGATAATACGCATACTTTCAGTTTCAATTTGGCCCGGGTCTAAAATGAAGTCTGCTGTCATTCGCCCAAAGCCTCCTTAATGCGAAGGCTGGCCAAGCTTGCAATCCCGTCATCGGCTCCCAGTTCTCTGGTAAAGATGATCTCAACTTCAGGATGCTGTTCCCGAATTTCACGCAATTCCTCATGAATGTCTACCGTTACGTGCATTCCGCGGAAAAGAAAGAGTGGCATTATGACAATATGAGCCGCTCCGCTTTGAATCTTTGCTTCCACTGCTTCAGGCAGACTCGGGTGATCATGAGCCATATATGCCGGGGTTACCGTCTGTCCCATTAACTGGCTCACTTTTTCGGCAACCTCTAAAAGTCCTTGGTTAGCTTCTGCACGACGGCTGCCGTGCCCTAAGATAATAATTTCTGATTTCATATCAATTCCTCCATATGTTTAATAAATTGAGTAAGTGTTTGACTATCTGAAGCCATTTCGGGTACTGGTCTTTTTAAAAGAACCAAGGGCAGGTTTAGGTTAAGACAAGCCTGTATCTTTTCATGGGTTCCGCCAACTTTTCCACTTTCTTTGGCCACCACGACATCGATCTTTAGTTGTTTAAACATCGCTTCATCCCACTCTTGAGAAAAGGGACCTTGAGCCGCTACGATTTGATTGGGTTTTAAGCCAAATGATTCGCAACGGGCTAATACCTGAGAAGTGGGTAACACGCGGACATAAAGCAATTTATCCTTCAGCAAAGGATGAGATACCCAATCGGGCAAGCCGTTACTTCCGGTCGTGAGCAGAATGTTTTTTCCTAGTTTCGATGCAATTTCAACGGCATCGGGTATATCCTCCGCCCAATGAATAAGAGGATGATCGTCTACCTTCAATGCAGAGCGTTCCCAACGCAAGTATGGCAGCCCTAAATCCGTGCAAACTTTTTTAGCCATTTCTTTAACCTGCACAGCATAGGGATGAGTTGCATCCACTAAAGCTGCAAAGGAATTAGCTTTTAGAAGATCTGTAAGACTTTCGGCATCCATCGCTCCCGAACGAGCCTGCAAGCCGTGTTCCTGTACTAATTCTGCCCCATAGGCAGTTAGGGTAGAGACTAATATCTGATGACCGCGCTGTTTTAGAGTATCTGCCAAGTCACGCCCATCCTCAGTCCCTGCTAAAACTAGAAGTTTCACAGTTTATACCCGCGAGGAGTCACCATATAAGGGCCAACAATCCGGGTTTGAGAGTTTCCAATGATGACCGTCGTGAGCATATCAATGGGATGATTCGTGAAATCAGCCAGTGTGGTGATTTCTACGCTCGACTCCTCACCTCGTAAGGCTTCTCGAACCAAGCCAACAGGGGTATCAGGGCGACGGTAACGTAAAATAATTTCCCGAACAGTCTCAATGTGATGAGGTCGACCATTACTTTTCGGGTTATAAAGTGCAAAGATAAAATCTCCCTCGGCTGCTAAGCGAACTCGCTTCTCGATAACTTCCCAAGGAGTCAGCAGATCACTTAAGCTAACCACGGCAAAATCGTGCATTAAAGGAGCGCCTAACATGGAAGCTGCCGCAGAGGCTGCCGTCACTCCAGGAATGATTTCCAAGGGCAAATCCAGCAGGTTCTCTTGTTCCAAACATTCAATAATAATCCCTGCCATACCGTAGACACCAGCATCACCACTGCTTACGACAGCTACTCGATGTCCCTCAGCAGCTAAACGAATGGCTTCCCGACAACGATCTATCTCTTGACGCATCCCCGTTGCAACAATTTGTTGATGGGTTATAAAGGATCGAATAAGGTCTATGTAGGTTTTATATCCCACGATGTATTCAACTTCATTTAATACTGACTGAACCCTTGATGTCATATGATCCTGGTCTCCAGGTCCGAGACCTACGACGTAGAGTTTTCTATGCTGATTGCCACTGTTACCCCCTGCCCCTTGGTCTTGGGAAGTACTAACCGACCCCTTTTGGCTCCCAATAAACTCGCTGCTTCGCATACACCGTCCACTCCTATCTTTTCGCTTACAAAGTTTGATCGATTTAACTGTTCTTGAAGATTAACTGACTGCAACTCATCTCCTCGAAAGGTTCGAAACGGAACCCCCAGGTATTTGGCAACTTCAATCAGCCCCACTTCATTGGATTTAAGGTCAATACTATAGATTCCCGAGATAGCCTTAAGGGACGCTCCGAGCTCTTCTATTGCCAGCTTGATTCTCTCTAGAATGACATCGCTGGCAACCCCTCGGCGGCACCCCACTCCTATACTTAAAATTGGTGGCACTAAATACAGACAATCCGCCTTAATATTTGAGTTTGGAAAAGCATCAATAATGACATTCGCTTGATTCTTTTCCTTTTCGGATAAAAAGCAATAATGGGTATCCTTAACCCATGTTTCATGCTCGGGCGTCAACGGATAACTTGCCCAGACATTAAGCTGTTTTTGCTCTAAAAGTAAGCGGTTGACCGCCGGTAAATGATCGACAGGTTCAACTTTCCATCCATACCTGCGGGCATATTCGTCCGGTGCCACCATCCCCCTCACATCCGTGGCTGTCGTAATTACTGGTACAGCCTCAATTTGCTCAGAGATCTGATGGGCCCAAGCATTTGCGCCGCCTAAATGTCCTGAAAGCAAAGGAATCACGAATTTTCCTTCCTCATCTAAAACCAGAACTGCTGGATCTCGGTCTTTCCCTTCTATTAATAAAGCAATTTGACGTACGACGATTCCTGAAGCCATAACAAAGATAAGAACAGAAAACTCTTGCCACAGGCTGGGAATGATATCGCTCAAACGAGAAAATGATTTAATTTTAAAACCTTGGGAGGATTGTGAATCTCCATGATAGTTGCCTTGATTAAGCACCTTCTCATGAAGATAATATTCTCTTTCAATGGCATTTGGAAGACCCTCTCCAATACGCAGGATTGTATCTAACCCACGGTCAGTTAAAGTCACAAGAGCTGCTTTACTTTTTGTGTTTACGTCTGCGTCAGTGTCCCTGTCAAGATTCCTGTTCACTTATCTGTCCCTTGCCGATATTCGTGTGTAAAAGTCGGGTCATAGAGCTTTGAACGGGCGTATCCCTTAGCTGGATCTAAAAAATCGCCGACAAGGATTTGAGCCTGTTTTCGAATTCCTGCTGTTTTAACCTTTTCTACGATGGTTTCCAAGGTTCCCAAGAGAATCTCTTCATCTGGCCAACTCGCTTTTGCAACCACAGCAATAGGCGTCGAGATAGGATAACCGCCTTCCTGCAAAGACTGGACAACAGATCCCATGTCCTGAACACTTAGGAAAATTGACATACTGGCTTGATGTTGTGCTAACTTGGCCAGTGCTTCACGCTCTGGAACAGGAGTACGCCCAGCTATACGGGTAAGAATCAGGGTTTGGCTGATATCAGGCAGGGTAAATTCACGTTTAACCGCTGCGGCAGCGGCAAAGACTGAACTAACCCCAGGAATGACGGAATAGGGTATTTCTCGCTTATCTAAATGCTCAAATTGTTCCTTAATTGCTCCATACATACTGGGATCACCTGTATGGAGCCGGACAATCGTTTCTCCATTTTTGCTTCCCTCAAACATCAGAGTAATCACCTCTTCAAGGGTGAGATGGGCACTGTCATGACAAGGGGTTCCGGGACGACACAATCCCAGCAATTCCGGATTGACTAAGGACCCGGCATAAATCACGCGGTCCGCTCTCTCCAGGGCGCGAGATCCTTTAAGCGTAATTAGTTCAGGATCCCCCGGACCAGCTCCGACGAAGATTACTTCACCTTCACTGCTAGTTTTTTTCTGGCTCACTGTTTTCCCTCCCCAACAAATCTTTTTTGACGAGCAATAAACTGAGATAATCAATTTTATCCGCATTAAAATCTTCTGGTTTAGGTTCCCAGCGAATTTTCTCGCCAGATTGTCCGAGGCGAGTCAATAAGACTGCTTTTCTGTCGCGTTCTTCAAGCAGGGTCAAAATTTCAGGAAGTCTGCGGGAGACTTTCATTAACACTAAATTGGGGAAATTAAGGAACTCCCCAACATCTTCCGTACTTGGCAAGATAAGCAGAGGCTCATCTCCTGTGGCCAGGGGCAGGTTAATCTTAGCGGCGGCTGCAGCCATAGCCGTAATTCCAGGTACTGTTACAATATATTCCTGAGGAAGCTCCTCCTGGAGAATGTTAAGTAAGTAACTATAAGTACTGTAAAGTGAAGGATCACCCAATGTGATAAAGGCGACAGATTTACCCTGTTTCAATTCAGCCAGAATAGTTTGTGCTCCATCTTGCCAAGCCTTAGCTAAAACCTGCGGATCTGAAGTCATGGGCATTTCAAGTTCGACAAGGCGAGCATTGGAGGGACAATGAATTTTGGCAATATCCCAGGCAACACTTTCTCTATCCAGCTTGGATTTCGGGATAGCTACCAGATCGACTGAATGAAGGACATCAACGGCTTGCAATGTCAAGAGCTGAGGATCACCGGGACCTACCCCTACTCCATAGAATTTTCCCCATGTTGTATTCATGATGCTTCCCCTTTTCTTGCTGATATTATAAAGATTGGATTCAAAGCTTGAGCCATATGCAGAGTTTGTACTGCTTTCCACCGAACTGCTTGAATTGAAACAGTGTCAATATCTTGATAATTATTGTCTGTAAAAAGTTTCAGCCCTTGAGCCACTGTTTCGATCGTCACTGCTGTGATCACGATTCTTCCTCCTTCAACAAGAGGAACTGTTTTTAATATTTCAGCTAAACGCCCATTACTCCCGCCAATAATGCAAACGTCGACAGGGGGAAGCTCTCCGAAGACATCGGGTGCAACTCCGGGAATCAAGCGAAGATTTGAAACGTTAAACTTATGTTGATTAGTAAGAATGAGTTCTTGCGCCTCCGGATTATGTTCAATTGCGTATACAACCCCTTCAGAAGCGAGCCCTGCGGCTTCTATACTAATGCTCCCTGTACCGGCGCCAATATCCACGACATTATCGAATTTAGAAATTTGGGCTTTGGCGAGTACTTGAACTCGAATTTCCGCCTTTGTCATCGGTACCTTGCCCCGCAAAAACTCCTCGTCTGGAATTCCAAGCCTGGGCTCGCTGCCCTGTATAGTGGAATACCGATGGGAATGTGGATGGAGAATAACAATAGCGTTCTTTAAAAAGGTCTTTTCCTGAACTAACTGTTCTGCATCCATTGTTGCCCAAAATTCCTCTGGATAAGCAAGGGCATTCCCAACGGAAATTTTCGGATTATGGCCGCGTTCCAAATAAAATTGAGCGATTTTCTGAGGAGTATTTTCCCCACCGGTTAAGACCGCTGTCGGGCGAGTTATCACTTGTGGCAATACGGATAATTCTCGGCCGTGGACACTGGCAAAAATCGCCTCTTGCCAAGGAAGCTCGGCTCTGGCAAACGCAAATTGAAGAGAACTGATCCCAGGATGAACGTCGATATTCTCCTCGGGGAATTCCTTCTTTAGCCTGGGTAAAAAACTAAAAAAACCAGGGTCGCCAGAAACGAGAACCCCCACAACCTTCTTTTCCTGAAGTGCATTTCTGATCACATCTACACTGCTGGACAAGTTGCCGGATAGGACATATTGATATCCTGTGAAATCCGGAAAGAGTTTAAGAGCCCTGGACCCTCCGATTAAAATTTCGCAGTTTTTCACCAGTTCAATAATCGCAGGGGGCAACCATTCCGGCCTTCCGGGGCCGATACCGATCACCTGTAACATACTTTACCCCTCTTCTATAATGTGGTTTAACTAAATTTCTATAGATACATTAGCGAATACAAATAAAAAATGAGCCTGAGCGGCTCGTATGGTTTACCCTGAATAAACACACACATCTCCTATCGCTCGTAGGTTTGTGATATTACTTAAGGCAGGTTTCCTGGCTTCAAGTCGTCATTCTCATTTCCAACCATCTTGCATCTTGTATTTCAAAATGGATTTACAAAGAGAACTCCTTGTTTACAGTGGCGGGACCGCGCCGGAGTTTCACCGACTTCCCCTTTTAGATCCTTTAAATTAAAGGAACCTTAAGTATAACGCTATTTAATTCTATAGGCGTGTATTCGACGGATACAGTGTTATTCTATAAGTATATACTGAATTCCTCTTTTTCAAAATAATTTATCAAAAAGCAAAATTATTAATCCTAAAATAGATTTCTCATGGAAAAGACCGCATGATGAAAAGACTATTGCCGAGATTGATGTCAGCATAGTAAACGATCCTATGATGTTGCAAGCGACTGAGCTAGATCTGGGAACATGTTGGATCTGTTATTTTGATGCTAAAGTCATGAGAACTGAATTTAAAATACCTGACAACTATGAGCCAATAAATATCCTTGCAATTGGGTATGCCTCAAGTGAGCCATCTCTCGAAAAACATGACACTTTACGCCAAAAGATCGAAGACACTGTTTGGTATGAAACTTTCTAAAGGATAATTGATTCAAATTGCCTACGCCTCAATCGACCAAGTCCATCCCTGTTCCTCTACTATCTTACATGCTTGAATGTCCCAACCAATCGGTTTTCCGTCTAATAATGTCATAATCGTTCCAATGCTCAGCCGTCCAAAGGTGAAAGCTTGGGCTCTTTCACTAGCCAAGTGTGCCAGGTGATGAAGTAGCTCTTGCTCTCCAAGGAGTAAAAGTTCAGCAGTTGCCCCTTCGGTAGTTGGAAATTCTGCCAAATGCTTTAAGGTGTCTATACTAAGCCCTGCTAATGCGGCGTGGGCCAGCAGGACTTCCATTCGAGCATCAGCCACACGATTATGGGTATGGAAAATCCCGCCCGAGACTTTAATGAGTTTTCCGATATGCCCTAAGAGAATTACCTGTTCAATCCCCCTATAGGCTGCTTCTTCCAACATATAGCCTACAAAATTACTCATCTGTATTACTGCTTCGGGCGGCACTTTAAAGCGTTCAGTTGCTACTCGATACCCATAGTGCCCGGGAGTAAGTACAATAGTTTTATGTCCATAAGCCACTGCTTGGTCCAGCTCCGGCAGGATGGAGGTTTTAAAGGCCTCCTCAGACATGGGACGGACTATCCCACTGGTCCCGAGGATTGAAATTCCTCCCATTACCCCCAGTCTGGGATTAAGTGTACGCAAGGCCGTATCTTCTCCTACTGGAACTTCGATAATAACTTCGATTTCTTCAGCGGGAAAAACCTCTCGGACTGCTTCACGGATCATTCTTCTAGGTACCGGGTTAATGGCACTTTCCCCAACTGAGATCGCCAAGCCTTTTTTCGTGACGGTCCCAACTCCCTTGCCTCCGCGAATGTGAACTTCTCCTTGCTGAGAAATGAAACGTACCATCGCACGAATCTCGAGGCCATGAGTGATATCCGCATCATCCCCACCGTCTTTAAGAATACTGGCCCAAGCTTGAGGGTATCCGGATTCTCCGCTGTGAATGGGCATCATTAAACGCGCCGAATTCGGCAGTGGAATCTCTGCCTGCTTCGCTAAACTGTTCCCTTTAAGCAACAGACAGGCGGCTTTTGCCGCACCCGCGGCACAACTTCCTGTAGTATATCCTTCACGCCAAGTATGTCGATCTTTATCTCGTGCCATAGTTTCTCTCCCACATTAATTTAATCGAAAATACAATCCTTATTATTATATAGTCCTGAATTGATTCATCGACCTTTGATATCAAGAAAATGCAAATCATGTAGAGCCACAGTTTTTGATGAACCTATAATACTCCCAGCTGCAGTCTGAATCGGACAAAGAAACTCAATGTTATCAACAGAACTATAAATGACATTACCCAATAATCCCTTGGCGCAAAGACTATTTCGCGCATAGATGTCCAAGTTCGCGTCAAACCGTACCCTCTGTTAAGCATTGCCATCGATAGTGAATTAGCCATCATTATTGAATTAATAAACAAGGGAACCATAATCGGTATATAGGATCGTATGGAACCGATGATCCCTTTCTCGTTGAATTTAGTCCCGCGCGCTCTTTGAGCCTCTAGAATTTGCCGGCGTTTTTTATCTAGGGTTGGAATAAATCGTATCGCCGTTGTCAGCATCATGGAAACCTCAACTGGCATCTTCATCTTTTGAAAGAATTGAGTGAAATCATCCATTGATGTGGTTAAAATCAAGACCGATGAAGCGATCATCATACTAAAAAGACGAAAGATAAATGTACTTCCCATCATAAATCCCCCTACAGTAGCCCCCAATCTTTCTCCTGGAAGGGCATAAAAGAGGATCCTTTGACTGGAAACATAATCAAAGCGCCCAGGTGCAAATGTAAATCCTGTGATTAGAATAATCGATATGATGATAGGAATCAAGGGAATCAACATTCCCCGGATCTTTTGCAAGGGGATTTTTATCCAAAAGGCTAAAAGCCCAGTAACCGAGACAATCAAAAGTTGATATTTTGGATCCTGAAATAGAAAGGAAATTATAATAAGCCCTAAGAATCCGAGCATTTTTGTCCGGACATCCAGACGATGGAGCAAGGTCTCTCCCGGTAAATACTCTATAAACATCCTGACTGCTCCCTGCTTTCAAACATCGCCGTAAACTCACTTGCTTCGATGAAGGGTTCGGGCCCTAAAATATCCTCCAATTGGAATGAGAGCCTGCATAATTGGGGTGGGACAATGGCAGAGTCAAGAAGAATTTGTTCGTTGGAAAAAACTCTCTTTGGCGTGCCATCTAACAAAATACCGCCTTCTTTCAAGACAATAACCCTCTTTGCATATTGAGCAACTAAGTCCATATCATGACTAATCATGATAATTGTTGTCCCGGCAGTGTGGAGTTTACAGATCAAAGCCATCATTGTCTGAACTCCTGTCCAGTCTGAGCCCGTGGTCGGTTCATCTATGATCAGGACTTTAGGTTTTAAGACAAGGATTGAGGCCACGGCAATCATTTGCCGTTCTCCTTTGCCCAAACTAAACGGATGAAGACTGCGATATCTTTCTAAACCAGTATACCAGAGAACCTGTTCAACACGTTCCTTAATTTCCTTACCTTTAAATCCCGCGTTTTTGAGCCCAAATTCCAACTCCTTCTCGACGGTAGCTGAGAAAATCTGATGATCCGGATTTTGAAAGACATAGCCAACAATTTTTGACAAATCAGAGGTATCATACTTTAGAGTATTCATGCCCTCGATGATAACCTCACCACTGGTTGGTTTCAAAAGTCCGTTAAAATGTTTGGCTAAAGTCGTTTTTCCTGCTCCGTTTCGTCCGATTAAAGCCACGAATTCCCCTGCTTCAATCATCAGATTAATCCCTCTCAACGCGGTCTGATCTGAGTTATATTGATAATTTAGATCCTTGAGTTGAACTGCAATTGCTTTTTTAGACAAGTGTAATTCATGCCGAAACAAGCCATCCTTACTCTGGCCTGACCCAAACCCTTGATCCGGTGGTACTGGTACTTGCATTTGTCTTTGTGCTTGGCCTTGTAAATGACCCTGCCAATGTCCGTATTTGGGTAAAAGCTTTCTAAGCAAACCTTCTGCAGATGGGATATCCAAGGGGATTTCAGCAAGGGTAATCCAACCCTTTTCGTAGAAATACCATCCGATCTGACTGACCGGAAGCGGTTTAATCCCCCACTGACGCAAGAGGGGCAGATTGCGAAAGAGTTCTGAAGGAACTCCTCTCCAAACTAATTCTCCCTGGTTAAGTACCACGACTTCATCTGCCTTATAAATCAGTTCTTCGCTGGAGTGTTCAACTAATATAATGGTTAAATCCTTTTTCCGCCGCAAATCCGCTAGGGTCGCGTAGATTTCTGAGCGTCCTGCCGGATCGAGTTCTGAAGTCGGCTCGTCCAGCACCAGAATTTCAGGTTCCATCACCAGGACACCTGCAATTGCCAGGCGTTGTTTTTCACCCCCCGACAGTTCCTCAGATAAACGATGGTTATACCCTTGGAGACGAACCTTTTCTAAGGTTTGATTAACTCTCTGTTTAATCTCCTCTAAGGGCACTAAAAAATTTCGAGGACCAAATGAGGTGTCTTCCTCTACCCTTCGGCCAATAATTTGTGTCTCTGGGTCCTGGAGGACAAGTCCCAAAACTTTAGACAAGGACTGTACTGCAGTTTTCCCGACATCCTTTCCAGCTACCCTTACCCCTCCTGTTAGTTTTCCCTCCAGAAGCTGAGGAATCAGACCGTTTAAACATAAACTCAAAGTCGTTTTCCCTGCCCCAGTGGACCCCATTATGAGAATAAATTTTCCTTTTTCCACGTCTAAGCTAATGTTTTTCAAGCTTGGTTCCACTGTATTTGGATAACGATAAGAGAGATTTTTAAGGCAGATTGCCACTTGGCGTATTTCATTTTCCAAGGTCTCCACGATTTTCACCCCATTAATTAAATGAGCCGGCTTCCCTTAATTGCTTTGTAGGCTAGTGCAGAAATAATAACATTAAGAGTTGCTCCAACCACTAGGAAAGGCAAAAGCGCCAGAACTCCGCCCATACCCAACATTGGAAGCATGGCAAAGGCTGAGACTACCCCATTAAGCACAATTCCAACGATGACTGCCGGAATCAAACCAAGCTTCTCATTGACCCAACGATAGGCTGCAGCCCATAAAGCCATTTGCAATGCAACATACAGATGGACCGGAATTGTCAGAGTAAATCCGACAACCGCTGCTGTCAACAAGTGTCCAAAAGCAATAACTATCGCTCCTGTTAGCCCGCCAAAGGCTAAGGCACAAAAAAAACCGGGCGCAGAATCCATGCCAATCGATCCGACAGGACTCGGAATTTTAATGAGCGCTCCTACGGCACTTAAAGCAATAAAGATGGCCATAATCGATAATCTTTTAACATTCCAAGCGGAAAGTTGTAATTCCTGTTGTTCTATTCCCAGATTCTTCATACAAGTATTCCTCCTAATTTAAATTATTTAGTATAATTCACCGATTATCGTTAAGGGCAAATTTAGAGAACTTAATAATCTTTGATCTAAGTCCCCGGATGACGAAAAAATAAGACATGTTGACGGACCCGCTGATTTATCTAAATCAAGAATACAGGCAGGAGCAAATTTAAATCGAGTATTGACTGAAGAGGCCAATTGTTCTGCTTCTAGTCGTATCCCTCTTGATCCTATTGGAATTATGTCATGAATACTTGAACTTTCTAAGAGGGTTTGAACGGATTTTACTTTTATAATTTCCGGGTCCTCCGGATTGCTAAGTTCAGCTCCGACCTTAGGGAATCCTAAACAATAGACGGCGTCTCCAAGTTGTGCTGTTCCAATTCGCAGCTTATTTTTCTCAGCTAGTCCGATTACGCTGACTCCAAGGCCAGTTTGCATTGTGGACATATTTTTCTCAGTGCTTATCGCCACAGGGAGACTTTCTAATCCTGCGGATTCCAGTTCATCCTTCACCCCCTTTAATAATCCATCGCCGGTCGGGCACGGCTCATTTGAAATTGCCACGGTCAGCATCTGTGGTACACCTCCTGTAGAAAAGACCTCCAACAGCGCGACCCTTGTGGTCAATTTTCCTGTTATAAACCACGAAATTTTGTACACATCGAATTCCTTCATACCGATTGCTCCACAGGAATCACAGGAAACGACCAAAGATTGTGTTTCGTTTATCGAAACAACTTCCACATCCCGACCGAGATATCCCAAACCTTTTCACCTCTCATATAAATTTACAAAACCAAAAAGTTCACAGTCTAGTTTTCATTTTCAACTAGTATGAAAATGAAAACCGACCATGAACTTTACCTTTGTTCATGTCTTTAAGTTACAGGCAGGTCTCCTGACTTAGAATCATCAACTCTATGCGCCTTCCCGGTTTCCCAGTGGCTATGCATAAGTCTCCTCTTTACAGTGGTGGGTCCGTCCGGGATTCTCACCCGGTTCCCTATTCTCCCTTTGCAGGGCACCAGTAACAAACGAATATTAAGTTATATGTATTTTAATGCAAACTGCCTTAGATTACAAGAGTGAAATTCCAGACATTTCTTTCAGTTTTCACTCAGAACCTTGTTGTTCTTGGTAATAGGTGTAACAAGCAAATACTTTGGCCTTCATTCACAAGCCTCCCAGCTGGGGTGACCTATGGCCGTGACCTCAATCCGCGTCTCAAGAAACACGACATCATTTCCTCCCGCCGTATGACTGAGTACTTCTTCTTTTTCGACCAACAACTCAGGATTGACCACACCCGCCCGCTGTGCTCTCTCTAGAGCTACTTCCTTTGCTTTTTTCAAAGCATTCTTTTCAGCCTCTTCCAGATATAAAAAAGCTTCCCGTTTCCAAGGAGCATGCACTACATACCCCCCTGCTACCCCAGGTTTAATCAAGATACGAATTTGTTCCGCGACCTGACCGGAGGCAGCTCCCACCGCATTGGCCACTTCAGCATGGGTGGGTATCAAAACAGGGGTATTCAAGGTGCTTCCTACAGCTGGAAGATAGCCGGATACGGGAGCCCCTAAAGCAACAATCGGATAATCAAGAGTAATTTCGGACTTAAATCCTCGCTTATGATCTCTATTAAGCAGGGAGCTTAATAGAAATGAGACACTGGCCTCACTACTAAGCTTAATACGTAAACCCTCTCGGTAAGCAAAGCTTTGTAAAATAGTCATACATAGAGCGGCTTGGATCTCACTCAAGACTTTAGCTGCAAATTTATCCGGTTCTAAGCGCATTCTCTGCGCTAGAATCCCAGCTCCTTCTTGAGCAGCCGCGACATTATAGTCTGTAAAGGTATTTAGGACATGCAGCAAATCCGTGGGGGTAAAGGAAATCCTGCCTATTACCTGAGCCTGCTCTAAGTCTTTTAATGGCAATAAATTAGGATCTCGTCCAACCTTTTCTGCGAGGGCAAAAATATTGTGAGCACTTTCTTCCAGAGCGCTGATTATACTCCATTCAGTTTGATTCCACTGATCTTTACGGACCGGTTTCTTGACCAACATAAAACAATCAATTGGCTGGGAATCTATTATTTGCCTATTGGGATCCACCTTTTTTAGTTCTTCAATGAGAATAGGGTATTTGCTGGCTGTCACCGACAGTGGCCAGACCCTCTTTGGGCCGATTATCAACTTTTGATCCTTAGAAACTTGAATATAACTGTCTCCTCCCAGGCCAAAAGTACTGATTTCGGCAGCCTCAACACGGGTTTTCCACCCTCCAACGGTTGCACCCTCACGGTTCATTCGGGGCCGGCCATTTTCTAATATAGCTATATCTGTGGTTGTCCCCCCCATATCTAAAGCAAGTGCAGACTCGGTCCCCGTCAGAAATACAGCTCCTACAATACTGGCCGCAGGCCCTGAAAGGATCGTTTCAATAGGCTTTTCCCGGGTCATAGTTTCACTCATCAGTGAGCCATCCCCTTTGACGATCATCAAAGGAGCAGAAATACTCTTCTCTTTAAGGACAGCTTTTACCGCGGTAAGAAGTTCGGCAATAATGGGTAATAGTCTGGCGTTTAAACAGGCAGTCACTGTCCGCTCATGAAAACCTAAAGCAGTCGTCAGTTGGTGTGCGCATACAATAGGCACATCCCATAGCTCGCGGATTATTTTTTGAGCATTCTGTTCATGCTCCGGATTTCTAATGCTAAGATAGCCGGAAATAGCAATCGTATCGACCTGCCCACGCATTTCTGTCACTGCTTTTAAGATAGCCTCCAGATCGAGTTCTGCAACAGGTATCCCCTTAATATCATGCCCGCCCCTAACTACAAATGTCTGCTGAGCTGGGAGGTCACCAGTCGGCTCATGACCGATGAGAATTAAGCCAACCCGGCAACCGCGACCCTCTACAATAGCGTTAGTAGCTAATGTCGTAGACAGAGATACGAGCTGAACTTGACGCGGGTCTAAATCACCCATATTTTCGATACAGTTTCGAATACCTATGGATAAATCTTCACGTGTCGTAAACGCCTTGGCCTTTCCCTTTACTTCCTTCGTGTCTAAATTAAGAAGCACTCCGTCTGTAAAAGTTCCGCCTGTATCAATCCCTAATATTAAGGGCATATTCTGTCACTCCATTTCTAATCCCTTATGACTTAACGACTTTCTGTTCAGACCGTTCTACAATCGCCCTAATTTTTTGTTGGACGTCCTTGGGAAGTGGATCCGGCTCATAATTTTCAATGATATCTTTAACTTTTTCATTAGCCCGTTCGAACAGAGTTTTCGAGCCACTCTCCAGCCAAGACTCATAACGCTGACGATCAATCAGACTTGGATAATACGTTTCGGTTTTAAAGTTTTTCATGGTGTGATCCTCAGATAGGAAATGTCCTCCAGGACCAATTTTATGGATGATATCTAAGGCAAGAGTCTCATCATTAACTTTGATACCGCGAACTAAACGACGAGCCATCCCTATAACGTCATTGTTGATCGCCAGAAATTCTAAGGATGACGTGGAACCATATTCAATATACCCGACATCATGATTCAGATTAGGACCGGAAAGAGCTGTCATGGCAATGGACAAAGCCGCTTCAATTCCCGCTTGTTCATCCACTAAGTTAGAGTCAGAGCAACCGGCAGTGCCAAACATCGGTAATTTCAGGTAATGGGCTAAATCCGCTAACGAAGACATTAAAAGGTTAAATTCCGGTGAGCCATAGCTAAAAATGGTGCTTGACATGTCCATAATTGTAAAGACGCCGCCCATAATAAAGGGGGAACCTTCTCTCGTCGATTGGTTGATCACTAACCCACTCAACGATTCAGCTAACCCTTGGGTGAGTACACCGGCCATTGTAGCCGGTACTGTCCCACCAGCCATTACACAAGGAGTATAAACGACGGGCAATCCTTTTCTGGCAGCCAAAATTAATTTAGATGCCGCTTCCCAGGCATGTTGCAGTGGGGAAATCGGTTCAGCGTAAAGGGTCATAAAGGGATTGCGCCGTAGCTCCTCAACACCGCCGGCCATTATTTCACACATTTCAATAATATCGGCGAAGCCATAAATATCATGAGCTGTTGTAACAATTGGTTTACTCGTATTAAGAACTTGAGCCTCGAACTGATGCCGATCGGAAATAAGAAGGGGGACATCTTGGACGATACCCAACGACATCACAAAATCGAGATTTGGCAAAGCGTCAATCACCTTGCAAGCGTTGCTAACCGACTTTTTGGTAGAACGTTGGCGCTTTCCCGTGTAGGGATCAATTGTAAACGGAGTATCTGAACCTGTGCCAAAATAGGCGTTATATCCTTCCAGATGCACATCCCTGGATCCGGTTCGGTTATTACAAAGAGTGACCCGTTTAGGAACAGATCTTAACGCCCTGTCCACAACCGCTGAAGGGATGCGAACCAGGATTCCGTCTACCCAGCAACCTGCTTTCTTTAGGATATCACGAGCTTCCTCATCATGTACAGTCACACCCGTACGTTCAAGCACCTCTTGAGCCGCTAGCAGTATTTCTTCACATTGGCTGGGGGAAAGGATACTGAACATAGGGCTGGTATTTTCTACGTAATTACTTTTTACTGGCATAACCATCCTCCTTCCTGTAATTAATATTAAGCTAATAGTTTTTTACAAAGGTCAGTAGCTGAACCAGCATCGGGAGCAAACCCGTCTGCACCAATTTCATCTGCAAAATCCTGAGATATTGGAGCCCCACCTATAATCACCAAGACTTTATCCCGCAGTCCCTCTTCTTTTAATAGTTCAATGGTATCTTTCATAGAAAGCATCGTTGTTGTTAGTAGGGCTGACATGGCGATGATATTTGGCTTATGTTCCTTAACCGCTTGTAAAAACTTTTCCGGACCAGCATCTACTCCAACATTGATGGTCGTATATCCGGCACTTTCTAACATCATGCTCACTAAGTTCTTTCCAATATCATGCAAGTCACCTTTTACCGTTCCGATCACTACTTTACCAGCTGATGGGATATCTTCACTTAAAATGAGTGGCTTGACCATGTCCATTCCAGCTGTCATGGATCTAGCGGACATCAGCACTTCTGGCACAAACATTTGGCCGGACTTAAAGCGTGCTCCTACGACACTCATTCCGAGGATCAAACCCTGGTTAATTATTTCAACAGGATCATTCCCAGCATCGATAGCCTGCTGAGTCAGCTGTTTTACTCGGTCTAGTTGACCTGTGATAACGTTCTGCGATATCTCTTCATAATAATTTGACATATCTTTCTACCTCCTATCGTTTATTGGCTTCCCGCGCTTCTGCTCTATCGACAATTGCTTGAATTTCTTTCAGTACACTTTCTGGTTTTTGTTCAGGTTTGTGATTATTGATAATGTCTTGGGTTTTTTCTTTAACTCGTTGGGCCATGGTCTTCGAGCCTTCTGCTTTCCATCCGTCAAATCTCAGTCTATTGATCAAAGTAGGGGCCCAGAATTCGCGAAAATGGGCCATGGTATGATCGTCAGCTAAGTAGTGTCCACCCGGGCCGACTTTATCAATGATATCAAGGGCTAAGTGTTCATCATCAACCAAAACGCCGCCAAGAATTTTCTTTACCATGCCAATGATTTCATCATCCATGGTCATTAAGTCTAAGGATGATGTCGCTCCATATTCCATATAACCACAGTCATGAATTAGATTTGCACCGCTTAAGCCTGCGATCAGGATTGAAAAAGCGGCTTCAATTCCCATCTGAGTATCAATCACCTTAGAATCTGAACAACCGCCAGTACTGAACATCGGTATTTTCATGTAGCGGGCGACAGCCGTTAATCCAGCCGAAAGCAAGCTTAATTCTGCTGCACCGTAGGACAGAATAGTACTAGACATATCCATTGTTGAAATTAACCCACCCATTACAAAGCCAGAACCTTTACGGACTAATTGACCAGCTACCAGCCCCACCAAGGAATCTGCAACTGCAATTACGAGAGTTGCTGCCATTGTCGCCGGAGCTACCCCTCCTGAGAAAGTGCAAGGAGTATAAACGATGGGAATATTGTTTTTGGCTGCAAAAATTGCTTTATCAATGGCTTCCCCTGAATGTCTTAATGGAGGGCTAGACTCTGAGTAGAGAAGAATAAATGGATCGCGTTGCAAAGCTTCTAACCCACCTGCTACAGCTGCAGCCATATCAATGATATCCTGATACTGATCTATACCAAAACCCCAGTGGATAATGGGTTTATTTGTGTTTTCTAACATAGCCTGAAAAGCATGAACATCTGATAAAGTAGGAGTGACATCCATAACTGTGCCGCAATCCATGGCAAAGGATATATTAGGTAAAGCATCGATTACTTTTGCCGCCCGCACAGTATCGGACTTCTTAGCACGGCGTCGTTCTCCTGTGAAAGGATCAATGGTGTAAGTATTGGTAGGACCTGGGCCATAATAAACGTTTTGTCCTTCCAAGAACATGGTGCGTTCACCTTTTTGATTAGAAATTACAATTCGTGAGGGTGCACTGCGAATCGCCCACTCTACCAGGTGGGACGGAAAACGCACCATGTTGCCATCAACCCAACATCCTCCTTTTCTGAAAATTTCTAAAGCCTTTTCACTGTGTATCTCTGCTCCTGTTCGCTCCAGTACCTCGAGGGCACCATTCAAGACATTTTCACATTGGTCATCGCTTAACATCTTTAATTGTGGTGTTGCATTAACTTGATAGTTAGCCCTAACGTATTGGCTTCTTGACAAATCACACACGCTCCTTCTTTAATTTAGCTACTTTAGAAGGCTCCTGCTTCTTAATTGAGAGTTCCATGCTGTTCTTCAGTTACCATAGCCACCAGTGGATGGTTTCGCCGAGCCGCCTTCCCAATAGAAAACGGATTGAATTAGGCTAGAAGTTTCTTACACAGATCTGCGGCAGAACCCGCATCAGGGGCAAACCCATCTGCACCGATTTCATCTGCGAAGTCCTGAGATATGGGAGCTCCGCCGATCATCACTTTAACCTTGTCGCGCAAACCCTCTTCTTTTAAGAGTTCGATAGTATCTTTCATTGCCAGCATGGTTGTCGTCAAAAGAGCAGACATTCCAATGACACCAGGCTGATGCTCCTTTATCGATTGCAAAAATTTCTCAGGACCCGCATCTACCCCAACATTAATGACAGTAAATCCAGCACTCTCCAGCATCATGCCAACTAAATTCTTTCCGATATCATGAAGGTCTCCTTTTACTGTGCCAAGGACTACTTTACCTGCGGAAGGGATATCTTCACTTAAAATTAGAGGCTTGACGAGATCCATTCCGGCATTCATAGCGCGTGCCGACATTAATACTTCTGGTACATACATCTGACCAGCCTTAAACCGTGCTCCGACTACACTCATACCGGGTATCAATCCTTGATTGATAATTTCAACGGGATTGTTCCCTGCTCCAATGGCCTGTTGAGTCAGCTGTTTTACTCTGTCCAGTTGACCTGTAATCACGTTTTGAGAAATCTCTTCATAATAATTTGGCATTTCCGCTTCTACCTCCCAGGTTAAAATTAATTGTCTTACTTAATTAGACGAAGTATTGCAAATATTATGCCAACCATGACGCTAGCAATTAGTCCCCATTTTAGCCCCTAAGTTTTTTCCACTCCAACAGAAATATCTCATTTTGAGATGTAATAGGCTTTAATTCCCAAGGTGCCGTTGTTCGTTCATTCGTAATAATCCTATTATAGGATTTTATAATCCATTTTTAGGATTTTCTGCAAAACGATCACCATCCAGTGTTCAGAGGGATAAATAACAGTAAAAAAATCCCTCTGATAATAATTTAAATTAAGCTTTAAGGTTCAACTTATAGATTCAAGCTTAAACCTTTAACAAACAAAGACCCAACATTCAAATGTGAGTCTTCGCTTATCAGGTCAGAACCAAATATTTATGCTCTTCTGATTGATTTTACAAGCTTTCCTTAATTGACTGCTTACTGGGGTGCGTAGTGGTTGGATTGTAATCATTCACTTGTGGATTAACGCTTTCTCCGTTAATTTCTTTATTGAAGGCCTTTATAATTGATAGACACATTGCAAACATGACAATCATAAATGGAAATGCTGCAGCAATGGAAGCAGTCTGCAACGCACCTAATCCTCCAGCTATCATCAATGCGATGGCTACAGCACTGACAATCAAACCCCAGGTGATTTTCAGCCCAGGTTTAGGGTTCAATTCCCCGCCTGAGGTGAACATAGCCATAACAAAAGTTGCAGAATCAGCAGAGGTGATAAAAAAGATCGCTATGATTAATGTCGACACGAGTGTTATGAAGCCCGTAAACGGGAAGTACTGGAACATAGCAAAGATCGCTGTACTCGAGTCCTTTGCCACTTCCGCTGCAATCCCGCCATTTTGAACCACATCAACAAACAACGCGCTGTTACCCATTACTGACAACCACACAAAACTCATTAGAGTAGGAGCAATGACCACGCCTAAAATAAATTCTTTAATCCTTCGGCCCTTGGAAATACGCGCTATGAACGCACCAACAAACGGCCCCCAGGCAACCCACCAAGCCCAATAAAAAATTGTCCAACCTCCTACCCACCCAGGGTTAGTATTGAAAGTATCTGTCCAAAAACTCATTTGAAGAATATTCTGAAGGTAAGACCCTAAAGTTTCGGAAAAACCATTAAGAATATATCGAGTTGGTCCAACGATGAGCATAAATGCAACAATGATGGCAATAAGTGCCATATTAGTTTTGCTAAGGAAGGAAATCCCTTTATCGATTCCAGTTACTGCAGATGTTATGAATAATACTGTAATTACTAAGATTATAACAATTGAAGTCATCAAACCGGTGGGAATGCCATAGGCATAATTCAACCCTGTGGCGATCTGCATAGCACCTAACCCCAGAGAAGTAGCAACTCCAAAGATAGTTGCAAATACAGCTAGAATATCAACGATTTTTCCGATCCAACCTTTAGCTCCTTTTTCTCCAATTAAGGGATAAAGAGAAGAACTGACTAAAGCGGGCAGTCCTTTACGGAACTGAAAATACGCCATTGACAACCCTACAACGGCAAAAACACTCCAAGGATGCAGTCCCCAATGAAAAAAGACATAACGCATGGCAATTTGAGCAGATTCAATACTCGAAGGTTCACCGTAAGGCGGAGCAGTATAGAACGACATTGGTTCGGCTACTCCCCAAAAGACAAGGCCGATTCCCATACCGGCTGCAAACAGCATAGCAAACCATTTTCCAGTGCCGTATTCAGGCTTCTCCCCATCTTTCCCCAAGGTAATATTACCAAATTTACTAAATGCTAAATAAAAGGCAAAAAACAAAAAAAATGTAACTCCTATTGCATAACTCCAACCGAAGTTGACCGTGATGAATTTCTGTACAGCACTGAAGGCGGCACCAGCTGTCTTAGGTTGAAACAGTGTCCACGCAACAAAAAAAACCATAATAAGCGCTGAAATCGAAAAAATAGGTCGATCAATTTTGCCCAAGAAACTCTTTTCTTCACTCATACTTCGTTCCTCCTTAAATCCAATCATGAGACTCCGACTTCTTAGTGGGAGTAGTACCTGATACCATACTTGTCTCAATGTTCAAGATTAGTTGAACGAGTTCACTTGATCGCTGGCATTCCCCCTCATTATTTATAATTGCAGACGCAGTATTTGCAAACTGCCGCGAAATAGAGTTTATGATTTATTTTCCGAATATTGCAATAGTCATGCCACAATTATTTAATAGCTTGTGCAAAACACAACCGTTCCGAACGAAAACGTGTATTAATCACAGTTTTAAAGACATGGTCCTTCGCTCTCAATAGTCTAAGTTCATATACTAATTTTAGATTTCGCTAAAACTAAATAGAAAAGCCTTTTGGATAGACTGTGTAGTCACATCCAAAAAGCTTTTCTATGAGTAGGTTGTCTCATTATAAGAACGAAAATCGAAATACTATCTCTGAATTCCCCTAGGGAAAGTCCTTTTCATTAATCTCAATTTAGGATAATTTATTTACATTTGGGAATTTTAGTATTTAGCCCCAATTCTTTTATCTTTCTATAGAAAGTAGATCTGCTCATACCCAAGCTATCGGCAGCTTTTTCTTTAGCTTGACCGGTACTGCCAAATCTTTTCAGCGCGGCTGCAATTGCCGTTTTCTCCAATTCAGCTAACGTTGGTTGATCACCCGATGCTAAACTGGCATTCTGTTCAAAATAGTCATTGACTCGAGAGGATAAATAAGCGCTGTCAATGATATCATTTGTAGCAATATTTACTGCATACTCAACAGCATTTTCCAGTTCCCTTACATTCCCCTGCCAAGGATAGGTAAGCATTTTTCTCTGAACTTCTTGAGTAAAACCGGTTATTTGTTTACCTAAAATCAGATTATACTTATCCAAAAAGTGATGGAGAAGAAGCATCAAGTCCTCTTTCCTTTCACGTAACGGAGGAATAAAGAATGGAATAACACTTAACCTATAAAAGAGATCACTTCTAAAAAGTTTTTCTTTGATCATTTCTTCGAGATTGCGATTTGTGGCTGCTATAATCCTGACATCAATCCATACCGGCTTTACTCCACCAATTCGTTCAATTTTAACTTCTTGCAACACTCGCAATAACTTCACCTGAAGATGCATCGGCATATCTCCAATTTCGTCCAGAAAGATTGTCCCATTGTTTGCAAGCTCAAATTTCCCTGGTTTACCTCCGCGACTAGCCCCGGTAAAAGCCCCTTCTTCATAACCAAAAAGTTCACTTTCTAAGAGCATTTCTGGAATAGCCCCGCAGTTTATAGCGATAAATGGCCCATTTTTGCGATGGCTTTCTTCATGAATGGCCCTCGCAAATAACTCTTTGCCCGTTCCACTTTCGCCGGTAATCAAAATTGTCGAGTCGGTTGCCGCGACAAGTTGCATTTTTTGTTTAAGGATGGTCATAGTTTTGCTTGTACCTAATATTCCGTCCAGAGTATATTTGCGATCTTCCCTAATCAAACGACCCGCTAACTTCCGCAATTCGCGGATACTTCGAAATGAAATAACCAAACCGATAATTTCCTGATTCGTTTTTATGGGTGTAATGGTACTGATAAATAGGCATACTTCTCCCTTATTTATATACTGGATTTCTTGTTCAACATATGGTTGTCCCAGTTTTAACACTTTAGGAACTGAGAACCCTTGGAAAATATCGTTTATGTGTCGCCCCCAAACTTGCTGTGTAGTAATATTCAATAACTTTTCGGCAGACTTGTTAATATGGGTTATAAAACCTGAATGGTCAATAGTTACGAGCCCTTCGACAATGGAATTTATAACTGCACTGAATTGGTCAGCCATTAATGAAAGGCGTCCATGCATTTCATTCTCGCCAATTTTGCTGCTTATCAAGGCTGATATTTTCATTAAAAAATCAAGCAGTTTATCACGGTTCGAAAGCAACTCATTTTTTTCCTTGTTATCAAAGGCAAAAATTGAAATTGTGCCAATTACATGCCCGGTCCATATTATTGGAGAAAGTATTCCTGCCTTGAGTTTACAAATAATTTTTTGATTGCAGTCTTTGCAGATATTGTGATTAAGCGGTTCATCATCTAAGATAAAGTTGCTGCCGCTGTTAATTATCTGTCCAGTGATTGATCCTTTCCCGTATACAAAACCAATTTCACTTTGGTATTTTCCCGTCCCAGCAATTACCTCTAAGTTATTATCAATAATAGCAACCTCAAATTCTATGACTGCTGCGATCACTTCTGCTATCTGTTGGACATAGGATTTGTTAAGCTTTAATTCAGAAGTTAGTGACAATAATTCAGATACTGCAGACATCTCTACCCCTCACCCACATTCTAAATCGAATTACTATTTTTGACATAACTGTTATTTCAATTCTACAACTAATTTCTGCTCAAGTACAGATGTAATCTTCCGAATTTTCAACTTTTTGCCCATTGAACAGTTATTCTAATGAAAGAAGGTAAGCAGAAGTTAATTTTTACTTCTGCTTACCTTTTAGAGTAATTATACTCTCAAAAAACTATTATTGCAGCATCAAAAGTTCCTAGAAAACACTCTTAAGAAGATGCTTCAGATACAGATGAGCTAGCTGAATCTGCTTCGACTTGCTTTTTCCAGAGCTTATATCGTTCAAGATCAAGGCTCACTTGAGATATAACAAAGCCAGCAACTGCCGCGTCATCGATTAATCCTGCAAAAGGAATATAATCGAAAATCCCGTCTATGGGCGATACAAAATAGACGATTCCCAGGACTATCATTAGCAGCGAATGCATGGGCATTTCCTTATAGTTGCCGTTAATCCAATCTTTAAATACGCCAAATAAGAGCTGAAATTTCTCCCAGGTTTCGCCAAGCGCACCTCTTTTAGCGTTAGCTTTTTTCATGGCATTATTGAGAAGATCTAAAGATTTTTTCTTGTCCGTAATATACTTGTTAGCCTTCTTCTGAAAGAACCATAATCTTTTATGATTGAGTTTGTCGATGATCATATTAAGCTCTGCTCCCTTACCAGACTTTATTAAAAATACGTCTGAATATTACTTCTTCTTAATCCATAGCTTGTCCTTGCTATCGGCTTCATATTTAACTTTTTTAGATATCCAGACCCTTTTAAAATATCTTCTGTTTGTTGTTAATCATTCTAAGTTCTCACCTGCATGTATATTTTGTCAAAACTCTAATAAATTAATGTCATAAAAAACATATTAACTGGAAATATTAAACTGAATTCAATTTTAAGGAGGAATATGCAATGTCAGTTAAAAAAATGCCTCAACCTAACAACGGGATCAAATGTCTTGTTAACACTTGCCATTATTACGAATCAGGTGATCATTGTCATGCTGAAAAGATCGAGGTCCAATCACCTAACGCCAGTACCAGTGAAATGACTGACTGTGCAACTTTTCTACCAGAGTAATTAATTTTTAAATTCCCTATAATAAAGAAATTTTAAGGCGTGTCAAATTAGGCATGCCTTAAAATTTTTATCCATCACATTCTTCATTCTATTTACCGGTGGTTTTTCATGAAAAAACCTTAGCCAATGGTCATAATATCAGTAAGATCATCAAAAATGTTCTCTCAGCTAAGACTGTATTATGAGAATACAGAACCTCATCATTTAGCCTAGATCGTCTTTTTACTTAAGAGTCCCGCAGATGCAATAAATTTCAAGGCCTCTTCGGAGGAGACTTCGAGAAGTTGAACTTGATCTTTCGGTACAACAATTAAATTCCCTGCCCATTGCATCGACTGCATTAAGTAGACTGCCACATATCCTTTGGGAATAAAAGCGCTTTCTTCATCATTAGTAAGGAATCCCAAAAGTTTAAGTTCACTGGACATATTGACCATAACTAATCGAGAAAAGCCTTGTTTATTAGCAGAGAAAGAATTTACGGTGTCTTTGATAATTCCGTAAATGTTGCCAAGTATCGGAATTTTAGTTAAGAGCTTTTCCATGTAATTTAGTAATCCGTTCGTCAGCCAATTTGATGCTAATAAACCTACCATAAAAATCACTGCCAGAGTTACGATCACTCCAAATCCCGGAAAGTATAAACCAAACCTCTCTAGCATTCCTTTAAATAAGCCATCAGTTACTAAAAACATTTTATAGAGAATGTAGAAGGTAAGCACTAAAGGAGTCAATATTAATAACCCTTTTAGAAAAATTCCGATAAATTTCTTCAATTCCTTATCCCCAATTTTCATAAATTTAAAACAGAGTCATTAAACAATTAGTAAGTATATCCAATAAATCCATTACGATTATTATTCTATTTAATACTTCAAATGTCAAACCAGTAATCTCATTGCTTTTTCGGCTTTGGTAAGAAGCCAATCTTTTATTTCATCCAGATCGACATTTTTATCAAGTTGCCACTTCCAATTTCCATGAACTGTCCCTGGGACATTCATACGCGCTTCCTCGCCCAGCTCTAATATATCTTGCATGGGTAAAATAACCCAAACCGCTTGACTCAAATACAACTCTTCAATCAACTGACGACAGTCTTCACGGACTTCTTGACTTATGGCCTGTGAATGTGAGGTAATGCCGACTTGGCCTTTCTCTTCCCCTAATTGATTCCTCTCACACCAACCGATCAAGGTATTATTATCATGTGTTCCCGTGTAGTAAACGAAATTAGTTTCCGAATCCATTACATCCGGTAACAACTCTTTTGGTGGCGTAAATTGAAGTACCTTAATTCCAGGAAAGCCAAACATCTGTTTCAAAACACTTACTTCAGTAGTTATGATTCCCAGGTCTTCAACAATAAAAGGGCATTTTCCAAACTCCTCAAACATGCTTTCAAAGAATCGTTTCCCCGGCCCTTTTATCCATCGCCCTCTTTCAGCAGTCTCCTCCTCAGCATCCACTTCCCAAAAGGCTTCAAATCCTCGAAAGTGATCTAAGCGAATATAGTCAAACTGATCTAAGGCAAAGTAAATCCGCATTTTCCACCAAGAGTACTGAGAAGTGGCCTGGGCCTTCCAGTCATACACCGGATTCCCCCATAATTGACCGGTCTTGCTAAAATAATCGGGGGGGACTCCCGCTGTTTTAGCAGGTCTGCCTTTTTCATCAAGTATAAACAAGCTGCGGTTTACCCATACATCGCAGCTGTCGGCCGCTACAAAATGGGGCAAATCCCCCATTATTTTAATCCCTTTACCCTCGGCGTAAGATTTTAGTTTATTCCATTCATAGAAGAAAGTGTATTGTAGAAATTCATTAAAATCTCTTTCTTTTTGGAGAAGCAATGAATAATTGAATAACCCCTCTGTTTCACGAGAAGCAATTTTTGATTCCCATTCGAACCATGGAGCACCTCCGAAGTGAACTTTTAAGGCACGAAAGAGAACGTAGTCCTGAAGCCAATCTTTATGTTTGGCTTGAAATCTTGCATAGTTTTCTTGAGATAGATATTCTGAGTATTTATAAGACAGATATTCAGAGCTTAAGGATATTAAAGAGTTAGCCCTGCTTGATTCAAGACGCTCAGTAAATTTTTGATAGGCCTCATAGAGTAACTTTTGCTTAAGTTCTTTTAGCCCTTGGTTTAGTAAACTTTCCCGAAGTCCAATATTTATAAGCTGTTCATATTTTCTACGAGTCTCTTTCAGATCTAATAGGCCCTCATTAATCAAATGATCAAGACTGATAAACACTGAATTCCCAGCAAATACAGAATCACTTTGGTAAGGACAAGCTCCCGCCCCAGCAGGATTCAAGGGTAAGACCTGCCATATCGATTGTCCGGATTCAGCTAAAAAATCCACAAAATCATAGGCTTCCTGCCCTAGATCTCCCAATCCCCAAGAAGATGGCAACGAGCTAATATGTAATAATACCCCACAGGAACGCTGTAGTTGCAAATCGTGAGGAGGATTTTTTTTAATAAACAGAGCCCTTCCGTTTAAAGCATTGATTGGCACAGCACTAAGCGTTTCGGAAGTAAGTCTTTCTCCATTGATTAAATCAATTATAAAAGGAGCAGACGAAAGTTTTGGACTAAGATCGACTAGTTTCACTTCATCTCGGTGTCGATTGATAAGGATAACTATTTCTTCCTCATTCCCTGCTCGAGAGAAACCATAAACATCCTGCTCGAAATAAAACGGCTCAAATTGACCCGTTTGAAGCACTTCAAATTCAGCTCTCATGCGCAGGATTCGACTATACCAATCCATTATTTTTCTGTCTTCCCTGCCCCATGGATATGTTCCCCGGTTATAAGGATCAGAATAACCTTCCACACCGGCTTCATCCCCATAATAAATACAAGGAACTCCGGGAAATGTCATTTGAACCAAACTCAATAGTTTGAGTCTTTGTACTGCTAATAGCCGTACGGGCGGTGAAAGCCGAAAAGTTCTCCGCTCTGTATTCGTCAAACTCTTTTCTGGTGGAGCATTTCCTAAAAGAGTCAAAACCCGAATCGTATCGTGACTCCCAATTAAGTTCATGGCGGCGTAAAAATTCTCTCGAGGATAATTTTCATACAGACTCATAAGTTCTTGATAAACATCCTTGGCATCACTTTGACCAAGGATAAAGCTCAGTAAACTATTCCTGAAAGGATAGTTCATGGCGGCATCGAGTTCATCCCCCAAAAAATATTGACGTGGACTGTCATAGCTGATTTTATTTGAAGCATCTTCCCACACTTCCCCGATTAAGACAGCATTAGGGTTAATGGATTTAATCCCTTGGCGCAATTCCTGAATAAACTCATCCGGAAGTTCGTCTGCAACATCCAGCCTCCAGCCAGCCACACCAACCTTTAGCCATTTCTGAATAACACTGTTTTCGGAGCCGTAAACAAACTGTCTGTATGAGGAATTCATTTCATTTACTTCCGGAAGGGAATCCACCCCCCACCAAGATTCATACTCTTGGCGATCTTTTTTAAACTTATACCAACTATGATAGGGAGAATCTACGGATTGGTAAGCACCGACTTCTGGGTAATTGCCATATTTATTAAAGTAGATGCTGTCACTTCCGGTATGGCTAAAGACACCGTCAAGAATAATCGAAATTCCCCAGTGTCTTGCTGTGTCAATCAATCGTTTAAAAACCAGATCATCCCCATACATAGGATCGATTTTATGATAATCCCCCGTATCATATTTATGATTGCTTGAGGCTTCAAATATTGGGTTGAAGTAGAGAATACTAATCCCTAATTCTTGAAAGTAAGGCAACTTTTCAATGACCCCTTGCAGGGTTCCACCAAAAAAATCCCAATCCGTCACTCTGCCCTGCTCATCCTTAATATAGACAGGCTGATCTGACCAATCTGCATGCAACAGAGTGTTTTTCCGCGGTTCACAGATGAACCCTTTTTCGTGAGGATTAAAGAACCGATCAATAAATATTTGGTACATAACTCCTCGCTTATACCACTCAGGGACTGCTGTTTGCTTATGAACCGTAATTTGATAGGCCGGCGGTTCTTGTTCCCAGAGACTGCCTATTCCCCCTAACCTTTTATTATTATTTCCATAGTAGTAGATACGAGAGCCTGCATAAATCACAAAATAGTACCAAATTAGTCCGGGAGCATTTGGCCCTGCATATTCTGCCTCATATGATTCTCCCTTCTCAGCAACCTCAAAGGATCTCTGTTCTGAAGACGCAACCTTTTGATTTCTCTTCTTAGTAGTTTGGTGCATCAAATTAGTAATTTCCCTGTCTGTTTCCCATAAACGAAGAATACAAGCGTCAATAGGAACTGGCGAAAGTACATTAATACGAAAGGTTATCTTTTGACCACAGTTGACTGAGCCAAAAGGTTCACGATAATAAAGGTCATACGAATTATGATACGCCACAAATTCCATACTTATCACCTATACCCTTGTCGTTTTTTATTGATCCAATCGCAGAAACAAACACTGTAAATTAGTGTGATACGTAATTGTATAATCTAACTCATTTGAGCAAATTTCTAGAGTAATGTCTAAGAATTTCAGGATATTTGCAATAATGACTTATATAGTTCGATGTAGGCATTTGCTGATCTGCTCCAACTAAAGTCACTTTCCAAACCCCTTAGTCGTATATTATTCCAAACAAGCTTATTTTCATAATATATACTTAAGGCTCGTTGCACAGTAAATAAAAATTCATGAGCATTATAGTTTACAAAGCTAAATCCATTGCCTGTTTCCATAATATCATTATAAGGAATGACCGTATCCTTTAATCCTCCGGTTTCGCGGACAATGGGAACGGTTCCATAGCGCATAGCAATCATTTGAGCAATACCACAGGGCTCAAACCGTGAGGGCATCAGCAACATGTCCGCTCCGGCATAAATCTGATGAGCTATTTCATTAGAGAATTCTAATCGTATGGTTAATTTCTCAGGATATTTAGAGGCAAAATGTTGTAACATTTCTTCATATTTTTTCTCTCCAGTACCGAGGATAACCATCTGAATATCCAGTTCCAGAATCTCTTCGATAACATGGGCCAATAGATCGAAGCCTTTCTGATCGACGATTCTGCTTACCATCCCCAAGATAGCACACTCATCTCTAACTGGCAGTCCGATTGTTTTTTGCAGGTGCTTTTTGTTTTCCGTTTTAGCCAGAGATACGTCATGAAAAGACATTACCAGAATGGGGTCGTTAAAAGGGTCATACACCTCATAGTCAATGCCATTGAGAATACCCTTCAGAATATCTCTTCTTTTTCTTAACAAGCCATCAAGATTTTCCCCATAAAAAGGATCTTGAATTTCCTCTGCATAAGTTGGACTCACTGTTGTGATCTGATCTGCGTAAAGTAAAGCACTCTTCATAAAATTAATCGCTCCGTGAAATTCCAAGCCATTTTCCTTAAAAAACTCCATTCCCAGACCCACAATATCGCAGAGAACTTCCTTAGGAAAAATCCCCTGATATTTTAGGTTGTGGATTGTAAAGAGAGTTTTAATTGGGTAGTATAGTGGCTCACGGTTATAAAACTCTTTGAGCATAAGCGGGATTAATGCGGTATGCCAATCGTGGCAATGTATGATATCTGGCTTGAACCCCGGTATGTGGATCAGACTTTCAAGGGAAGCCCGGGAAAAGAAAGCAAATCTCTCTGCATCATCGTATTCTCCATAAACATTTGGACGTGTAAAATAGTACTCATTGTCAATAAAGTAATAAGGTATCCCCTGATAAACCGTTTCTTCCAAGCCGCAATATTGTTTACGCCAAGCAACTGGGACGTCGAAATGGGACAAGTGCTTAAACTCTCTCTGGAATTCTTTAGGGATACTGCTATACTTAGGCATAATAATCCTGACATCAATCCCTTGTTTATGCAAGAAGGCTGGTAAAGAACCCGCCACTTCCCCTAAACCGCCAGTTTTAGCAAAAGGATCGGCTTCTGCAGTCACAAACACCAGTTTCATACTCTCCCACCTTTCCTAGATGACCGTTTTTTTGAGAACAACCAAAGGGTGACTCTCACTTCCTTTAAGGACATTTTCTCCGTGAACAATGACAGATTTATCAAGAATTGTATAGTTCGTTTGGGCATTGCTATGAATATGACATTTTGGCAAAATGATACTGTTTTGAATTCTGCACCCTTGTTCTAGAACTACTCCACGAAATACAATCGAGTTTGTTATTTCCCCTGCAATAGAGCATCCACTGGCAATTAACGAATTACTGACTTTAGCCTGAGCTGTATATTTAGTGGGGGGATTGTCCACAATTTTTGTATGTGTACGATCCACCCCCGACCATAATTGTTCTCGAACTTTAAAGTCTAGAAGATCCATACTTCGATCAAAATAATCCTTGATAGTGTGAATCGTTCCAATTGATGAATTCGTTGGACTGCCTAAGATTTCAAGAACTTCTATATTCGAAGCGAGGATTTCCATTAAACCGATACAACCATAGGAACCATACTTCTCAATAATTTCCAACAAGAGCTCACGACGAATTATTATAATATTCACAAATTTAAGAAAGGTCAGTTCTTCGCTTTCCAGACTATACTTGTTATGGATTTTAGACACTTTCTGATCCCCATCAACCTCAAGCAGTATTTGATCCAGCGAGTCATCGTCTCTTGGCCTTACTGCTTTATATATCAAGGTAACATCTGCATGCTTGTCCTTATGAAATTCTAAAGTATCTCTGAAATTTATATTAAAGATTTGATCACCGCTGCTAATAAGCACATTTTCTACATAATCCTTCTGTAAATACTCCAAATTATTTTGTAAATCTTTAATACAAAAAGCATCTTTACTCCCTGCCAAACTATGCATGACACCGGGTAAGATAAATAGCCCTCCATCTTTACGTTCTAAAAACCAGTCTTTTCCCGCCCCTAAGTGATCTAGCAACGGTCTGTATTGGTGAGGCGTAACTAAGCCAATGGTCCTTATACCTGAATTGACCATGCTAGATAAGGCAAAATCCAAAATGCGATATCTGCCTCCGAAAGGAACAGCAGCTATTGGCCTTTCCTGGGCAAGCCCTTGTAAGTTATCAGAACCGCTATTAGCAAAAATAATACCTATAGCGTTGGACATTATTTTCCTCCTTTCACATTGCCCGGCTTCTATAGATATGCATGCCGGATTCAATAACAGTTCCTTCAGTGATCAAATGATAATCCTCAATTACTGTTATTCCTTCATACCCAGGGGCGATTTGTCCCCTTGCGCCTATGTTACAATTCCCCATAATTTCAGCATTTTCACCAATAATCGTCCGATAAACACTAGACCCTTTGTGTAATTTTACATAAGGTAAGATAATTGAATCCTTAATTTCTACTCCTTCGCCTACATAAACCCCTGCTCCCAGGATTGAATTGCTTACCTTACCGTGAACAGTACACCCATTACAAATTAAGCTATTCTCGATTTCTGCTGCAGACCCCACAAAATGGGGAGGAAAAATATCTTCGTTGGAAAAGATCCTAAACTTTGGATCGAAAATATTAAGAAAGTGTCCATCCTTTAAAGACTCCATATTGGCTTGATAATAACTTTCAATAGTACCGACATCTCGCCAATACCCTTGAAACTTATAGGCAAAAACTCGTTTTCCTGTACTTAACTGATTTGGAATAATATTTTTTCCGAAGTCATTTTGAGACAGATAATCTGCTTTATCAGCAATTAATGCTTGCTTTAGGGTGGGTCCGTTAAAAATATAGACCCCCATTGAAACCAGATCACTCTCCGGATTAGCCGGTTTTTCTGTGAATTTGGTGACCCGATCTTCCGAATCAATGGTTAGGATTCCAAACCGAGAAGCTTCCTCCCGGGGTACTTGAATCGCAGCCAGAGTTATCTCTGCATTCTTCTCTTTGTGAAACTTCAGCATAAGAGTATAGTCCATTTTATAGACATGGTCTCCTGAGAGAATAATCACATATTCAGGATCGTAATAATCAATGAACTCGTAGTTTTGGTACACTGCATTTGCGGTACCGTTGTACCAACTTCCTTCGGTTTCTCCAAAGAATGGGGGAAGAATATGAACCCCGCCAAAAGGATTATCCAAGTCCCAAGCGGAACCCAGACCAATATATGAATTAAGTAGAAATGGCTTATATTGGATGAGAACACCAATGGTATTAATATTCGAATTT
Source organism: Desulfosporosinus shakirovi (assembly GCF_020595055.1). Taxonomy (GTDB): domain Bacteria; phylum Bacillota; class Desulfitobacteriia; order Desulfitobacteriales; family Desulfitobacteriaceae; genus Desulfosporosinus; species Desulfosporosinus shakirovi. The sequence continues at coordinate 91,374 of NZ_JAJDOO010000002.1, read as the reverse complement.
GTGCAGTTACTTAAAGTAAAGTCGATTATTCGATACTTACCACAGAAAGATACTGCTGGTTTTGCACGATTTCGAGTTAATCCACCTAATCTGCTTCCTTGTCCTCCAGCCAATAGCATCGCAACACATTCCTGCCTTTTCATACTTGTCCCCTTTCTCTTAGATTAATCAGCCGTACAGATATAAGATTAATTTGAAGAGATGCAATTCACGGTACGATATCGAATCTTCCATATCCAATCTGCATATTCTCTAATCGTCCTATCACTTGAAAAAATCCCCGAATTTGCAATATTGAGCAAAGAAATTTTGTTCCAATCCTTAGGAGTATGATAAAGCGCCTGTAGTTTTCCATGCATTTTAAGATATGATGGGAAATCTTTTAAAATGTAAAATTCATCATTATAGATCATGAGAGAATCGTATAGTGTCCTGAATTCCAGACCCATATTATCAAAAAAGTCACTGTTTAATTGATCCACGCACATTCTAATATCTGGATTAGCATGGTATTCATCCCAAGGCTTATACCCTCCGGAACGGTTGTAATCCAGCACTTGTTCAGCAGTAAGGCCAAAAATAAAAATATTTTCCTCCCCCACAGCCTCTTTTATTTCGACATTTGCTCCATCCAGAGTTCCCAAAGTTAAGGCTCCATTCATCATGAATTTCATGTTTCCAGTTCCTGAAGCCTCCTTACTAGCTGTCGATATTTGTTCGCTAATGTCTGCTGCAGGATAAATCAATTCTCCTTGTGACACATTGAAATTTTCTAAGAAAACAATCTTAAGCTTTCCCTCAACTTTGGGATCCTGTTCTATTTTTTTGCTCAAAACGTTAATAAGCTTAATCACGGTTTTGGCATAATGATACCCTGGGGCAGCTTTTCCGCCAAAAATAAAGGTTTGTGAACAAGACAAGGAGTCGGGTTCATTGATACATTTATTGTACAAGTGCAAAATCTTAAGCACATTAAGCAGTTGCCGTTTATAGGCATGTATCCTCTTCACTTGCACATCAAAAATGGAACTCGGGTCTAGGATGAGTCCATATTTAAGTTTAGCCTTCTCGGCAAGTCGACATTTGTTCTCGTATTTTACGTTGGCGAGTTGCTCCAAAAAACTTTGATCATTCTTTAATACATGAAGTTTCTTAAGTTCTCCTGCATCTTCCTTCCAGTTTGGACCGATTGCCTCTGTAATCAGATGAGACAATTTAGGGTTTGCCGCTAATAGAAATCTTCTATGATTAACCCCATTTGTTTTATTATTAAATTTATAGCCAAATACTCGATAGTAGTCTTTAAAGACCTCATTTTTAAGAATTGTAGTATGTAATTGTGCAACTCCATTAACTGATGAGCTTCCGACAATTGCTAAATTCGCCATCCAAATATATCCGTCCTTAAAGATATGAGTATTTTGCTTGACTTGATCATTGTCCATGAAACGCGCCCTTAAATCCTCCTTGAATCTTCGATCGATTTCCTCAATAATCAAATAGATCCTAGGCAAGAGGTTTTGGACCATATCAATGGGCCATTTTTCCATCGCTTCAGGCATAATGGTATGATTGGTAAAGGACATGGTGTTGACAGTGATATTCCAAGCCTCATCCCATCCCATTCCTTCTTCATCAATCAATATGCGCATCAGTTCAGGGATACATAAAACCGGATGAGTATCATTAATATGGACTGAGACACGTCTGGAGAAGTCATGCAAAGAATTTAAACCGTTCTTTTTCTTGTAACTCCTAACAATGGTTCCTAAGCCTGCAGCTACAAAGAAGTATTCTTGTTTAAGCCTTAGCTCTCTTCCTGCACGACTGCTGTCATCCGGATAAAGAATATAGGAAATGGCCTCTACTTCCGATCTGAAGCTTGTGGCCTCATTAAAATCCCCTCGATTGAAACAAGCCAAATCCAGTTCGCTGCAAATTGTTTCAGCGCTCCATAACCTTAAGTTGTTGATATACCTGGGATTATCGTAGCTCATAATCGGAACATCGTAAGGTACAGCTAAAACAGGTTCATAGTTTTCATGATAAAACATTGCCTTCCCATCTTTGAATTTAGTTTTGACAGTCCCTCTGTATTTCACAATCACAGCCTTGTCAGATTTTCTTGTTTCCCAAGGATAGCCGTTTTTAAGCCAGTTATCTGCTACCTCAACTTGATTGCCAGATACAATCCTTTGTTCAAATAACCCATATTTATAGCGAATTCCATTACCATGTCCGTCAATTCCTAAGAAAGCCATCGAATCGAGGAAACAGGCAGCTAATCTACCTAATCCGCCATTGCCCAAGCCCGGATCCGCTTCTTGCTCTAGTAAATCATCAAGATTAATATCTAAATCTGACAAAGCTTCTCTTACGAGATCCTCAATTTTAAAGTTGACTAAATAATTATGCAGGAGTTTTCCAATTAGAAACTCCATTGAAAAATAATAAATTTGTTTCCCTTGTGATATTGAGTTTTTGTTTACTGCCCGATAATAGCTCGTTTTTTCTTTTAGCAACATGACTAAGGCTACAAATTTATCCCAAGAGGTTGCTTCATCTGTAGTAATGCCCTCCCCCTCAATCAGTTTCATTAGATAGGCCTGTTTAAAGCTCTCTTTATCCGTAAACATGCGTTTTGTTCCTCCAATACTTAAGTATTCATGATTGGTTTTAATATAACTATTGCTAAGGGAGCAACATTAATTGTTATTGAAAACTTTTGACCATGCCATGCAACCTTTTCCGCTCTAACAAATGAAGAATTAGTGTGATTGTTCCCCCCATAAATGCTCAAGTCAGAATTGAATATTTCCTTATACAGCCCTTTCCTAGGTACTCCGAGTCTAAAATTCACGTAACTATTTGGTTGGAAATTAATTAATATGATAAGGAAATTATCCCTTTCCAATGCTTTCCGACAAAATATTAAAATACACTGTTGATGATTATGGACATCAATCCATTCAAACCCTGCCCAGTCTTGTTCATTTTCCCAGAGTGCTCTTTCTTGGCAATATAGTTTATTTAAATCACGCACATAATTTTGAAGCTTTTCATGCATCTCATATTCCAATAGGAACCAATCCAGCTCTGCTTCCTCATTCCACTCGATAAACTGGGCAAACTCCCCACCCATAAATAATAGTTTTTTACCCGGATGGCACATCCAATATCCGAATAGATTTCTTAGTCCCGAGAATTTTTGGAAATAATCCCCCGGCATCCTGCCAATTAAGGACTTTTTGCCATGAACTACCTCATCATGAGACAAGGGTAAGATATAATTTTCAGAAAAGGCGTAAGTCATCGAGAAAGTTAACAATTGATGATTATCTCTGCGCAAGGGAAAATCGAGACCCATATACCGCAAAGTGTCATTCATCCAACCCATATTCCATTTAAAATTATAGCCAAGTCCATGCTCATCTGTTGGGCAGGTGACTAGAGGCCATTCCGTAGATTCTTCTGCAATCATCAGTGCATCCGGGAAATTTTGAAGAACTGCTTCATTTAATCGTTTCATGAAAGCAACAGCCCGAAGATTTTCTCTGCCTCCATTAATGTTAAATTTCCAAGAATGCTTCGGCTTCTCATAGTCTGGATAGAGCATACTGCTTACTCCGTCCACTCGTAAGCCATCAACATGGAATCTATCAAGCCAAAATATGGCGTTTGAAATGAGATAACTCCAAACCTCTGTTTTCTCAAAATTAAAGTTATACGTACCCCATTGTTCATTTTCATCATTTTCATAAACGGGTGATCCGTTAAATCGGCTCAGTCCATGAGCATCTTTACAAAAATGACCAGGCACCCAGTCCAAAATAACTCCTATGCCCTCCCTGTGACATTGATTAACAAAATACATAAAATCTTGGGGATCGCCGAATCGACTGGTACAGGAGTAAAATCCCGTTAATTGATATCCCCACGAACCATCGAAAGGGTGTTCCATAATCGGCATCAATTCAATATGGGTATATCCCATGCTAATTACATAACCCAATAACTCGACAGCTAAGGTGCGCCAATTATAATAAGTTCCATCCTCTTTTCTTCTCCATGAACCAAGATGAACTTCATATATTAAAAGAGGCATTTCCTGAGCATTTACCCCTCTTTGCTTCATCCAAACTTGATCTTGCCAACTAAATCCCTCAAGTTGCCATACGATAGAAGCTGTTGCAGGTCTAAATTCCGAATAAAAGGCAAAAGGATCGGATTTCAAAAATACTTTTCCATTCTTCGTATGAACTTCATATTTATATAACTGCCCATGAAGAACTTTCGGTATAAATATAGACCAAACCCCACTGGTCCCAATCTCGGTCATTGAACTATCAGTGGAAGACCAATTATTAAACTCTCCTACAAGACAGACGTTGAGTGCTTCAGGTACCCAAACCGCAAAATTCGTCCCGTGTAATGAGTTAGATTCAATTATATGAGCCCCCATCTTTAAGTAGCTATGGTATAATTCTCCACAATTAAAAAGATATATTTCATCCGGTTCAAGATAGTTTGTGTTCATAAATTGTCACTGCCTTCTTCACTCCGGTCCCCACTCCTTATAGTTTTACTATTCTCTTATCAAATGGCATTTCCTTTCATTATGTGGGAAATATTTACTGACAGGTTTCGTCATCTTTTTTTAAGATTTAGATTTGTCATTGCTTAGCGTGTCTTGACAGCATATGCAATAAACAAATCGATAGGTCATAAACTTCTTAATATCTGACCCTAATGGCAAAGAGAGTTCCTACCTCAGTTGGTAAGAACTCTCTGCTAAATATTTATACGTAACTTTATAATATCGAGACATTCTCTACTTTACGACTTGCGCCAACCACCGGTTTAAGCATGCCTATTATCTCCGCTCGGAAGACACTAAGATTTTGCAATACCTTAAAGTATAGTCCAAACAGTATAGTAGTAGCATTACTGCAGTATATAGAAACTGCAACCACGCTAATCCTCCAAAAATCACAACTCCTTAAACATAGATATTTTTGTAAGTGTGTAACATTTAATTCCCCTCTTACGTATTAAGAGTGTAATGGTGAAACAGTCAGCCAACAAGGATAAAAAACAGGCAGAAAACGATTGCAAAGGAGGAAAAATTATGTCAAAGCGCTTGTATCGATCCAGCCTTGATAAGCAACTAGGAGGAGTCTGCGGAGGATTGGCTGAGTACTTGGAACTTGACCCCAGTCTTGTCCGGATTGCAGCTATTATTCTTATGTTTGTAGGCGGCACAGGATTTTTAGCCTATCTTGTCGCCTGGTTCGTGATCCCCAGTGATATTTGATCATTTAACAATTTTACTTATGCATCTTTTGACACCAGAAAAGCTACAGCGCAGAATTAACAATTTCCGCAATGTCCATGCTTTGCATATCTCCATTATGGCCGCTAATCGCTCCACTCAATGTGGCTAAACATAATGAACATGCACTGGCTAAAATATCAGCTTCAGTTTTCATGGCTTTCCTGACCAAGATGCCATGAACCGATTTCTTCCCGTAATCTCCCAACCATACTCGTCCACCGCCGGCTCCACAGCAAAAAGCATAGGTTCGATTATTTCTCATCTCGATCATTTCTAAGCCTGGAACCGAGTTCAGCACCTCTCTTGGGGCATCGTAAATAGAATTATATCTTCCCAAATAACAAGGGTCATGTAACGTAACTTTGCTATTAACAGACCCCTTTAGGGTAATTTTCTCTGACTTAATCAGCTCTAATAGGTACTCTGAATGGTGCATTACTTGATAATGCCCCCCAAACTGAGGATAATCATTTTTCAGGGTGTTGAAGCAATGGGGACAATGAGTTAAAATCGTCTTGAATTTGTAACGGTTTAAGGTTTCAACATTTTTAAAGGCTAAGTTTTGAAATAGCTTTTCGTTACCGAGACGCCTAACGGAATCTCCGCAACAGTTTTCTTCTTCTCCTAAAATTGCATAGTTAACTCCAGCCTTTTCTAATATATTGAACATTGCTTGAGAAACCTTTTGATTACGTGATCCATACGAGCCAAAACAGCCTACCCAATATAGGATATCTGTCTCTTTTTCCTCACTTAGTACTGGAACCGGTGAGTTTTCAGAAGAATAAACTACCATGCTTTCTTTGGGTTTGCCCCAAGGATTGCCTGATTCAGAGATATTATTAAATACCTGCTGAACCTCTGGGGGTAAGCCTTGGTCATAAGCAGCCAGACTTCTTCGCATATCAACAATTCTTTTGACGTGCTCTATATAGATTGGACATTTGATTTCGCAAAGACCACACGTCGTACAAGACCAAAGTGTCTCTCTGGAAATCACCTTATCTATGATAGGGTCCTTATTTTTTTTGCCGGCATGCTTCTTTAAATCTTGTATCACTTCTCTAGGCGTTAAGGGTGCTCCACTCATATTTGCGGGACAGCCCTTCTGACATCTTAGACAAGAAATACAAGCATCTAATTCAAGAAGTTGTTTCTTACTAAACTCTTTAAGATGACCAGCGCCAATACTATTAAACTCAGTAAGGGGAAAATCGACTGGGGTTAATGCCCCAATCTGCGAATAAGATCTTAAAAAGATGTTCAAGGGAGACGATAACATATGGAATAATTTCGAATAAGGGATATAGGCGATCAGCCCAAAGGTTAGCAACATATGAAAATACCATAGAGAGGCATGAACAACTGAAGCTGAATGAGCTGATAAACCAATTATTTGAGTAATTTCAGAGAAAAGAAGCCCAACTGGTGACCACCATGCCCAGGGATCGTCCGTCGAGTAAATTCTTAAACTCTCTAAAACAAAACCTGAAAAAAGAATTGAAAACACAAGAATTAAGACTACAGCATCATCATAAGTGTCATTTTCAGAGTCTTGTATATGTATATATCGTTTATAGGCAGCCATTACTATGCCAATCATGGCCATTAGCCCAAATAAATCCAGCAAAAGGCTAAGTACTAAATATTTCTTCCCATAGAACAATGGAATTTCAAACTGATCTTGAATGGCAATAACTAACGTTCCGAAGGTTAACATTATAAACCCATAAAAAATCCCTAAATGCATAAAACGGCGATAAGGCGCCCTAAAAACATCTTCGTCATGTTTAAAGACAGCAGAAAAGAATGTCTTAAATCTTACAAGTAGATTATCATACCTAATAGGTCGTCCTTGTTGCCAATTCCTAACTTTTTTGATGATTCCTACGATAAATATAACAAAGGCTATCAGTGCAAAAATATACATTGAAGACTTTCCGTCGATATTCCAATATAGCTGCCTGGTCGCCTCCATATAACACCTCAATAGATTATTTATAGCGAACCCGTGATAATTGCCAAAAGCGCAGTCCTTACGAGTTCGCACTGAAGGATTAGTTACGCTTGGAAGGAGCGATTAGTCTCCACTAGAGCCTTGAAGTTCTAACCAGTTGATAATGAAGGCAATTATCTCTTCCTTCTCGATTTCATTATGAAGCTCATGATATAAGTCTTGCCATATTTTTAGAGTACAATCTTTCTGAACACAGGCAGCAAATCCCATTGAGGCTTCAGGAGATGTGATTCGGTCCCCTCCACCGTGCATCAGCAGTAAGGGTAAATTGAACTGAACAGCATTTTTCATCGCCCAGCGCCCAGCTTGGTCCATAGCCGTAAATAGACGAACAGAAATTTTCTTATGAACCAGTGGATCAAGTTCATAGGCCTTGAGCACACTAGGATCATGGGAAAGCGCATTTAATTCCAGCCCGTTGGAAAGTGAAAATGTAGGCCAAAGCTTACTAAGAAATCTTAAGAACGCTCTAATCAATGCAGGCAATTGAACCGTTAACTTAAGCCATGGGCCTGTAACAATCACTCCAGAAAACTTCGGTCGTCGACGTATAACATAATTGAGCACTAAGTTGCCACCCATGCTATGACCGTACAGGAAGGCAGGCAAGTCTGGAAATCGCTTTAAAGATTCACGTCTAAAGCAATCGATATCATCCAATAAAATCTCATAGGAGGGTGTATGCCCTCGCCTACCCGGTGAATTGCCGTGACCGCGTTGGTCATAGGTTGATAAAATATACCCTGCCTGAGTGAATTTAAGAGCCATATTAGCATATCGACCACTGTATTCACCTAATCCATGCAAAAGAATAATAACGCCCCGAAGCCGAATATCTTCTGGTTGCCATTCTCGTGCGAAAAGTTCTGCTCCATCATTTGTCCTGAATTCAAATTCGGTGTGCTTCAACGTCATCCACCCTTCCGAGATTGAACAAAAAAGTTTCTTTAAAAGGATATCATACAATTGAATACTTGAACAAATCTTGGTGAACAAACAATCAATAAAGGAGCTCGCCCTAAAGGAAAAGCTCCATAGATTTTGATCTAAACACTCAATTTAGATTCTCAAACTTAATTGTTTAGATCAAAGAGTGATATTTCGCCTTTAAAAGCTATTAATTCGGGTCATAACCTGATGTGAAGCATGCAAAAATCTGTCCCTTATTTAAAAGTAACGCTTGAATTGTTCAAATATAGGGGGGATATATCTCCTTCTAATGCCTTCTTAATATTGGTTTGGGTCACAGCCTGATGTGAAGCATGCCATAAAACCTGCCCCTTATTTATAAGTAAAGCTTGAGGGGATTGGTGCTTAATCCCTAAATTCTCAGTCGCTAAATTAGAAACCGGTCGAGACTCAATCACTTTGATCATAACCACCAGGACTTCATCCGAACCTTCCTGAATAAAATCCTGCACTTCCCGCCATGCTCGTGCACTGATTGGACAGGTTGTACTATGTTTAAAGATTATGATTTTTCGTTGATGAGACTCCTCCATAATACCTTCGAATTCTTGGATACTAATAATTTCTTTGAACTCTGCCATTATTTTCACTCCTTATATGCTGGATGTTACTCTCACTCCAGTTGCCATCACTGTTATAGTTACGTTTATATCCGAGAAATATCCTGGATAATAATTATAAATTTGGTGTTTAATGTTTCAAGGTTCTTGGTCAAAGCCTAGTTACCTTTTAAATGTTGCCAGCGACACAGGATATTGTCGAAGAAGTCTACGACAATAAATAGTCCAACCCCAAGTAAGGCCATCATTATAATTCCAGCAAACATCTCATCCGGTGCTGCGCGGCTCCAAGAATCCATAATAAAATATCCTAACCCTTCAGTAGTAGCGAAGGACTCGGCAAAGAACAAAACAGCAATAGCTGTGCCCATACTTAAGCGAAGAGACGTCAGGACATCCGGTAAACTGGCTGGCAAAAGTACGTAGCGATAAACTTGGGCCCTGTTTCCGCCTAAAGAACGCAGCGAGGAAATTGTTTCGGACTGTACCCTGCGAACAGCATCCCGCGTTGTGACTAATATTTGAAAAAAGACGATAAAGGTAATGAGGAAAATCTTTGAAGCGTCTCCTAAGCCTAGAAACAAGAGTATTAAAGGCAGAAATACTATCTTGGGGATAGGATAAGTAATATAAACTAAAGGGGCCAAAAATCGGTCTATACTTCGTTCAAAGCCCATAATCAATCCTAGAGGAAGCCCCACTAGTAACGCGGTCAGGGTGGACAGGACAACCCGATAAGTACTGACCCAAAAATGTCTTCCAAGATCTGCTTCAAATAATCGAGCAGTGGCGAGGATTGCCGCTTTCGGTGTTGGCAAAAGGGGATTTTTAAGGCTCCATGCTGCATACTGCCAGAGTACAACTAAGAATAATGCTGCTCCTAAGTATCCCCAGAACTTTCCTCTAAATATTCTACTTCGCAGATTCATCGAGTCCACCCCTTTCTAGAAGGGAACGAACATAGCTGGTTTTCTGAAAGAATTCCTCAGTCTGGCGATATCCTCTTTGCCCAACTAGAGGGTTGAGAATTTCCCCCACTACCTGAGTGGGTCTGCCGTCCAGCAGTACTAAGATACGGCTGCCCAGAAAAACTGCTTCCTCAATACTGTGGGTTACTAGAACAGTCGTTAATTTCTGTTCCTGCCAAATTTCTAACAGCAGTGTCTGAAGTCTTTCACGGGTCAAGGCATCTAAGGCCGACAAAGGTTCATCCATTAACAGCAAATCAGGTTGTAATGTTAAAGCCCGAGCTAATGCTACTCTCTGTCTTTGACCCCCACTCAACTGACTGGGAAAGTTGTGTTTCACCTCTCCTAATCCCATTTTCTGAATCATGTCCTCAACGAGCAACTGGTATTTGCCCTTAGTCATATGCCTAACCCGTAAACCTAAACTAACATTTTGTTCTACATTCAGCCATGGAAATAACCCATATTCTTGTAGAATAAAAGCTGTTTTCTGACGGGTACCCTTCACTGGCTCACCCCAAATCTGGATCTCGCCTCCTGTGGGAGGCATCAACCCAGACAGAAGGTAAAGAAGGGTACTTTTCCCACAGCCTGAAGGACCTATGAGAACCAGGCTCTCTCCTTGTTCTATCTTTAAATTAAAATTGTCGTAGACCTTTACCTGTGACTTTGCTTGGTTATATGAGAGATCACAATGAGAAACTTCAATCACAGGTTGTTCGCTCCTTTATACAGAAATCAGTGGTCAGAGGCCGGAGGCCAGAATCGCAGTGCGAAATGCGAAGTTCGCGGTTCGTGGATTGAAACGTGAAGCTTCACATATCTGGGCTAATCCCCAGGATCTATAAATGCCAACTTTCAAATGACGCAGATCGATTCTGCTAGTTCGACAGTAGACTGGGATCCACTAGCTCTTGATAGGCATACGCTTGAGGAATGAGCTCTTTTTCAACCATCCATTTCATAACACTCTCGACTTCTTCCTCTGTTGGAAGCTGGAGCTTTGAGAAAGTTGGAGTTTTATAGCTATCCTTTAAATCTTGAGGAATTTGTGCTTTTTCCAAGAAAAGCTCACGATATTGATCAGGATTATTCGTCAGGGCTTGTCCGGCAGAGCCATAAGCTAGGACGGCTGCTTTAATTCCCTCAGGATTCTCTTGAATACTCTTGGTGCGGAATAAGAAAACAGTTTGGGAAATATTCTTGTAAGTATCATCCACAAGCACATGGGCCCCTTTTGCTTGCGCAAGGGAAGCCAAGGGATCAGGAAGGCAAGCTGTATTGATTTGGTCCGAAAGCAGCATATCTAAACGCACTGGCATCTTAGGAATCGACATCTTCTTTACGTCATCGAGCTTAACTCCTTTATCAAGAAGCATTTGATCGCTGACGTAATCGATGATTGAGTTCTGGGATATCCCCAATGTCGCTCCGTTTAAGCCTGCCAAATCTTTAATACCCGAGTTAGGTGAGGATAAAATTGCAAAACGGCCCTCCTTTGGAGTTGCTCCCAATCCTATAGTAGCAATTTTTACATCTGTGCCAATTTTCTTTAATAAAGCTACAGCTAACAAATCTGCAACTTGTCCATCAATTTGCCCTGCTTGCATTGCCGCATCTCGTTCCATAGCACTCGCAAAACTGACTAGTTCTACTTGAACCCCTTCTTTAGTGTATATCCCATCCTTTTCAGCTACATAGAACGGCAGGTTATCTTCAATGGGTAAAACCCCAATCTTGACTATTTTACTCTCACTTTTCCTTGGTTGATTCTCCGCGGCTTTTTGTGCACCGCAACCAAAAATAAAAGCTAAACTTAGAACAATCAAAACCATCCCAAACCTAGTAAATCGTTTTCTCATTTGAACTCGACACTCCTATCTTCTATACCCTAAACTACTTATTTTTGACACAATTTTAATTATTCGACACAGAATTTGTTATACCTTTTTCTTTACAATGTTCCTCAGTTCTTGTCTTTGTCTTTATCTGTCCCCTTACTTTTAGCTCAATTCCCAAACTGATCTTTGTCACTTTCTAAGAGTGGAAAATTTTCTTGAAACCACTTGTATACTTTGTTGGAAAGTTCATTCTGTTCAATGTATTCCTCCGGAATTTCAAAGGGGACGACCGGTGTGGCAATTAGGGCTCGAGACAGGATCTCATGGAAAACCACGGCGGGCTCAGAGCCGCCTGAAGTAGCCAGGTGGTGATTACGATCAGTGTTATCATAACCCATCCATACAGCAGCTGTGAGTTCAGGAGTGTAACCAACAAACCAAACGTCTTTAACTCCTTTGCTGATTCCTGAAAATTCTTGAGTGTGGGGAAGTTCGACAGAACCAGTTTTACCCGCTGTTGGTCGATCAAGAAAGGCATTTTCTCCAGTTCCATTATTGACAACCTCTTGTAACATGAGAGTCATCATGTAGGCTACGCTAGGAGTCGTCACTTGAACCACCTCTGGTTGGACTTGGAATAAAACTGTACCTTCTTTCGTGGTAATCTTACTAATGGCATGAGCTTTATGCATATCTCCGAGATTGGCAAACACTCCGTAAGCTTGTGCCATTTGAAGGGGTGTAACCCCTTTAGAAAGCCCCCCCAGGGCTAAGCTGAGGGTGTGGTCCTCTTTTTCGAGGGGAATTTCACAACGTTTAGCAAAATCAACACCGCTTTCTATCCCTATTTCATTAAGTAACCAAACTGCGGGGATATTCCAAGAATTACGAACAGCTTCTTGCATTGTTATGTAACCGCGATTCTGGTTGTCATAATCTTTGGGCGAGTACCCATTAATATTTAAGGGGTGGTCGCTAACCATTGTATTAGGAGTATAGCCTTTTTCCAAGGCTGGAGCATAAACCGATAAAGGCTTCAATGCAGAACCCGGTTGGCGCTCAAGTTGGGTCGAATGGTTCAACCCGCGGTATACTCTTTCCCCCCTGTATCCTACTAATCCTCTGATGCCTCCTGTCTTATGATCTAAGATAACCACTCCGCTTTGGACAATTTGGTCCTCTTTTCCTTCAGGAAAATAATGGCTTTCTTCATAGACGTTTTCCGCCGCCTTTTGAACCGCTGGATCCATTTGAGTATATATTTGCAGGCCTCCGTTTAAGATTTGTTCTTCTGTGAAACCAATGCGATTAATTGCTTCTTCAATGACATAATCTACATAGGGAGCATATTGTCCGGAAAGGTCGCTTAATGATCCCTTTTTTAAGACAATAGGTTGAACTATTGCCTTCTCGTATTCTGTTAATGTGATATAATTTTGGTCTTTCATCAATGATAGAACAAGATTTCTTCTTTCCAAAGACTTTTGCTTGTTATTTAGCGGGGAATAAATAGTAGGGGCTTTAAGCAGCCCAGCGAGTAAAGCCGATTCTTCTAGAGTCAGCTCGTCAGCATTTTTAGCAAAATATAGTTGGGCAGCATTTTGAAGGCCCCAACGACCTTCACCAAAATATATCTGATTAAGATAGGCTTCTAAAATTTCCTCTTTATCAAGTACAGCCTCGATTTTTAGGGCATAAGCAGCTTCCTTTAATTTCCGAGCCAAGGTTTTATCCGAAGCTAAAAAAAGATTTTTAGCTAATTGCTGGGTGATGGTGCTTCCCCCTTCAGAAAAGTCACCCGTTATCACATCTCGATAAAGAGCACGTGAGATAGAACGAAGATCGACTCCTTTATGCTCATAGTAGCGGCGGTCTTCAACAGCAATAATGGCGTTTTTCATAACAAGAGGAATTTGCTGTCCAGTAACAGGTTCGATCCGTGAGGATGAAAGTTGGGAAATACGGTTGCCTTTTTGGTCGTAAAGATAAGAGGGTTTCGCCAGAGGAGTCTGTAATTTGCTAATATCTAAGGCGGAAATATAAATGGTAATTCCCCCGCTGATAACAATAGTAAACAATAATAGGATAATGCCTAATCTGCTCCAAAACTTTGGATTTTTCCATGGTTTAAAGTTCTTCAGAAAGTGGTTAATTTTAGATAAAAGCACACCCACTTTCGATTTTTCAAGCTCTAGTGTACTTGTTTTTTCCAAATGGGATACCTTCTTTCAATACGGCCTTGGCTAAAGAAAAACATATTATTATTGTACCACAATGAAAAGCATAAATAGAATATAAGGCCTGTTGCTTAATGTTTAAAAAACAAGAGCCTTTCACTCCCCTCAATATTGAAGAAAACGAAAAGCTTCCAGCACAAATTCATATTTATTAGGACCCCCAAGAATCTTGTTTCAAATGTTCAGAAAGTATTCTTTAGTGGGCTGAGGAATCCACCTGTTTGATCATTTTCGGATCCGATGACAAAACAGCGAAAATACCGCCTATGATAACGAAGCCGCCCCCCAAGGCTTGCATAGGCGTTAGTTGTTCATTGAATAGAATTACTGCTAAAATAACGGTCATTAAGGGTTCACTTGTACTAATAATTGAGGCAGATGTTGCGCCTATACGTTTAATTCCTTCAAAAAAAGTCAGCATCGCGATAATGGTTGAGAAAAGAATAATTCCGCCTATCCCCAACCAAGTGCCCCAAGAGAGATTCCAAGTCGTCCCGCCAATAGGTAACCCTATTATTCCATAAGTAACCGCAGCTGAAGTAGAAATTATTGTAGTACTGACTAAAGGGGTCGTTGTTTTCAACACTTTATTTCCTATCAGGATATATAGCGCGTAAACAAAAGCAGCCCCAAGTGCTAGCATAACTCCAAGATAATTAATTCCTTGAAAAGCCACCCCTAAGACTAAAACTAAACCAAAGGTTGCTAAAAGCAGTCCAGCCAACTTATAGCCAGAGAATTCTTCTTGTTTGATCAAAACCGCCATGACAGTAACAATAATGGGGTAAGCATAAAGAAGTAAAGCTGCTAAGGATGCTGGAATAAATAGTACTGAAGATATATATAGACCAGCCATCATAGAATAGCAAATCCCCCCCATGCCCCATAAAAGAAGCCATGTCCTAAGGGGCAGCCGTGGAAATCCTTCCAGAGAAATAGTAATACCCCAGAAAATAAGGGCTGCTATGCTAAATCTAACAAATAAAACCGTAGAGAGACCCGCGCCTCCTGTAAAAACTACTTTCCCCAGGATCGGGTAAACACTAAAACCTAAAGTGGAAATAAGGATTAATAGTACTGCTAATCCGTTAGCCTCTTTTAGTTTACCACTCATCTTTGTTCGCTTTTGACAATAGTTCAATGACTGTTAAACGATTAAGCATTTTGATTAACTCCTTTAGAGATGATTCCTCTATTATCCAGGATACATTAAATTCTGTCAATTGATTCTTGTCCATTTCCAAAGGATAGCTGGCCTTTCTAATTCACCTGATGATGCGAAGTGTCAGGAGTCTAACCAGCCATTGAAAAGGGACCAAGCTTAATGCTCAATCCCTAATTCAAAATCCTCAATGTACTTGTTTTATCATTATTTGATATTCCTTACCGCGTTTTCTCCAAATTGTTTTGTTACTACTGTTTCATAAGGTGCAATTTTGTTTAGCTCTCCAGCATCCTTAATAATTTGTTGCAAAAGATAAAAGTCATTTTCTAAGAGGACAGGATCCAACTTCCAAGAATTTTGCTCCTTATAATTTTTAACCGCGCTCACGAGTATTTGATCATTTTCATCGGGGAATTGGAGTTTTATAGCTATAGCGATTTCCTCGGGAGTATGACTTGCTACCCAAAGCTGGCCTTTATAGATTGCGTTAGTGAACTTTTGAATAAGCTCTGGATTTTTCTCAATTGTACTTTTTTTAGTAAAATATGCTGTATAGGGAACCTCACCGCTCTCCTTTCCTAAAGAAGCTACGATATATGCTTTACCTTCTTTCTCCATGCTTGATGCAGTAGGCTCAAAGATAATGACATAATCCCCTTGACCTCCTATAAAGGCACCCGGCATTGCTGCAAATTGCATTGTGGTATCAATAGAGACGTCTTTTCCTACAGTCAAACCATTTTTGCTTAAAACATATTGGAGGACAATAGCGGGCATTCCGCCCTTACGTCCGCCTATTACATTCTTTCCTTTGAGGTCACTCCATTTAAAGTCTGGATCGGGCGTTCTGCCCATGAGGAAGGTACCGTCTCCGTTAGTAAGTTGGGCAAATACAACACTATTATCCTCTTTGCCTTCGTTATATACATAGACACTTGCCTCAGGGCCCGCAAAACCAATATCAGCTTGGCCAGACAACACAGCAGTCATAACCTTATCTGCCCCTTGACCATTTGTAAGCTCGACTTCAAGTCCTTCTTCTAAAAAGAACCCTTTACTCATGGCTACGTACTGAGGAGCATAGAAAACAGAATGGGTGACCTCTGAGAGCTTAACCTTAGTTAGCGCAGTTTGATTGTTGCAGCCTGACAGCACTAGTGATACGCCCAGAATTACTGCAATAAGTACGAGCATAAACCTTTTTTTCATCGCTAGGATCCTCCTTTATTTGATTAGAATTTCTACTTGCTTAAATATAGAGAAACCACTTGCTCAAGTCTTATTTTTTACAAGCATTTTTTCAAGGTATACCACCCCCTGATACATTACTGTAGCTGCCACACCTAAGATGATGACACTAGTCATCACTAGATCTAATTTGAAAACTTGCCCACCATAAACAATGAGATATCCTAATCCGGCTTTAGATACTAAGAACTCTCCAACAATAACTCCCACCCAGGATAATCCAACATTAATCTTTAGAGCATTTATAAAGGTTGGGTATGAGGCGGGAAGCAGAACCTTTGTAAGAACTTGGAATTTTGTGCCGCCGAAGGTCTGAACAAGCTTAATCTTTTCTTGATCAATGGTTAAGAATCCATTCAATACTTCTAAAACTGTGACAATAAGAGAAATTGCCAAGGTCATAACAATAATCGCCGCAGGGCCTGCACCAATCCAAACAATGAAGACAGGGCCAAGTGCGATTTTAGGCAAACTGTTCAGAACTACTAAATAAGGTTCTAAGACTTTACACAAAAATTCAGACCACCATAACATAATGGCTATTAAGGTACCTAACACTGTCCCTAAGACAAAACCAACAATAGCTTCCAGACAGGTTATTCCAATGTGCTGAAAAAGCACACCATCTACATACAACCTAGCCATTGTTTTTAAAACCCTTGATGGCTGACTTGTAATAAACGGATCTACAATTTTGGCATTTGCACATATTTCCCAAAGCAACAAGGCAGTACAAAAAATCAATAACTGTATAACGCGAACAAATATTTTTCCCATCCTAACTCGATGGAGATAGTCTTTATGTTCTGGAGAAATGCCAGAGACCTGAGCCCTATAGGAAATACTGTCTTTCTTCAAATTAAACATGGACATCAAGCCCCTTCCATATCTCTTGAAAATAATGCCTAAACTCTTGTGTTTCTCGAGAAGATAAGGGGGTCCTGTTAGCACAGTTCAGATTAACTTCATAGATATTTTTCACTGTTCCAGGTCTCTTCGATAATAGGACCACTCGGTCCGCCATACTGATACTCTCGGAAATGTCATGGGTGACCAGCAGTGCAGTTTTATTCTCCTTTTTTATAATGTCATAGATATCATCATTCACCACCAGTCGGGTTTGATAGTCCAATGCAGAGAAAGCTTCATCTAGTAACAAGATTTGAGGATCAGTCACAAGTGTTCTTATAAGAGCAACTCTTTGTCTCATTCCTCCCGAAAGCTGGTTAGGATATTTATCCTTAAATTCGTAAAGACCATATGTTTTTAGGAGTTTTATGGCATACTCCTTCGTTGAAGGTGTAACATTTTTTCTTATTTCAAGTCCGAGCATGACATTTTGGTAAATGGTTCTCCAATTAAAAAGATGATCCTTTTGTAACATATACCCTATTTTCGGAGACGTCCCCATGACCTTTTCCCCAGAAAGAAAAACCGTACCAGAGGTTGAAAAAATCAGTCCCGATATAATCGATAATAAGGTGGATTTACCACAACCGCTTGGCCCGACAATACTAACGAACTCTCCATCCCTCACTGAAAAATTAATATTCTCCAAGGCTGTTATTTCTCCATTGAGGGATTGATATTTCATTCCTACGTTATGAACTTCGACGACTGGTTTCAACGGCATTCCCCCCTTAACACATCTCTGTTTTTATTAGTTTATTGGGAAGTATATTCATCGGTGAACAATTCGTAAATTTACCAAATAACATTAATGAGTGAGTTACTCCCCCCGTCGGGGAAGAGAGGCCAAATGGTGCACCGGTGCAACATTTGATTTTAACTCCATGTACACGGTTTTTGACGCCAAAGGCAGTTTTTTCATGCACATATTTATTAAGAAACTACCCGTAAACCCTTGCAAAGTCTTGATTTTTCGACAAATTAGCAAGACTCTAATTAAATTTCAAAAAAGCTTTAGAAAACTCCTACAACAAGTTCTCTAAAGCTCTTTTGGGGTACTATTAAATTCGCCGATGCATTAGTTCAGCATCTCTTTAGCCCAATCCATCAATTGCGACTCTGATACGTTCAAAACCTTCTTCAAGTATGGAACGGGAGCAACCGATATTAAGACGTGCAAAGCCGTCTCCACCAGGACCAAACTGAAAGCCAGGATTTAGCCCCACCCTAGCCTTGTGCACCAAAAACTTTTGTAATTCTTTAGGTTCCATTCCTAATTCCCTAAAATCTAACCACATCAGGTAGGTCCCCTCAGGTCTAACTGCCTGAAGCTGTGGAACAGTGTCAAGGGATGACATAATAAATTCTACATTTCCTTGCAAATAAACCATTAGCTGATTCAACCAATCCCCACCATACCTGTAAGCCGCTTCCAAAGCTGTTATCCCAAAAACATTGGGATTATGGATCCCTGTCAAGTCTCGTGTCTCTTGAAATGCTTGTCTATATTCGGGATTTGGAATAATTAAATTTGAAGTTTGTAAACCTGCCAGGTTAAATGTCTTGCTAGGTGCCGTACAAACAATCGATTTAAGAGCCAATTCCGGTGAGAGAGCAGCAAAGGGAATATGGCGATGTCCCTGGTAGATAAGATCCCCATGTATTTCATCGGCGATAACAATGACATCATGCGCAAGGCAAAGCTGACCTAAGCGATCTAGTTCCTCTCGCTCCCAAACGCGCCCCACTGGATTATGCGGGTTGCATAAAATCATCATCTTAACTCCGTTGGAAAACTTCCTCTCTAAATCCTCAAAATCCATGGTATAACGACCTTGTATAAATCTTAATTGGCTGTTTACAAGCTCACGGTCATTATTTTTTATTGCCATAAAGAAGGGCGGATATACCGGGGATTGAAGGAGAATTTTATCCCCTGGCTTGGTTAGACTTCGTACCAATTGATATAAAGCAAAAACTATTCCCGGGCTAAAGGAGACCCAGTCTCTTTGGATTTCCCAACCATGGTGCTCATGCATCCATGTACTCAGGGATTCATAATAACGATCCATTCCATCAGAATAACCAAATATCCCATGCTTCGCACGATTAACCAACGCATCAATAACAGCTTCAGGAGCTTGAAAGTCCATGTCTGCTACCCACAACGGCAGAATATCCTCACACCCGAAAATTTTCTGATTGAAATCCCATTTTACTGAGCATGTGTGGCGACGATCAATTATTCGGTCAAAATCGCAGTTCATAATAAAAATTCTCCTTTATCCAATTTTAAGTCCCCAACTTTTGATTCCCAACAGCGACCTCTTGAATCGCCTGTACTATTTTGTTGTATCCGGTACATCGGCATAAATTGCCGGCAATTGCAGTTTTAATCTCTTCTGCTGAAGGGTGAGAATTTACCATTAAGAGTGCCTTGGCCGACATCAGCATTCCTGGTGTACAGTAGCCACACTGAACTGCACTATTATTAATAAAGGATTCTTGTAATTTACTTAATTGTCCATCCTCTTCAAGCGCTTCTATGGTGAAAATCTCCTGACCTCGAATTTGAGGTGCAAGAACTAAGCAGGAATTTACAGCCTTGCCGTTCATGATTACAGTGCAGGATCCACACTCTCCTTCACCACATCCCTCCTTAGTCCCTGTTAAACCCAGTTCTTCTCTCAATAAATCTACCAACCTTATGGTTGGCTGAACCTTCATATTATGTTCTTTTCCGTTGACCTTAAACTCAATTTGCATGTTTTTTTCCCCCCAAGGCATTCAAAATCTTTTCTGGTGTAAGAGGCATATTGGAGATAGAGGTTCCAAGTGCATTATTAACGGCATTAACTACCGCTGCTGCAACAGGAACAATGGCAATTTCCCCGATACTCTTTGCACCATAAGGACCTTCATCTCCACCTTGTTCTATCAGTAGAATGCGCACCTCAGGCATGTCCGGCGCATTAAGAACATGATAATTTTTCAGACTGCTGTTCAGAATACTTCCATCCTTACCTACCCTAATTTCTTCATATAAAGCATAGCCTATCCCCATTTGAACGCCACCTTGAATCTGCCCTTCGACCATCCCAGGATTAATGGCTTTCCCAATATCATGTGCAGCTAAATAATCAGTAACCCAAACCCTGCCTGTCGCTGTGTCAACCTCGACTTCGGCAAAATGAACAGCATAAGCCCCTGGATTAGACGTCCCATGATAGGTATGGGTAATAACAGTGTCGGTATTATGCTTTATTTTTGCTGTTGTTGCGATATCACCATAACTTATTGAGTGTTGTTCATCCCCGCTTACCCAGACTCTTCCATCTTTATTTTCCAAATACCGGATAGACTTTTGTAAAATCTGCGAAGCACATTCCAATATTCTCTTTTTTATAAGCTGTGCAACCTCGTAGGCACAAGCACCACATATATAGGTCACTCTGCTTCCATAAGAGCCAAAATCATAAGGACCGTGTTCTGTATCCGCCTCTAATGTACTAATGTATTTGGGATCAATATCTAAAACCTCTGCCGTAATTTGTGTAATGGAGGTAATGGTTCCACACCCTAGTTCATGAAGACCGGTATTAAGAATGAAAGAGCCGTCCTCGTTCATTTTAAGGGTCATTGTACTGTGTTCAGGAAATCCACCATACATTCCGTTTTTATGAGCAGCGCAGGCCAATCCTGCCCCTCTGCGAAATCTGCCTTGGCCCGTCTCCCTCTTGAATCGTTTACTCCAACCAAAGGCTTCGGCACCTTTCTCCAGACATTCTATCACACGAGCATTGCCCAAGGATATTTGAGATCTTTTATCTAGGTCATACGGATGGACAAGATTCTTGAGCCTAAATTCTATAAAATCCATGCCTAACCTTTTTGCCACCTCATCCATATGAATTTCAAGGGCAGTCATTATTTCCGGCGCTCCCCACCCTCGCGCTCCACCAGCAACAGGCGTATTCGTATAGACAGTTTTGCCCCAATGTTCATAGTAAGGTATTCGATACAATTTGCAAATCTTTTTAGACATTACATAAGTATTGTCAATTGAGCTGGTGGCATACGCTCCGGCATCCAAAACTGTATCCACACAGCATTCCGCGAGAAAGCCTTCCTTTGTAACTTTAGTTCGTATCCTGGAAGTTGTCGCCGGTCTGGTCATCGTAGAGATAATCGTTTCTTCCCTCGTCAAGCTTAATTTGACAGGACGCCTAAGTTCCTTAGCCAAAAAAGCCGTCAGCGGCTCTAAGATGGTTTCTTGTCTTCCCCCGAATGACCCTCCCATGGGTACTTTAATGACTCTGACTTTGTTATAACTCAATTCCAGAAAATCAGCGACAATGGTTCTAACGCCAAAAACTCCTTGACAAGCCGCCCATAGAGTCAACTTTTCCGAACTATCAAAATCCGCAAGACAAACATGAGTTTCCATTGCTGCATGATGGACTTTCTGAGTATTAGTTACAGTTTCAACAACGACACAGTCCTCAGTAAGTGGAAGCTGTTCCCCTAGCTTGTATTCATATTCGTGAAGCAAATTCCCCTCAGGATGAATTCGAGTCCCCTGATCTTGCAAGGCTTTCTCAGGAGTGCTTAGTACAGGCAAAGCCTTATATTCCACTTGAATAAGTTCAATGGCCTGCTTGGCAATTTCTTTGCTGACCGCCACCACTACTGCAACCCGATCTCCTGCGAACCGCACCTTGTCTGTTAATAAACGCTCATCCTCTAGGCAAAATTCTTGGTTGGGTATAATTCGATAGCGACTGTATGTTTTGCTTGGAGTATTCAAATGCGTGAAAACTCCCATAACCCCTGGCAAAGCCTCCGCTTTGCTTGTATCAATTCTGGTAATGAGTGCATGGGCAATTGGACTTAAAAGCAGTTTCGCGTATAACATATCAGGCAGTTTCATATCACTTAGATATTCTAAACTTCCTCTCACTTTTTGCGATGCATCATGAATTGGAAAAGTGTGTCCAACGTATTTAAAATCCTTGTCCAATACTCTCACTCCTCAGATTATTGATACTTCTGAATACCCATTTACTACCTCTAATTTGCATATTAAACATCGCTTCAATATATAAGCAATGTGTTCTGTTTCGTTGTGCTGCCAGTCCTTTTGTTATATATTTAACCTATCTATATGAATAGACAAAAGCAGTAACAATTCAAGGAGGTTTATAACCATGTTTAAATTTTATGTAGAGGAAGAACTAAGCTGTAAAATAGAAGGTACTGGTAAGTTTATTGCGAAAAAGGGAGCAATGATTGCCTTTAAAGGGAACTTCAAGTTTGACAAGATGTTGCTAGGTCCAGACAATGGTGGAGGAGTGATGGGCTCTCTCTTAGGTATGGCAAAAAGAAAACTAACCGGGGAAAATATTGAGCTAATGACTGTCGAAGGATCAGGCGTCATTTATTTAGCTAAAAACGCTTATCACGTTTCAGTTTTTGAACTGGAGCCCGGGGATTGTTTATCCGTTGAGAGTGAAAATCTGCTGGCTTTTCCCACAGACCTCAAATACGATATACGTTTTATCGGAAGTGGAGTATTATCTCAAAAAGGATTAGCAACAACTGTCCTTAGCAACTTCTCAAACCTGCCCCAACAAGTTGCCGTAATAACCGATGGTAATCCGCTCATGCTTGAAGCACCCTGTGTTGTTGATCCTGATGCTGTGGTAGCATGGACAAGCGGACCAAACGGGGGCGGAGATCCAAGTGTGTCCATGAACAACTTTAGCTGGAAAACAGCGATTGGACAAACCTCCGGAGAATCCTATCAGTTTCAGTTTAATCAACCTAACCAAATGGTTCTCGTTCAACCTTCTGAGCGATTATCCGGATTAAAGATTAGTGTAGATTAGTTTAAAAGTGCAGGTCGATATTGTGGCTTTGGATATATTTTTCTTAAGGGTAGGCAATACCACCGTAAGTACGAACACATTGAATCGCTATTCTTTAGGCAGATGTGAGCTAGCCCCTGCTTTATAATGTTTAAGAAATAGATTGAAGTATTTGTCGATAATTTCCTGTTGCCCTGTCTCACCGGTAATGCTTAAAATTTCCATTGCAGCTTCAATAGTACAAAGAGTCCCTTCAACTCTACCTTTTCGCAAAATAAAGTTAGATTCATATTCTGGCTTTATTGAGACCAGCGGGAGATTCTGCAAATAAGAACTCTTCCTAATTATCTTTCTGGCTTCCTTCCATGTTCCATCAATTAAAATAAATGCCTTCTCTCCATCTTGAAGGTGATCTGCAGTTTTATTAACCAAATCCTCCCCTTCAGATGGAAATAGTAAAAACGTTCTACCATTATAAGCAGTTATATTCTCTAACAGTTTTAAAGAAGGTGCAGTACGTTCCCATAGAAATACTTCGGTAGAGTTAGGGTTTATTAACTTAAGCAATCTTCCCGTATTGGACGGTCTATAAAATTCACTTTTACTCACTAAAACCCAAAACTTTGCTTTTGTATTTATCGGAGTAATAAGATCACATATGCAAGTCAAAGTTGGCAAACCACATTGATTACAACTTTCATACAACCGTGTAATCTGCTTAACCTTAAAATTATTATTATCCATTTCTTGCATACTCCTTAAAGTGCTTTAGTATAACCTATTATTACTGTCAGATTTCATCCATATTCTTTTTCAGTTTTGTCCCGGATCAATTTCATATTACCAATTTAATAACTGCCCCGAATAGCAAAATATAATAGTGCCTGAAATTATAGCAGACATATATCTTGCTTTTGAACCGAAGTTATCTTTATAATTTAGTCCGATAAAAAAGGATGGAATAAAAAATGCTAACGAGTAAAAAACCGTATAATGAATCCCCGAGTCAACATTAGACCATGACTTCAGCCCAATTCCATTTAATAGATAATCACCGATACAAATATTTCTAAACGAAATCCCAAACAAGACACCAACGATGAATAATACTAATGATATAGTTCCAATTCCTAACTCTTTATTTCTAATTTTCATTATTTATCCCACTCCTTTTGGACAGTACTCATACCAACAGACAAGCGTAATTAGAGTAATCAGGCAGTAGAATCTTTGCCGATTTATTCAGCCAATCTAGGTTCAATAAACTAGCACCTGCTGTATTCAATTGAGCAGATCCCTCGTCAAAAATATCATTCTGACAATGGGGACAGATGACCTTGATCTTCCCAGCTTCATATCGACTGGGACCTAAAGCACTTTTAAAAGCTTTTGCGCCTCTCTTTAAACTCTAGGAAGTCAGACATTTCCTCGCCTCCCATCAAAACAGTCCGGATCCATACTTACCCTTTAGTATCTCGAACTCCAAATAGAAATCTATTTACTCAGCGCCTGAAAGAATACCCAGATTAATTAAGTGAAAAGTTTACAGCACCTATTGCATGAATCAAAGTCGTATCATATAACGGCACAATCGAATCTTCTGATTTAACTAATAAGCCGATTTCCGTACATCCAAGGATGATTCCCTCTGCACCTTGCTTTATTAAATCTTCAATAATTCTTTTATAACTCACCCTTGATGAGTCAATGATTTGTCCCAGGCATAGTTCTTTATAAATTACAGTATTGACTATCTCTCTATCTGTTTCCTTAGGAATCAAAACCTTTATACTTTGATTCTCTAGGCGTGATTTGTAAAAATCCTGTTCCATTGTGTATCTGGTTCCAAGCAGTCCGACTGTTTTTATACCATTCAATAGAACTTGTTCTGCAGTGATATCCGCAATGTGAAGTAATGGAATACGAATACCTGCCTGAATCTCATCAGCAACTTTGTGCATAGTATTTGTGCAAATGATAATAAAGTCCCCCCCTGCTTTCTCAAGACTGCGTGCAGCATTTGCTAGAATCTGGGCAGCTTTTCCCCATTCACCATTCCTTTGACAGATTTCTATTTCCTCGAAGTCCACACTGTATAGAACGCATTTTGCCGAATGCAAACCTCCAAGGCGGTTCTTAACTTCTTCATTAATAATTCGATAATATTCGGATGACGATTCCCAACTCATCCCTCCGATTAATCCAATTGTCTTCATCGATTTCCCCTCCGGTTTATTTATTTTGACTTTAATAGAACCTGAATTTTTCTTGCCAAAGTTTCACAACCCCGTTGATATATAGGGTTTGGCCCTCAGATGCTCGCCAGGGCAATAAAACCAAATATCAATATTATTATTCCTGAGACCTTATTTGCCCACCCCAACCTCTTAGTGTCAAATCTCTTTCCGAGTACATGAACGGTTGAACTTAAAGTCAACCACCATAAACCTGATCCAACAAATACTCCCATCACTAATATCATCGACGAAAAATAATCAGTTTGAATTGTCCCTATCCCCAATCCAGCAAAGACAGCCGCAAAGGAAATGATCGTCATTGGGTTTACAATCGTAAGGAAAAATGAAGAAATATAACTTCCTATTAGTCCGTGTTGTTTCGACGATTCCGCCTCATCTGAAGGTTTTGTTATAAATATCTTAATTCCTAAATAAAAAAGAAAAAGTCCTCCAATAATCCTCAGCCAAATTTGTTGCCCAATCAAAAAGTTTGATATGCTTGCTAGGCCAAAACCAGCGATCATTCCATAGGTTGCATCAGCCGTGGCAGCACCTAATCCTGATAAAAAGCCAGATAATCTCCCCTCTGTCAATGTCCGCCTTATACAAAGAACTCCAATCGGTCCGACCGGTGCAGCAATTGAGAACCCAATAATTATACCCTTAATTAAAAAATCAAAATCCACATCCTCAAATCCATTCTTTCATTCGCAATCTAACAGTACACCTCATAAAATACAAATTACCTCATTCGCACTTTCTTACAAATGCGATGTAATACCCAATTTTTTCTCATCCGTACCAAGATAGCGCGGCCTTTGCGCTAGACTAGCTGTGTGATTCCCCCCAATACTTATTTGTTTAACTCACCCTTGTCGAAAGCTCGTCGGGTAGAATTTCCTAGCTTTGCATCGAAACCTTTAGGAAGATATTCTTTATCAATTATTTCTTCATAGTTTATGTCGCTGAAATAATCACAAAAAGTAATTTCTACATAAATCAATCTATTATTGTCTTTGTCAGCCAAAGCATAAATATAACCATTATAACTGTCAGCATAAATTGCGCAAATTGGATAATTAAATCCTGTTCCCCCATATATAAGATAATCACTGGAGGAATTTAATTTTGACAGTCTCTCTGTTTCTTTAGCATAGTCTTCCTCATTGCAGGAATATACAAGATAGACTACATGATTTGGGTCCCATGAATTATAGTAATAATAACAAAAATCTTCAATTTCTGCCGTGATTGGGATGCTCTGGGGGAATATATCATTGGGATGCTTTCCTTCAGCTCCAAGATATTCACTGTAATCCGAAATATCCGTAGTTTTATCCTTTTGAGTAAGTAGCCCACAACCACTACAAATCGACATGGTTATTATGATCGAAAAGATTAGTACTATCTTTTTCAAATTCCCACTCCTCTTTGCATTACAACCACTCTTGGTCAATCTTTTTTTCTTTCTGCAATATCTATTAGCGAAGTGTCAGGCTCGTGATACCTACGATATAAGTGGGTAAAGGTTGTGTAGGTACACAGCTTATTAAGGAAGGGATTTTTAATAAGTACTGAAAGAATAAGATACGCTACAAAAAATGAAATCAATATGTAAATATAATTAAGCACAACGTTATATAAGAAAAGATAATGTTCTATCCGTATAATTTTGCCTAATTGGTTTAATACATAAAAAGATACTGGTAATGTGGCAATGAAATATAAAATGATTGCAAATGAATGGCTTACTTCAACCGCTTTATTAGGGCAATAACCCATACATCTCATACAACTTTCACAAGCAAATGTCCAATAAGGACGCGGCTCGTTACTTCCTACCATCCTTATTGCCTGAACTGGGCAACTATTAGCACATAAACCGCAACCTGTACAATTTCCCGAAGCAAAAAACAATTTTGATAGAAAAAATCGTCCTATGACTAAATAACCTAGCGAAATAGAACTCAGAATCAATCCTAAAAATAAAGATATAAATCCCCTGTACACTCTTTTTCCGTCTAAAATACTTTTTATAAAAAGATTGGTTTTTACCCTTGCTTTACGAATGATAAATCTGGAGTTTTCGAGATTTAAACCCCAATGCAGAGACATCCAGTTAGATGGCATATCGAGCCCCATGACACCACGAACAATGTAACCCTTTAAAAATAGTATGAGTGCAATAAGATAACCTGCTGTACCTTCTAATCCTGGGAACGGAATTGACGCAATTCTAGTACCAGCTCTAGTTGCTAGGACATAAGCATGTTTTCTATTTCCATGTGGCAAGCGCAAAGCATGTCTAATCACTTGCCAAGGTGCTGTAAACCCATGCGTTGGAAAAACTACTCCTAACAAGTCTACTTCTTTCAAATCTAATTCTTCACAGGATTTTGAGATCTGATCTAGTTTTGAGTTCACGCCTTTTTTGTTAGCTGCATCTTCCATCCACGTAGACGCTCGATAAGAGTTTCCTGTTCCGCTCATGAAATATATTACCATTGAACTATACTGCATACTCTAACCCCCTCTCCCAATCGGGTAATGATTCGCAATACTGGCCGTTGGCTGCTGAGAATACGCCATTATACGCAGTTGGTCTTATCTAGACATTGGGGAAGTTATTTTTTTGTGCCTATAAATACAAATTGCACATCATTTCCAAGGAGTGAATAATACTCCATCAACTCCAGTGTTCTCTCGCGGATTCTTCCATTGATTGCTTGTTGCATCTGAACTCTCCCCTGGCTACCAAAGACTGGGCCTGATTCTCGCAAATTAAACACTTGGTTAACGAATTCCGATTCTTTCATATGATGCTGTAGCCAACCCTTTTGTGACTGAATTAATAGTTCTTTCTCTATTGAATTCAACTTCGAGAGTAGTTTATTATATATAGCATTCAACTCTGTATCCCACAATTTAGTATACTTTGACTCAAGTTCAACCTGTGCTAATGTTGAAAAAATTTCGGATTGATTCAACTCCTTGAGCTCAACTTCATAATTGACATCAATCGGATTCTTATTTAGTTTATCTACAAGCTCACCCTTCATGTCATAAACTCCGTAATTACCACTTACTTGATCTCGCTCATCAGCGGCTACTTGTTGTTCTACCTCCAGCAAGGGACTACCGTTTTGGGATTGCTCAGTACTAACTGCTACTTTTCCGCATGATGCGAGTAAAAAACTAACTGCAATCAGAATGCAAAATCTAATAATTATCTTCATAAATAAAACTCTCCAATAAAAATATTTTTCAAGTGCCCCTAAAAGGCCGTAATAACCCCGTCTAACCGCATTCATCTAGGCAAACTGTCGTAAACCCTTTTAAGTAACTTTCAAATTGGAAGCTTATATAATGAAACCGTTCTCCCTTTGATATTTGACGGAACTTCCTCAATAAATTGGGCACCTATGCTGTCATAGAAGCCTTTTGCGTTAGGGTCTGAAAGAATATGTAAACAACTAATATTATTTTCTTTACACAATTTCTTAGCAAAAAATATTAGTTCCGAACCAACTCTATTTCGAATAAAAGATGGCTGGACAAAACTATGATCCAACCAAAAACCCTTTCCAATCAATAAATCTCCCACCTGGAAATCATTTTTTACTTCGACTATTGAAATAAATCCAACTGCCTTCCCATCGACCTTTGCGACATGAACCTCATTCTTATTTATGTAATCAGGAGTAATTGTCAACTCGTCCTTCCACACATCGAAATACTCTTCGGGGTATTTCCAATATCGTTTTGCCTCGAATGCAATTAATGTTAGAATCTCATTTTCTTTATCCTCTGCACGCCTAATCATAATATTCATTGCAAGCCTTCCACTCCTTTCTGTGAATAACTACACAAACTATGATTAGATTAACCTGGGCTTCTCCTCATCAGTTATATTGACCTCTTTGTAACTTTCACCAATTAACCTGAAAAAACCTGCTTTCAGGCATCTTTATTTGACATTTTCAGGTCCATTAAATGGCAAATCGTTCAATTGCTTGCTTTTCATTATTTAAAAAGAAGATATTCTTTCCCTTGTTACATTCATCAATGAAATCTTTTAGACTCTTGCTTTTGTAGGAAGAAAAATCACCTAAGATTGCAATCTTCATATGGTAGTTAACAAACTTTTGTAAAATGTCTCCGGCCATCTTAGTGCTTAGGTCAAAAAAGTCTTCACATATTGCCGCCTTGTTCAAAATCATGAAGTCACACCCTGTTTCATACCCAACTGTTGCTATAAGGTCTAGAGCTGACTGAACGTCTTTTAACAAGATCTTGTCACTTGTTACCAAAGCAACTTCTAGTTTGTTTTCCTTCAAAATTTCAATTCTCACAATTATCCTCCAATAATTTCATTATCGTTTTAGCCTCAGATGCTACCTTAACAATTTGTCCAAAACTATATAGAATTATAGAATAATTTGAATTAAATGTGCTATAACCCAGTGAATAGTATTTCGATTCAAGTGCTGAAGATTCATTGCTTTTTTGTGCGTAGCCTAATGGTAATATGGCGGACCCTCAAACATCCTTTCACTATAGCCACTATTTACACAAGTCCAGTATAAATTAATCGTGGAATTATACGTCCTTTTTTCAGAAGAGATTCTACTTCTCCAAAGGGTATTGCACCCATTTTTAGATAGAATTCTTTAGCTTGAGGGCTTGTAACTATAACAAATTCTTTAATTCTTAAAGATTTGCATGTATTCACCAAATGAATCCATAATAATTTTCCATACCCTCTACCTATACTTTTGGGTTCAATAAAGAGGTATTCTAAGAAAACTTCCTTGTCATCTATCAAAACACCGTAAAATCCCACAATATTATCATCTTCTATAACAAAAGTTGGATTATGGCATATAAACTCTTCAGTTACCTTGTATACTGACTTAAACTTATCCATATAATCAGAATTATTTCCCCAATAGGCCTCGGATTTAATTGCAATATCCGTTAATATTTGATGTTCATATGGTTTAGCACGACGTATATTTAACATTTTTTGCTCCTTTATCAACATTGTTCACCCCAAAAATTAAACTGTCATAGTAAATACCTGCACCACCAAACATCTTTTTAACAGAAACGCAACCTAACTCTCTAAGTTGGTCTACTACATATTCTTGGTAACTCTCACTAATTGCCATGATGTTCCTCCAACGTTTATCTACAACCATCCAGATGTCCTATATCGTTAAGGTATTCTCGAACTCGCCTAACCACTTTCATCTTTACTAAGTGTCGGGAAGACCGTGTTAGACTCCGCGCCAGCTTAGCTTGACCCTAAAATTAAAGTCATCTCTTCTATGTTAAATTATTTTTAAATCTCAATCTCGGTCTTAAACACAATAACCGCTCTTCCCCCAATTTTGACTTGTTTAGGCTCTCCATTATCTAAATGAACCATCACGTTTACTAGACCACTTCGCCCAATTGCATGCCCTTGTTCGCCTTTAAAAGAAAAGTTAGACTTATCATGTTCAACCAATCCGTGTTTTACTAAATATGCCCCAAGTGGACCATTAGCGTTTCCTGTTACCGGATCTTCGTTAATTCCAATGTAAGGTGCAAACATTCTTCCATGAGTCAAGATATCCTTTTGTTCCGAATCCATTGTAAAAACAAAATACCCGTTGCAGTTAATGGTTTTACTTATTTGGGCTAATGCTTGCATATCTGGGAACAAGTCGTTCAATCTACGTCTAGTTTTAATTCCAATCATAACCTTCGAATGTCCTGTAGAAACAATTTGAATTGGGCATCGTTGATCCAAATCGTCCTCTTTTAGTCCCAGGGCATTGACGATTTTATCCCTTTCTTGCATAGCAAGTGGTGGATAAAATTCAATTTTACCCTGAGTCATTAATATGGAATAATCATTGCTCTCTTTAATTATTTCAACCGGTAAAATTCCAATTCCAATCTTATGAATTACTGTTGAAGCGCTAAGTTTATATTCTAGTGCCCGAACATAATGCGCAGCAATTGTGGCATGTCCACACACCGGCACTTCAGTTTTCGGAGTAAAATATCTGATCTTAACCTCATGATCAGCTCCATCCGGCTTGAATATAAATGCCGTTTCCGAATTGTTCATTTCCCGAGCAATGTATAACATTTCCTGATCAGTAAGTCCATCTGAGTTCAAAACTACACCGGCAGGATTTCCCTTAAATTTTTCAGTAGTAAATGCATCAACCTGATAAATCTTTAGTATTCTCATTTGCTCCCCTTCCCCTTTCATATCTTAGGCATGGCGTCTAACGGTCCGAGTGTTTGAGACGTCTGGTTATTACCCAAAATGTCTTCTCCGATGTTGCAAACCCTCTGTTCG
Source organism: Desulfosporosinus shakirovi (assembly GCF_020595055.1). Lineage (GTDB taxonomy): Bacteria > Bacillota > Desulfitobacteriia > Desulfitobacteriales > Desulfitobacteriaceae > Desulfosporosinus > Desulfosporosinus shakirovi. The sequence continues at coordinate 59,663 of NZ_JAJDOO010000002.1, read as the reverse complement.
ATGCCGTACGCTTCCAGATTCAGAGACCGCCATGGACGCCGGCCCCTTGAGCTACGTTATTTTGTACTCTATATAAGTAAATTGCGAATTAAAACCATTCCTTTATTACCGCAAAATCTGTCTCATCATCTACAATCGGCATTTCGTTTATTGCCACATCACGAACAGATGCTCTCTTCAATGTTTTTAAATATTTAATCAGGAAAATAATTTTCTCATTATCTCCCTGTACTTCAGCCTCAACATTTTTATCATTTCTATTTTTAACCCAACCAGTTAAATTCAGCCGTTTCGCTAATTCATAAACTTCTAATCTAAACCCTACCTTCTGCACTCTTCCTGAAAACATCAACCTTTTTCTAACAGTTGACGATGGTTTAAATAAAGGTAACTCAATATGCTTCACTTGATTAATTACATAGCTATCTCTCAATTTTTTCAAATAATGAATGAACCTCAAACCGAAACCTCCTAATTATGTATAAGCCTATTCCACACCCAGATTTAATTTCCAAGTTCTTGTCCAATCTGTATCCATTCTGACTAACCGTTTTTTTCTCAAGTTTTCCTTCATCATCCACCTAATATCTTTATCCTCATTTACAAACCATTTCTCCATTAGCTTTTTTCCATTCTCAGGATCAGATACCGTTGCAACACTCCAACCATACCCTAATGTTTTTCGTAGTACTTTATAGTCCTTATCTTTTCGATTTTCGGTGTTTAGCATGTCTTGGGTAATTTTATCAAGTATTTGTAATACACTTAGAACATCTTTAGGTTGCTTAAGTAGTATTGGTTCGCACAAAGCCGCAACTACTGCCCTCTTTTCCAACAGAGTTCCTTTAGCCCACTCTAGCATCTCATCTAACAGCCCATCCATATTCGATTCGCCAAACCTTTGCAAGGCTAACGCTACCCCTTCTCTGATCCTCCATCTAATATCTGAAGCAGACGCACGCAAGAGACCACAATGTTTCATATTTCCTTGAGCTATCAGACTTCCTAAACCGACAACACCACAAATAGGCAAAAATTCAGTTACTGAACCAAATGGAGCTTTATCTGCATCGAAAGATAGATCGAAACAATCTCACCCCAATTAGGTAGCTTTTCATCTCTTGATTTACCATAACTGATACATCCCACTGGAGTATCATTCTCATAAATTTGTTTTACCTTCAAGATATTATTATTTATCCAGTTTTGAAAAGCCGAAACCCAAAAATCATTTTGTAGTTCTTCTAAATATCTTTGAGGAATAATCCCCTTATATGCCACTTTCCAGCTTATGGCATAGATATTGCTGATGGTTTCTGCATCTTGAACTCTTACATCTTTTATCGCTATTCTCATATTCAAGCCCCTTCTTCTACAAAATATAAAAACGTACATTCTTCACATCACATACTTAAACGGGGTTCGTTTAAGCAGGATGAGAACGCTTGGATAGGACATTTGGGTAACGTCCCATGTATTCCCGACGCGCCCTAACCAAATCTTGGCTAAAGTGTCGGGAATACACGTTTATGCGGAGCGGCCGGCATATAAAGCAATACTAGTTTAGCAATTCTAAATTCAGGAACAGCCATGACGGCTGATCCTCTAACGAAGCCTTCAAAATCAACTTACCGTTGACTATGAATTATTTGATTTGCTTTATGTACATCTTCTTTCCTAACAAATACTTCGTAGTTTGAACTAATTGGCATAACAGAGCATCCTATACCGCTAGAAGAATTATTAGTTATTTATATTTGAAACAAATATAAATAACTCGCCCCCTTCTCTCGCGGAGCTGATATATTATGATTTCTACATATATTTTTCATTCCCTTCCTGAGCTGTAAACAATAACTTAATTATCCTTATAATGTTTCTTTAATCCATTTAGGAAATTTTAAAATAGTCATTCATTGATGATTTTACAGTGCCTAATGTCAAAATTATGCGGTTCTCTAATAAACTTACTCAATTTGGTCCCAAATATCGATTAGCTATCTAAATACTTCAAGGTTTAAATTTTCTAATATATCTTTATTAAATATCTCCTATACAAATAGTCTAGCCCCCTTGTTGTTGAAAGAGGGGACTAGACTATTTCTTAATGGTTATTTATATATTAGTGATCAGACGCACTATAAAAGTGAATAATTCGCAATTCACAATTTGCAATTGCCAAATACTAATTATGCCAACCTAAAGCCCTGAAGAGAGCAGTGGCAGCTTCGGCACGGCTTACCGTTTCACGTGGGGCCAACACTTGACCCTCAACTTTGATAATCCCCGTACTGCTGGCTATGGCAACATAACCTAGAGCATCTGAGCTGATTTGATCAGAATCTTGGAAATTAACTTGATAAATATCCTTGAGTTCTGCCAGTTTATTCAGCTGAATGTAGCGCATTAAAACTTTAGCAAGAAGTTCACGACTCACTGGATCACTAGGCTTAAGATCTTCCGTTAACCATCCTAGCTCTTTCGCTTTATTGATAATTTCTTTCTCTGAAAGGCCCATATTTCCCCATAACCCAAATCGGCTAAGGTACAGCGCACGCAACATTGAGGCAACACTCATCTTCTCATGAGGTTTAAAGCTATTTCCATAATCGCCAAATAATCCTGCTTGACCAAGTACTGTTATCTCTGCTGCCCCCGTAACTTCGGCTAGATCGGTAAAACTGTATGGCTTTGGCCCCTTTTCTACCGACTGACCCTGGTAATCAAGTAATTCTCCACTTTTTGCATCCAAGATGTTAGAGATTGGAATACTGCGGTCTTTGGCAATCGGAAGATAGACTAAGTGTAAATCCCCCGGTATTCCATTGGAATAGATACGAACATAGGTGAGGGTTAAAGGTCGTGCCTTGAGAAAGGATACCACAGCTTTATCTTTGCTGAGAATTCCCGAGAGACCAGGCAAATCATATTCAGACCAGTTAAGTTCAAAATTCGTAACTATGCCGGCCACAGGATCGATATTGATACTCATTCCATTTTCAGGAAAATCAACTCCATTGACCACTCTTCCATATGAGAAAGCTTGATTATTCCATGGTTCTGGTTCTGTGCTCATTTTAGATATTAAATCCGTTTCAGAGTCTAACACAACTTGAGTAAATCGCTCAGGCTGAACCTTTTCAAGGAATTCTTCAGCCAGTTTTTGGGCTGCTGCCCGATCTAATTTGACTTCGGCTTTGTCGTTTGGTTGAGTAGAGATGGCAAAACCAAGCAACTCGCCAGTTGTGGCGCTAACCCTCGCGTTAATATATTTTGAGTTTCCTTCTTTTGTATCGGTCTCAATAATGCTCCACTCAAAGCTCCAGATACGTTTGTCATCGTTGCGCCAGTCTTTACTTAAATTTGCACTGCGTAACGTCAGGTTATCCGGAATCTCAACCCAGCGCTTCACAGCAGCAATCCCCTCATCTTGTTTGAGAAGCTTTGCAGTACGTTCCACTTCTTGTTGTTCCTGAGGGGTAAGAACTTGAGCATCATCAGAAACTGAATTGGCCCCTTTCGACTTAGCGCTTCCCATTCCCCCAACACCGCTCTGATCTGTTGCCAGCCACTCTCCTTGTTTTAATTGAAGTGGCAAGCCCGTTAAAGCATCAATTGCGCCTCCATTGTTTTCCCCTCTTAATTGATACACAAGTTTAGCTTCCTGCTTTTGCCCTGCAAGCATAGGTCTATAGGATGCCGGAATCCAGTATTGGAGTTTAAAGAATGGTGCCGCAACAAACGCCTGTTGCGCTTGATCAACACTGATCACACCTTTTACTTCAGGCGCTTTAACATCGTTCCAGTTGAGATTATAAGAAGTGATGTGCCCATCTGTACTTGATACTTGAACATTGGCTCCATTGCTAAGTAAGGGTATACCGTTAATTAGTCGTTGATATTGGAGAGAATAATTGAAAGGACCGTAGTTTAGTGGTACTATCTCTAATTCACTTGGAATTAAGCTCAATTCCTCAGTTCGCTTGCCCAATAAACGGCTTAGTAACTTGTTGCTGATTTCTTGAGCTTCAGCCTTAGTAATGGTCGGGACTGACGGACTATTGGCCAATTGATCTTCATTCTTCCAATAGTTCATACTTACAATATCTCCGTTTATGGCATTAACCTCTGCAGCGAACTCTCCTGGTCGTTCTGCTGTACCATTCCAACGCAAAGCCCATACTTGACGTCCATCATAGGTGTTGTAAGAAGAACTGAAATCCGTATATTGAGTTGGGACGTCAAAGTTGGTTTTTACAATCTGAATAGCTTTTTCCAGGCTCACTTCTGGCATAGCCAGAGACTCAACAGTTGGAGATGATACACTGCTTTCTCCTGCTAAAGCTAAAGGAGCAAAAATCGTTGGAACTAGTAATATGGCAACTACAATCACGCTCAGGAAAGAACGCCAATTATTCTTCATTGTATTATCTACCTTCCTTTCTTACTCGGGGTTCGATATTCGTAGTTCAAACTCTTTTTTTACATAAGAGTGAACTCGTTCAGCCAAGGCTGAACATCGTGACTGATGTTTCTCTCTCCAGTTTCCCTCCTTCAACTGCGAATATTTTCGTTTCCTAGCACTTAGACCCAATTGCTGTGCTTTTAAGTATGTTACCTATTAGTTATAGACGTAGTTTAGCAGTGTTTCTGACAAAGATATTTTCGACATTATTTAATAAATTAAGCGGATTGAGGTAACTGACAAATAAATTAATCTCTATTCAGAATACTTTTTCTAGCTTTAAACCACTGACCCCAGTAGTCTGACTCGTACATGGAAGGGAGATTTAAGCATCTATTTGATGGCGAGAATGGACTGCTGGCCATGGATGGCCAAATGTCGCTTTAACCAGGAATGTCGACATGAGACCTTACAGAAAGTATGTAACGACACCTTATACTTTCTGCCTAGGAAAAAAGGGTTCTGGTGATCGGTGATGTTGTGTAGCGTAGCGGCATGTAAGTTGACTTGTATAAGAAAATAGGCCATCTGCTTAGAAAAAGGCAAATGACCTATACCGTTATAATTACAAAAGTCTAGCCCTTGTAATACTTTTCTCACCATATTTCTCTTTTACAGAATCAAGAACCTTTGTAAGATTCTCTTTTTCCACCTGGGGTCCTTCGAACAAAGACAGCTGATTTTGAATCTGATCGGTCAGATTAGATAAGGTAACCCCAATTAATCGAAGGGGTTGTTTAAGAGATAACTCTCTTAATAAGCTGCAGGCTTCTTGATAAATCACGTCGTCAAGATCCGTAGCCCGCAATAGTGTTCGAGAACGGGTTAGGGTACGGAAATCAGCGTACCTGACTTTCAAGGTCACCGTTTTACCTCTGAGTGCTTCTTTGCGCAGACTCCGACCTACATGAACGGCAAGCTTTAGTAAAGTTGTCTCCAGTACATCAGGATCAGCAATATCAGTTTCAAACGTAGTCTCGCGACCGATGGATTTAACCACCCGGTCGCTTTCCACGGGTCGATCGTCAATTCCTTGGGCCAACTGATAAAGCTGGCTGCCTAAAGATCCAAAGAGCTTCGTCAAGAATTTTAATTCCAGGCTGCGTAAGTCCCTAACCGTTTTAACATTATGATTGTGCAATTGTTCCGCTGTTTTTTCTCCTACTCCCCATATCCTTTCCACAGTCAATGGGTCAAGAAACTCTTGAATTCTATTGGGATGCACAACCACGAATCCATCAGGTTTTTTCAGATCTGAGGCAAGCTTGGCTAAAAACTTATTGCACCCTAAGCCAACAGAGGCCGTTAAGTTTAATTCCTGCTGGATGCGCTGTTTTATTGTTAAAGCTATTAAATCTGCAGGCCCAAATAAACTCGTAGAACCTGTAACATCTAAAAAAGCCTCATCCAAAGATAGTGGCTCTACCATAGGAGTATAAGTCAAAAATATTTGTCTTATTTGCCAGGATACTTCACGGTATTTCTGTCCATTTACCGGCAAGAAAACAGCAGAAGGACAGCGCCGAGCAGCTTCTGCAACAGGCATCGCCGAGCGTATTCCATATTTACGCGCTTCATAAGACGCCGCAGAAACTACACCCCTGCTATTGGATCTGCCTCCAACCACTACCGGTTTGCCCATTAAGGACGGATCGTCGCGCTGCTCGACAGAGGCATAGAAAGCATCCATATCTACATGTAGTATTTTTCGATAGTTCGCCCAAACGTCCATGTTTTCCTCAATAAAATCTTATGATTCTTCTGCTTCTTCTTTCATCGGACAAGAATTTGTTAAGTCAATTTCTGCAGATATTTCTTTCCAAGGTGCTTCTTTAATGTTTACATTTTCCAGAAGAAGAATAAGGTCTGATCTGCCGAAATAGGCAGGATTCCCTTGGGGATCTAAAGTCATAAGAACAATAGGCATCCCTTTAAAAACAGGAAGCAACCCTTTGATTACCATCGATGCGTTAAACGAATTTTGGAATACCGTCGGTTGGACGGAAACAACGGCAATGGTTTTGCCTTGTTCTGTCACAACAGCACTTTCAAATTGAGTGTTCAAAAATTTCATCTCCTATTGTTGTAATGATTAACTGTTAGCTATTAGTGAATTCGACAAACATATTAAAAACCCTGCAACTTAAGTTGACCTCTGGTGGCAAGTGACCTGCGTTAAAGGTCTATCCTCTAAAATAGTTAACGCCCCCGGCAAAAATCGGTTGATATTTATTACCCGGAACATTCTTTGCTATTTCCAGACCGGTCCTTTCGGAATGGGCCATCTTACCCAGAATACGCCCATCTGGGCTGGTGATTCCTTCAATCGCTTCAAAAGAACCATTGGGAGTATAGATAACATCATTGCTCGGGTTCCCGTCAAGATCCACATATTGAGTCGCAACCTGTCCATTATCTACTAACGTTTGAATTATTTCGTGATCTGCGACAAACCGACCTTCTCCATGGGAGATAGGCACGGAATGAATGTCTCCCAAATTCACCCCGCTAAACCATGGGGATAAAACGGAAACAACTTTGGTTTGGACCATGCCGGAAACGTGACGGCCAATTTTGTTATACGTGAGGGTAGGCGAATCTTCCATCAAATCGATTATTTCTCCATAGGGAACAAGACCCAGTTTGATCAATGCTTGAAACCCATTACAAATACCAAGCATCAAACCATCCCTTTGATCCATAAGTTCCTCAATCGCCTCACTAATCCAAGGGTTTCTGAACATAGTAGCAATGAATTTACCCGAACCGTCTGGTTCGTCTCCCGCACTAAATCCCCCTGGGAGCATGACGATTTGAGCCTTTTGTATCTTTTTAACCATCTCTTGAATAGATTGCTCCACATCATTTGCCGTCAGATTTCTAATCACCAAGGTTTCAACGATCCCTCCGGCTTTCTCAAAAGCTTTGGCTGAATCGTACTCACAATTGGTCCCCGGGAAAACCGGAATAAAGATTCTTGGTTTAGCCACTTTAATTGATGGAGTTTGATTATTTCTCAGGTTGAAGCTCACTTTTTGTGGCTCGGCGGCTTTTTCCGTTTGAGTTGGAAAGATTTTTTCCAGTGGCTTTTCCCAGGCCTGATAAGCGGTTTCCAGTTCAATATTCACGTCTTTAATCGTAATGATCGGGGTTTCCTGAGTTACACCTAGCAATTGGAAGTCTATCCCGCTGAAGGCCTTTGCCAGATCAACCGTTTCTGCTATTTCTAAGATTATTGAACCATAATCAGCAGTAAACAGACTATTAATATCTATTGAACAGTCTAAGGTCATCCCAACCCGATTACCGAAGGACATTTTGCTAAGTGCCGCCGCCAGTCCTCCCATCCTGACAGTATGAGATGCCAAGACACTTCCGGAATGGATCAACTCGTTAATTTTGGAATAGTTTTTGCTTAGTTGGTCAAAATCAGGGACTTCATGCTCATCCCGAGTAGCTTTCACTAAAACAACCTTACTGCCAGGCTTTTTGAACTCTTGGGAGACAACTTTATCAGCCTCGACCACATTGACTGCAAAAGCAACCAATGTGGGAGGAACGTGCAAATCCATGAAGGTTCCGGACATGCTGTCTTTTCCACCGATCGCCGGAATTCCAAGTTTTTTCTGAGCATAAAAAGCTCCCAGCAAAGCGCTAAAGGGTTTCCCCCATTTTTCGGGATCTGTTCCTAATCGTTCGAAATACTCCTGCAGAGTAAGTCGAACTTTGTGATAATCCCCGCCCAGGGCCACAGTCTTAGTTACCGCATCTACCACAGCATATAAGGCACCGTGAAAAGGACTCCACTTTGCCAATTGCGGATTATAGCCATAGGTCATTATGGTAGCCGTATTTGTTTCCCCCGCTAAGACGGGAATCTTAGCCACCATACCTTCAGCCGGAGTAGCCTGATACTTGCCACCCAAAGGCATCAAGACCGACGACATTCCGATGGTACTGTCAAACCTCTCCACCAACCCCTTTTGGCTGCAAACGTTTAAATCGCTCAAATTAGCAAGCCAGGCCTCTTTTAAGATTGCGCCCGAGTTCGGAACATTATGAGAAGCTAATTTTTCTTCGACAGCTTCTGGCAACCTGCTAAAGTAGTTGTGATTCCCTTCCGGAAGAGTGACCTGAACCTTCGTCGTTTGCTTAACTCCATTGGTGTTGAGAAATTCTCGGCTGAGATCGACAATCGCCTGCCCGCGCCAAACCATTATAAGTCTGGGGTCAGCACTAACCTTAGCAACTAAGGTTGCTTCTAGGTTTTCCTCATGAGCATACTTGGCAAAGGCTTCAAAATCTTGAGCGCGAATAACAACTGCCATTCGTTCTTGAGATTCAGAGATCGCAAGTTCTGTCCCATCAAGACCTTCATATTTTTTCGGAACTGCATCTAAGTTAATCTCTAAGCCATCGGTTAATTCTCCGATTGCAACCGATACCCCGCCTGCGCCAAAATCGTTGCAGCGTTTGATGAGTTTACTAACCTTGGCATTACGAAAAAGTCTCTGAATTTTTCGTTCTGTAGGAGGATTACCTTTTTGTACTTCCGCCCCGCAAGTCAGTAGAGACTCCGTGGTGTGCTCTTTAGAAGATCCAGTTGCACCGCCACACCCGTCTCTGCCCGTTCTTCCGCCGACAAGTACGACAACATCCCCAGCTACAGGGGCTTCACGCACTACATTTTCCCGGGGAGCGGCCGCAATGACGGCCCCAATTTCCATCCGTTTGGCCACAAAACCTTCATCATAGACTTCCGTTACTTGACCCGTCGCCAGTCCGATTTGATTTCCATAAGAACTATAACCTGCAGCCGCACCCCTTGTTATCTTTCTCTGGGGCAGTTTGCCGGGCAGAGTCTCTTCAAGCCTTGCCCTTGGATCTCCGCTTCCTGTCACGCGCATAGCTTGGTACACATAGGTACGGCCAGACAGGGGATCTCGAATGGCCCCACCCAGACAGGTAGCTGCCCCGCCGAAGGGTTCGATTTCTGTCGGATGGTTATGAGTCTCGTTTTTAAACATCACCAGCCACTCTTCATTTTGACCGTTGACATCGACATTTACTACTATACTGCAGGCATTGATTTCATCTGATAGGTCAAGATCAGGTAAGAGCCCTTTTTTCTTAAGCTCTTTCATACCCAAAACAGCGATGTCCATGAGACAAACATCTCGATCAGCAGGATTTTTTCCATAGACATAATCCCTTGACATGAGATACTCATGATAAGCTTTGGTTAATGGGTGAGCAAAATCCCCTTTCGGAAAAGCAACCTCTTCGATCTTTGTATCAAAGGTCGTATGCCGACAATGATCCGACCAGTAGGTGTCGATCACTCGAATCTCAGTAATCGTTGGATTTCTTTTTTCAGTATCTCGGAAGTATGCTTGACAAAATGCTAAATCTTCATAGCTCATGGCTAAGCCCGTTTTATTAAAGAACACTTTCAGTTCTTCAGACGACTTCTCAATAAAGCCATCAAGTATTTCGACATTTGGCGGAGTTACAGCTTCAAATTCTAAGCTTTCAGGCTTCTCTAAAGCAGCTTCTCGAGATTCGACTGGATTAATGCAGTAATCTTTAATTTTCTGGAAATCCATCTCGGAAAGCTGACCCTTTAATACTATAACCTTAGCTGAAGCAATCGTTGGCCGCTCTTTTTGGGTCAGAATCTGTACACATTGAGCAGCCGAATCCGCCCGCTGATCATACTGACCGGGTAGATATTCCATGGCAAAAACTTGGTCCTGTGGGGAAATTTCAATTTTTTCGTCGTACACCAAATCCAATGGAGGCTCAGCAAAGATAATCGGGCGAGACTTTGCATACTCCTCGTCCGTAATTCCAGAAATATCATAACGGTTAATCACTCTTAACCCTTGCAAACCTAGTATCCCTAAATTTTCCAAAAGATCATTGTACAGACCCTGGGCTTCAATATCATAGCCAGGTCTTTTTTCCACATAAATACGTTTTACAGCTTGAAATCCCATATCATCCTCCATTAGTTAGTTTTTAGATACATTAAGTAAATTAGCCCTTATCTATGATCTTTAAAATATGTTTAAGGCCATAGCACTTTGTCTATGGCCTTGTCGCGCAAAATAGTAGACGCAGAATTCTCTTAGTTTGCATAATACCATGATTTTGATCGAAATTAAAGAGCAGCTATGAAAGAATCCTGCTTTAGACTACCATTTTTGATGTTTGCTGTTTAAGGTATACACTGCACTTCGGCATACCATCAAACTCCATATATTTCCGCCTAAGTTCGCTATTGAGTGCATCCTAACTTCGAAAGCCTTTGGTTTGCTCATAAAACAGACTCCATTTTATTTTACCTTTAAAATCCTATCCTCTTCCATAGTCAAGCATGAAGCTAAGATCGAAGGAAAGGCTTCAATAACCCTCTGATCATATTCTCCCATCAAGCAAACTTGAAGCCAATTTCGCTTAAGTAAATAGGAGCTTCGATAGCTAAGATAATAGCCCTCATTTTCCAGCCTCGCCCCTATCGTTTCAGAACTGAGATCCTCGGGAAGCTCAAAGCTTATAACATTGGGGGACGCGTATTCCTCCGCTGCTACAACTTTTATCCCAAGTGCTCTTAACTGTCTTCTTAATCCCGCGGCAAACTGTGCATTAATAGAAAAGTCCCTAGATAAGGTTAAATTTAAAGCATTTTGCAAAGCATAGATAAAATTTGATGAATGGGTAAAGGGTACTCCTTCTGACTTACTATATAATTCCAGATCCATATAACGGGGCAGACCTTGTCCACTTAAAGCGTGATTATAGAAAACAAAACTTAACCCCGGATACGAACATAGAGCTTTGCCACTTACGCCCGACGCGAGATAAACTCCTTTCAGATCAATTGGCAAGGCCCCGATAGAGCTGACACAATCTAGGCAGAGTATAATATTTCGCTTCTTACAGATGTATTTTAACTTTGACAAATCATTAAGAACCCCTGTTGATGTCTCTAGATGTACTGCCCATACCCACTTAATGGAGGGGTCTTGATCAAGAATAATTTCTAGCTCATCATAGTAAATAGCCTTCCCCCAAGTATTCTTAAACTCTTTGAAATCAAGCCCAGCCCTTTGGGCATGGTCAACTAACCGTTCGCCAAATTCACCATTACTGACAACTAGGCCCTTCCCTTTATTTGAAAGATTGGCAGCTACGACATCGTTAGCGAGGGTGCCTGATCCCAGTAAGATCTGAACGCTTTTCGAATTAACCAATTGAGAGAGCTTATGCTGGATTTGGGCAATATCTTTCAGAAATCTATCGGAACGATGAGAAACCGGAGTTTTAATAAAAGCCTCTTTAACGGCTTCACAAATCCTTACAGGTCCGGGAAGGAAGTTAACCCTATCTTTCACAGCAGTCTTTAGCCTAGGTTGCTGTTCCAGAAAACTATTCAGATTCCGGACGATAGTTTCTCGTGCAAGGTACATGGGTTGGAACATAGCTTCGGGTTTGCCGACAAGTGGCCCGAAAGGTATGAAGCCAAGATGCTGATACAACTTCAACTGTCTTACCGTTCCCGATATTACAGCTAAGTCGTATCCCTGCTCGTTACAATATTCCATAAGCATGTTCATCAATCCAACAAGGATTCGACCGCCCCTAACCTCTTTTTCAACTGAAAGGAGACGAATCTCGCACAATCCGTTGTGTGGGGGTAAGTATGCAGCTAAATCGGCCAGTTTTAAGTCTAATGAAAAGGGACGTTTACTTCGACACGCCAGCATTCCTAAGAGCTTCCTATCGCGAAGGCAAATGCAATATGAATTTTCCTCATGAAACTTATCTACTAACTTTTTCTCTCTATTGACACCATGCTGGGGGATTTCTTGAACAAATGTTTTGTAGTTAAGAGCGTGAATTTGCTCAAACTCCCAGTCCTCAGTAGCAATTTTAAAGGATAAACCACGACTCATGCTATTACCTCCTTGAAACCTCTTTCAGTATCATCGCAATATTTCCTCTATGAGCAATAAGTAATATAATTGCTAGGATCAAAATCCCAATAACCTGATTTGCCGACGGTGACATTAAGAATGCTATGATTGGGGATGCCAGAATACTTAAAAGACCGCTTAAGGTAAATTTCCTGGTCAGTACAAATAGCCCCATTGTGATTGCAAACAATACCAAGGCTAGTGAGGGATTAATCACAACTATTCCCCCGAAGGCAGCAGCTACTCCCTTTCCTCCTCTAAAACCAAGTTGCAGCGGCCATATGTGTCCTGCTACAACGGCAATCACGCTCAGGACAACAGTTATGTCTGAGAGTTTTAGGTAAATGGCTATAGCAGGAATTAGAAAGCCTTTAAAAAAATCTCCAAGAAACGTTAACAAAAAACCTTTTGTGCCTAAAATCCTGCCAACATTTGTAGCACCCGTAGCACCAGAACCATAATTTCTAACATCATCACGGCAAAGCAACAGAACAAGGTAATACCCAGTTGAGATTCCGCCAAGAAGATAACCTATGACGATCATCAGAATATCAATCAGCAAGCACCTCTCGTTTCTTTATACGTTTATGCATTTATGTATTTATGTATTTATGCAACTGTACGATTTAGTGAACTCGTTCAACTAAAGCTGAACATCGAGACTTCGGTGGTATAAGTCTCCGGTACGATACACTAGGGTGGAGACTATGGTCACTAAAGTAGAATAAGGAACACCCGCTTGAAGTGAGAGTCTCGGAATTTAATAATATTATATAATCTTAACATATTTTTGTTATTTTGAATAAATATCCATATTAGCTTTTTTGAGCTTCAGGAACACAAAAAAAGAGAGTATATCTCTATAACTCTCATTTAGTATTCACTGGTTGAACTACTAGCTGCACTTATAATTTTGCCCGGTATGAATCGAAGCGTTATTTAATCGCTTTATACCTAAAGCCTCCTTCTTTTGCTATCGCCATAAATTTATCTCTTGAGCAATCGACTATGATCTTAAAGTAAGATAACTCTCTAAAGTGGGTATCTGGGTCACACACTCATCGTTACAGAATCTTTTACAACATCTTTTCTAAAAAGGTTTTAATCCGGGGATGACGAGGACTATCAAAAAAGTCTATTGGGTTACTATCCTCCAAGATTTTACCATCATCCATAAAAATCACCCGGTCAGAGATTTCTTTGGCAAATCCCATTTCATGAGTAACGATCAACATGGTCATATGCTCCTGAGCCAAATTTTTAATAACACTTAGGACTTCTCCTATTAGCTCGGGGTCTAAAGCTGATGTCGGTTCATCAAAAAGCATAATATCAGGGTTCATCGCTAATGCTCGTGCGATTGCTACCCGCTGTTTTTGTCCCCCGGATAACTTAGAGGGAAAGGCATCTTTTTTCTCCAGCAACCCCACCTTTGCCAATTGCTTCTCAGCAATTTTTAAAGCGTCGTCTTTAGTTGCCTTGTTGACAAGCATAGGCGCTTCTATCACATTACCCAGTGCTGTCATATGGGGGAAAAGGTTAAAGCTTTGAAACACCATACCCATTTTCCGGTAGGCCGTCCTAACTTCCCGAGGAGTAGCAACACCCTTTCCTTCTTTATCTCCTGCAGCCTCGACTACAATGCCTTCTATCTCGACAATACCCTGGTCTATCTTTTCTAGTTGATTCATACAGCGGAGCAAGGTGCTTTTTCCTGAGCCACTGGGGCCAATAATTGAAATAATTTCTCCCTTATTGACTTCTAGGGATACGCCTTTAAGAACATGCAGTTTACCAAAATATTTATGAATATTACTCATCCGTATCATCGTCATTCTCTACTCTCCTATTCATAAATTGAATATTTCTTCTCTAATGTGCTAAATAATCTAACAAGAACAGAAGAGATAATTAGGTACAGAACAAACGCCACGATAAATGGCGTGATATTAAAATCCCTGGTGAAGATCTGGGTAGCAATCCGTAATAGATCTGGCATTCCTATAACTGCAAGCAGTGCCGTTTCCTTTACCAAGTTAACAGCCTCACTGCAGGTAGGGGGTAAAACTCTTCTCACAGTTTGGGGAATAATGATCCGGCGCATCGTTTGGGAATAAGTCATTCCTAAAGCCTTAGCTGCTTCATATTGACCTTTGTCTATGGATTCTATACCCCCTCTGAAAATTTCCGTTAAATAAGCCCCAGAATTCAGGGTATAGGTAATAGTTGCCGCAGCAAAAGGTGACAGTCTAATACCGATGATTGGCAATCCATAGAACATGAAGAATAATTGCAAAAGCAAAGGCGTGCCTCTCCAAATCCATGTATATAAATATAAAATCTTAGTGATTATCTTCGGCCCTTTCACTTTGCCAATAGCTGCTAAAAGTCCCACAGGCAATGCGAATATTAAGGTAGCTATATAAATCTTAGCAGTTAACTTCAATCCTGATGCAATAAACGGAAGTATACTTAGAACATATTCCATATGATCCATTATCGTCTCTTATCCCTTCGTTGCCTTAAATAAGACCGTTAATAATTTATATTATAGCCCCATACAGTAATGGCTTATTATTCGTAAATAGAATATTTCTTTTCTAATTTGCTAAAGACTTGAAGTAAAATAGAAGAGATGATCAGGTAAAAACCAAAAGCAACAAAAAAAGCTGTAATTTTAAAATCAGATGTGACCACTTCCTTGGCTGAGCGCAGTAAATCACCCATACCAATCGCGGCAACGAGGGCAGTATCTTTAAAGGTAAGGATTGCCTCATTACAGGTAGCAGGCAACACTCGTCTAATCGTCTGGGGAATAATAATCCGCCGCATCGTCTGAAAATAAGTCAATCCTAAAGCCTTAGCTGCTTCATACTGTCCCTTATCAATGGATTCAATACCTGCCCGAATAATTTCTGTTTCATAAGCGGTTACATTTAAAACAAAGGCAATGATGACTGCAACTAATGGCGGTAAATTAATGCCAAAGTAAGGTAAGCCAAAGTAAATAAAAAATAATTGGAGCAACAAGGGGGTACCCCGCCAGATCCAGGTATATAAGTATAAGATCTTTTTAAGAATTGGAGGGCCTGATACTTTACCGATGGCAGCCAAAATAGCTAGAGGAAAGATCAAGATAATTACAATTCCATAAATCGTTAGGGATAGCTTTAAACCCTTTAAAAGAACGGGTAATATTGTTAGAACATAATCCATCGTTTTCTCTAATCCCCTTATGAATGTCTTTAATACCCCTTAAACCAAGGCTTAGGAAAATACTCTGTTAAAAAACTTGTCCAGTGCCAAGCATTCTGTGTGTAAAACAAGGAATAGGAAGAGATTTGTCAACTTCCTATTCCTTTTAATCCAATCCCAGACTCCCTCACCAAGGATGTAGGTATAAGTTTAGTTGGTTTAAGGAGTTGAATCTTACTTAATGATATTTGATCCAAACCATTGATTACTGATTTTGGCAGCAGTCCCGTCAGCCTTCATTTCATTGAGAACTCTATTTAGTTCAGTGAGGAAGGCTTTATCTTCCATGCGTACACCTACACCATAAGGCTCTTTGTCAAAATCGCCTTCTTCTGCTGTGAGAATATAATATTTATCTGCAGTTTTTTCTGTAGTAATCAAGTAACGGGCATTCATTTCATTCGTTACTACAGCGTCAATGCGACCAGCCTCTAAATCCATTAAGGCAACCGTCGGACTTTCAAACTTTCTGATTTCCTTAAGTTTAGAAGAAATCGGATCTTTAGCAACAGCTTCTTCCGCAGTGCTGCCTAATTGAAGTCCAATAGTTTTTCCATCTAAATTCGCCTTGGACTTGATTGGTGAACCGGACTTTACTACGATAATATTCCGATCCTCCATATAACTATCCGTAAACCCGATTTCCAGCTGTCTTTCAGGAGTGATACCCAGAGCATTCCAGATGAGATCTATTTCCCCACTTTTTAGATTCAAGAGAACTCCATCCCATTGAACTGGTTTGAATACAGCCTTAACACCTAAACGCTTGGCCGCTTCTTTAGCTAAATCAATATCAACGCCAACCAACTCTCCTGCTTTATCACGGAAGCCTGCTGGCGGGTAATTGTCATCCAGACCAACGACAAATTCCCCTTTTTCCTTAATTTTATTCCAGGATTGATCACCCGTTTGGTTCTTGTCTGTAGACTTCTGACCGCAGCCTGCTACTAAAAGAGCAACTGTACAGATAGCCACAAAAAGTGTTAACCATCTTCTTTTCATCTTTACTATCCTTCCCTTCACTAATACATATAGTCTTTAAAGAACCCACACTTTTTAAATTATGTTTCTGTAACCTTCAATAAATAAGTGCAATTTTTAACACATCTCTTATATCAATGGCATCCCTCCTACCACTACTACTATACACGAATACACACCATTTTGGCTAGATCTCAGACATCTGTGCCTGATTAGAATCTGTAATCTCCAGTCTGTGATATATATCAATATAGAATCCGCTTTGCTGCAATTAGCGGGTAAATTGGTTAAAATTTCCAAGAATAAAACAAGAACTTAAAAGCCATAATATGTTCATAAGGGTACGTAATGGTTGAGCCAAGATTTATATATGCTCTTTACCGGGTGTATATGGGTCGGCCAAAGATTATCTTCAGGTGGTAAAACGCTTGTATATAGTCGGAGGGAAGATCTTTTAGAGGTGGGGAAAAGCTTTAGGGCAGTCTCTTAGATTGTTTTAGGGTTCTAACTTATCCTAAAGGGTCGAGCTAAGATTTTGCCGGGTGTTGAGTTTCTTACGCAACCATATGTCGCATGATATATGCATGTGTAAGAAGTTCGGTTATATGCAGCCGTGAGGTTGTATATAGCTGGGTAGATATCTTGTAAGGTCGAACGAATCATTATTATGGGTGGTAACTTGCTTGATTATGGTCGGAAGATCCTAGTTAGGTAATCAGCGATCTATATTGGTGTTAGATAGATCATTACGTGCTCTTATATATAGAAATGTTAAGCCACTGGTCACAGTGGCTTTTTTGTGTGTAATATTTTATTTCAGGGCTTGTTGTGTTAATCTAACGCCCAATTTAAACCATTGTGTAAATGAAACCCGTTGGAATCTTCCTTTTGAGATGAATGAGTCCCTCAATAAAAATCTCTTCAAGGATTAGCTGTAAAAATAAGCAATTACACGAGCTGCAGGTAAAAACAACACCTGGCCTAACAAAGTACCAACAACCTTCGAAGAAATAAGCAATACCACTAGGGCCTTGACATCACCATAAGGTCTCTTTCCTCTTAAGGCTTGATCAGTAATCATAGCTGCTTTCGGATCAATGAGAAGCGTTAGTAAAATTGCCGCAATCCCATTAATCATCCCCGATGACGCAATAACCTCAAGTCTGTCTTCCCCCGAAACCAATGTTGCCGCATAACTTGCTGAAAGGACGCCAATTGTATATATTCCTGTGACTAATACATTTAAAATAATCAATCGCTTGGGAATTTCTCTATACCTTAATCTTTCTAGCATTGTCTTGGAGGGTTTAGTGACATTTTTTACGATCCGTTTAATATTGTTTATCTGTAAGGCTTCAACAACAAGGGAAGGGACAGACCCGGTTACTTCTAAGCGGTTTACAGCTTTCTCAAAAATCCTTAGGAATGATGGAATTAAAATTACCCCCGCTAGAGTTCCGAATGTTGCAGCAAGAATTACTTTACGCATATCCATTATTGGATCTAATCCTCGTCTAATACTTAAGGCAATGATACCAGCAATTAATGGGGCTAGAAAGGTATTTGCAGTACGCGACACAAGTGCGATGAGATTAAATAGCGAAAAGGATAACGCAACTTGCCCACTCTTAACAGAGTTCAACCTTACCGAATAAGCCAGGGTATCAACAAGGTGAATAATAGATGTTAGTATAATCAATACAACCAACGTTCTTTCCACTGACCCACCATCCTTTCTCCATCTGACGGTTTTATCCTACTCAGTAAACTAGAACTTCCAACCCTTTTCTTTCCCCTCTTTCCCAGTTCTGGTGAATATGCCCGCAAAGTAATCCTTAGGTGTGGATTACTTCACCCTCTCCAACCTATCATATAAATCCGTTCGCCTCCCCCGCTCCCAAGAACTATAGATCTGCTCCGAAAGCTCCGGGGTCAGTGGAAGGGAATTCAAGCTATTCTCTTGATAAAGCCTATGAATCTCTTGGGAACAATTTTCGCACAGATAACACTCCCCACCCCAAGGGAAACAATTACGCATTTTTTGATAGATATCTTCAAATCTATCTATCATGATATTACCAAAGGAAATATTCAGAAACTCACAGGGTTGCAGGTCTCCCTTGGCATTGATATAGAATCTGTCTGTTCCTCCGGCAGTACAGCCAAAAACAGACTCATCTTCTTCAATTATCTGAGCCGATATGGCTGGATATTCTGCAAACTCTTCTTGTAAATTGTATCGGTTTACCTTAGCTTTGATAAATTCAATGTCTTGGGGCGTAAATTCGAGGTCTTCTTTCTCTAGCCACCCTCCCGCAGGTTTGGGCTTTATAATTTGGATCAGACAAACCTTAAAGTCCTTGGCTGCCTCCATGATATGTTCAAAAATACCATTGTAAAAATCGTCTCGCATCAGACATGTGTTAAAGGCGACCGCCAAATCCGCATTCTGACACATCTTAACCCCTGCCTCCATAGTATCCCAAGCAGATTCTTTGCCCAAAAAGCCATTGAAAGAGTCTGGATCGGGGCTGTGCAGAGAAAACATGACTGCGGTCACATTTAGCTCTTTTAGTTCCGCAAGCCTCTCGTCTGTCATACCGGCTCCCGTAGAATTTATCCAGATTTCCGATCTGGAATCAATAGCTGAGCAAACCTCCTTCAGCCGCTCATAAGCAAAGAAGGGTTCTCCTCCCTCGATATTGAAAAAGGCAATTCCCATCTCCTGCAACCTCCTGACGATCCCGATCAGAGTATTGATATCAACATCTTTGCCCCTGTCAAGCTTCTGATAACAGTGGTTGCAATGATAAGGACATGCGGATGTAATCGATAACAAGACCGTGGTACAGGGCATTCTTTCTTTAAATTGACTGAATTTCTGGCAGGCAGTGTAAAAAGCCGGAGACGGAAAACCGGGGATATACAAGCCTAAGCGAGTCTTCTCCCCTATTTTTACAAATTTATTATGTCTCATTCTAGATACAAAAAGCAGAAGCCTTTTCATTAGAGCAATAAACCTTTTAAGGGAAAGTTCCTCTTTCCAGAGCGCTGGGAAAAAGTAAAAAAAAATGCTCATTTTTAATTTCAGATTAAAGACTATTTTTCCCAGACCTGTAACATTGCTGACTGTTATCACAGGTTATCCCCCCATCTCAAGACTGACTTATTAAATCAGCCCTTGCTGTTTATACCAAAAAACCGTTCTTTTGACCCCTTCCTCCAGACTTATAGAGTTTCTAAAACCTAGGGTTTGTCTGGCCTTTTCCACGGAAAACTCAATATTGTCGTAGAACATATTCACTCTTCCTCTGGTTAAGAGCGGAGGCCTGGAAGATTTGAATAGACTGAATAGAAGTTCCATGAGGAAAGCAAGAGGGTAGATCAACCCCTTGGGAAGATTTCTGGGCTTTTTCAGCCCTGCCTCAGAACAGAACAACTCATAAATCTTGTCCATGTTTTCAGGATCTTCATTGCCGACTAGAATACAGTGTATGCCAGTCAGCTCTTTTGTATAAGCCAGGTAATAAGCTCTAGCTAAGTCTCCGGCATAGATGACATGAAATTTATTCTGCTTTGCTCCTGGGACAAAGGGTATTCCTTCCTTGGCTGTTTTTAGGTATTCGTAAAAACCTGTTTTGAATTCCCTCTCTCCATAAACCCAAACAGGCTCTAAAATAGTCAGGTTCAGGTCATGACTTGCGGCAAAGGCTAAGGCCTCTTTCTTAGCCAGGGTTTTGGTATCACGATAGTAATTTAACTGGCAAGGAAAAAGACTGTCTCCAAAGTACTGATAATGGGCATTATAGGGGGATTGTTCATTCTTGACGATAAAGCAGTTTTCTTCTCCATAAACAGAATTGGACCCTGTCATGAGGACGTTTTTTATCCCTGCGCGAACACAGGCGGTTAAGACATTGACCGTACCTAGCGCATTTGTCTCATAGAATTCCTTATAATCCCCCCAGTCAGCTACTTTTGCTGCATTATGAATAACCCAATCATAGCCGCTGAAAGCTCGTGTCAATTCCTCAACATTCCTGATATCCCCAGACTTCAACTCTAGGGGCAGCCCCTCAAGGTTAGTCAGGTTGCTGTCATTTCTGATCAGACAACCAACTCTGACCTGATTATTGCAAAACTCCCTAGTAAGGTGACTGCCAATAAATCCTGTCGCGCCTGTGATCATGACTCCATTCTTATTCTTACTCATCTTCCAGGTACCTCTTGAAAAGAATTAAAGCATTATGTCCTCCAAAGCCGTAGGAAGCGGACAGTGCATATTCAATGGGAGTCTTAAGTGTTTCCATGGGGAGATTTAAATTTTCCATAGATTCAAAGGTCAAATTACCATGGATTCTGGATTCTTTAATAGATAGAGCAGTTACAGCTGCCTCCAAAGCTCCACTGGCACCGATGCTGTGCCCTAAGATTCCTTTGGTAGAATTAATCAATGGCTGGGTGCTTTTATCCCCAAAGATTCTTTGAATCACTCTGCTTTCTATGTCGTCATTTGTTGGAGTCGCTGTTCCATGAGCATTCAGATAGTCAACTTTGATCCCTCGGCAAATCTTATCAAAAAGACTGGCGATATTATCTCCACTTGGATCCATTTGGACAATGTTATAGTTGTCACTGCACGCTTCATACCCGACAACCTCAGCATAAATTTCCGCCCCCCTGCTTCGAGCTCCTTCTAGCTCCTCCAAGACGAGAACACAACCTGCCCCTTCGTTAAATAAAAATCCACTTCTTTGGGGAGAGAAAGGTTGGGGCCTCCCATCCTTTGCTCTCGTGAGCGTGGAGAGCATATCAAAGCCCCTCATTATTGCCCCGTTCCTTTCAGCCAAGGCCTCAACACCGCCCGTTAGACTCATATCACATCTGCCATCAGAAATTGTTCTGTAAGCCTCACCAAGAGCATAACTTCCTGAAGCGCAGGAAGCATTGAGAGTATAACTGAACCCTTTAAGTCCGAAGAGAATGGATATCCAGGCAGCAGGTGAATTTGTCATCAGCATGGGAATAACCATTCGATTGAATCTGGGTTTATTCGGATTTAAGTTCGTATTAAGACTTGGGTCAGGGTCAGAGTTAGGGCTGGATTCTAAAGTCGAGGGAGGCTCAGATGCCGACACCCTCGAATCGGCGATATGAGCCGTATATGAATCGAAGGCTGTCTGCAGGCTGCTCATTCCAATACCGATAATGGTGCCACAGTTTTGCAGACCTTCAACTTGCATATATTTATCTCCGTTGCTTGTCTTAAACCCAGCATCCTGCAATGCAAGCATAGTACACAATACCGAAAGTCTGGAGACCTCTTCCATCATCCCTACCACTGATTTATGAAATCCTAAATCGGTGAGAGAGAATTTGGGTTTAGGCACGAAGTAACGAGATTTAAACCTATAGTTCTGCTCATAGTTTTTCGGGATCTCTGCTAAACATGTTTTTAAACCGAATATGCCTGCGGAGAAATCCTTTTTGCCAATTCCTATGGCTGTGGCCGGACCAATCCCTGTAATAACAACTCTTCGTTTCATTTAAGCCACCTCCCAAAAATCGAGGTACGTGGTTTGATGTACGTGGTTCGAAGGCAAGTTTTACTTACCGGATCAAAGGCATTGTAAGCTTATTTTCATCCTGGGTATGCCCTAAAGCGAAAATTAGGGTCAAGTAAGGAACTTTACAACGTTCCGCAAATAGTCTTTAGTATCCTTATAGTTCCTCCCTCGCAAAGCGTAAGTCCTTAAATCGATCTCTCGTTCATTTTCCCAGAGTGATTTATTACCCTGGTCTTTAACTTCTCCGATTTTATAAAATGTCAGCTTCTTCTTCCGTACTTCTTCTAAAAAATCCTCTTCAGCTTCTTTACCAAGGGTAAAGAGTAATTCATACTCTCCGCATTCTCCCAAAAAGAGCATTTCTTTAGGAAGGCTAAGAGTTTTTGCCAATAATAATCCGCTCTTAACATAGGGCAGACTGCCAACGACAAAACCTGTTCCACTCATCTCAGAAATTGAGCCTAAAGCATTAAAAACTCCATCGCTAGTATCAATGCAGCAACGGCTGTAGCGCTTAATGACCTCGGCCTCTTTGCTTCTCAACCGGAAGGAATTGTTCCATCGCCCCCCTAAATGTTTGACTAATAAGTTTTGCTCATACAGTTTGAGCGCAGCTTCCACATTCCCTCTGCCAATTGGCCCGGTAAGAAAAATCCCGTCCCCAACCTTGGCCCCACTCCTTAACATGGCCTGTCTCTCCAGATCTCCTATGACCGAACCGGTATATCTCCAGGTCTTAGAGATTCCAAAATCTCCACCGATAAAGGTTGCCCCCACTTTCTTCAGGACCTGGGCAACTCCAAGAGATAGTTTTTCAACAAAGTCCTTCGTCCAAGAGTCTCGGATAACCATGCTATGGGCATAGAACTTTGGACTGCCCCCTGAAGCCAGAATGTCACTGATACTGCCTGTTGCCATATTCCAACCCAGCATATAAGGGTCATCTTCTCTCAACAAGTCTTCTTCGGAAAATTCATCGATATTATAAAGAAGACTCTTACCGTGAAAAGCAACGATTTCCGAGTCTGATTCAAAGAGATTGTTAACTTGACTGGTACTCCTGGGCATATGTCTATTAATTACTTCGATTATTTCTTGTTCTCTATTCATCATCAACCTTCTTACATATTTTATCTTATTACGTCTAAAGGGTCCTGAGCAGGCTCAATCACGCAAGGCAAAAATCCTCTTGGATCACCGTCAAACTCCAATTCATTATTTCTGTTGCTTCCGAATACTTCGATTTTCTGAGCATATTCCAAGGACATTGTGTTGTTGTTTGCAAACTCCTTTGCACGGTATAACTTACTCAATACGCTGAACCAATTAGCATAACCTATGTTTTTGATGGTTAGGGCATAAAATCGATGCTCTCTTAAAGTTAGCTTATTTTTCACCTTAATCCCCGAAGCTATATAGGTGGTTTTCCCCACAAATATATTGTAAACCTTCCTATAGACTTGGTTTTTCCCGTCAAGACAGAGCGCATAGTTGACAGGCCGATAACTAAACAAAGTCTTGATCAGGGATACCAACGTCCCTGCAAAATCCCCGATAGAGTCTCTGATCCCACCGTTTGCTCCCCTAGCCACGGTTGCTCCCATTCCGATATTAGCACAGCAGGCAAAATAACCGGTTTGCAGATTTTCATGAGTCATGCCCAGGGGACGATGATCCAACCTCTTGTCATACTCACCAATATAAGAAATCTTACCTATCGGTATCTCAATATACTTCCCCTTAAGAACTGCGTTAAGAGCTTGATCGATTTCCAGCGGCAAATCGTAACTCTTGCAAAAATCCGGACTTGTGCCGGTATGAATAACTGCCAGCCTAGAATTAGAAATTCTTTTGCCCATAGAATCATAAAACCCATTGATTACCCTGTTAATCGTTCCGTCTCCTCCCACAGCGACAATGACATCATAGCCATTTTTATTTCCTTCTATAGAAAGGGTGTAAGCATCTTCAAGGGTCTTGGTCAACTTATAGTCAAACTTCACCTGCCTATTATGTAGAAAAGCAAAAATCTCTTCAAACTTAGCTTTACTTTTCCCACCCTTGGAACCCGGGTTTAATATGAACAAATATCTCATGAAAAGCCTATCCTTTTGATGATCGCGACAGCTTCATCTACAGTATCTTGGGATAGGCTTGCACCGGCAATCAACCTAACTCGTCCTTCACTGATAGGAACAGCAGGTTCAATGAAGGGCGTGGAAAGAATCCCCTTTTCATACAGCTTTCGGTTAAGAATAAATGTCGCTTCTTTACTGCCGGTTTGAATGGAATTCATGGGAGCCTTACTATATACTACCTTAAATCCGCCTTCAAGAAGAGCTTCATAAATTTGTCGTTGCTTGTTGATCAGCTTTTTCTTAATTCCACTGAACTCAAAATGAATAATATCCAGAACTGAACTAATACCTGCCAGGACTGCCGGAGTAAGGGCTGTAGAGTAAACCAAGTGGGAGCAATAGTATTTGAGATAGTTTATCAGCTTTTTTTCCCCACTGATCATTCCACCGGAATTTGCAAAGGCTTTTCCCAAGGAGGCGGTATAAATCCCTCTGTACCCTGCTATCCTCTGTTCTTCGAGTATACCTCGACCTGATTTCCCCAACACTCCTATACCATGTGAATCATCGATTATTGGCATGGCCTCGTATTTTTCACACAGCTGGACGATCTCTTTAAAGGGGGCAATACTTCCCTCTGTGGAAAAAACAGACTCTGTCACAACGAAGACTTGCCTATAACCCATTGATCGCTGCAAGATCCCTTCTAAGTGCTCTAAATTATTATGCAGAAAAGGTCTGATTTTACTTCCTGTCGATTTAATTCCTTCAATCAAAGACGAATGAACTAATCGATCGACGATAATCAGGTCCTTAGGACCGGCAATACAGTTAAATAACCCATTATTAGCTTGGTAGCACGAGGGTAAAATAATGGTCTCTTCCAGCTCAATAAAGTGCGACAACTTTTTCTCCAGTTGTTGGAATAAATCGATATATCCAGTCGCGATGGGAGTACCGCAAAGAGAAACTCCATATTTTTTAATGGCTTCCATCGCTGCCTGCTTTACCCTATTGTCCGCAGCCAGGCCCAAATAGTTATTCGAAGCCAGGTCAATCATTTCATGCCCGTTTACCAAAATTCTAGCATTCAGACCCGAATCTATCTTTTGGTAATAAGGGTTATACCCCATGACTTCGGCAAGGCTCTCATCCACACTTAACCTGGTGTAAAAATCTCTCAGATCCATATTTCCTCCTTGTGAACGAATTCTTGATCTAAATCGTAAAACTTCCACTTTAAATGGTAGCGGCCCCCCCTGCGAAAAACCCTCTAGCTTTAAGTTTCATTACAATATCCTTAATGGTAACCACATCAGCAAAATCATCTTCAGAAATAGTTATGGCAAATTCATCCTCCAAAGCCGAAAGAATCATTAGCTTGTCTAAGGAATCTACCCTTAGATCTTCCAGCAAATGACTGTCCAAGGTGATTAGGGGACGTTTATCTAAAACGCTTTGGATAGTCATAATAATCCTGTCTTCCATTTTTATCTCAAATCTCCCTTCCTTCCCTAAACTAAAACCTAAATTTGATAGTTAAAGTATAAAAAATCATCTCTTATAACACCTTGTCGGCTGGTCTGAATCACACATAACAGCACAAATATTGCAATTGACACATTTGGAAGTATAACTCTCATCTCGCTGGAGTTTATCAACGAAATCCGGTTCACAAATTAACGGCCTGCACAAACTGATGAAATCTGCAAAGCCATTTTTCAGGCAGTTCTGCATATCTGCTCCCTTTCGGAAACCGCCAACACTCATAATGGGAATATCCGTAAGAACCTTGGCCAATTTAGCATAGTCAAGATTATAAGCCGACGTAAATGGCTTAAGTCTTGCCCTCATCAGGCAGTAAATAAGGCCATTATAAAGTAATCTAAGGATATTATGCATGTTGTCACTGCTTTTAAAGACAGGGTTGTGCTTTAGGATCACTTTAAGAGGGATATCTCCCCGAAAGATATTTAGAGCATTATCCATTGTCCCATAACTAATCTCTATACCATCCACTTTTTGTGCATCTAGGAAGCTTATGAGGCTGGCAAACTGCTCGCTCGTAAACTTAGTAAAATAATCATCGCTGCCGCTTACCTTAATCAATAGAGCAAAATCTTTACCGCACTTATTTCTGATTTCTTCGAGAACCAGCCCTAGGAATCTTGTGCCTATCTTACTATTTTCACAAATTCCAAACTCATCATTTCTATTATTAGTCGAAGGCAATATAAACTGGTGGATCAGATAGCCATGGGCCGCGTGGATTTGTACTCCGTCGAATCCAGCAGCTTTGGCGTAGCCAGCGGCTTCTCCAAATTGCTTAACCAGTAAATATACTTGTTCTGTGCTTAATTGCCGAGGAGTTCCTCCAAAGTATAAAGACTTTTTATTGGATACCCCCCAGACATCTTGACTAGTTTCCTTTTTCCTGGTCTGCCTGCCGGTGTGAGCCAGTTGCATAAAAATCTTACAACCGTACTCGTGAACTCCCTCTGTAACAGGCAAAAAGTACTTAATCATTCCCTCACAGTCAATTCCGGCCTGGCCTGGTTGCATTGCTTTTCCTTCAGGAGAGATATAGGCAAACCCTGTAATGATCCCGCCCACGCCGCCTGAAGCCAACTGTTTATATAGATATTCATATGCTTGTAAAGGATGGCCTTGGGAATCACACATTCCCTCAAAAGTTGACGACCGTATGATCCTGTTTTTTAAACTGCAGGGCCCAATTCTTACTGATTCGAACAGTTTCATTAAAAACCTCCATTTGCTTGGCAACCCCTTTATCATTTCAGGATTGTTGCTTCAATGAGTTGCATTCTATACCTTGCTTCAGTGGGAGTATAAGTTCTCTTAGCTTCGAAACACTCTAAAGGAGAAGGCTTGGGGGAAACTTATACTTGAGCATCCTAGGATTTAGGATCTGTGTGCAGGTCAAATAAGAAGCCAACAAACATATAGGATACTAAAAATAGGAGCATAGCCAGTTCGGTATTGAATAACGCAATAAGGGTTGCCTGACCGCAGATGCATGCGCGGAAATTAGCCACCAGTGAGTAATAGGTTCTCTCTCCTTGAGGATTCTTAAAATATAGATATCCCGTCCACAATTCCAGAAAAAATGTTAATCCAGCCAGAATCAGAAACATATTGTTAACTCTAGCTTCGATAAAATTATTCATATAGAGCACTAAAAAGATTCCTGCAGGAAGCAGAGCGGAAATAGCAGCCAGATATCTGGACTTGTCAACCCCTAAACGCACGATTATTGTCCCTTTGCCTGCAGCCTTATCCCCTTCGTAGTCTTTAAAATAAGTATAGAAAGTCATTAATCCGTTCATGACAGCCACTAGAATTAGTACTGAAACACGACTATATGTAAAATAGGGAGAGTTTGTCGGACCGGCTGCAAGGAAACCATAGGCGGTGCAGGTGGAAATCATTAGACCAAAGACAATATTCCCTAGAATCCCATGGGCTTTAGCGTATTCGTAGATAATATTTAATAAAATTCCTAAGATTGCGGGAAACAGGGCAATTGGTTCCAGATAGATATATGTAGTCAGTAAAGAGCTAACCAGCAGTATCCCTGTTAAGGTCAGCGCCTTTTGCGGATGCAGTTCACCATTAACCATGGGGCGATGGGGTGCATTTACACGATCTTCTTTCAACCCTAAGTAGTCGTTAATTATCTGGTTTATGCCCCAGCTGAGAAAAAGCACGACCAGCACAAGGGCTTTCTTTTCAGTCATAGGAACTATTTCTACGGTCTGAAATGGAGACTTGGCGATGTACTCATAAAAGGCCATTCCTATCCAACCTGCAATCCCTGTTACAAATGCATAGTAAAGCCTCATTGATTTAATATAAGCCCTAATAAAATTTAACACTTTTTATTAAACCTCCGCTTTCTTCAAGAGCTCTCGATATCTTTTTCTAATATAAGCATCATCAAAGGAAGAGGAAATCCTGCGGTCTTGACCATCAAGAATCCTGTAATGCCTGGAGATAATATTCTGTTGGATTCTAAATTGATCCTCCCCCTCAATATCAGTCCACCATATTTTCCCGCCCATAGTTATTTCGTTACTTTCATAATCAGTAAAGGCTAAAGAAAGGATAATATCTTGAGGATCTCCTCCAAAGGTCATCTCCAGGACTTCACTGTCCCTAAAAATTGTACATAAGGTCACTGTACCAGACCAACCCAGGAGGGACCGACCTTTCTCAATCTGAACTAAGGTCTTTTTGGATATACCCACTATATCAGCCATCTTATCCTGGGTATAATCCCTTTCAAGGCGGATTAACTTTAGTTTCACTGAGACTTTATTAATAAATTCTATTCTCGTCATGGAAAATACACCCTTTCAGTGTAATTTTACACCATTCCTATCTATTTTGGAATCCAATCAAAATGAGAAAGAAAAACAAAACCCCAATTGGCTAAAAGCAAAAAAGCTCAACCTAATCACAAATTGTGAAAATGCTGGGCTTTAAGAAAAGCAAATTCTTTTAAAGAGTTAATATATTACACCTACACCTATCTTCGTCTTTTACTTTGAAGATACGGAACAATTGTTGGCAACAAAGAAACAAAGATTATCGCAAAAATTACATAGGTGAAATTGTTCTTAACCTCTTCTATGTTGCCAATGAAATACCCGGAAAACATAAACAGACAGACCCAAGAAACACCGCCGATAACGTTATAGACACTATATCTGGTAAAGCTCATTTTCCCTAATCCAGCAACAAAGGGAGCAAAAGTACGGATTATCGGTACAAATCGAGACAGTATTATGGCTTTTCCGCCATGTTTCTGATAAAAAGCATGAGTCTTATTAAGATACTCCTTCTTAATAATGCGAGAGTTTCTCATGGCTAGTATTTTATGTCCAATTGTTTTACCAATAAAGTAATTTAATGTGTTGCCACCAACCGCAGCAAGGATGAGAAGTACAATTGCTGCATTAAAGTCTAACGCACCTTTTGCCCCCAAGGCTCCAATCGCAAAAAGTAACGAGTCTCCCGGAAGGAAGGGTGTAACCACAAATCCGGTCTCACTAAAAATAATTAGGAAAAGAATTAAATAGGTCCAAGTCCCGTAGTTCTGAATTATCTCAACTAAGTGTTGATCAATATGGAGAATAAAATTAATTAGTAAGGCTATTAATTCCATAAAAGCTCCTTTAAAATCCTATTTTTTAGATAGTCATAACTATTTGTCATTCGACAGAACTCTATTAAAGTCCTTCATTAAGTACACACCTTATTTTTCCACAGGCTGTTTGATTTAGGTTAAAACCTGCAAAAGGCTCCCCTGCATTATTTAGGGAGCCATTTAATACATTTAGACCTCTTCAGATTATTATGTTTTAACATTTCGGATTCTCTCAGGGCTTAAAATTATTTGTTTGACCGAACTAACATAAAAGACTACCTACCTACCTTACTTACTTAATTGCTTACTAATCAATCAACTTTAGTACACCCTCATCAAGATCATACATAATCCCTAATACACTTACTTGGTTTGCTTTCAAACGCTCATCAATAATCGGACTCTTTAGGATCTCCATTTTAGTATTCTGAACATTTAACTCTGCACTCTTTTCAATCAGATCGCTCTCACCAGCGCCCATAGCCGTAGCTCTGTCCACTGCAGGCTTTATTTTATCTAGAATGGCAGTGATACTGCCATGTGTTTCCCCATTCTGCACAGCAGCAGTTACCGCACCACATTCTTCATGACCGAGAACTACGACTAAAGGAGTATTCAGATGCTCAACAGCATACTCTACACTTCCTAATTCAACTGGGGTAACCACATTTCCAGCGATTCGGATAACGAACAAATCACCCAAGGCTTGGTCAAAAAGAAGTTCGGGAGGAACCCTCGAATCTGAACAACTTAAAATAACCGCAAATGGATGCTGACCGTTCTTCCTCAATTCACTTCGTCTCGCAAAACTTAAATCCTTACTTAAAGGCTTACCTGCAGTAAAGCGCTCATTTCCATCAAGCAGAAGTTGTTTTGCTTCATTTGGCGACGAAATAATTTCTGTTCGTTTGTAGACTGGCGCCGCCGCCAGTGCTTCCTTAGCGGCAGTGTTCTCCAACTCTGTAAGTTGTTCCACGGCTGTAGGTGAGATCTCTCTATCACAGCCGCTAAGTATAAGAGCTAGCATAAAGAAAAAGCAACTAAGAAGGTTTAATGGTTTTCTCACAAAATCTCTCCTTACTATTTCTGGTCATAAAACAATACATTCCCATTTTACCATAATAAGGAGTATCTTAATCATCCTTTCTAATTTTTCTAATATGGATAATAATGATTAAACCAACAATACTTACGATTAGTAAGGTGAATAAATAACCAGTATCTTTAAATACGAGACCGATCAATACCATTATTACTGCAAAAATCAATGGAATCCAATTTTGTCTAATACTTAAATTCAACAACATATACACCTCTCTGCATTTTTCATATATATACCAGTATTATGTTATGCAATTTTCACGCTCAAGATTTATATCTATTTATTGACTAAACTCATTAATCTATTTGTAACCCCTTATATATTGGAGGACTGTTCACCACTTCAAAGGTGTACAGTCCTCTATTTTGAGATAACACACCACCAGTTTGAAAAAATCTCAAGTTTCGTTACGGCCCCTCCTCGGAATCGATTAATACAATCGAGACACTGCACATGCGCTGGAAATTTCCTGACCCCTGACCTAAAGGACGCTAAACCCCAGATTAATTAATCTAGAATGCAGATACCCTTATATGATTAATCGATTGGAAAATTACTGCCCCACCTAGAAATATGATCAAACAAGAAGAAACCAATGCTAAACGATTAACCACCTGCCATTTTTCCAGTTTCTTCATTGTATGACTGGCTCGAACAACAAATAGTGCAATGGCTACCATAGTAATAGCACCCCCCATTGAGAAAGCTCCAACCAATCCTAATCCTAAAGGAATTTTATCTGCCGAAACTGCCGCAAGAAGAATCGCCAGGGCACTTGGACAGGGAACAATTCCAGTAAAAAAACCAGTCAGAAACAAATCAAATCGGCTGGAAGGATCAGCCTTCAACTTAACATGATTATGATTACAATGACTATGGCAATAATGGCTGTGTAGGGTGTTGTGGTATTTTTGCTTTTTATCATGATTATTAATGAGTCCTTGAGTAATTATATTAAGCCCTATATAAATAACGACAATACCAGAGATAAGTTGGAGCCAATGGATTAAATTTTCCGGTACAAATACTTTTACCGCAGTCGATGCCGAAACAGCCAAAAGGACAATTGAGAGTGTATGAGCCAATGCCGAAATCAACCCAATCATAATAGCTTCTTTCATTTTAGCACCGGAAGAAATTAAATAAGCAGTAATCACTCCTTTTCCATGCCCCGGTTCTAAGGAATGCAGGGCCCCTAAGCCAATAACCGCTGGAAAAGTATACATTAATTCCAAAGTAGATTCCTCCCAAATAAAGCTTACTATTTTTATATGCAAGCCTGTCTTATTACTTTCCACCCTTAACGTATTAATTAAAAGAAAATTTCAGAATATACACAAGGATCTTGAGAGACGTAACCAGAATTGGCAATTAAGCAGGAACATGTTATATAATCTAGTAAAGGTTTCTATAAAGGAAAGAGGTGGAAACGTTGGGGACTGGCTTAGTTGCTACTTTATTTGTAATCGGTATCCTACTCCTCATCTTGGAGATTTTTGTTCCCGGAGGCATTCTCGGTCTATTTGGTATCATTACTCTGAGCATAGCAATTATGCACTCGGTTGATTCTTTTGCTCTAGGCTTTTTTCTGATATGTTTATTACTGCTTTCTTTCGCAGGACTATTCGCCTTGAGTTTCCGCCTGCCTCAAACTCGTTTTATTTGGGATAGATTTTCTCTGAAAACTTGCCAAACCCAAGAGGAAGGCTACACAGCGCCCCTGCAAAGCTACGAAATCTTCTTGGGCAAACACGGAATTGCACTCTGTCAATTACGCCCTGCCGGGACAGCTGATTTTAGTGGCGAACGACTTGACGTTGTTACAGAGGGAGTGTATGTAACCACTGGATCAAGGGTCAAAGTAATAGCTGTTGAAGGTACACGTGTTGTTGTCCGGCAAATTTAGTTTTAACTCCTGACAAAGCATCAAAATGAAATACATACTCTACTTTCTATGTCTAATTATTAAACGTTAATTTGTTTAAAAAGTAACGATCTGAATTAACTCATGATATAATTAAAAATACACACATACCATAATATGTATTTTACGTAAGGAGAGGATGAGAATATGAAAAAGATTCTAAGAACTAATCAGAGCCCTTCTCTCAGCACGATCGCAGTTGCCGCCCTTGTTGGAGGCTTAGTAGGCTCCGTTGTCGGCCTAATGTTTGCCCCTAAAAGCGGAAAAGCACTACGTCAAGGTATCCATGAAAAAACCGATACTGTTTTAGAACGTGTCGGGGACATCACCCTTCATCATGCTGGTACCTTAAAACATCAGGGAACCGATCTCGCAACAAAAGGAAAACGGTTAGCAGATGATCTTCAATCCTTTATTCAAGAATCTCTAAAGGCTAAAAAAACTGACATCATAGTGAGTCAAAGTGATGAACCGGTCCAACCTAAAGTGGAGGTCGTTTCTGCAGAACCTGAATCACAGCTTCTAGATAACTAGAGAAAATGGCGACATACAAAGAGCAAGCATTTTATCGTTCATAAGATAATTGCTTGCTCTTATTATTACGGGTACTGTTACAACCTAAGATATCTCTTAAGCTATAGTAGGCCAAGAAAAATCAGTATCAACTAATCCCTTTTCTCGAATGAACTCCATCAGCAACTTAGCCGTCCCTCCGGTAAGTTTTAAACAACCGCGCAAATGCTCTTGTGAGTCAAACTCATGGGGATTTAAAGCCCTGCAACAAGTTGCTCCGTATTCTTTAAGGAATCGATCGTGAAAGTCGTGAGCTAGGTTATAAGCAGGCTCTCTAGCTTCTTCAGGTACAAATCGACCCTTCAAAATTCCTAATACCATGACGGAGCCTGTTAAGGCACCACACATACAACCGGCATGCCCTAATCCTCCTCCAAAACCAGTAGCCATTTTTAAAGCCTCTGAACTCACTGGATTGTTGAGCATCTCATTAAAAGTATGAACAATTGACTCAGAACAATTTAGGCCATTTCTGAATTTACTACCTGCACGCGAACGAGCTTCCAACGCTAAGTCATTCATAAATCCCCACCCTCTCAAGTAATATAATCTAGTTATTCTACACCAACGACCGAATTCCTACTATTCTGAATAATAATATTCCTTAGAGGTGGAGTTATTTCATGACTGTCAAGATAGTTCTTCACCGTCTGGTATCTTTACAGCAAAATAAGCACCCTCCAGAATCCTGGACAAAACACTAAACGGAGTGGTCGCCACCTCTCGATACATACGGTGGGTGTATAAGTGCCGAACATTAGGAAATTCTTGTTTAAATAACCGCCTGGCTTTATCCCCTGCATCATCTGCATCCAAGAGCACACATACTTCATCATCACTATAATTCGCTATCAACTCTTCCAATTTATCCAAACCCAAGGTTCCATATGTACAAACTATCTCGACTGGTTCATCCAGTATCTGAAGCAAACGTTGTTTATCGGTTTTCCCTTCAACAATAATGACTCTCATATTTTACCCTTTCTTTCTATAACCTGTTTCTTATCATTTTACTACTCGTAACTTATCTTAGCTCGATCCAACAAATACTCATCACTTTATTTTTTTAATCCCCATTCTAACTAGACTCTACTCATTACTAAGCAAATATACTTAGTTTATTTAATCAATTCCTATACTCCTACTTCTTCAAGTGGGTGTTCGTTATTCTACTTCGGTGACGATAGTCTCCGGTGGAGAGTACCGCCGAGCGCCTTTCCCAATCAGATCACTTGGCGCGAAGGAGGTAGACTCCATCCTAGGGCGCGAAGTATTTGTATGTGGATCTGCGCCTTCGGCGTAAGTCTCCACCGGAGACTTACGTCACCGAAGTCTCGATGTTCAGCTTTAGCTGAAACGGGATAACTACTTGTACGATTTGTCTTAAATATATACTTAGCAAATGAATTTTAATTCATTTATTTGCTTAATCAGTCCCAAATAGCATAGATTTTCCAGTTAAAATATATTACAGTACAAATAGACAAGAATGCAATAGAAATGGGGGAATAAAAAAATGAGCTATGGAAAACGTCTTGCCTTTAATAGGGATGGCAAAATCGGAATAATAACTCTTGATAATGCCAAAGGATTCAATTTAGTTGGTTCAGATTTTCTTTATGAATTAGAGGAAATCCAAAAAGAAATCCTAAATGACCATAACCTGGCAGGAATCATAATAAACGCTAATGGTGAAAACTTCTCTGCTGGAATTGACCTTAAATTCTTACAAAGTGTCAGTTCCCAGTTTATAATGGATAACCTTGTATGGCTGCAAAATTTGTACTCTTTCTGGCAGGAGCTTCCTATCCCGGTTATTGCCGCGATAAACGGCCTGTGCTATGGTTCTGCTACTGAACTGATTCTCGGTTGCGATATTAGAATAGCCGCTGATAATGCTAAGTTTTCTCTTCCTGAAGTACGATTTGGTTTATCTCCCGATATGGGAGGAACTACCCGCTTGACCCATCTGGTGGGTATAGGACAAGCAAAGCGACTGATTATGGGCTGTGAAGAAATTGATGCAGAAGAAGCATTGCGAATTGGCTTGGTTGAAATTTTAGTAAAAAAAGAAGAACTTAATGAACGAGCGATGAAGCTTGCCCATAAAATGGCTGGCTTCCCTCAAGCAGGAGTTCGTTTTGCTAAGAAAGGGATTAATTTAGCTAATGAAAGCAGCGTCCAGACGGGATTGCTCTTCGAACAGTCTCAATCTACATTTTGTTGCGGTACGGAAGATTTACGCGAAGCAGTTACAGCCTTTCTCGAAAAAAGAAAACCTGTCTTCACGGGCAGATAATCTTAGAAGCATCTCCACACTGTCAAAAGAACTCCTCACGACTATTTGTGAGGAGTTCTTCCTTTGTGTTAATCCGACTACTGGGACTGATTCTTATAATTATCGTGTCTCGAATCCACCGAGGGAATACGAGTTTCTGATACATCGAGATGAGATTCATTGATTTCTCCATCGCGAAGGAGTTTTGCATACCAAAGACTATGACGATGTTTGACATACTCCCGGTTAATTGACCCCGTGAACATTCCCGGAAGAAGCGGGCGGTTTTCTTTAAGCAAAAATGCCGCTAAGTGCCCAATTATGCCAAAGATAATTAAGCCCGTACCCAGGTTATGCAATGCAGTGTTCCAATACAAGAAAGAATGTGAAAGTTCTGTACCTGGAACATTCTTAAAAGTCTTAACTAAACCCGTAACAATCAATAAGAGAAGACTTATCCCGATAAACAAATAAGCTACACGTTGTTCGGCTAGGTATTTATCCGAAGCGGGCTCCTTACCTTTGGTTAGCATTGCTTTAATAATCAGATAAGATTCTTTCATATCACCCTTACGTGGGAAGATATCAAACTCTCGGCGGGCAAATGCATATACAACATGGAAAAATGCGGCAAACAATAACCCAAGCGCACCCAGATAATGCAGATTAATGGTAATAAAATAATCTCCAAGCCATTCCGCACCCGGCAACTTTGTGACATTGTACCGAGTATACAAGGGAAGTTGCCCTAAGCCCGTGATAATAAGCAATAGAACCGAGAGAGCAGTTGTCCAGTGGACAAACCGATTGGCAAGACTTTGTCGTGAAATTTTATTTTGCTTTGTGTTAGATATTTTCTTCGCCATCGTTATTCTCCCCTCCTTGATTGGTCGAGTTATGCTGTATTCGTTTTGCTTTATCCCCTTTTATAGTTCGATAAGCAGTCAAACCGGCAACTGCCGCCCCAGCGAATGGAGCCATTAGCGTACTGATAAACATTCCTTTTCCTGTAGAAAGATAATTTTCAACATTAACAGGCATACCAGGACGACCTGGGGCAGTATCTTTTTTGGTCGCTTTGTCCGCCTTAATCGCAGCATCGATCATCTCAAAGGGAATTGCAGAAACATAAAGAGTTGCGGTTCCTCCATTTTCTTTATCCCCATAGACATAACCATTAATTTCTTTAGCCTTTTCGTAAGCAAGGTTTCTTATGTCATCTCTGGGACCAATCGAAATGGCACCTGTGGGGCAGGCACTTACGCAAGCGGGTTTTTTGCCTTCTGACAAAAGATCAACACACATATCACACTTATACATGACTCCACCACCAGCTAAGTCCGGTGCAATATCCAAGTAAATTCCAACTCCGGCTTGACGTTGGGGAATGCCCCATGGACATACGTCACGACATTTTGCCCCTCCAAAGCATATTTCATCATCAATGGATACAGCCCCGGTGGTATCTTTAGTGATCGCGCTGAAAGGACACAACTTTGAGCAGGTCGGATTATCACAATGCATACATCGTCTTGGAACATAGACTTCTTGCTCGACCCCGTTATGCTTAACTTTAACATGATCGACAAACGTCCAATTATAAGGAGTCAAGCGGCTTTTGAGATCTCGCTTATTAGACCAGTCTTCAACTTTATCTTGTGGCCAGTATTTTTTCAAAGGCTTTTGCGGCTCCGGGAATCGTTCCTGATTATGCTTACCACATGCTTCGACACAAAGTGGTGTGCCATAATTTTTACACCCGTCACACTTTGATAGATCAATCAGAGTACCCAACTTTCCGTTACTTAAACCTGCGGCCTGAACAGGCTTGTTAAGACCGGTTGCTGCTAATGCTCCAAGTAAACCGGCCGCCGTAGTTCGCTTAAAAAATGTTCTGCGAGAAATAATACCATCATCCTTCATCCCCCATACCCCCCATACGTATTATATTATATATGTATCATAAATCGGGGCAATTGACAATAGGAAAGTTTCAACATACCTATAGGGGGTTATATACTTCAATGTTTATAACTGTCGAAATTAGTAAAAAGCGTACATTTTTCAGGACAAAATAATTAAAAAGCGAGCCAAATAAATGGCCCGCTTTTTAATTATTTAATTTTAATGCCTATTAAATCTGCTTAAAAATGTTTGTAATCGTTCGCTTTCAGGATTATTAAATATCTTCTTCGGTGGGCCTTGTTCAATAATCTTCCCTTGATCAAAGAACAAAATTCGATCTGCTACGTCCTTTGCAAAGTCCATTTCATGGGTGATCAAAAGCATCGCCATTTCTCCTTCAGAAGCGATCGCTTTTATCACTTCCAAAACTTCACCGACTAACTCCGGATCGAGTGCCGAAGTTGGCTCATCAAAAAGCATCACTTTCGGGCGCATAACCAGAGCACGAGCAATTGCTACACGTTGTTTCTGTCCTCCGGAAAGCTGTGCAGGGTAGGCATCAATTTTGCTCGAGAGCCCTACTTGTTCAAGCATCTTCACAGCCCGTTCTTTAGCTTCATCTTTACTTAGTCCCAGCACATTTCGAGGGGCTTCCATGACGTTGCGTAAAATTGTCATATGTGGGAAAAGGTTAAAGTGCTGAAAGACCATACCGATGTTACCCCGTACTTGATGAAGATGTTTTTCGTTGGCCTTAATCAGTTTATCGTTCACTCTCTGATGCCAGAGCATTTCCCCTTCAACTTCAATCGTACCGGAAGTTGGTTCTTCCAAGGTCATGAGCAGACGGGCTAAAGTTGTTTTACCCGATCCACTGGGTCCAATTAAAGCTACCTTTTCACCGGGTGCAATCTCAAGATCGATATTCTTTAGAACTTGAAGATCACCATATGACTTACTGATATTGTTATAAGTGACAATCGGACGCACTATATTCTTACGAACTTCGCTTCCAATATTTTTGGTTGGGTCCTCATTATAGATTAATTTCAGTGGTACACTCATACGATTAACCTCCTTCAAAGTTTTTCTCACTAAAGGCTATCTGAGATTTAGTCGAACTTCCAAGCGCCTCACCATAAGCGAGGATGAATAACTCAATACCAGGAACAGCACTCCCACTATTGTAAAAGCTTCCAGATAGCGGAATGAGTGAGAACCAAGCATCTTAGCTGTTTGCATTATCTCAACTAGCGTAATCGCTGAGAGTATGGGAGTTTCTTTAAACATAGTTATTAGATAGTTCCCCATTACAGGTATTACAGGCGGAATGGATTGGGGCAAAATAATCTTCTTCCATGTATTGAGGGTAGAAAAATTAAGTGCTTTAGCCGCTTCCCATTGTCCAGGAGGAATTGACTCAATTCCTCCTCTATATACCTCGGCAAGATAGGTGCTATAGTGAAGTCCTAAACCAATAACCCCAGCAACAAAAGGAGTAAGGGAAAGTCCATACTCAGGCAGGACATAGAAGATAAAATATAGTTGCACTAAAAGAGGAGTACTTCTGACAAACCCCACAAACCCACCCGCAAATAAGGAGAGCGGTTTAAAATTGGATCTGCGGGCAAGAGTCAGCATCAGCCCCACAACTAAAGCAACAACAAAGGCGACAAAAGTGGCAGAAATAGTTATTTTCAATGCTTTTAAAATTTCGGGTAAGATCTTGATAGCATATTCCCAGTTCCACATACTTAATACCTCCCCGCAGATAACCTGTGTTCAATCCACTGAATCCCTTTAGTGAAGGGCAGGGAGATGACAAAATAGATGATTAACAAGACTGAAAATATTTCGGTTGGTCGCATAATTGAGGAATTGAGAACTGTAGCAACAAATGTCAAGTCTGAAAGGGTTATCAGGGACACAAGTGCAGTGCCTTTAAGCAATTCGATTATTAGATTGCCGAAGGCCGGAAGCATCATTACTAAAGCTTGTGGCAATATAACCAACCGGGTTCTTTGCCAAGGAGTCATATTAAGGGCGATAGCTGCTTCCGATTGTCCTTTAGGCACTGAAATAAGAGTACTGCGCACAATCTCAGACCCATAGGCACCTGCATTAAGGGAGAGCGCCAATACACCGGCGACCATTTTTGGCAACATAATTCCAAACAGCGGCAAAGCAAAGTATATCCAGAAGAGTTGAACAAACAAAGATGTTCCTCTAAAAACCTCGACATAGGTTGCAGCTAACAAACGGACTGCTCTGAATTTTGAAAGCCGACCAAATCCTGCCGCAAAAGCGAGAAAAAAGGCAATAACAGCGGAGAATAGCGTTAGTTCAATCGTTATTTTTGTTCCCTCCCAGAAAGAAGGGAGAATATCAAACCACATAGGTTCACACCGACCCCTTTCGGAAAGGTTTTAGATACCACTTTTTCCACTCTTAGAAATTATGGCTAGAAATCAACTAGCTTACGGCTTTGCTTAATTCTTCAGCCGTTTTATCACCAGGTAGCTCTTGTTCGGTAAATCCGAAGGGAGAAATGATCTTCAGCAACTCACCGGATATTTTAAGTTTTTCAAGTTCACTGTTAAAAGCCTCACGGAAATCCTTATCTTCTTTGCGGAAGGCTGTAGCACCATAACCAAGGACTTCGGTGCCGTCAATAATCGGTTGCTTAAAGTCCATGACTCTTTCTAAATCCGGATTGTTTGCAGTTTCAAGAGTTGCTTGGACAGATGGGCCAGTGGCAGTAAGGGCATCAGCACGTCCGGATTGGAGAGCGGATAAGGCAGCCGGCATATCTGGAACAGTCATAATTTGCTTCAGTGGAACTCCAGATTTCAGGAGATAATCATACTCAATCGCTCCTCCGGGAACGGCAATTTTTGCTTCGGGATTAGCTGCGATATCTTCGTAACTG
Organism: Desulfosporosinus shakirovi; assembly: GCF_020595055.1. GTDB lineage: Bacteria > Bacillota > Desulfitobacteriia > Desulfitobacteriales > Desulfitobacteriaceae > Desulfosporosinus > Desulfosporosinus shakirovi. The sequence goes on along the minus strand of NZ_JAJDOO010000002.1, from coordinate 19,457 downwards.
TGAATATCAAGGGGATTTCCTTTCTTAACGGCAATCCCCTCTCCAATACTATACTCAGGATTAGCAAAATCTACTTCTTTTGCCCTTTCCGGATTAATGAACATACCAGCAGTAATCATGTCAAAGCGCTTGGCATTAAGTCCGGGGATCAGAGAAGCAAACTCAGTTAATTCTCCTCTCATTTCATTAATACCCATATTTTCGAGAGCTGTCCTTGCAACTTCTACTGCTTCTCCAGTGAGCTTTCCGTCTGGTGTTTGATACGCATAAGGCTTTTCATTGGCAAATCCAACAACCACATATCCTCTTTCTTTTGCGGTTTCTAAGGCAGATTTAGCATTACTCTCAGTCTCCGATGCTCCGCAACCTGCTAATCCAAAAAGGGATAAAGCTAAGGTAACTGCGAGAAGTCTTTTAAATCGTTTCATCATTCAATCTCCTTCCAAATTATACCAGATTAAGGGTGTTGATTCCCTGCCCTTTGCCATAAATAAAGCATGGCAGCAAAGGCAAAATTAAAGAGAACCATTTTCGGTTCCCAAAAGATAAAAACGCATCAAAATAATTCAAACCGCTTACGAAGTCGATTGGCTCAGGGGTTTAAGCATTAAATACCTAATTCTTAGGTGCCTAACCCTAAAGCGGTTCCCTCGTTTTCCTTTTGAGAAATTCAGCCTTAAAGGCAAACAATACTTTACTGACAACTCAATGATAACAGATAAGTTGTCGGGGTGTCAAGGTTAAACTTCCACACAATGCACTGTCCGCGACCCGAACAGGCCATCAAGATTAGTGCTTACTTAAGCATAAAGGGCGACATGATTTCAAAGTTGAGCATAACACAAAAAAAGTCTCAGGCACTACTTTAAATGTGCCTAAGACTTTTATATTTCCGGTTAAAATGCTATCGCAAAGAATTAAGTGGATTAACTGTGTCTCCATTTACAATTACTTCAAAATGGAGATGTGAACCAGTTGAGCGCCCAGTTGACCCCACTAAACCAATCGTCTGTCCTTTAGATACGCTCTGCCCTGAGGAAACTAAAAGTTTAGTAGAATGGGCATAGCGTGTCATAACACCATTGCCATGATCAATAGTAATGGTGTAACCATAATTACCACTGTATCCAGCACTTACAACTTTACCGGCACTTGCAGCTGTATATGGATCGCCTTGATCACCATCAATATCAATTCCTGTATGAAACTCAGATTGACGGTATCCGTAGTAAGAAGTTATCGGTCCTCTTAGCGGCCATGACAGCCCGGAAACAATGCTCCCACTGCCTCGAGAAGAGGCAACCGTAACACGTTGCGGTCCTTTCTCAATTATTTGGGAAACAGCCTCTTTTAGTACTTTTTCATCTTTAACAGTTTGGGTAACCACCTGACCATTTTTTTGGACGTAAGCATATTGAACTTCCTTTTGTCCATCACTTCCGGCTTGCTTAACTTTCGTTTCTCCGCTCGGCAAACTTGTGTCAGTTTTAGTGACTACATCAAAAGGTATCGTTTCAGTATCCGTGCGGATTCCTTCACTTACGACTGTTATGTAAGGCGAAATTTTATCCAGCATTATTTTTTCCCCAGGTTTAAGAATGGTATCTTCATTTGTCCCTGGATTACTGGCTAAAACTTCTTTTGTCTTCATATCGTTTTTCCGTGCTATGAGCCACCAGGAATCCTTTTCCTGAACAATATATTCCACCTTTTGTAAATTGCCTTGCTTAAGCTTTTCTAAGGCTTGCTCATAGGAGATAATTTGTTCCAAGGGAGCTTCCACCTGTTGTGTCTCAACTTTATCTTCAAAAGAGACAGATGATACTTGATTTTTATCACTCGGCTTTGTGTAGTACTCTTGAAAATCTTTAAGTAATTTCTCTCCGTCTTCAGCATTGGCCAGGACAAAGATTGGCTCTTGATTGACCTTTAACATAACTCCATCAACATAATAAGAAATATCTTCCGCTAAGTCTGACTTAGATAGAGATCTAAACTCTGCATTCTTTATTCGAACTGAAGTGTAAGTAATACTATCATGAGTTTTAGCTGCAATGCCGAATGGTTCTCCTTTTTCAGTGAGAATCTGATTGATCATTTCTCCAGCTTGATCTTGATTAGCGACTAGTCCAATCTTTTCTCCATTTAAAACAATAAAAACTGCCGAAGTGGTTGAATTCAGATAAACTATTCCACTCCCCATAAGGAGCAACAGAGCAAGAGATCCGCCTATAACTCTTGGAGATTTCCAAGGTATATTCTTTATTGTGAAAATCTTAGCTTTCAGATTTTCTAAGTATTGCTTTACGGGTAAATCGCCAACTTTTTTCATAGAACCCCCTTAAATTATATTTGGGTTAAATTCGAATTTGAATGTCACAATTGGCAATCATTCTTATTGACTTAATCCCTTTTTATTCTCTATTATTCTGCCTTGATTGTCAACTTAATCTGGCGAATACTAAATACTATTTCAGTTTGAACCACAACAAGCTATGAATTTCCTTCTTCCACATAAAAAAAGGGAAGCGTTCTCATTGTAACCCACCCCCTTTGTTATCTCTAACATTCTGTGTTTTGCTGCTATACACATTGGTTCAAGCTCCAAAGCACAGAGAATGCCAACCTTTACTTGAAAGTTTTTCAATCTGATCAGGATCCGTGGTACTAATAACCACTTGTCTGGAAAATGACAGATTATAAAGATAGCGTATTACATCTTCCCAAAAATTTTGATCCTCATTCGTTATTTTTTCAAACGAGAATAATAAGGGTACTTCGGTATTAGGAGTAAGCGCTAATTGTGCAACCGCCATACGGTAAGAAAAATAGTTCCTTTTCGCTGCACTCTCCCCTTCGATTTTAAAGGGGACTGAAGAGAAACTATGCTCGAAAATCCACTGCTTTTCTTCACTCAGGATCTTTTCGTATTTAGTTTGCCATTCTTGCCAAGATGATTCCAGCAAAGTCTGGGCATCGTCTAAAGCATGGCGTAAGTCTTCATACCCTGTCCACTGACTTTTCCTGAGTTCTATGTTCTTCTCAAGAACAGACAAAGAAGTGATTTTCCGGCGCATGCCCTGAAGTCGTTGCTTGAGATCTTCTATTTCTTGGCGCATTTCCACTCGCCTTTTATCCCAAGAAGTCAGTTCCATCTGCCTTTCTTCATTAGAAAGAAGATTTTCACGTTCCAATTCCGCTAAAGGTTCCAAGATAACTGAAATTTTCTCCAAATCTCGATCCCCTAGTCTTCTTTCAAAACCCTCCGATAAAAAAGCAATTTCTCTCTTAACTTCATCTCTCTCTTGAAGCTGTCTAGCCACTTTGAATACTGCTTCAAGTACTTCCTTTCGATCAGTCGCCGGAATTCCCCAATTCTTTAAATTTTCGATCATACGTTCCGAGTATTCCTCTAAATTTTTTTCTTGATTTAACTTCTTATCTAATGTTATATTCATCTGGTTAAGTTCCAACGACAGTTGCTTTTTCTTCTGCTGATAGTCTGCCCAACCTAGCAGCCATTCTGAAAAATCAGCAACATTAACCGCGGTAAACGCTTGTTTTAAGATCTCATCGCGGGAACTTACAATTTTGCCTAATTTACTTTCTTGATCAACTTTTTCTTGCAATTTTTCCATCTGTCTTTGGACTATTTGAAACCGTTTTTGTTGATTATGAAATTCTTTAAGTTTATAAGTGAATTCCTGATAGTCTGATACAAGATACCTTTGGTAATAATCGAGAAGATGAGATGATAAGATTTCATCATACCTTTTCATCCCTAAACGCTTCCACAAAAGCCGATCTAAAGTGCAAAAAACTTTAGATTTCCGCCACAATTCTAATTTCTTTTCTTTTTTCGCGATTCTGTTAATATCCCCCTCGGTAACGCCGGACATTATCGCCAAATCAGTCAATAGACTATTTTCCTGCGAGGCTGATATTTTAAGTTGTTCAAGCTCTTGCTTTATGAGAATAAGCTTATTCAGCTTATCTTGTGCAACATTCCGTTCCTCTTTAATCAGCTTTAGTTGCAGATCCTGGTCTTCCTTAAATCTCTGATAGCCGGATGTAAGAAGAAGCTTTTGGGTCTCATCAATTAGTTTTGAGCGCAACTGTACCTCATCAGCTAAGCTTTCCGCCTCTTTCTGAATACAAGCCCACTCCATGCATTCTTCACGAAAGGTTTCGATTATCTGATCCGTTGATGACTCACAAGAAATAGCCTTCAATTCAGCCTCTAAGCATTGCCGACGATCTTCTAACTGCTTTATCTCATCTTGTAGTTGACGTAATTCACGATAATCAGGATTTTGCTTAAGCAACTCTATACGAATTTGAATATTTGTAGTCGCGGCGATACTCTCGATTAAAATTGCTTCTTTTTCTTGAAGATTTTTAATTTCTATTTGGAGTAACCGTTCATCCTCTTGTTGGCGATGTATGGTCTCCCATTCAAGCCTGAGGTCATCATATTCAGCCTTTATAAGTTCCATACTTTCTCTTTGGTCTTTCACTCTCTTTTGAGCTCCGGCAAGAGAAGCCCGCATTTTCCTCAACGAAAGACTCTCGTCTCCACCTTGGCTCAAGTTGCTAATGCGTGAGATAAGTTCATCCTGGTGGTCTCTTTCCGGCCATTCCACAATTCCTCCTTGCAAAAAAGCCTGTAATTGAGCATTAAATAAATATTCTCCAAGGGTCATATTTTCCGGTAGGCAAACAGTCTGTCCAGTTTCATCTAATATTTTCGAATATCTCTTCAATTCATTTTCTTGTTGGAGATATTCAACCCGAATATGATAGCGAGCACCTTCTCCAGACATCCACACTTCCATCAATGAGTCAGGTCCTTGACCTAATAATTCTGATTCCTTCTGATCACAAAATAAGGTCAGCAGAAGATCACGAAATAACTTCTGACAACTTAGATCTTCAAATATAATGACTACCGGACCTAGCGGAAATATCCAATCACCATCCCGCAGACTGGCATAATTTTTAATCCCAATTCGTTCAATCCTCATCAATTGTCCGTCCCTGCCCTAGCGCTGTTAATCCGATTCTTTGTACTATCTCCCAATAATCACTGCTTTTCGATTCATCGGCACTAATCAAGCGTGCTTGTAGCTTATTAGCGAATACTTTCGCAAGAGTCGGAAAGCCCTCCATACTCTTCTCTCCAGAAAGCACCGGAAATTCTAATTGAGACTGAGTTCTCTCTTCTAAAGGGAGAACGGTAACAAAGCGAAACTGAGTCATAAGAAGATTTTGCAAAGGCTGAACCAACTCTTCAACGTCTAATAAGTTTCCTGATAACTTGATCCTATACAGATTCTTCTGCCGTTCTTCAACCTTAGTCTCAGCTATTATTTTCTCCGCAATTCCTTCAATAGAAGATTGGCACCGGATTGTTAGATTCTTTTCAATATAGCAACGTTGGCCCAGTTCTCGAAATTCAAAACAAGAAGATTCTTTCTGAATTTCCCCAAGAAGCACGCCATGAGGACCATGATCTTGAAAACTTCTGGCTTCAAGCGATCCACAATCTGCCCAGTTTGTTTTTCCAGCTTGTTGTACTCCACTCCAAACTTCACTAGATCCTAACCCTAAGTAATTCAAACCACTGGAAGCAACCTGTTCTTGTCCAATCGGAATAAAGCCTTCAGTCTTCCGATTGGAATCTACCACTGCGTAAAGAAGCATAAGCTGAAGCGTACCGTCATTAAGCGGTTGAAAACAATCAAGGAAAGGGCTTTCCTGATGATAAGCCGTCCATCCCGCTCCGTGAATAGTGACATTATGAGAGGGAATTCTGACACTTGTAACTCTGCTTGAAAATATATGAACATTGCTGGGCCAGACCGTTAGTCGATAGGCAGACGAGATAATCAGCGGGTCCCTTCTGCCTGGGGTTATGAAAACTCTCGTCCCCTCTAATTTAGCCAGCGATTTGGCTACCCGCTCGACAGTTTCCTTGCGAACATATTCCTGTTCAAATAAATCGCCGGTCAGAAAGAGAAATTCTATTTTTTCTGATTGACAAAGTGCAAGAACAGCTTGAAACGACTGCCATAAATCTAGATTTCGAAATGTCGTCCAACTCTCAGGCCCATCCCAGAAAGGACTGTCAAAACGAAAACCCGCACACTGTATGAAACGCAGACATGAAGTCATAACTTCTTCACCTCACCCCATTAAAAGGAATCGTTCAATGGAGTTCTACAGTATTATTTAAATCTACCGAAAAGAACTCACCTTCGTCCATGATATAATGTCCGGATGCATATGGAGTGCCTTCGACGGTTAAATATACCTTATCAACCCCGTAATAGTTTCCGATTGTATTTGTGACACTTTGTAAAATCATGCTTTCATAACTGGAACCGGCGTTCATTTCACTTGTAAATTCCTTAGTGAAATCAATATAGGCAACGTTGTCCTTATTTAAGTATAAACTTTTGATCTTAGCATTGGGGCCTAAAACCTTTGATATCTCCCCATTGGGTAAATCTTTGAACGCCTTTTCCAAAACACTTTTTGTTAGATCATTCGTCTTAAACATAAGTTTCTTATTTACAAAACAGATCTTATCTTCCTTTACATTTGGATAAAAGAATTTAACGTTTTGAGTCAGTGGAACATTACTTTCCACTTTGCTTAATGAAGAAGAAACTTCGAATCCATCAGATGATGTAAATAAAGATTTTACGAGACCAATATTTGGGGCATAATAGTCTTGAGTTTTATCATCCTTGCCTTCAGTCGTAACCTCCAAGGTTTTATACGTACCCAAAGGGGTGGTTATCTCTGCCTCTAAACTTGTTATTGACCGTTTTCTGCCATCCGCCAAAATCCAAGAACTTCCCACAACTAATGGCTCTTGCAACAGAACGTCTTCAGTATTGCCGGGACTTTTGATTAGATTATCTCGGTGATAACTTTCCCCTCTCGCAAACAAAACCGTCACTTTGTCATCATTTATCTCAAGTACTTTAACCGTCTCTGTTCCACCATTGTTTAACCTTATCTGGACACGGCTTCCATCGATATAATCAACCATAACATTGTAAGAGGCATATTCAATTCCTTTGCCCTCATAAACATAATTCGTATTTTCTTGAATGGGATAATAATCCCGGACAGTAAGTGGTTGACTATTCTCTTGCGGTTTAACATCCTCAGTAATTGGCTTAGTATCGTTCTTATTTGCGCAACCGTTTAAAAGAACAAGCGTAAATAATAAGCTCATGACGAAAATTATCTTTTTCATTGTTTGCCTCCTTGGTTATTTGATGTAAGTATAGCACGAAGCTATCCTAAAAGTAACACTTCAGAAGCAAGGATGAAAGGTAGAGTGGATAAAGTTGAATTCTGTAAAATATCTGCAGGAATCCGGAAGATAGCAGTCGAATAAATCATAATAAGCGAGGAGGTTAACGGATTGTTTGTACTCATCTTATCCCTAATTTGTTCATTACTTATTGCTGTCTTTGCTGTCCAAAATGCAAGCTTAGTAACGATTCAGCTATTATGGGTTACTAAAGATGTTCCTTTAGTCCTGGTAATCTTGGGTTCGGCATTTGCGGGAGCTTTAATAATGCTCCTCTTAGCTATCTGGCGCGAACTGAGACTAAGGCTTAAGCCTAAACACCACCCGAAGGATCAAAGTCTGAATAACGACCTTCCTGTCCTGCAAGAGAATTCAACCTTGAAATCAACTGATGGTGCGGATAAAAAAGAAGTCTAATCTCGATGTCGAAAAAGAGGGGCGGAAAATGGATGGCAAGTTGTGGCACTAAGCCATCAATGGCTGTCGAATTATCCTGGAGGTTATGACATTCAAACGAGACAGATACCCTAAAGGTTTCTGTCTCGTTTGTTGTCGGATACTCAAACTTCTATTGAATAGGCGGCTGATGGATTCGGGGCCAATATGACAAAACACGACATATCTTTGTCTCCCGTGTTTGTCAGGCTGAACACTTCTGTTCCTTTGCAGTGTATAACATCCCCTTGAATAATAAATTGTTGCTACTGCAGACAGTGTTATCAATTCAACAAATACACCCACTTCTTGTAAGTGGGTGTTACTTAAGAAATCCTACCTTTGACAGTGAGGACAAAAAAATGCATTTCTTCCCCCCACTTCAGATTTTTGGATAGTTTCTCCACATACTAAACATGGTTTTCCAGCCCGATCATAAGCTTTGAAATATGCATTATAACCTCCGGTTAAATTGTCCCAAGAAGCAAATGGTTCCTCCATGTCCCCGCCAAGGCGGATAGACTCTCTGATACTGTTAACTAACGAATCAAATAGCTTTACTTTTTCAGCCAGACTTATTGCTGAAATTAACCGCGTGGGCAATATGCCCGCGCTAAACAATGCCTCATTTGAATAGGCATTGCCTACTCCGGATATATTTTTAGGATTCATTAACCACGGCTTGATCATCCCTCTTTTCCCCTCTAGTAATTGAGCGAAATTTTGGGCACTGAAGTTTGGATCTAGCGGGTCCTTACCTAATTCCCGTAATTTCGTCTGAAGTTGATCCTGTCCAAGGTAGTGTAAATAGCCCAACGTAAGATTACAGAAAAAGAGCACCAACCCATCTGATAATCCCAATACCACACTTGCTTTTCCCGGCAGATCCTGGAATCTTTGTTTTAAATCCTCGGCATTGCTTTGCAATATCACCTCAGTTTCTTGCGGATTTTCAGCGTCAATTGTCATGAGAAAGAGTCTTCCATCCAGCATCATGTGAGTGAGAAGAAAATGACCATCATCAAGCTGAAATATAAGATATTTACCTTGACGTAAAATACCCTTAATTTGTTTACCTATAACTGTCGTGCAAAATTCCTTACTTTCCAGGTTAACGCTTTTAGCTCGATAAACATTAGCTTGATTGATTTTCTTATCTTTAACCCACTGGTTCAAGTAGTTCTTATATATCTCCATTTCAGGAGCTTCAGGCATAAAGTCCTCAATCCCCTTTCACCTTTCCTGCTCCTTTATGATTCCACCGGTTAACTGGATTAATGCATTCTGGTTGATACCATTAATTTGGCAAATCAATTATGCACATTAATGACTATTGAGTTCTTGAGTAAAGATCCAAGAACCCTCTTTCAGATCTCTTCCCTTGATAACAACACGATTACCATTGACAACAACATATAGGCCTTTAATAAAGGGTTCTCTCGTTCTGGTTTGGTCTTGAACGTTTCTTACAATGGTATAGTGTACTGCACCTGTATGTACTTTAGTAAATGGTTGATTAAGTACAATACCCTTCTCTGTTAAATCAGCATGGGTATGTGATGAAAATAGTATGACCTCAGGATACAGGGATAATATTTTCTTAAGTTCCTCACTTTGATCAGATCCAACCCATCCGCTGTTAGGATTACTGTTTAGTGGTTGATGAAGAAAGACAAACATTGGCCTGCCCTTTTCATAGTTTTCTGCCAGTTTATCCGTTAGCCACTTTCGTTGTTCATTAGAAATGTAAGCTCTTATAGAGTCGAGAGTTTCAGAATTGCCGTCCTCTGACCCCAAGGATATAAAATGATAACCTTCAACCCAAGTGTCATGATATACTTTTTCTTCACCAGAGAATTCGAGGTATCGATCTATAAAGATCTTTACATCTTGTGGACTGTTTACTTCTATGTCATAGTTAAAAAATTCATGGTTTCCGATATTTTTAATAATAGTTTTAGGCAAGATAGAATTAGTTCTAAACAAAGTTCGCTTTATCCCATCATATTGCTTTTTAATCCCTTGATCTACCGTGTCTCCATTAAGTATGAGGACGTCCAACCCAGGATTTATACTGTATAGATCTCTAATCGCTCTATGAAGGCTGTCATTATTGCCATGAACATCTCCTAAAACAGCAAACGTCAGATCATCTTCGTATTGCTGTGAATTAGCAACTTTGTCTAGCGGTATGAATTGTTTATTATTAAATAGCGTTAATCCAGATATGATGATAAAACATAGTATAAGCAATATTTTTTTCATACTGTATCCATCCTTTGACGAAAGTGACTATAATAAAGTCTGCTATAACGTAACATACCGGTTAAGATGTGAAATACATGCCTTAACCGGTATTGATGATTTTTGAAATATCCAATTTACATCACTAGTCTATGTTTACTGCTGTCCCTGAGGCACTAACCATTAGCATACTGCCGCTTTGACCAATCACTTCATAATCTAAGTCTATACCGACAACTGCGTTGGCACCTAACCTTACAGCACGTTCCTCTAACTCCTTAAGAGCAATATGTCTCGCTTCTTGCAGTTTTTCTTCATAAGCCCCGGAACGCCCTCCGATGACATCTGTAATACTGGCAAAAATATCGCGCATGATATTAGCACCCATAATAGCTTCCCCAGTAATTACGCCGAAATAGGCTGTAATTTTATGGCCTTCAATTGACGGTGTGGTTGTTAGAATCATGTCCTGAACCCCCTTATGTTTTCTAATACCTCATAATTATAGACGATAATCCATGTATTAACAATTGATTGGATTACCTATTAATCCAATTAATTGTTGAAATAAGAAACAATTAACTATAAAGCACCTAGAATATTGTAGTATACTTGAATCATAAGAGCTTTATCCCATCATGTGACTTCCACTTCTATAAATGGAGGTTATCTTAGACTTATCCTTTACTTTAAACCTGAACTATACTGGAGGCTGACAATGAAAGTATTAAGGGCAATTGAAATGAACCGCTGTATCGGCTGTTTTTCATGCATGATAACCTGTGCTGCAGTCAATCAGCAGGACCATTCCATTATGAAAAGTGCCATTCGAATTAAAACAAGCGGAGGACTTACGGGAAAGTTTGTTGCGATAGTTTGTCAAGCGTGTAAAGATGATGTGCCCTGCGCAGAAGCATGTCCGACGGGAGCACTTGTAAGACGTCAAGCAGGAGGAGTTTTGTTAGACAAAGAAAAATGTGTGGGATGCGAACGTTGCGTTGCAGCCTGCACAGTTGATGCAATCTATTTCGACCTCGACACAAAGCGGCCCATTGTCTGTAAACATTGCGGTGTTTGTGCACGCTTTTGCCCCCATGGATGTTTACGGTTATTAGAGGAGGGTCAGTAATGTTATATGAAAAAGCCACTAAGGTGTTATACATAGACCTGGCTACAGGTAAAATCGAGATCAAGCAGCGTACAGATCTATCTATTTATCTAGGTGGAGTCGGAGTAGCATCTAAATTGCTCGATGAAACTATGCAACCGGAACTCCCTCCTCTATCCCCTGAACAACCTATAGTTCTTGCAATTGGCGCAATCTCCGGCATCTACCCACTTATAACTAAGACAGTTGCCATGTTCATTTCCCCTCTGACAGGGGAATTAGGGGAAAGCTACGCAGGAGGCAGACTAGCCTTAGCTTTGTCAATGGCCGGATATGATGCGGTTGTGATTCGCGGTAAAGCGTCCCGCCCTTCTTACATCGCCATTGACGGGGGGAAGGTTGAAATTAAAGACGCCCGTCCAATCTGGGGTATGGATTCGGATGTTGTTGGCCAGTTCCTTCGGGATTCGGAAGAAGGAAGCGGCAAACGCAGCATTTTGCGGATCGGACCAGCCGGTGAAAAGATGGTCAAATTCGCAAGCGTTTGCGTTGATACCTATCGACATTTTGGCCGACTTGGCCTTGGTGCCTTAATGGGAAGCAAGCTCGTCAAAGCAGTTACCGTTACTGGGGATAAGACAACCGAAATCAAAGACTTTAAAGAGTATTTTCTTTCCTACCAAACAATTTTCAAATCAGTTACGGAAACTGACTTGATGGCAAAATATCATGACTTGGGCACATCGATCAATGTAGAGTCAATCAGCGCCTTAGGTGCTTTGCCCACGAAGAATTTGACAGCTAATCATTTTGATGACGCCGAGCAGATAAGTGGAGAAACCTTTGCAGAAGAAAACCTCGTCAGGAAGTTGGCTTGTACCGGTTGCCCGGTTGGATGTATCCACATTGGTCAATTCCGGAGAAAATTCGACGACGGCTATGACTATGAATCCGTGAGCGTTGCCTATGACTATGAACTGATTTATTCCCTGGGCGCCTTACTTGGGATAAGCAAGACTGATGAGGTATTACAGCTTATTGAAGCGGTCGAAAAAACAGGCATGGATGCCATTTCCGCAGGGGTCGCCTTGGCATGGGCAACTGAGAGCTTAATTCAGGGAATCGTAACCGAAGCGGAAACCCTTCTTCCTCTCACTTATGGAAATACCGAAAACTATTATCAGGCTCTCCTATATTTATCGGCTCGAAAAAATGCCTTTTACCAAGCTCTGGGAGAAGGAACCCGATTTGCCGGGGCAAAGTTCGGCGGCGAAGGGTTTGCCCTCCAGGTTGCAGGGAATGAAATCCCTGGGTACCACACCGGATATGCCAACTTAGTCGGTCTTACCGTAGGGGCTCGGCACTCACATTTATGCAATGCTGGTTACTCAGTTGACCAATCCCTGAAAACTTTCGACGAAAACAAAGCCGTCAATACCCTTTTTGACGAGGAGCTTGAACGATGCCTATTAAATTCACTCGTTATCTGCCTCTTCGCTAGAAAATTATACACCCGGGAAACCGTACTGAAAGCTCTCAATGCTACAGGCTATCTTCTTACAGATGATGAACTGACTACGATTGCCAAACGGATTTACTCAATGAAGTTGCGCCTCAAAGAAAAATTAGGGTTCGATCCACGGCAAGTTAAATTACCTCAAAGATTCTTTAAAACTCCAAGCATGAATGGTCTGCTGGAATCGTCTGTTGTTGAAAGAATGATTAATCGGTATACAGAGAAATGTTCGGAGTTACTTGCTGAAAAAATCTAAAACTTATCATAATAAAGAAAGGGGTGTCCAGAGAGGACACCCCTTTCTTTATACATCCGATGTCTAGTGCACAAGAAACGGCCTTACATCATCGAGGGCTTTCCTTAAACCTTCAATCGCTTCCTCACTCATTCTTCCAGAGTTGCGCATCCTTTCGAGCAGTTCATCAGGGCCTATCCCCTGGGTTTTCATCGTAGTAATGATCTCTTTCTCATCTCTCGTTAATTCTTCCCATTTGCGCACAAGCAAACACCTCCATATTCTTTAAAAACAGTTATCTGTTTAGTCCATAGCTTTTGAGTTAAACTATTTTTCTATGTATAAGTAAGTAATCAAATTGATACTTTTCTAGCTTATAAGGCTAATCAAAATAAACCTAGGATTCCTAAACTGGATTCCTAGGTTTATTAATAGATGATGGTCCGGGACAGAATATTGATAACTCTTAATTAATAACTAGGGGCATTTGTCCTGACATAGCAAGGATCAATCTTTTTTCTGCTGCAGCCCAGTTAACAATCTGCCACCAAGACCTGACATAGTCCTTGCGTTTTGATTGGTAATCCAGATAATACGCATGCTCCCATACATCTATTACAAGCAGGGGGATACTCCCTGCCTGATAAAAGTCCTGATGTTTCTCGATTGTTAGGATTTCTAAACGTCCCCAACCAGGTTGCCATACTAACGATGTCCAACCGGACCCTTCCACATTTATGGCGGCTTCACTGAACTGCTCTTGAAAAGCAATGAGACTTCCGAAATAATCAATGATTAATTTATGGGTTTGTGCACCCGGAGTTTCCCATCTTTTCCCGGCAGGAGCCATTGACGTCCAATAAATGCTATGCAAAATATGACCTGATCCATGAAATGCAATTTCTCGTTCCCAGTGTTTAACTAGGCTGTAATCTCTCCTTTGGCGCGCTTCGGCAAGCTTTAATTCAGCTTTATTCAAACCTTCGACATAAGCTTTATGATGTTGACTATGATGAATTTCCAGTACTCTAGTGCTGATCACAGGTTCAAGTGCGTTATATGAATAAGGTAATTTTGGTAACCTGTGCTGCCCAAGTGGTACGGTTAAGTACTCCATCTCTCCAATCCCTTCCTCTCCAATCCCTTCCTCTCCAAGTTCCGTAAAATCCAAGTTTCTTTTAACAAGATATTATAGTTTTCATTATGTTCGAGTTCTTAAAGAAATACCTACATGAAGGGCTTTTGAGGCAGAAAGTTATACATTTTTAGCGCTGCCGTTACAACAAAGAGTACCAAGCCAAATGGCAAAAGTGTAACACCATACTCGACTAAGGTTGGCATGTAGGCCCAAGAACTTACAAACACCGGCATACCTTCTTGGAGCTGACCAAGGGCCACAGGATAGGCCCAGCTTTCAATTCCCGCCCCTGGAATAGACAAAGAGAGCGGAATAGCATTAAAGGCGGGAAACATCAACATCAGACGATGAGCAAAAACCCCGATAAAAAGTAACACACTTCCGATCATCAATGCCCTGTAACTTCTTTTACCCTTTTCCGTAAAGAAGAGCACCATGGTGAAGGCCGGTAATAAAAGCTCCGTCGCATAGAGATATCCATAATGACCGAAAATAAGAGACAGAATTTCCTCTGCTTCCCTGCTCCCCCACCAGCCGTGGATAATCAAGTCCACTGATACGAAGAAAAAATGCACAACCAAAGAACCTGCAACAATTAACGCCATTATTTGGAATGCGCCCTTATGCTGATCAAACTGTTCTTTTCCCACTGCGAGAAGAGAAATTACCAGGACCAGAGCGGTTCCAGAGGCAACTGCTACAGAAACGAAGTCCGGAGGCAAAACCGCCGTGTTCCACCACCCTCGGGAAGCTTGCGTGGCAAAGATCAAAGCTGTCACCGTATGAATTAAAATGGCCACAGGTAAGCCAACCAGGGCAATACGTTTAGACCATTTTTTCGAGAATGCCTCAACCTCTTCTTGAGAATGCGCTTTTGTCCACCCGTTAAGGAACCTGCTTCCTTCCTTTTTCCGGTCCGGCAAAATTTGAACATAGACGCTTAAGAACGTGATCAGCAGGTAGGCCGAGATGACCATAACATCCCAAACCAAAGGAGATCTGAAATTGGGATAAACAAAGATGTTCCAGATCCGATCCACCCTGCCCATATCCGGCAGAATCATGGCACCGGCGCCTAAGATACTGGCAAATGCTGATAGAGATGCAATACGGGTAAATGGTTTTAGTTTTTCAATATTAAAAAGATAGACGGTAGAGGAAACAATCAATCCTCCGGCTGCAACCCCTACAAAAAATGCGAAGGTTGCAATATATAAGCCCCAGCTAAATGAATTTCGCATATTTGTCACGATTAACCCATTATATATTTGGTATCCCCAAGCGACTAAACTAATCAGGATTAAACTACCTGCCAAGCCTAAGAGAATATTACTTTTTTTCACGTTAATCCACCTCCTTAGCGTATCAGCTTCGTGGCTGCCAGATAGAAAACTTTAGGTGAAGTACCCAATTCTTCTTTTAGACGAACTGTCTGCCGTTTCCGAACCAGTTTACTAACTTCTGAGCTTGGATCATCGAGGTCTCCAAAAATTCGGACCTTTCCGGGACAACCCTTAACGCACGCCGGTTGTTCTCCACCAGAGGTGTATTGCACACAGAATGTACATTTTTCAACGACACCGACGGGTCGGTTAGGCGTGTAAACCAACCTGCCATCCTTATCTCGAAAATCGGCAGGATATCCATACTCATACCCTTTTTCGTACCCTGCCCGCGCCTTAGCTTTTTTCGGATCTTCCCAGTTATATTGACGAACTCCATAAGGACAGGCTGCAATACAGTACCGACAGCCAATACAGCGTTCATAATCTATCAACACCACACCCCGCTCATCCGTATAAGTGGCCCCGGAAGGACAAACTTTCTGGCAAGCCGGATTATCGCACATCTGACAGGAAACGGGCAGATATTCCATTTGCAAGGCCCCATCTTTACCCACAGCAGCTTGATGAAAGGAAGCTCCCGGGGTAAATACTCTATTCCACCAGGTTCCAGGCGGCTGTGCATTGTGAGATTTACAGGCTACCGCACAAGAACGGCAACCAATACAACGATCCAGGTCAATCACCATCCCAAGTCTCATAAACCCTCACCAACCTTTCTTACATCACAAAGGCACTCATTCCAAGCAGTATTTGGAGACCACATTCCCGGAACAAAGTATAATTCGTGAGTCGGTTTTATAAAGGGATAAGTTAAGGAATTATAGGATGCTCCTTTTAAATATCTGCTCCACCATCCTTGCTCAAAAACTGCCTGTTTTCGGCCTACTCCCGGATCAATAATCGCATATGCATTAAGCGTCCCTCGATCATTAAAGATCTCAACTTCGTCCCCTTCTTTGATTCCCTTTGCTTTGCCATCTTCCGGGCTAAGCCAAACTCTCGGCTTTCCATCTTGAAGTTCGTTCATCCAAACATTGTTCGAATGGGTAGAGTGTACTCTGTAAATGGCATTACGGGTGACGTAGCAAAACTGATACTTTTCTTTAGCAAGCGGATTTAAGGCGTACTCGCTTTCCTCAAAAGGAGGCTTATGCATTGGGAGCGCCTCACCCGCCTGAAGCATGAGATCTTCGTCTTTGTAAAATTCTATCCGTCCACTCTTCACAAACTGAGCAGTTTGCTCAAGTTTGGCAGGCAGGCTGACCGGTGGAAAGGGCTTTTTATGTTGGACTTGTTCATAAAACGGTATTTGACGCCCTCCGGGAACTTCTGACTTTAAGCGCACCGGGCCTTTTTTAAGTTGTTCCAGAGTGATACCGGCGACCTCAGGTCCTCCGGTTTTGAGTAAAAGCTCGATGACTTTTTCCGCCGCCTGATTCGGTTCGAGGTCAGGATAAAAATACTTTTCAAAATCCGGATTCAACCGTTTAGCCAGTTCTCGCACAATCCAAAACTCCGGTTTCCCTTCATAAAGCGGATCGACAGCCGGCTGTTGCAATTGAAGATAGGGATGAACAGGCGTAGCCACAAGATCCGTTTTTTCGTACCAGGACACCGCAGGAAGAACAGCATGGCTGTACCGACATGTGGTTGTCATTTGAAAATCTGTGGTTATGACAAATTCCAATTCCTCTTTTTCCACCATTTCACGAAGTTTATTTGACATGTTATGCTGGTCAAAGGGATTTCCCCAACCCACTACAAGCGCTTTAATCCCATTTTTGGGCCATTTAGCTTTCATCGTTTTGGTCGGACCATGCAGCACATATAGAAAAGGCAGCCAGTTTTGCTTCTTACCTTCCGGAACCCACCATTCTGCGACTTTAAAACGAATTCGATACTGACCTGCATAAGTAGAAATTCCCGCACCGGATTTGCCGATATTCCCGGTGAGAACCGGCAATAAGGCTAAGGCTCGACCCTTGAGGTCTCCATGATACCACTGATAATTACCGGCTCCATAGATGACGTGAAGCGGTTTGTTGCCTGCCATTTCCCGGGCGATCCTCACCAGATCGTCCTTAGGTATTTCTGTGAGTTTCTCAATCTCTTCCGGTGTGTATTGATTAAGGCTTTCTTTGAGGAGTTGAAAGGCGGGTTTGACTTTCACCATTTGGCCAGTTTTTAAAGTTACATTCACTTCACCTTCGATCATTACATCTAAAGGAAGATCGAGTTTTTCCGGGTGTACAGCGATAAACTGACCATTATAGGCAACATAGGCTTCTCGATAGGCTGGAACATCAGACAATTTTTCCAGACCATTGACCTCCTCCGCTTTTAGTCGTTTGCCATTATCGACGCGAACGAGGAGCGGCAGGTCTGTAAAGGTTTTGATGAAGTCAGAGTCATACAGCGTTTCTTCGATCAGCACTCGAGCTAAGCCTAAGGCAACGGCTGCGTCACTGCTTGCTTTAATCGGGACCCATTCATCTGCTTTGGCTGCAGTAGGGCTAAAGTTAGGGTCAAATGTTAAGATCTTAGCACCACGATTTCTCGCTTCAAGAAGAAAGTGAGCATCGGGAATCCGAGTTGCTAAAATATTGGAACCAAAAATCATAATATAACGTGAATTATTCCATTCCCGTGGCTCGAGCTCTTCACTTTGAACCCCAAAGGTCATGGGCCAAAACATCGGTAAGTCTCCGTTTTGATCATAAGCGTGATGCATAGTCCAGCCTGCTAAAGTAGCTAACCGGCTCACTGCCCCTTTTTGAACGTATCCGGTTCCCCCTACTTGGAAGAGTACTCCAATAGATTCCGGTCCGTATTTATCAGCTATTTCTTTTAATCGACGGGCAGTATAATCCAACGTCTCATTCCAAGAAGCCTCTTTAAAATCACCTGAGCCTGGCACTCCGTTTAAAATAAGGGGTTTTTGCAAACGATCAGGACCATAGATCAGGTTGGTCATGGAAAGTCCTTTCAGACAACCGCGAGGATTATACTCAGCTTCCGGATAATCTGCAGCTTGGATAATTGACTTAATTTGGCCATTCTCTACCAGGGCCTTCATCCCGCATGCCCCAGTGCAGTTTGGAGAACATGTGGTACGTACATAGTTTATATTAGGGTCAACCTGTTTAGGCGCGGCCACGGTTTGTCGAATAAATGATGCTGTTCCTACTGTCCCTGCCAAGATTCCTGTAGCCGCTGTTACTTTAAGAAATTGCCTGCGAGAAAGCTTTAGATTCTTTTTTTCCATTAAGGGCACCTCCACTTGATATTTCCCTTCTTAACTACTCATCATTTGCTCTGAGAGAAACTTAGGAATATAATCATGTGAAACTTTTCTCCAAAAGCAGTATAAGAAACTTACATGTTAGTAAAACGACTGCCTTCACGGTGGAAGGCAGTCCCATCATACTCATTTTAACTAAAACTTGTCCTCTTGGCACCAGCCAAGTTTTCTTTATGCCATGAACATTTTGACATCATCTTCAACTGTGGAGATACCAGCAATGCCGAAGTTTTCGACTAAAACATTGACCACATTCGGGGACAAGAAACCCGGAAGGGTTGGTCCTAAGTGAATGTTCTTTACTCCTAAGTGGAGCAAGGCCAGTAACACGATGACTGCCTTTTGCTCATACCAGGCAATGTTATAGGAGATAGGAAGTTGGTTAATATCATCGAGTCCGAAGACTTCTTTGAGTTTTAAGGCAATCACAGCTAAGGAATAGGAATCATTACATTGTCCTGCATCGAGCACTCTTGGAATACCGCCGATGTCCCCTAGGTTCAGTTTATTGTATTTATATTTAGCACATCCTGCTGTTAGGATCACGGTGTCCTGAGGCAGAGCTTTGGCAAAATCTGTGTAGTAGTCACGGCTCTTCATGCGGCCGTCACAGCCTGCCATAACGAAGAAACGCTTAATCGCTCCAGATTTCACGGCTGCTACAACTTTGTCAGCCAATGCCATAACTTGATTGTGGGCAAATCCTCCAACGATTTCGCCGGTTTCAATTTCCGTCGGTGCTGGACAGCTCTTGGCATGGGCAATCAAGGCGGAGAAATCTTTGGCCTTTCCGTCTGCCCGGTC
>NZ_JAJDOO010000029.1 GCF_020595055.1 Desulfosporosinus shakirovi | reverse complement strand
TAACGAGATAGTCTCTCTGTGTGTAGTTATACTGTAACTTAAGATACTTGGGTCCCGGGGTTTCACCCGTTCGATCCACACTGCAGGAGAATGCGTTATGAGTCCGCAGTGTGGCGAAAAGCTTCCCTTCGCCAAGAAGTGTTTCTTTGGAGCGGGTGGCTCGGCGATACTCATCCTACGCCGATTAGTATTCTTTGGGGATCGCGGCTTCGGCGAAGCCCTCCACTTGAGGCTTTTGTGCCTTCGTTGTTACCTGGATTCCCGGCCACACATAACGATGAATTGCTGCAAGTTCAGTAAATTCAATGACTTCAGGATTTTAAAGCACAAAGTTTACCTCGTTATGTTGAAAACACATAACGAGGTAAGAATCCAGTGTTTATGCTGCTTTGCTTAATACTCGTTATGTGTTTTCGGGAATCTAGGTTGTTAGTTTACTTCAATGAAATTAACTGCAAATTGATTTATTATATGGAAAGGTACTGCAAGGTTTATATTTTGTCCTTTATCAAAGCCTGCAGTAATTAGTCCAACTAGCCTGCCAAACATGTCTAGCAGTGCTCCGCCAGAACTGCCGTTAGAAATTGGAGCTGTGAACTGTATCATCGGTATCTCATTAATATCTCTGAAACCCGAAATAATTCCGTCGGAAACAGAATTAAATAACCCTAACGGGCTGCCAATGGCAACAATTTTTTGGCCCCGTACCAAATCGCCATCAGTCTTAACAATGAGAGGTGAACAGTTTCTATCTACTCTAATAATAGCTAGGTCATATCCCTGATGATATTTAATTAAATCATTAGTGAAATATTCATTAGTATCATTTTCGAATATCACTGAAAAGAGAGTTCCACCGGTAACTACATGCAGATTAGTTAAAATATATCCGTTGCTATGAATGACAACACCAGAGCCATAGGCCAAAATATTATTATCATTGTGATTATCATAAACTTTAATCATTACAACCGAGTTTGAATGTCCTGCCAACATTTCATAACTATATTCTTTTGTGTTGGACAGATTCTGAGATTGTGCAGAATTGAGTATTGTAACTTGGGAAACAGTCTCCGCCCTTGAGACGATGGAAGCATGTTCTATATTCCGTGCAGGTAAAAAATCAGGTATCGTAAATTTATCTGGATAAAGAGCGCTACATTTATGTAAAGTTGAGTACTTTTCTATTTCAGGGTATAAATAGACGATATCTTCTTTAGGATTCATATAACATATATCACATCCTAGTCGAGATAAAAAATATAAAAATAGTAGTTCGTGATGTTTAATATCTCCGATAAAAAGGACTTTTGGGGATATATCAGTAGTGATTTTGGTATGAAAAAGCTTCGGTAAATAGATTTCTATCCAATTCATAAATTTAATACCAAAGTTTTTAAATAAAGTTTGATTGGAATTGGTATGTGTTTCTAGATACAGTAAAAGAATTTCCCTAAAGGCGAGTTTCTTTGTCCATTCTAGAGTATCATTTTCTAATGGAGTGCATAGGAATGCGTCGTTAAGTGAATGAGAATCAAAGGAATTGTTAACTATAGTTTCCCAATTATCCCAAACACTTGACAGTTTTTTAATGTCATTAATATTTGATAATATCTCAAGCCGATGTAATCTCAAGTAGGGGAAGGTTGACATTCTTGATGAGAAATAACGGTCAATGTTAAGAATATTTTCAATGTACGTCTCTATGGAATTATTAATGCCAATATATCTTACAAGAATAACATCTTTTATATAAACGTTATTATTGTAATTTCCATTTACTTGACTAAAGTCTGCGAGAGGGTTATTGGTTTCTTTAAGTATAGTTTTTAAAGGTTTAGTACTCACTATCATTTTCATTCTCCAATAAATAAAATTTAATTTGATTATAAGTGATTATTGAATCTGTGCATAGGTTTAATTTGGACGCAAGGCTGATAGGCTCCCAAAAGCACCTAAGGAGAAGAAATGATGAGTGATAAAAAAACCGAAGAAAAACAAATACTGCCCGAGAAAAGTTGCACGCATACATTACAGCCAGTCTTGCCTATCAAGGCACCCATTCTAAACATACACTGCTTTGTTGGAAATTTTATTTAATGCTCGGACGCCGGAAAATTTTCTACTATTAGTTGAGCGATGACGAAGAGGAACCGGTTATACTTGAACTTAAACAGATACTGCGCGATGGGCAAACCAGAGGTGAATTTCGCCATTTCAATTTTCATGTCATGGCCAGCGCCATAAATGGAGCTATCGGGGAGTATATGTTTGAGGCTAATCCGAACCTTACGGCAGTAGACCTAGAGTCTTACAGTGAAGATATTTCATAAAGCAATAGTAAATGATGGTTAATGGCTAAGGAGGATATATGTATCAAAAGGATTATATTATGAAAATGATTGAGCAATTAACAATGGCAATAGCAACACTTCTTGGGTCCAAATCAAAGTCTAAAATTGAAGAGTGTCACCAGATGGTTAATGAAGCACTTTATGATTTAACTGGAATGAGTGAAGGGACATTACTCAAACTTTCACATAAAGATTTGATCAGTATTATTAGCGGCGGTAAAGAAACTAATACCGAAAAGGGTTTAGCACTTGCTGAGATGTTGAAGCTGCAAGCAGATGTTTCTAAAGATGATTCAGTTCGAAGTTTTGCCTTATATCTCAAAAGCTTAAATATATTTATTGAGTTGAATTTAGCTCAAAGTTTACATCTACAGAACAGTAAGCAAGCAATCAATGAAATCATTGATTTCATAAAACCATATAAGATACCTAGAGAAAGTAATCAGTTGCTGTTTCGGTATTATGAATTTATTGGTCAGTACGATAAGGCTGAAGATACACTCTTCAAGATGATAACGGTCAATGAAAAAATGAAATAATAATTAATGAAGGATTTGCCTTTTACAATAGGTTAAAAGGTAAGACACTCGTGGATTTAGAGGGGGGGAATCTGCCATTAGATGAAGTAATCGAGGGTCTGGAAGTTTATCAGCATTTGCTGAACAATCAAACATAAAAATCTTCGTTAATATGATATGCTCCCTCTTTTGGTAGACAGTAAAATGATAAACTGTTACCATAAGGGAAGAAGTACACTACGAGAAGGTAGTTCAGGTACTTGGGGGTTATGGCGAATTTGTGACGAACCCTGAAGATGTGGGAAGCGTCATAAACAGAGCTTTAAATTCTGGTAAGCCTGCCTGTATCAATGTAGTTACTGATCCGGAAATTTGGCTTCCAAGATAAGGAAGTTTTATGGTGTCTGATTTTCCCTTTTTCAGTCGTATTCTTTGGTCTATAACACAAAAGCGTATGATTTCAGGAATAAACCTCCATAATAAAGATGAACCTCTCAAATTAGCTTAGCTATTGCCATAATAATTAGGCATTGGACAGCAGATGGGTTCTTGACTTAGAAAAGGGGGTTTCATGGGTGCTTTCTAATGAAACGGCTTCACCTGAAGAAGATAAAAATGCTCCTTTATCGAATTTAAAGGAATTAGGTCAGATTCAAATTCCGGATGTATCTGAACGAATTTATTGTTTACCGATCATTGGGCAAATCGAGGGACATCAAATCCTGCCTGCCCAGTCTAAGACGACAAAATATGAACATATCATTCCGCAACTGTTAGCGGTTGAGCAAAACCCGAACATCGAGGGGATACTTGTCATTTTAAACACTGCTGGTGGCGATGTAGAAGCAGGTCTAGCGATCTCTGAAATGCTCAGCAGCTTAAGTAAGCCCTCTGTGTCATTGGTTCTTGGCGGTGGGCACAGTATTGGGATTCCTATTGCGGTCAGTTGTACGAAAAGCTTCATAGCACCCACAGGGACTATGACTATTCACCCGATTCGCTATACTGGTTTAGTAATTAATGGACATCAACAGTTTGATTATTTGCGAAAAATGCAAGAACGAATTAATCAATTCATTTACTCCCATTCACAAATCACCTCCGAAAAATTAGAAAAGTTAATGTTCACTGCGGGAGAATTAGCTCAAGATATTGGAACTATCCTGATCGGAGAAGAAGCGGTTGACGCTGGATTAATTCAAGCAGTTGGAGGAGTTAAGGAAGCTTTCAAAGAACTAAATAGTTTAATACCTTCGAAATCTGAAGAGTGAAGTGATATTACCGTGAAAAGCAGCGAAAGCTGCTTTTTTATGCGGTAGCTACTAACCTCGAAGGTTTTGTTTGAGACAGGGAGAAGGCGTGAAAGCTTGGCCCAAGCCAAGTTTTCTTTAATGTATCTGGGAACAAAACAGGAATATTCCCTCCCGTGTGGAATTAAATAGAGTGAGAGTAATTAACAAGCGAACTCTTAACAAAGAAAATTCTTATTAAGTGAATGGTCAAAATTATATTATGTTTGGAGGACTGGTTCTGTGGCGAGGGCAAAAAAACGCCGCACCGTTAATAAACGCGTGAATGTGCAAGTAAGCACCTTAAAAGACACGATACGCAATGAAGTAATCGGAGTTTTTATTGTTGGGATGGCCTGCTTGGGGTTAGTCACGATCTTTACGGATAAAAGTGGTGTGATCGGTGGGCAAATCAAACATATTCTAACTGTGCTAGCAGGGAGTGGCCGCGTCAGTATTCCTATTTTGGTTGGTGCCTGGGGTCTTGCGTTTATGAATAAACAAACCCCTCGTTTAGGATTTAAAGCAGCGGGAGTAATTCTTCTCTGGCTTGTTTTTGTTGGAATTCTCCACCTACAGCTTGCTGGGATAGAGGCATTTTCTACAGCAGAAATGATTGATGAAGGTATGGTGGGACATGGCGGTGGACTTATTGGGGCAGGCATTGCTATACTCTTAAAAACAACCATAGGAATTCCCGGAAGCTATGTGGTTCTAACTATGGTAGCCTTTATGGGAGCTCTGCTGATTACTAATCGCTCATTAGTTCAAGGAGTTCAAGAAGTAGGACAAGTCGGAAAGGAATCCGGACAATGGATGAAACACCAAATGGGCGATTTTATCGATGTACTCAAGAATTCTGACGCTGAAGAATCACTGGACAAGGGATCTGGAACCCAGGCTGATTTAAAAGCAGAGGAAAAAATGCAAGCGAAAAAGACTGCGCCAGCTAAAGGTAACTCTCGAGCTCTTGACCCGGATGTAATTGAGCGACCGCTAGTTATTAAAACCTTGGAAGATCATAATGAGCTTTCTGATGAGACTCAAGCACCTCAAATACCCCCCAAAGGACAGTTAGGGTTTGAAAAGATGACAGGTAAATCGAAGGAAAATACAATTATGCCTCCTGGAAAAGTAACAAGTACACCTGTTTCTCGTCAGACTCGAGAAGATGGGAATTTCCAGCTCCCTCAAGTCATGTTGTTAAATAAATCCTTAAAAATCAAAAACCCTAGACTTAATAAGGACTTAGCCGATAATGTGAAAATCCTTGAAGAAACATTAGGTAGTTTTGGAGTGAAAATAAAAGTAACTCAAGTCACTCAAGGGCCCGCTATTACGCGTTATGAGGCCCAACCTGCTCCAGGGGTAAAAGTGAGTAAAATAACAAATTTAGCCGATGATATCGCTTTAAGTTTGGCCTCTGCTGATGTACGTATTGAGGCTCCTATTCCCGGGAAATCTGTGGTAGGAATCGAGGTGCCTAACAAAGAAATCTCTATGGTTCATTTTCGTGAAGTTTTAGAAACACCTGAATATCAAGGAGCGACGAGTAAGTTGGCCTTGTGTTTGGGCAAAGATATTACGGGGACTCCAGTTATAGCAGACTTGACCAAAATGCCGCATCTTCTCATTGCGGGAGCAACGGGCTCTGGAAAGTCAGTATGTATTAATACTCTGATTCATAGTATTTTGTTTAATGCCCGTCCCGATGAAGTGAAGTTTTTATTAGTGGATCCTAAAATGGTTGAATTGGCGAATTATAATGGGATTCCACATTTGATAGCACCCGTTGTGACAGATCCAAGAAAGGCAGCAGGTGCCTTGAAGTGGATTGTAACAGAAATGGAGACTCGTTATGAATTATTTGCAGCTGCCGGAGTGAGAGACATTGTCCGTTACAATTTTCTGCGCACTCAGGATAAGAGCGAGGAGCATCCTCCATTACCATATGTTGTAGTGATTATTGATGAATTGGCCGATTTAATGATGGTAGCGCCGGGAGAAGTCGAGGATGCGATTTGTCGCTTAGCTCAAATGGCCCGTGCTGCGGGAATTCACCTAATCGTGGCCACTCAACGCCCTTCGGTCGATGTAATTACAGGTCTAATTAAAGCCAACATTCCTTCTCGTATCGCTTTTGCGGTTTCTTCCCAGACAGATTCAAGGACTATTTTAGATATGAATGGTGCTGAGAAACTTTTAGGTCGTGGGGACATGCTTTATTATCCCATGGGTACGAGTAAGCCGCTCCGTGTTCAGGGATGTTATTTAGGTGATAAAGAAGTAGAGAACGTGGTTTCGTTCCTGCAAAATCAGGCCAAACCTGAGTACCAAGAAATACCTAACCTTGATATTGGAGATATTAAGAAAGAAGAGATGGAAGATGAACTCTTTTACCAGGCTGCACAGCTTTTCATAGAAAGCGGATCAGCGTCTGTTTCTCTTTTACAACGCCGCTTACGCATCGGATATACGCGGGCAGCCCGCTTGATGGATTTTCTAGAGGGTAAGGGAGTTGTTGGAGGATACGAAGGCTCTAAACCTCGAGAGGTGCTAATGACAAGAGGGCAGTTTGAGCTTAAATATGGTCAATGGGTGGATGAAGTTGCACACTAGTTGCATAATTCTTCCGAAGGATTTATGATAAGATTAGATTATATTGCCGAACTGGAAGGAATTAATAATGATTAGGGAGATCAATGTTGAAGAACTAAAAAATTTAGATAAACCGATTCTTATTGATGTGCGTTCTGAGGGGGAATTTGAGGAAGCTACGATTCCAGGTGCTTTGAATCTTCCTCTCTTTAACAACCAAGAACGTGCTGAAATAGGTACAACATACACTCAGACTTCCCAGAGTTTAGCTCGGGAGCTTGGTTTAAGTATAATCAGTCCGAAACTCCCTGATTTAGTTAACAAAGTGGGAGAGCTTGCGAAAAAAGGCTCACTGGTTCTCTTTTGTTGGAGAGGCGGTATGCGAAGCAAGTCTCTGGCGACGGTAGCAGAGTTAATGGGTATTCCTATTTATCGTTTACAAGGCGGGTATAAAGCATATCGCAATCAAGTAGTTGAGTTTTTTCAAGAGAAACTTCCATTTCAGGTGGTAGTACTTCGTGGAAATACTGGGGTTGGAAAAACTGAACTGTTGGGACATTTGCGAGCTGAAGGCTATCCCGCTATTGACCTGGAGAAACTCGCTAATAATCGAGGATCTGTTTTTGGTGCCATGGGCTTAGGAAATCCGCCCTCCCAAAAAAAATTTGAAGGTTTATTGTATGAGGAACTTGCAACATTAAGAGAATTTCCTTATATTATTGTAGAGTGCGAGAGTAAGCGGATCGGAAGAGTTACCTTGCCCGCTAGTTTCTATACAGCAATGCAAGAGGGTATCCAGATTCTTCATTATGATTCCTTAGGAAATCGGATTCAACGTCTGATCAAAGAATATACTTCTGTGCCTAATGCTTTTGAGGAGATAGGTACAGCCTTGGAGAGGCTGATAAAAACCTTGGGCCATGCCAAGGTTCAAGAATTACGAACTTTCTTAGAGGCAAACAACCTAGAAAAATTTACAGAGCTATTACTTGTGGAGTACTACGATAAACTTTATGCTTATCCGAATGAACCAAGTTCAAAGTATGGGTTTTATATTAATTATGAAAAGCCTGAGAAGGCGTTAAGGGAGTTGGAGTGCTATCTTGATGAGAAGGTGGTCCAACAAGGCAGAAAATCTCCTATACTTGGAGTACGATATTCAGCAAAATAAACCGGGTTTGCTTGGTGCTGTGACAACACTGATTGGTATGCTGGGTCTTAATATACTTACAGTTGCAGGGATTGAACAGAAGAGGCGAGGGCTTCTTTTGGAGACTAATTCAGAGGAAAAAGTGATAGCATTACATGAAGCGTTAAATGCAGTAGAGGCTATTAAACTGACCGCTTTTCGGCAACCAACGTTGTTGGATCGAATAGCGTTGAGACATGGCAAGCGCTTGGATATGGCAGAGATAAATCCACCCACTTACCGTTTTGTTCGCGAAGAATTAGGTGTGCTGGTTGACTTTTTGGGAGATACTTTATTGGAAGGCGGAAATCATGTTATTGGAATAAGGGGCATGCCGCGTATAGGTAAAACAGAAGTAGCAATTGCAGCCTGTGTCTATGCTAATAAACGATGGATTTTATTGTCCTCGACAATAATTCGTCAAACTTTACGTACTGAGTTATTACTTGATGAGTCTGTGAATAGTATCTTTCTAATTGATGGTATCACTAGCACTACGCGAGGAAATGATGCACATTGGTCCTTGATTGAGAAAACCTTAAAAATGCCAACTCTTAAGATTATCGAGCATCCGGATATATTTATTCGGGATGGACGTTTGAAAGTAGATTTTGATTTTATCATTGAAATCCGCCATCATGAGGAAGATATGATTCGTTTAGAGGATATCGCTATGAGTTTCACGGCATTTGATATGAGTTAATTAGGATAGAAAGGAGGTTTTAGCAATGGCGGGAGAAGGACAAATGCTCCGTCTTGCTCGGGAAGATAAGGAATGGAGCTTATTGTACACAGAGGAAATCACAAAAATTCGTGTTCGCTATATTCAGGCACTTGAAGAGGAGGAATATGGAATACTCCCCGGAGCTACTTATGCGAAGGGGTATTTGAGAACCTACGCTAAACAACTAGGATTAAATCCTGATGAAATTGTTGCACTCTATAGCTCTTCAATAAAGCCTGAGGCAGCATCGGTCATTCAAGCACCAGACAGAATAATTAAATCTCGCCCTTTATGGGTAAGGCCGCTGATCATAGGGAGTATGGCGCTGGTAGCAATTGTTTTGGTTTTTGGTATTAAAGCTATATACCAAACAGAGGGAACTAATCCAAGTACCCCATACACCTCACCGCCCTTAATAAGCGCACCTGATCCAGAGACTGCCGCTCCTTCATCGACTGTACCGCCTTCCCAAAGTTCCCCTCCTGATGTTGTAGCTTCTACTCAGGATGGCTTAACAGCACAGTTGGTCTTTACGCAAGCCTGTTGGATCGAGGTTAAAGTTGACGGTCAGGCACCTTTTCAGGGAACATTTGCAGCTGGTACAAGTAAAGAGGTTAAAGGAATCGATAAAATTGAGCTGGTCTCGATCGGGAATGCAGGAGGACTTACGGTTACATTGAATGGTAAAGTCATGCCAAGTTTAGGAAAACCAGGCGAAGTTCTTCGCAACGTTGTTTTGACTAAAGAAACTTTGAATCAACTTTAACTAATTCACATTAACTATGAAAATTTAAAGGAGAGTTTGTTTTGGCTAAAGATTCTTCATTCGATATTGTTTCCAAGGTAGATATTCCCGAGGTCACCAACGCAATCCAACAGGCACAGAAAGAGCTTTCACAACGATTCGATTTTAAAAACAGTAAATCTTCAATTAATCTTGAGGGTGAAAAGATTATTTTAGTATCTGATGATGATTTCAAGTTATCCAATGTGGTTGATATTCTTGAGAGTAAACTCGTCAAGCGTGGGGTTTCCCTGAGGGCGTTGGAATATGGAAAGTCTCAATCTGCTGCTGGCGACACAGTTAAGCAAGAAGTTAAGTTAGTTCAAGGGATTGCACAAGAGAAATCTAAGCTAATTAATAAAGCATTAAAAGATAGTAAGATAAAAGTAGTAAGTTCTATTCAGGGTGAAGAGATTCGGATATCCGGTAAAAATAAAGACGACCTTCAGGCAGCTATTGCCCTTTTACGCAAAGAGGATTTTGGAATAGAATTACAGTTTATTAACTTCAGATAAGAGATCTTCAGTTCTTGCAACCAACATAGAAATATTTGATAAGTATTAAAAATGCTTGGAAATAACCAAGCATTTTTATGCTTGTCAGGGAGTATAATTATCGCAATATTTCCTTGGAAAGTCCAACAGGCTATTATATTTGTGTGTATACATAAGATTTCAGCACATATTTTCTGTTTGCGGATAGAAAATTGAAGGAATTTGTCGAACTAATATTGAATATTATTAACTATTCGATATCGGAAAGGATAGTTTAGAATGGAAAAATCTACATACATTGGTTTGATATTAGCGGTCATTGCTGTCGGAGTTGGAATGGTCTTGAAAGGCGCCAGTCTTTCGTCTTTGTTGAACCCGGCTGCAATTTTAATCATATTTGTGGGGACCGCCGCAGCATTATTCATCGGTTTTCCATTGGATGACTTAAAGGCAGTACCGAAGCTCTTTAAGATAATGTTCACGTCCCAAGAATTAGTATCTCGAAGCGAATTAATCAATCAAATTGGCGAATGGGCAACCGTCAGCCGACGAGAGGGCTTGCTTTCCCTAGAAAGCATGGCTGAGGAGATTGAAGATGAGTTTCTAAGAAATGGGATGCGTATGGTCATAGACGGAAACGATCCGGAATTTATTCGTGATGTTCTAATGGAGAATATTTCCGCGATGGGGGAGCGACACAGACAAGGTGCGCTTATCTTTACTCAAGCAGGAACTTATGCACCGACTTTAGGAGTTTTGGGGGCAGTTGTCGGTTTGATTGCCGCCTTAGGCAATCTGAATGAGATAGAAGCATTAGGACATTTGATTTCCGCTGCTTTCGTTGCAACGTTACTGGGGATCTTTTCTGGTTATGTTTTATGGCACCCAATGGCCAATAAATTGAAGCAAAAATCTAAAAAAGAGACCCAAATTAAGATGATGATGGCAGAAGGTCTTTTAGCCATTCAAGCTGGTGAACCTGTTTTATCCATTAACCAAAGGCTGGCAGTCTTCCTTACTCCAACTGAACGTAAAGTTATGGAGGGGGATAAGGTTGAAAAAGCATAAGCAAGAGCATCATGAAGAACATATTGACGAGACATGGTTAATTCCTTATGCGGACTTGTTAACGTTATTACTGGCATTATTTATTATTCTATTTGCCTCGAGTCAGGTAGATGAAAAAAAATACGTTAAGGTTATGCAGGGCTTGAACAGTGCCTTTAGCGGGGGCGTAAGTGTTTTTGAAGAATCGGATACCATATCTATTGATGACGTGTCGGTCAATGAAGTAGAAAATCTAAATGAAAACGGACAAAACCAAAACCAAGCGCTTAATGACCTAATCAATAAAGAAAAACAGGACATGGAGGCAATTAAGAAAAGGCTTGATACTTTTATTGCGGAAAATGGTCTGACCCTGCAACTTCAGACGAATGTCACAAGCGATATGTTGAAAATTACGATTCAGGATTATGCTTTATTTGACTCAGGAAAGGCAGTTGTAAAACCAGAGGCTCAAAAACTTGCTTCAATTATTTCAGAAATGTTAAGCATGTATCCTGATTACAAAGTAGAAGTTGCAGGGCATACTGATAATATCCCTATAAAGAATAATGAATTTGACTCTAACTGGGATTTAAGCTCAAAACGGTCTTTAAACTTTATGAAGTATCTGTTAAGATCGAATAATATCGACCAAGCTCGATTTCGATCGATTGGATATGGTGAGTATCAACCGATTGACACCAATGATACACTTGAGAAACGGGCCAAAAATCGTCGTGTCGAAGTGAATGTTATTCGAAATACGATAGAAGCTAAAACAAAAACAATTATTCCATAATCCATGGATTTAACTTGTATCGTTTAAATAGAAAGGTGAAGCTATGCGAACACGTAATTTCTTACCAATGAATCAAGCGGATATGGAGGATCTTGGTTGGGATGAACTGGATTTTCTCTTGATAACCGGAGATGCTTATGTGGATCATCCTAGTTTTGGTATTGCCATTATCGCTCGCGTTTTAGAAAAAAACGGTTTCCGAGTGGGAGTCGTAGCTCAACCTGATTGGAAAGATCTAAAAGATTTTCAGGTGATGGGAAAACCCCGTTTAGCGTGTTTGATATCTGGCGGGAATCTGGATTCTATGGTTAATCATTATACTGCGGCTAAGAAGAAACGGCACAAGGACGCTTATTCTCCTGGAGGAGAGTCTGGTCTGCGACCTGATAGGGCAACCATCGTTTATTCTAATCGGGTCAGAGAAGCCATGCCTGGTGTTCCCGTAATTATTGGAGGGATAGAAGCCTCTCTGCGTCGCTTTGCTCATTATGACTATTGGAGTAATGAGGTTAGGAGGTCCATTCTGCTGGATAGTCAAGCGGATTTACTGGTCTTTGGCATGGGAGAAAAGTCGATTGTGGAAGTTGCCGAACGGCTAAATAACGGGGAACAGATTGATCTGATAACGGATGTCAGGGGTACTATGGTAACGTTAACCGGAGATGGTGTGCCTCATGATACTCTAGTTCTACCAAGCTTCGATGAAGTTGCAAAGAATAAGAAAAAATATGCTGAAGCTTTTTGGGTTCAGTACAATCAACAGGATCCTTTTACAGGGAAATCCATGATCCAATCCCACGGGCGAAAAAATGTGTTGCAAAATAGGCCTGCACTTCCTTTGAGTCAAGCAGAGATGGATGGGATTTATGCCCTGCCGTTTATGGGGACATATCACCCGTCTTATGAAGAGTCAGGAGGTGTTCCGGCTATTGAAGAAGTAGAATTTAGTCTCACCAGTGTCAGAGGGTGTTTTGGAGCATGCTCTTTTTGTGCTTTGACATTTCATCAAGGGCGAATTATTCAAAGCCGAAGTGCAGAATCGATAATTCGGGAAGCCGAAAAAATGACTTGGAATTCTCGTTTTAAGGGGTATATTCATGATGTAGGAGGCCCGACGGCCAATTTTCGACGACCGGCGTGCCAAAAACAATTATCAAAGGGAGCTTGTTCCCACAAACAATGCCTGTTTCCAGAGCCGTGTGCTCAACTAGAGAATGATCATGAGGAATACATAGAACTTTTACGTCGCCTGCGCAACTTGCCAAGGGTGAAAAAAGTATTTGTTCGTTCCGGTATCCGCTATGACGCAGTATTAGCAGATCGTAAATCTAAGTTTATCAGTGAGCTTTGTGAGCATCACGTCAGTGGACAATTAAAAGTTGCTCCGGAACATGTCAGTGAGGCGGTTCTAAGATTAATGGGCAAGCCGGGTAAAGGCGTTTATGAAGAGTTTGTGCAAGAGTTTAAAAAGACTAATGATAAATTAGGGAAAAAACAATACCTCGTACCTTATTTAATGTCTTCCCATCCGGGAAGCACGCTTAAAGAAGCTGTCGAGTTAGCTGAATATGTGCGAGACATGGGTGTTAATCCAGAACAAGTCCAGGATTTTATCCCAACCCCGGGAACCCTCTCTACTTGCATGTACTATACCGGCTTAGACCCTAAGATTATGCAACCGGTTTATATTCCAAAAAGCATGCATGAGAAGGCGATGCAAAGGGCTTTAATTCAGTATCGAAATCCGAAAAATCATGGGTTAGTCGAAGAGGCTCTGCGCTTAGCTCATCGTGAAGATCTAATAGGGTATGGACCTAAATGTTTAATACGACCCAGAAGTTATATACGAGATGATCAACAAGAAGCAGGCACTTGGAAGGCTAAAAAGCCAACAAGACGATCGGGTATGAAGAAAAAGGACGTTGCTGGAAAAGAAGTACAGAGTAAAGATACGCCCATTAAAGGTGCATCAGGAAAAGCATATAAAGGGCCAACAGGCAAACCAGTGCGCGCTAAGGAAGCCCAGAGTGCGGAAATCCCTTATAAGGGTGTAGGCGGCAGACCAAAACCCTTGAAGGATGCGCGAAGTGGAGAAGCACCGAATAAAGGTAAAGAAGCCAAAGAAAGACGCTTCAAAGATGCGGTAAAGGCAGAAGTCCCCTATAAAGGCATTCCAAGCAAAACAAGGGGCACTGATAATCCTGTTCCTAACGGGAAGAGAAGGTATCATGGAACTAAGAAGAGATAAATAAGAATTAATGACCCTAAGCCGGACTAATGGCTTAGGGTCATATTAATTCTAGTCAAAAAGTATAACTTTCTTTATCCCCAGTCTCCAAACTCATCGATCAGTGTCTCTTCAACCTCTTCAAGAGTGATTTTCCCCAGTTCTTTGAGGTGACCATCCTCTGACCATTCCAGGAAATCTTCGTAGGTAAAGTCTGGTTCCTCATAATAGAATTTCTGAAAGGAAAACCATATCCCCTCTGTGCGAGTATCTTCTTCGTAACGAATTAAGTAATACTCAGTTTCTTCAAGCTTACTCTGTAAAAAAATAGCTTGTCCGGGTACGATCTGCACAACTCGTGCATCTTCATATTGTCGATTGACGAATTGAAATGTAAAGGCCTGTAAGGGAATTTGGTCCTTAGTATGAAGCAGGGGGTCAAGGGCTGGTTCTGGAAGCTTATGGTGTGTCGATTCTTGTTTGTTTTCCCAGGTATAAGCAGTTTCCTTTATTCGTTCCTCTTCCATTTGTTCCGCAATTACTTCGAGGCGGCGAGAAACGAGTGAGGGCAGAGTATATTCTTGGCAAGAAGCAGCGCGACAGTGGTAGACAGGGACATTAGCTACACGCCCTGGACCGTGAGCTAGATCAATTGGAATCGTTTTAGCTGTCAGATATCCCATATCACCACAACCGCACATATCGATTGGTTCTATTATTTCATTTTCATCAAACACAATATGACACCTCGCAAAAGTTTGTTGGGCCTTAATTCGCCAAGAGTATGATAATTCCTTTAAGTATATACATTAAATCTTGCCATTTAACGCAAACTTTACACAGATAGATTTTTTGGGGCTCGTTAATAATACATCAAACGAGAAATAAAATACAGAATGGGAGAATTTTTATGTTTAGAAAAAAAAGAAGATTATTAGCACACGTACTCACGGCAGTATTAATGCTTTCATTTGTTGGGTGCGGAGAGAAGAACTCGGGTACACTAACAAGTCAAGGACAAGCAGAGACAGTTAGCCTAACCGGGTCAGGAAGCTCTTTTGTCTATCCTCTATTAAATCAACAAATCGAGGAGTACCGCAAGGGGAATTCTAACATCACGATTAACTATCAGAGCTCTGGCAGTGGTGCAGGTATTAAACAAGTTTCTGAGCAAACGATTGATTTTGGGGCGACAGACGGCCCTATGACAGATGAACAGCTTAAATCCACAAAGGGCGGGCAACTGCTGCATATTCCTTTGACTTTAGGTGCCGTAGCGGTCACCTATAATGTTCCGAACGCTCCAAAGGAGCTAAAAATAGGTCCCACTGTACTGGCAGATATCTTTCTGGGGAAGATAACCAATTGGAATGATCAACAGATTGCCAATGATAATCCGGGCGTATCTTTGCCGGACTCTAAAATTACGGTTGCTCATCGTTCGGATGGGAGTGGTACAACTTACATATTTTCGGATTACCTCAGCAGCATAAGTCCGGAGTGGTTAAGCAAGGTGGGTAAAGGAACTTCACTGAATTGGCCCGCAGGGCTAGGTGGTAAAGGAAATGCCGGCGTTGCGGGTGTAATTCAACAAACCTCCGGTTCTATCGGATATCTAGAACTAGCCTATGCCACTCAAAATAACTTGTCTTATGCGATGATGAAAAACAAAGAGGGTAAGTGGGTACCCCCTTCTCTTCAAACAACGGCTGCTGCGGCTGCTGCGGCCACAATTCCTGATGACATGAGAGTGTCAATTGTCAATGCTCCGGGGGCTGACGCCTATCCAATTGCTGGTTTTAGTTGGGCTTTGATTTATAAGGATCAAACTGATAAAGCTAAAGGAACGGCACTGGTTAATTTTATTAATTGGTCTATTCATGACGGACAGGCTCTTTCTGAAGGGTTACATTACGCAAAGCTGCCAGCCAGTTTAGTAAGCCGTGAAGAAGAGATGCTCAAATCTATTACGTTTCAAGGAGAACCATTGATAAAGTAAATAGATAGGCAGAGGATTAATTAATTATGATCCAAGTTGTAGGGGTTCAAATTTAGGAAGGCGGAAGATCAGAAACTATGAGTAAGAAACGCATACTTACAACTTCCATGGGGGATCAGACATTGAGACTGTTGACACTTTTGATGGCGGTCAGTGTTTTGGTTCTCATGGCTTGGATGGGGTGGCAGATGTTTGACGCAGCACGTCTGAGCATTCAAAAGTTTGGACTTAGCTTTATTACCAATCGTGTTTGGGATCCGGTAAAGGAACAATTTGGAGCTCTGCCATTTATCTATGGAACATTAGTGACCTCATTATTGGCCTTGCTCTTGGCAGCTCCTATCGGACTCGGTGTAGCGATCTTTCTTAATGAAATGGCTGAGTCTAAATTTCGTGCTGTGGTTGGATTTTTAGTGGAGATGCTAGCCGCGATTCCAAGTGTTGTCTACGGATTGTGGGGAATTTTTGTCCTAGCCCCTTGGCTTAGAGAAACTGTCGAACCCGGACTAGCTAAGTGGCTGGGCTTTATTCCCCTTTTCCAGGGTACCCCCGTTGGTTTTGGTATGCTCGCCGGAGGACTGATATTAGCAGTGATGATTCTTCCTACGATTGCGGCTATCTCTAGAGAAGTAATGGCTGCTGTGCCCAATATGCAGCGTGAAGCTGCCCTAGCCCTAGGGGCAACGAAGTGGGAGATGATTAGGGTGGCTGTTCTGCCCTACGCCAAGTCGGGAATCATGGGCGGGATTATGCTTGGCTTAGGGCGTGCACTTGGGGAAACAATGGCTGTTACAATGGTAATCGGCAATCGTCCAGATATTCTTCCGTCCTTATTTGCGCCTGCCTACTCTATGGCCGCAGTGATTGCAAATGAGTTTACAGAAGCTACTTATGATCTGTATTTAAGTGCTCTTGTCGAAATTGGTCTTATTTTATTTGGAATTACACTTGTGCTTAATTTTTTTGCTCGACTCCTTGTGTGGTCTGTAGCACGCGGTCCCAAGGGAGGAAATGTTGTATGAATGATTACTTTCGAAAATATAAAAACTTAATGATGTTGACTGTTTTTATTGGAGCAACTATTATTGCCCTAATCCCATTGTTTGGAGTCTTAGGGTATGTTGTAAAGAATGGCCTAAGCGCTTTAAACTTACAGTTTTTTGTTAATTTACCGAAAGCAATGGGTTTGCCTGGAGGCGGGATGGCCAATGCCATAGCAGGTACTTTGATCATGGTTTTAATTGCCAGTGCTCTTGGTATTCCCATTGGTATCCTGGCGGCAATCTATTTAACAGAATACGACCGTCACAGTTGGCTGAGTACGGCAGTTCGTTTTGCAACCGACGTTTTGACAGGTATCCCTTCGATAATTGTTGGTATAGTCATATACACCGCAGTAGTCTTGAGAATGGGGAATTTCTCTGCTCTTGCGGGAGGACTTTCTTTAGCTGTGATAATGATCCCATTAATCATTCGGTCGACAGAAGAAATGCTAAAGCTGGTTTCCCATTCGATTCGAGAAGCAGGGTTTGCTTTGGGGATTTCTAAAGCTAAAACGATTTTAAAAATTGTTTTGCCGACCGCAGCAAAAGGAATAATTACAGGGGCAATGCTGGCAGTTGCACGTGTTGCCGGGGAAACTGCCCCCTTATTGTTCACCGCTTTAGGAAATCAATATTGGTCACGCTCTCTGAATGAACCAACAGCTTCTTTGCCGGTTCAGATTTTTCAGTATGCAACGTCTCCTTATAAGGAGTGGCACCAACTTGCTTGGGCTGGATCTTTAGTATTAATTTTAATGGTAATTACTTTGAATTTAGTAGCACGATATGCATTTCGATCGAGAAGTATTTAGAGGGGGTACAGCACTGATGGGGCAGACTTTAAGTGTCAGGCAACTTGAAGCATGGTATGGGTCTAATAAAACCCTTAAAGGCATAAATATGGAGGTTGCATCAAATCATGTGACAGCAATCATTGGTCCGTCGGGGTGCGGGAAGTCAACTTTTGTTCGTTGTATAAACCGTATGCATGAGACGATGCCAGGGACAAAAGTTAAAGGGGAAATTGTTTTAGATGGGGAAAGTATTTATGATCAAGATCCTGTGGCATTACGAAAAATGGTAGGGATGGTGTTTCAAAAACCAAATCCTTTTCCTTCTATGAGTATTTACGAAAATGTAGTAGCTGGTGTTCGGCTTAATGGGATGAGAAACAAGCAGAACTTACAAGGTATTGCAGAGAAAAGTTTGCGTATGGCCGCCTTATGGGATGAAGTTAAAGACCGCTTGAATTATTCGGGCATGAGCTTGTCAGGCGGGCAGCAGCAACGTCTGTGTATTGCCAGGGCTCTGGCAGTTGAACCATCCGTACTGCTGATGGATGAGCCGGCCTCAGCATTAGACCCTATAGCAACCACTCACATTGAGGAATTAGTCAGGCAACTGAAAGAGGATTACACTATCCTTATAGTAACGCATAATATGCAACAGGCTGCCCGAATTGCTGACTCCACAGCGTTTTTTCTTAATGGAGAACTGGTGGAGCATGGAGCAACTTCGGAAATTTTTACAAACCCGAATGATAAGCGAACTGAGGATTATATTACTGGGCGTTTTGGCTAATAAAGGAGGAAATTCGATGCGTCAGACACTTAATGAAGGGCAACTCTTTTTGATACAGTTATTGAAAGATATGGGAAACGAAGTTGAGCGGATTCTGCAAGGGTGTATGAAAAGTCTGATATCCTTAGACCGAAAACAAGCAGGATTTTGGATAGCAGAAGATCAGAAAGTTAATGATTTTGAACGTCAGGTAGATGATGAGTGTGTGCGCTTAATAGCCACTCAGCAACCAGTGGCAAAGGATTTACGAATGATTATTTCGGCAATGAAAATATCGACGGATCTTGAACGAATGGGGGATTTAGCCATTGACATTGCTAAAATAGTGCAGAGAATTGAAGGCCCCTTATTAAAACAGCTGATTGATATCCCACTCATGGCTGAAAAAGCCCTTGGAATGATGAGACAGGGTCTGGAAGCCTACGCTAACGAGGATATGGACCTTGCGCATGATCTGGCAGTTCTAGACGACCAAGTTGATCATTTGTATAAAAAAGTGGTGAGAGATCTGTTAGTCATTATGACGGATAAACCGGAAGTCTTGGATCAGGGCATGTACTTAGCCTTTGTGGGACGTTATCTTGAGAGATTTGCCGATCATGCAACTAATATTGGGGAAAATGTAATTTATATTTCGACAGCAGGCAGGCAGGATCTGAATAAATAAGTTAATTGCAGGATGCAATATTTTTTGACCTTGTGGAGGTGTTGGTTTATACTAAGAAAAGCAGACCAATGATATGAGGTGTAACGTTGACGAAGAAAGTAGCAGTTGTCACTTTGGGGTGCCCAAAAAATCAAGTGGACAGTGAAGTAATGTCAGGATTACTGGCCCAAAATCATATATTTATCGAAAATCCTGAAGAAGCAGATGTTATTATTGTAAATACCTGTACATTTATTCAATCTGCTAAGGAAGAATCAATTGAAGCGATTTTTGAAATGGCAAGTCTCAAGAAAACTGGTGCTTGCCAGACTTTGATTGCGACAGGTTGTTTAGCTCAACGCTACGGTTCTGAGTTAATGCAGGACATCCCTGAATTGGATGGGGTACTTGGAACAGGAAATATTAATGAAATAACCAAATTGGTTCAAGAGACTGAGAAAAAACGAACTTCCCTGATTAAACAAGGTGCTCCTGATTTCCTTCATAATGAGTTGATGGCAAGAATTCGGTCTACGCCGGATTATTTAGCGTATGTGAAGGTCGCTGAGGGCTGCGATAACTATTGTACCTATTGTGTCATTCCCTATGTCCGGGGACATTTCCGCAGTCGCCCGCAGGAATCCGTGATACTTGAGGTACAGGAGATGGCTGACCAAGGAGTTAAGGAAATCCTAATTATGGGCCAAGACACTACCCGTTATGGACAGGATCTTTATGAAGAACTTCGCCTGCCTCAACTAATTCGCGAACTCGCTCGCATTGAGGGAATTGAATGGATTAGATTAATGTATTGTTATCCCGAGCGTTTTACAGATGAATTGATTGAAACCATGCGGCAGGAGCCAAAAGTTTGCAAGTATATTGATTTACCTTTACAACACGCGGATAATAAGATTCTGAAAGATATGAATCGACGAGGAACTATAGAGCAAGCTGAAACACTGATCGGAAAATTACGGACAGCTATGCCGGACATAACTATTCGAACGACTATGATTACCGGTTTTCCAGGAGAAACGGAGCAGGAATTTCAATCGATAGTTGATTTTATTCAACGTGTCCAATTTGATCGTCTTGGGGTGTTTGCCTATTCTCAGGAGGAGAATACGCCAGCGGGTCAAAGAGAAGACCAAGTTCCACCAGAAGTTCGCGAAAAGCGCAGAGACCAAATTATGCAAATCCAACAAGACATATCTCGGCAAAGGCTACAGCGATGGGTTAGTCGGGTTGTTACAGTGTTGCTTGAGATGAAATTACCGGACGGGCGGTGGATGGGCCGAACGGAAGGGGACGCTCCTGAAATTGATGGGCAGGTTTATATCCCTGATACTCAAATCTTTCTTCAGGAGGGAGATCTGATCAAAGTTCGCATCCTTGAGGCGGATAACTACGATTTAATGGGAGTGGTTGTCTCGTGAATTTACCCAATCGTTTAACTATGGCCCGAATTATTTTGATACCGGTGTTTATGACCTTTTTACTGCTGAAGGTTCCCAAAGGTTATACACTTTTCCCCAATCAAGACTTAGTGGCGGCGGTGATCTTTATCTTGGCGGCCGCTACAGATGGCTTGGATGGCTATATTGCGCGCAAACGGAATCAGGTTACGAACTTGGGGAAATTCATGGATCCGTTGGCAGATAAGCTTTTAGTTTCTGCTGCCCTCATTTCTTTGGTCCAACTTGGAGAAGTGACGGCTTGGATTGCTTGGATCATCTTAGCCAGAGAGTTTGCGGTGACTGGCCTGAGAGCCATTGCGGCTGTGGACAGGGTTGTTATCAGTGCCAGTAAACTTGGAAAAATCAAAACAACGACTCAAGTAATTGCTATTTCTGCAATATTATTGCATGATTGGCCTCTATCCTTGATTGGGATATACATTGGTCAACCTCTCTTATACATAGCCCTGTTTTTCACAGTTATTTCTGGTCTGGATTATTTGATTAAGTCTCGTAAACTGTTGCGCAAATAGACTAATAGTGCTTTTTGTATTGGTTATTAAAATAAATAATTTTAGAAATGAGTGCCATTCTCATAGATTGGCACTCATTTTAATGTTTTGGCAAATATCATTTGCCTTATTTTCCCATATTTGGTATAAGATATTTTTTCTGCGCGATATACTACGTGCTATAATGTCGATATAGCATGAAGTGTAGCAAATGGAGGAAGATGTAATGACAAATCACCGAATACTGATAATTAGCCTCGCAGGATTTCTGATATTTGGGTTATTATTAGGGGGCAAGGTAGTCTATCAAAAGAAGTGGGTTGATGTTTCTATCTTGAGCCAAAGTCAACAAATTCCGGGCGTCGTTTCTGCTAAGCTTGAGGATAACAACAGTTTGAAAGAGATGGTTGTGGTGACCGACCAGCTGACCAACCTCCGTCAAGCAAGCATAACACTTATAAAAGTTGCAAATAATGTTCCAATTCGATTCGTTGACCACAGAAATGATTCTCTTGAGAAACTATTTGGGCAGATTCAGTTTGCCTTACAAGAAGGAATCGCACGTGGGAATTTTACCGAAATGGCGCAAAATGTCAGAATACAAGCTGAAAAGGAAGGCGTACAGTTAGAATTAGAGATGGACAGTGATGCCATATACGTAATCC
Source organism: Desulfosporosinus shakirovi (assembly GCF_020595055.1). Lineage (GTDB taxonomy): Bacteria > Bacillota > Desulfitobacteriia > Desulfitobacteriales > Desulfitobacteriaceae > Desulfosporosinus > Desulfosporosinus shakirovi. The sequence continues at coordinate 41,423 of NZ_JAJDOO010000029.1, read as the reverse complement.
TTAATCAGGGTCAGGCTCAGTTGATAGAGGTTATCGAACGAAATGGGCAAGGCCAGTTTCTATCGTCTGAAAAGGAATAAGAGATAATTAAGAGAGGGAGAAGGTATGTATGAAATATGACATCTTGCTAGGCCTTGCTATAGGAGTGTTTGCCTTTTTAATAGTTATGGGTTATAACGTGTTCCCCGTAGGTTTGCTGCTAGTAACCGCTTATGTTGTTTGGAAATTGGTTATTTCTCGTCAAATCCTGAAAAATGGTAACGGAGTAGCCATAAGCACCACAGGAATTAATTTTGAGGATATTGGAGGTCAGAGTGTCGCTAAAAAAGAACTCCAAGAGGCTTTAGACTTTCTGTTGTACTCTGATCGGATGAAAGCTTTAGGAATCCGTCCTTTGAAGGGAATATTATTATCTGGCCCCACTGGAACGGGGAAAACATTATTAGCCAAAGCTGCGGCTAGACATACAGATTCAGCATTTCTTTCGGTATCAGGCAGTGAATTCGTAGAAATGTATGCCGGTGTCGGGGCGGAACGTGTTCGAGGCTTGTTTCGCAGAGCACGTGAAATGGTACGTAAGGAAAAAAAGACGAGCGCGATTATTTTCATCGATGAGATGGATATCTTAGGGGCGAAGCGTGGAAGTAATGTATCCCATCATGAATATGATCAAACACTTAATCAACTGCTTATTGAAATGGATGGTCTGAAAGTAGATCAAGGCCCTCACATCCTGGTCATGGCTGCCACAAATCGCCCAGAGGCCTTGGATGCAGCGTTACTTCGCCCAGGGCGGTTCGATCGGCAAGTAAAAGTTGATCTGCCCGATAAAGAAGGCCGTTTAGCCATCTTAAAAATTCACACTAAAAATAAGCCATTAGCGCAAGAGGTTCGTTTAGAAGAAATTGCGCACGAAACTTTCGGATTTTCAGGGGCCCATTTAGAGAGTGTTACGAATGAAGCTGCTATTCTGGCCTTGCGCGAGGAGGCCAGCGAGATAAATGAACATCATTTACATGAAGCGGTCGAGAAAGTGATGATGGGAGAAAAGCTTGATCGGAAGCCAACATCAGAGGAACTGCGACGTATTGCCATTCATGAAAGCGGGCACGCCATGCTGGCAGAAACAGTCCGTCCTAACTCAGTTTCTCAGATTTCTATCCGTTCAAGAGGAAATGCTTTAGGATATGTTCGCCATTACCCCAAGGATGATTTGTATCTTTATACACAGGCGATGCTTGAAGAGCAGATCATGGTAGCTTTAGCTGGAGCACTTGCGGAAGAGCAAATTCTGGGTACACGAAGTACGGGCGCTGCCGGAGACTATGAACAAGCCTTAAATCTCGTAGAGAAGATGCTTCTCGCGGGAATGTCTCCCTTGGGGGTTACAGACGTTTCTCGCTTGAATGCTGACCAACGTGAGCCTGTGACGAAAGACATTTTAACAGAGCTTGAAGAACGAACAATGAAGATCATTGAGGAGAACAAACAATCCTTATTAGGGATTACTAAGATTCTTGAAGAAGAAGAAACGCTGAGCGGTGAAACCTTGCGAACCTATCTCAAAACTGTAGCCTAAAAAATGCCCTCCTATGGTAGAATAATATAATCTATCATAGGAGGGCATTTGTAATATTTTAATGTTTTACACGATTAAGAAGGATATTTTTTGGCAAGATCAGAAATAATTAACAAAGTGCATGGTCGTAGCTCGATGTTCTAGACTTGTCGTTTCGAACCATGAACTACGAATTGCAAACTGTGAATTTGCGTTGATTATAGGAGAGTGGTAAACTATATGAAAGCTGAAATTGTCTCAACTGGGACTGAGTTATTACTTGGAGAAACCCTCAATACGAGTGCTCACTATTTGACAGGAAAACTGTCGTTATTAGGCATTGAAGTTGACTATCATACGACAGTGGGGGACAATCCCAAACGTTTAGAACAGATTTTACGTCAGGCAATTGAGCGCACTGATTTAATTGTTACAACGGGAGGATTAGGTCCAACAGCAGATGACTTGACGAAGGAACTAGTTGCCAAAGTTCTAGATCTGAAGATGGAGATAGATGCCCCAAGTTCAGAAAACATTAAACAGTTCTTTAGCCGCAGAAAAGCGCCTATGCCTTCAAGTAACGAGAAACAAGCCTTTTTTCCCGAAGGCTCGAAAGTCTTACCTAACCCTATAGGAACCGCACCAGGTGCCATCATTGAAAAAAAAGGTAAGACCGTAATTATATTGCCCGGTCCTCCGTTTGAAATGCAGCCCATGTTCGATAATTATGTTTGGACCGAATTAGTCTCAATGATTGGACCCCATGTCGAACGGATGAATGAACGCGTCCTAAAAGTCTTCGGAATGGGAGAATCCTCCATAGAGAAAGTACTCGATGATCTAATGAATCTTCCGAACCTTACGATGGCATTGTTGGCTAAAAGAGCAGAGATGCACGTACGCTTAGTGGCGAGGAGCACAGAAATAACATCGGGTGAGGCTAAAATGGCGTTGGATCAAGCTGAAGAGGAAATCCGCCGGCGTTTAGGAAACAAAGTATTTGGTCGAGATCAGGAAACCATGATCAGTATTGTAGGAAAGGCCTTAAATAGTAAGGATTTGACAATTTCTACAGCTGAGTCATGTACAGGGGGTTTACTTGGTGCCGCATTCACACAGGAACCGGGTAGTTCTAAATTCTATTTAGGCGGGGCAGTGAGTTATTCTAATGCCTTAAAACAAAGTCTTCTGGGTGTTGATGCGGAAAGTCTTAAAGCATTTGGGGCAGTGAGTGAAGAGGTTGCCAAGGAAATGGCAGAAGGAATTCGTTCTAAGACGGGATCAGCTTTGGCTGTCTCTACTACGGGAATAGCGGGGCCAGATGGAGGCACTAATGAAAAACCAGTAGGGCTGGTTTACATTGGTTTTGCAACGGCTAATGGTGTTCATGCTGAAAAATTTCAGTTCTACGGTGAACGGGAGTCTGTCCGTCAGTTGACCGTTCAAGCTGCCCTTAATGGAGTACGCCTTTATGTTAAACAGTGAAGGGAGATTACAATTAGGTGATGGTTGAACGTTTACAAACCTTTGGTGATATACAGTTAAGTAAACCCATTTTACAAGCCCTGTCAGAGATGGGGTTTGAAGAGCCTTCTCCGATTCAAAAGGAAGCAATTCCCGTTGCCCTTGATGGGGTTGACCTAATCGGTCAGGCCCAGACAGGAACGGGTAAAACGGCTGCTTTTGGAATTCCTATTACGGAAAAGGTGAATTCAAAATTTCAAGCAGTTCAAGCGCTTATTGTCACGCCTACTCGAGAACTGGCAATACAGGTTGCGGAGGAAATCGCAAAACTTGGAAAGTATAGGCACGTTAAACCGTTGCCGATTTATGGCGGGCAACCTATTGACCGTCAGATTAGAGCCTTGAGAATGGGATATCAGGTGGTTGTCGGAACTCCTGGACGGTTGTTAGACCATTTAAATCGAGGAACACTTCGTTTGCAACATGTGAAAATGGTGGTTCTGGATGAAGCTGACGAAATGCTGGATATGGGCTTCATTGAGGACATCGAGAGTCTTCTAAGGGAGGTCCCTGCTGAAGGAAGGCAAGTTCTGCTCTTCTCGGCAACGATGCCCCCAGGAATTCGTAGATTGGCCCAGACCTATATGAATGCCCCCCGTTCTGTCACGGTCAGTCGGGATGAATTAACCGTTCCTTTAATTGATCAGGTTTTCTATGAAACGAGAGAAAGCATTAAAGTTGATGCTTTAGGCCGTATCATTGATATGGAGGATATCGGACAAGGGATTATTTTCTGCCGCACGAAGCGTGGAGTGGATGAATTGGTGGTGTCGCTTGAAGCTCGAGGGTATTTTGCAGATGCTTTGCATGGGGATTTAAGCCAACAGCAACGGGACCGTGTCATGAAACGGTTCAGAGATGGGAAATCTGAATTATTGGTAGCTACAGATGTTGCTGCACGGGGCTTAGATATTAATAATGTGACCCATGTTATTAACTTTGATATCCCTCAAGATCCGGTATCGTATGTGCATCGGATTGGTCGAACTGGGCGAGTCGGCCGTAAAGGGCAAGCTATAACTCTAATTTCCCCAAAAGAATACCGCCAACTTCGCCTGATTGAGAATCTTATTAAAACGAGAATTCGTCGGCAAGAGCTTCCTTCAATGGCAGATATAAGTGAGCGCCAAGCAGAAAATATTAAGAATCAACTTATTAAACTAATGCAAAGTAATCGCTTGGGCAGTTATCGTGCGATTGTTGGGGACTTGCTCCAAGAATATGATTCCATGGATGTGGCAGCTGCTGCCTTGAAATATGCTATCGAGGGAGCCAATGTGGACGAAATCGACAATAGCAAAGACCCTGATGAACGGCTTTTTGGAAAAACAGGAGCCACACCAGGCATGGTGCGATTTTTTATTAATATTGGCAGAGTTCAACAAATTCGTCCTCAGGATATTATTCGTTGGATTGCAGATCAAAGCGGAATTTCTGGAAACAGTATTGGAATAATAAATATTTATGATAAGTTCACCTTTGTAGAGATTCCTGATAAATATGCTTCCAGAGTTCAGAGCTGCATGCATCAGACAATGATAAAAGGGCGCAAGGTGAGTGTCGAACCAGCTAAGGCACGTGAAAACTCTGACGTTTAACTCAATTTTAAAGTTCTCTTTTTAAAAGGTAATCTAATGACAATAGAAATGATGTGTGGAATAACAATATTTTCGCACGTCATTTCTGAATATAAGTCCTTTTTAATTTATCAATAATCTTGATTTTGACTCAATAAAATATTAGATTAGCAGTTTTAATGTCGGCAGTTTCATAAACAAATTGACAAGTGTTGAAGGGGGCATCTATAATAGAAACCGAACAGATGTTTTGCTAAAAGACAAAATGCTAATCGTTATGACCAAGATGAGGAGGATAAAAGAATGGCCGAAACGAATAAGTTAAAGGCACTTGATATTGCGCTTGCTCAGATTGAAAAGCAGTTCGGTAAAGGTTCGATCATGAAACTTGGTGAATCTTCGGCGGGTATGATGATTGATGTTATCCCGACAGGTTCCTTGGCAATAGATCTGGCCTTAGGAGTTGGAGGGGTACCTCGCGGGCGGGTCATCGAAATTTACGGGCCAGAGTCTTCAGGAAAGACAACGGTAGCGCTTCATATCATTGCTGAAGCCCAAAAACTGGGCGGAGCTGCTGCGTTCATAGATGCGGAGCATGCCCTCGATCCAGTGTATGCAAAAGCATTAGGGGTTAATATCGATGACTTGCTTGTTGCACAACCAGATACAGGTGAACAAGGATTGGAAATCTGCGAGGCCCTTGTGCGCAGTGCTGCTGTCGACGTGGTAGTGGTTGACTCTGTAGCTGCCTTAGTTCCTCGCGCCGAGATTGAAGGCGAAATGGGGGACAATCATGTTGGATTGCATGCTCGCCTAATGTCTCAGGCTTTGCGTAAGTTGACAGGATCCATTAGCAAGAGTAATACTTGTGTTATTTTTATTAACCAAATTCGGGAAAAGATCGGAGTTATGTTTGGCAGTCCAGAGACTACCACAGGTGGACGAGCGCTTAAGTTTTATGCCTCGATTCGGATGGATATACGCCGCCAAGAAGCTATAAAATCAGGGCAAGATGTAATCGGAAACAAAACCCGGGTCAAAGTCGTCAAAAACAAAGTTGCCCCGCCCTTTAAAATAGCGGATTTTGATATCATGTACGGAGAAGGTATTTCTCGTGAGGGAAGTATCGTGGATATAGGCACTGAAATGGAAGTCATTGCAAAATCAGGGGCTTGGTATTCCTATCAAGGAGAGCGGCTGGGGCAAGGGCGAGAGAACGTTAAAGAGTACCTTAAACAACATCCGGAGATGGCTAACGAACTCGAGCAACAGATTCGTGCTAACTTGGTCCCTATAGTAACCACTGATGCAACAGAGGACGATGGTACATTTGACGAGCTCTAAATCTCGCAGAAACGCCAAGGATGTTGCACTGGATTGTTTATCTCGGAGGGCTTTAACCTATTGTGAATTAGAGACTCGCCTCAAGGAAAAAGGCTATGAAAGCTCAGAGATTAGCACAGTGTTAGAAAAACTGCTGGAATGGGGTTATCTTAACGACGAAGAGTTGGCTTTTATGTATTCCAAAAGTCGCCTAAAGCGTTACTCTCGGCGCAGGGTTCAACAAGATATGCAGAATCGAGGATTAGTACCCCAATTAATTGAACAAGCCTTGGGAGAAAACTATTCAAGTAATGATGAGTTTGAACAATGCCTCACTCTCGCTGAACGTTGGTGGGTACAAGAGGGCAAGCGTTGGGAACATAAAAATGCTATTGAAAATACAAAGAAAATGATTCCACGTGAATTATGGGTTCAGCAAAAAATTGCCAGGAAGCTTATTCAGCGGGGGTATCCCACAGATATGGTGAGAAACGTACTTTCTCAGATTAAAATTAATCAGAGTGAAGATGTGGAGATATAGCTCAGTGTATAGAATTCATCCATTTAGGACAAGCTTGACATTGGTTGCAAATGATATTAAAATCTTAACAGAGACCCGTCTCTGTTAAGATTTAACCTTTAAAGGTTTTCTTATAGATTTCGTTGTAGTTAGCTAAAATATGGGTTTTTTTGACTAGCGAGCGAGAGTTGTAGGAAACAGGAGAAGACACCTGTTTTAAAGGTTATGCTTAAAGTGACTGGTTTTGGAAACCAGTTTTTTTTATTTAGAAATAATAAAGTTAAAGTTCAAACAAAGGAGGTGTGTAGACGTATGATGGGACTAGTTATTACCGGGTTGATCTCCGTATTAGTGGGATTAGGTTTAGGTGTCTTAGCAGGCTGGGTTTTTCGTAAGAATACAGCTGAAAAGAGTATTGGATCCGCGGAAGAAGAAGCAAAACGAATCGTTGAGAATGCTCATTCTTCAGCTGAAAGCAAGAAAAGAGAATCTGTCGTTGCGGCTAAAGAAGAAGTCATGCATATTCGCAATGAAGTAGAAAAGGAAACACGAGAACGACGGAATGAACTCCAACGGCTTGAACGACGCTTAGTCCAAAAAGAAGAGAGTCTAGACCGAAAAATTGAGTCATTGGAACGTAAAGAGGAAAACCTACACCGTAAAGAAAACGAAGTAGAACAGCTAAAAGAAGAGTTAAATCAAATTGTAGGCAAGGAACAAGCAGAACTTGAACGTTTGTCGGGCATGACCTCAGAAGAAGCTAAACAACTGTTGCTTAAACGTGTCGAAGAAGACGTTCGCTATGAATCGGCAATTCTAATTAAGGAAATTGAAACTCGTGCAAAAGAAGAAGCTGAGAAACGGGCAAAGAATATTATTGCCTTAGCAATACAGCGATGCGCGGCAGACCATGTTGCTGAAACGACGGTATCTGTTGTAGCATTGCCGAGTGACGAAATGAAAGGACGGATTATTGGTCGCGAGGGACGTAATATCCGTACTTTAGAAACCCTCACAGGGATTGATCTTATCATTGATGATACTCCTGAGGCCGTAATTTTATCGGGTTTTGATCCAATTCGCAGAGAGGTTGCGCGAATTGCTCTTGAAAAACTCATTGCAGATGGACGTATTCACCCAGCCCGAATTGAAGAGATGGTAGAAAAGGCTCAGAAGGAAGTTGATCAAAAGATTCGGGAAGAAGGGGAACAGGCAACCTTTGAAACTGGTGTGCATGGGTTGCACCCAGAATTAATTCGTTTGCTTGGCAGACTGAAATTTCGAACAAGTTATGGACAGAATGTCTTGAAGCACTCGACAGAAGTATCTCATTTAGCAGGATTAATGGCTGCGGAGTTGGGTGTTGATATTCAACTTGCTAAACGAGCTGGTCTGTTGCATGATATCGGCAAGGCTGTCGATCATGATATGGAAGGGACTCACGTACAAATTGGAGTCGACTTGGCCAGAAAATACAAGGAATCCAGTGATGTTACTCATGCCATTGAAGCGCATCATAACGATGTTGAACCAAAAACCGTTGTTGCGGTACTTGTCGCTGCTGCTGATGCAGTTTCTGCGGCTCGGCCAGGAGCACGCAGAGAAACTCTTGAAACGTATATTAAGCGCTTACAAAAACTTGAGGAAATCGCTGAAAGTTTTGAAGGGGTTGAAAAGTGTTTTGCTATTCAAGCCGGACGAGAAGTTCGCATTATCGTTAAACCAGATAAAATTGATGATGTGCTAGCTCCACGCGTTGCCCGTGAGATTAGCAAGCGGATTGAAGAGGAACTTGAATATCCTGGACAAATCAAGGTTGTCGTCATCCGTGAGACTCGAGCAGTTGACTTCGCGAAATAATATTTAATAGTAAAATGTTTAATTAGGCGATCCTGTGGATCGCCTGATTTTTATATGCAGGGTATTATCCCATAAATGACCAGCTCACTTAAGCCGTTTTTGAGCAGGAAATTGCAAGCTGATGCCGAATAGTTAAGAATGTTAGACAGCGAAAAGAGAGGGCTGAAAACAAGGATGTTAAGTAATATGCAATATAAAGATGGAGGACGTTTACAAGATGGAGTTGGGTTGCTAACCTCAATCTTGATGAGATATACCGAAGTAGGATCAGTTCATTATTGGCGGGAACAACATGCCCTAAAGTTCACGTTCATGGTTACGCAACCTCAAGAAGTCAAATCTTTGCGCGAATTTCTAATACCGGCTTTGGAATTCTTTCATCAACTTGAGGGAATGAAGATGCAAGTCTTTGATATCGCCAGCCGGAGCGAGGAAGGCGTTTGTGTGATAACGATTACACGAGATGTTGACAGTATGTCTCAACGTGAAGTAGGACTTATCGTTGAACTTTTAAAGAGAAAATTCACAAAACAGTTGGTCTATGATGAAATGTATCTGCCTGAAGATGAACAGATCTATCAAGAGGAAATGATAACCCAGATGTTGTCGTCGATTCAGTGCAATGATATAAATAAAAACGTTGTCGCGTTGCGAGAAGAAGGTAAGGTCTTGGTGTTCAAGTCCTAGTTTCCTTTATATACTAAAGTTCTAAGCGTAAAACTTCATAAAAACACAGTTATTATCTTGATGAAATAATGGTATCCTATGTATATGGCTAAATACAGTTTAGCCGCTGGGAAGGGAGAATACTTTTTTGCGAATACTATTTATTGGAGATATAGTAGGCAAGCCTGGAAGGGAAGCAATTAAAAAATTTTTAAAACCGCTACAGCTTGAGCATCAAATTGATGTAACCATTGCCAATGGTGAAAATGCAGCAGCTGGAAAAGGCTTAACAAAGGAAATCGCTGAAGAGCTTTATACCAATGGAATTCAATTTTTGACCATGGGTAATCATGTTTGGGATCAAAGAGAAATTATGAACTTCATTGATCGTGAACCCAGACTTATTCGACCAGCTAATTATCCTGTGGGAGCACCTGGGCAAGGACATGGCTACATACGTATTATGGGTAAAAAAATCGGCATTCTAAATCTCTCAGGCCGAGTATTCTTACCACCTCTAGACGACCCTTTTAGTGGGGCAATACGCTGGATCAATCAGATCAAACAAGAAACTCCGATAGTTATTGTGGATTTCCATGCCGAGGCAACTTCGGAAAAGGTCGCTTTGGGCTGGTTCCTTGATGGTAAAGTTAGTGCGGTCTTGGGTACGCATACTCATATTCAGACTGCCGATGCACGCTTACTTCATCAAGGTACAGCTTACATAACTGATGTAGGTATGACTGGACCCAGGGACTCTGTTTTAGGAGTAAAGAAGGAAATTATTATTAATCGTTTTTTGACTCAACTGCCTGCGAAGTTTGAATTGGCAAGTGGTCCGATACAGTTGAATGCTGTGGTCTTGGATATTGATGAGAATACAGGAAGAACGCGGAAAATTAACACAATTCAAATGTTTGCTGAAGGTTAATTTTGATGGGCGAATATATTGTGAAATGGGCTCGAAATATGTTGGAGCTTTTATTCTTTAATAGAAATCTGAAAATTCTTTATCCCCAATAGAGGATTTTGTCTGCTTGCTCTCGAATACATATATTCTAAGTTGTGGTAATACTTGTAAATTAATTCGAGCAGGAGGATGTGTCTAATGGAAGTTTTAAAAGTCTCAGCAAAATCAAGCCCGAATGCGGTTGCAGGAGCTCTTGCGGGGGTACTTCGTGAAAAAGGCGGCGCCGAACTGCAAGCTATTGGCGCTGGTGCTTTAAACCAAGCCGTTAAGGCGGTTGCAATTGCACGCGGTTTTGTAGCTCCGAGTGGAGTCGATCTTATATGTATTCCAGCATTTACAGATGTAATAATTGAGGGAGAAGAGAGAACCGCCATTAAGTTGATAGTCCAGTCCCGATAAGATGTTTCAGGGGCAAATGTATGATAACTCACCTGTTTGCTTAGTCATAAGCAGACAGGTGTTTATTATACTGTCTGGAAAGTCCCTGCGCTTTCGGCTGGGTGCCTTGCTATCCTTGGCGGCACTTTAATGCTTGAACATCCTTTATTGAGCTAAGCCTGTGGGAATACTTGGTCATTTATGACCGACGATCCCTTCGCGCATGTTACTCTTTATGTATCTGAGGAGGCAGTTTTATGAATCCCTATATTGTTGACGGTCATTGTGACAGTTTAATCGATTTTGTCAAGGGTGAAAGGACATTGCTGGATCCTTCTGAAGGAGGGCATTGGGATACCACGCGAGCTAGAATGTCAGGAGTATGTCTTCAGTTTCTGGCCGCCTATATTGAGGCAGAGCATAAGCCATTTATGGCCACAACCCGGGGACTGCAGCTAATAGAAGGAGCTAACCGATTTGTAGCGGGTCATCCTGATCAGCTTTTTCCGATTCTAGGAAAGAAGGATCTCTCACTAATTCCTGACCCTGAGCGGACAGGGATTTTGCTAAGTGTAGAGGGCGGGGAAATTCTAGGGCAAAACCTCTTTATGCTGGATATAATTTATCAATTGGGTGTTAGGGCTTTAGGATTAACTTGGAATCAACGCAATGAATTGGCAGATGGTGCTGATGAAGCAGATACCCAAAGCAGATTGACGAATTTAGGAAAACAAGTTGTTTCGCGCATGAATGAACTGGGAATGCTTATTGATGTTTCTCATCTTAATGAGGCTGGTTTCTGGCATGTACTAGAATTATCGAAGGACCCTATTGTAGCATCACACTCATGCGCTAAGGCGTTATGCAATCATCCACGTAATTTATCAGATCAACAACTTCGTGCTCTGGCAACGCACAAAAGCGTCGTCGGGGTGAATTTCTATCCGCAATTTTTAAAGGAAACAGGAATAGCAACGCGAGAAGATGTAGTTCGTCATATTTGCCATATTGCTGAAGTTGCAGGGGTAGAAACGGTTGGATTGGGGTCGGATTTTGATGGAATTACTGAAGTGCCTGAGGGATTGGAGCAAGTCGGAGACTATCGTTTTCTGATAGACGATTTAAGGAAAGCTGGGTTTTCAAATCAAGAGATTGATAAGATTTCGAGTCAGAACTTTATGCGAATACTCTCGGACGTGTTAAAATAGATGGGGACAGTTAACCGTAGAAATGGGGTTATAATATGACTTCACCATCTATTTTGTACGAAGCCGATTTACATTGTCATACAACTGAATCTGACGGATTATTGACGCCCAGAGAACTTATTCACTTAGCTGCAGATTTAGGCTTAAAAGGCATAGGCATCACAGATCATGATACTGTTCAAGGATGGAGAGAAGCTGAAGAAGCAGGAGCGTACTATAAAATACAGGTTCTTAGAGGAATAGAGCTTAATACGGATTGGCAGGGGAAAGAAGTTCATATCCTTGGATATGAGGTTGATAATACATCATGCTATTTGAATGACAAGCTGAGGAGTTTGCGTGATGCTCGCGAGCAACGTATGATAGAAATCCTGAAACGCTTGGCAACACAGGGAATATCCATTTGTGCAGATGAAGTCCGAAAATTGACAAAAGGGGAGTCTATCGGTCGTCCGCATATAGCCCAGGTACTGATAGAACGAGGTTTTGTAAAAAACATCAAAGAAGCGTTTGAGTGTTACATAGGGATGGGAGCACCAGCTTACGTGCCGCGTTATAAGTTAACCACTGTAGAAGGCATCGAGTTAGTAAGACAAGCCCACGGTATTCCTGTTCTTGCTCACCCTGGGATACAACGATTAGATGAAGGAATTCCCGCCTGGGTTGAAGTCGGTCTCCAAGGAATCGAAGTTTTACATTCTGAGCATAAGTCGGACGATGTGAGCAGATACAGAGCCATTGCTCAACAGTATAAGTTACTCATGACCGGGGGATCAGATTTTCATGGGGAAGCACGTAAACCCGGAGTTGAGCTTGGACGTTGGGGAGTACCTCTTAGGGTCTTAGAGCAGATTCAAGCGTTAGCAAAACTCAATTAAGGTACTGTATCTGCGAAAACAACTGAGTCTTTTTTTACTTAAGGTTTAAAATGCATTTTTCCGGCATACACTATTATTGTAGATAATGCCGGGGGGGCGTAAGATGTGAATTCAATAGACGAAATAAAGTTACTCAGGGATCGTGTCGGGGAATTAGAACAGCGTGTTGAACATTTAAGAGTAAGTCGACGAGTGCTTATGAATTTGTTAGAGAAGGTTGAACGTGAAAAGGTGGCTTTAGTTCGCCACCTTGAAAAGGAAAATGTGCGCTTGCAACGAGATAATAAACGTTTCGCGAAATGGATATTTTCCAAAAACAGGGAGATAGTAGAACTCCAAGATAAAATGGAATCATCCGCTCAAAAAGCATGAGTTTGCCGCTTGGTGACTCATGCTTATTAAAATTAAGACATATTATCCGCTTTTTCCAGGATGCGGCCTAAATCTGTAGTAGGAGTATGGTGCTCGCGGATTAAAAGACAAACAACAGAATTTAGCCCTGCCTTTTTCGCTAAGTATCCGCCCCACAAGGCGTGACGCCCATATACTTTCAGGGGGATTGAGAAGATAGAGGGGCCTCTTTTAAGGTTAGTCCATAAAAATTGGGGCATTTTATTCATCAAGACTATATAAACCCTTTGCCAGAGGCGGATAGAGGCGACGGATTTCCCACAATCATGAAGGAGAGCAGCGGTCATTAAATCTTGAAATTCGTGAAAAGCAATAGGGTTATTTGCTTTAATGATACTCTTAGCAACATCAATCGCATGTCGTTGCTCTGGCTTTGATTGCCGAAGAAAAAGTTTAGATGCATCAGGGGACAAGTGATCTAATGCCCAGTCGATATCAGTTTGATTAAGATGAGGAAAGACAGTGCGGATGAATTGGTGTACTCGGTAGAACATTTTTGCCTCCTCCTTCTTTCCTATCATAATAATCCCAATCTTATTTTACAAGCAGAAAGAGATTCTTATCCCGCAATGATGATGGCAAGAAGGACCTAAAACCAGTATTAATCGAACATGAAGAAATGGGGAGGCATCACTTTTATCTAAGTGTATGCCTTTTATCTATAGAGTTTGAGAGATGAAATTGCTGGTGAATGAATATAGAACAAAAATAGTCATTAAACATGTATTTTTATTATATTTCTGTTATACTAATTAGAAAACTATTGGGAAGGGAGCTAATCATGTCCAATCGTATTATCAATGAAGCGGCACTTACCTTTGATGATGTTCTTATTGTTCCGGCCAAATCTGAGGTGCTTCCTCGAGATGTCGACGTCAGCACATACTTAACGAAGAAGATTAAACTCAATATTCCCCTTATGAGCGCTGGTATGGACACTGTTACTGATTCTCGAATGGCGATCTCAATCGCGCGGGAAGGCGGAATAGGGATTATTCATAAAAATATGAGTATCAAACAACAAGCCTTAGAAGTGGATAAAGTTAAACGTTCTGAACATGGTGTAATCACGGATCCCATCTTTTTAAATCCAACCGATAGCATTATGCAAGCCTTGAAGCTGATGGAACGTTATAGAATTTCAGGGGTTCCGATTACCGTTGAGGGAAAACTGGTTGGAATATTGACTAACAGAGACCTGCGCTTTGAGAAAAACTTCAATCGACTAATATCCGAGGTTATGACAAAGACCAATTTAGTAACTGCTCCTGTCGGGACAACCCTTGAACATGCACAAGAAATATTAGGACAACATAAGATTGAAAAGCTGCCTATTGTTGATTCGGACGGTATGCTTAAGGGGCTTATCACGATTAAGGATATTGAAAAAGCACGTCAATATCCGAATTCTGCTCGAGATGAAGGCGGTCGATTAGTAGTAGGAGCAGCTGTAGGTGTTACTGCAGATACATTACAACGTGCTGAGGCGTTGGTTAAAGCTCGTGTTGATGTTATTGTACTAGATACCGCTCATGGACATTCCAGAGGGGTATTAGAAATGGTTAGAGTCTTAAAAGATCGTTTTCCTGAGACTCAGCTAATTGCTGGTAATGTAGCAACAGCTGACGCAACACGGGATCTGATTGAAGCGGGTGCTGATGGAATCAAGGTTGGAATCGGACCCGGATCCATTTGTACTACGCGAATAGTTGCCGGAATCGGAGTTCCTCAGATTACAGCGGTAATGGATTGTGCTGAAGAGGCAGAGAAATATGGTATTCCAGTTATCGCAGATGGTGGCATTAAATTCTCGGGTGATATAGTAAAAGCCCTGGCCGCTGGAGCTCGGATCGTGATGATCGGAAGTCTCTTTGCAGGCACTGAAGAGAGTCCTGGAGATTTAGAAATTTATCAGGGACGAAGTTTCAAAGTTTACCGGGGCATGGGATCAATAGGTGCCATGAAAGAGGGAAGCCGAGACCGTTATTTTCAAGAAAAGGATCAGAAGCTTGTTCCGGAGGGAATTGAAGGTCGCGTTCCATATAAAGGACCGGTATCTGAAACAATCTATCAAATGATTGGAGGACTGCGGGCAGGGATGGGGTATTGCGGAACCGCAAACATTGAGGCCCTTCGGACTCAAACTAACTTCATTCGTATTACAGCTGCAGGACTAAGGGAAAGTCATCCTCACGATGTAACGATAACCAAGGAAGCGCCTAACTATAGTTAATAATCGTTGCTTTTAGTGAGTTGCCGTCTCTAGTCCCCGTTTCTTATCGAGACTAATGTAATGAGCGATATTCAAATCAGAAACTGGCGACTTGCGGCTATCAGAAATAGATCTCTAGAATTGGGGAGAGAGTGTAACTCTCTCCCCAATTCTAGTAATGAGTTTTCAAAAGCGCAAGTTCTTAAAATTATGGGGGTACGAATGAATTTTGCTTTTTGGCGATATCAACTTATCTTAGGTTCACTCTTCATTTTTTGGGTAGATTTTTTTGTTTCAGGTGGCTCGCTTAATCAGTTGGCTTTTAATTTTGCTATCTTTTATCCGCTTGGTTTTTTGGTAGGGTATCGTCGGAAATATGAGAATCTGGGTTCTGCATACCTGGCTGCCTTTGTATTTAACCTTTTATCTTATCTAATGGCTTACCTTGCTGAGGTTCCCATTGAAAGTTGGACAATGGTCCTTTTAGATTTCACCAGTCTTGTCGCTTTCCTTAATATTGGTATGTATATTGGGCGCCGCGCTCAATCTAAGGAGTGAAAAAATAATGAGAATTGTCATTGCACCAGACTCATTTAAGGGTTGCCTGAACGCCTTAGGCGTTGCCCAAGCTATGCGAAAAGGGGTACAACGGGTCTACCCAGAAAGTATAGTTGAGATGATCCCAATGGCAGATGGCGGAGAAGGCACGGTTGAAGCAATGCTTAGTTCGGTTTGTGGAGTAAAGGTCAAGGTTAATACAACTGATCCTCTTGGACGCCCACTAGAGGCAACCTACGGTCTTATAGACAATGGTTTGACCGCTATCATTGAGATGGCCGCAGCTTCAGGGTTAACTCTCTTATCGAACGAGGAAAAACGCCCTCGCATAACCTCTACCTATGGAACAGGTTTGCTCATTCGGGATGCACTGGAACGTGGCGTTAATAAGATTCTTCTCGGTATAGGCGGGAGTGCAACTAATGACGGAGGAGCAGGCCTTGCTGTTGCGTTAGGAGTGAAGTTGCTGGACTCCCAAGGCAAGCAGTTGCCTCCGGGAGGAGCGGCACTTGCTTCTCTAAGCAGTATAGATATGTCAGAAATTAATCCAAAGTTATCTAAGGTGAAGATCGAGGTAGCTTGTGATGTTCAAAATCCGCTTTGTGGTCCGGAGGGTGCCAGCGCCGTTTATGGTCCGCAAAAAGGTGCAAGTCCTGAAGATGTCAAGGTACTGGATGCCGCTTTAAATACTTTAGGAGAACGTCTGAGTGCTGTTACAGGTACAAAACTGTTAGAGCTGGCCGGTGGTGGAGCTGCAGGAGGATTGGGAGCAGGTGCCGTCGGTTTTTTAGGAGCACAACTGAGAGCAGGGTCACAAATAGTTTTAGAAGTATCCAACGCGGATGAAAAGATTAAGTGCGCTGATTTGGTACTGACGGGTGAAGGAAGAACTGATTTTCAGACGGCGTACGGTAAAGTTCCAGTAGGGGTTGCAGCCTTGGCGAAAAAGCATAATGTGCCTGTTTTGGTCATCTCGGGATCAGTGGAGGGGCCGCCGGATGTTTTCTTCGTCCAAGGAATCCAAAGTTGCTTTAGTGTTTCTGAAGGTCCCGGAACCTTAAAAGAAGCCTTTGCTAAAGCGCAGGAACAATTGGAACGTGCAGTCTGGAGGATCTTGACGGTATGGAAACTGGGATCTGAGTCCGCAGAGAGAAAAAAGATCTAAGTACCTGTTCTTTGAAATGACTGGAAAAAAAGAAGACAACCCCCTTCGGAAAAGAAGGAAAATAATGGAAGTTGTAGAATAAGTGATAAAGGCTTATTATCGGCTGACATTGCAATGCAAAGGGGGGGGAAGATGACTGAGTTGTCCCGTAGAGAGAGAAAGAAAAAAGAAACTCGCGAAAAGATATTCTCTAATGCTATGCAACTATTTCGTTCGCAAGGGTTTTCTGCCACGTCTGTTGAACAGATTACCCAGCAGGCTGACGTTGGGAAAGGAACGTTCTATAATTATTTTCCTACTAAAGAAGCCGTTATTAAAGAGTTTTCAAGGCGTTCCTGGCAAGATCTTACCGATAGGGGACGTAAAAAACCCAGTTTGTGTACACGGCAACGATTAAGTACCCTGCTTCAAGATTGGGCAGAATTTATGATTAAGGATCGTGAAATCGCCTGGGTTACAGTTCGGAGTCGTGAAGGTACTGATTATGATATGAGCTTGCACTATGGGTTGTTAGCTATTCTGACGGTTGGGCAACAAAATGGCGAAATCAGCAGTGAGTTTGATCCTGCATTTTTAGCAGAAAGCCTTGAAGGAATGATGGTTCAACATTTTATTCGTTGGTTTGTTTCTGGGACTGGGGATTTGTATGAAGAGTTAAACCATGCACTATCAGTCTTTTTAGATGGCCTTACAGAAAAGAAGTGGGAGGCCTGACAGAAAGGATCTTAGATTTCACCCATAAATCTTAAAGTTTTTATTCATATCCCTCGGTTGTATCCCATAGAGTTACAACGGAGGGGTTTTTGATGCAAGAAAGAAGTTCGCCAAGGGATTTAGGACTATGGATGGGTCAGATGACAGTCGGCGCAAATAACGATATTACAGATGTACCTGGAGTGAGAGTCGGTCATTTATCCTTAATTCAGGGAGTTGGACCTTTAATTTCTCACGGGAAGGGTCCTGTCAGAACGGGGGTAACAGCAATTTTGCCTCGACCTGAGAATCTTTATCGTAAACCATGTAACGCAGGGATAGCGGTTATAAATGGCTACGGAAAGTCTCTTGGAGTTCCCTATATTCAAGAGACGGGGATCTTAAATTCTCCGATCCTCTTAACGAACACTCTTAGCGTAAATGACGTTGCAAATGGAGTTGTCACATATTTGTTACAACAAAATCCTGAGATCGGAAATAATGCACGAACCCCAAATATTGTTGTCATGGAATGTGACGATTCTTACCTAAATGACATCAGGGGGCGACATGTTAAATCATGGGATGCAATACTTGCGCTTCAGCGTGCTGCAAAGGGCCCGATTGAGCAGGGGAATGTCGGAGCGGGGGTTGGTATGTCTTCTTTTCAAATGAAAGGAGGAATCGGTAGTTCTTCACGTTTCGTTCAAGATCAAAGTGGCAGGAGTTATGTACTGGGAATGTTGGCCTTGGCAAACTTTGGAGTATTAGAGGACTTTCTTTTAGCTGGGGTTCCGGTAGGTAAATTATCATCCCACCAACCGTTGGGTTATGTCCCTGGTTCGTTGATTCTCGTAGGAATTACTGATGCTCCCTTATCGCGCTGGCAATTAAAACAATTAGCGGGCAGAGCAAGTTTGGGAATGGCTCGTACCGGAGCAATCTCAATGCAAGGCAGTGGAGATTTTTGCCTAATGGTTAGTAATAATGTTAGTCATCAAAACAATTTCTTGTCAGACTGGGATTTAGATTCTTTTTTTAGAGCAGTGGTGGAAGCAAGTGCAGAAAGCATCTGGAACTCTATGTTTTTTGCTCAAACAATGGAAGGGCGTGACGGGCATATCCGGTACGCTCTCCCAATCAAGGAAACCTTGCAGCTTGTCCGCAATTGGCAAGGTGGGCTTCATTAGTATTTATTGACGGATATAAACGATGATTATTTGTCATGATCTTCGTACTTAGCGCGTAAACATCCTTATGGAGAAAAGCTAAGGGAGGGTCATTGTTGAGCATTACCTGGAATACAATCTGGGAATCACATCCTGACGTATTTATCGTTAAGGATTGGAAAGAGTACTCGGAAGATAAAAAAAGATCAAGTCGTCTTCCTCTTCAGTATGCTTATTTTATGGGCGGAGAGACGACTTTAAGAGTAGGGATTATTGCTTGTTCCTCGATAATTCGCGAGGAAGAGTTTCTTTTGGCAGGTCTGTTATGGGGACACCGACTTAGCAATGGCGCGAAGACAGTGATATATTATGTTGCTCCCGATTTTTCAAAGCCCTTTTTAACAGGACTCTCAAAAATCGGGGGAACAATTGATGCAAGAGCGGTATATTGGCGTGAAAAGCTGACGCCCAGTTTATACCCCATTCCAGAGAAGCAACTGCTTAGCCATTCCAGATATGCCTTAGGAGAAGAACGACCAGATTGGAAGCGCTGGGGAGCAGGCCTTAATCCAGTGGCCAGACAACAACTGATAACGATTAAGGATTTTTTTAGTAAGTTAGCAAGTCGTGGAGTTCAGTTACTGGTAAAAAATCAATCTATTAATGTCATTTGGGGAAACTTTGAAATCGCAGAAGTCCGTCGCAAAGGTAAGAAATTCGAACTAAGTACTAAGTTAAAGTGGCTAAAGTCGAAGGAGCATATGCTGAAGTGGCAAAAACAGGGGTGGGTTGATTCTTCAGGTTCGTTAAACGCTGGTTTCTGTGCCACAATCTTAGAAATTTTGGATTATCTTGAAGCTTTGGAGCAAGAAGGGAAACTCCGCCCTCAAGATCTCCTTGCTTCGTTACTTTATAAGGGGGAAGGAGCCTTAAAAATGCTCTGGGGGAGTCCGTGGGCATGGCCGTGGTTACCTAAAGAGCGAAGTGAAAATTCCGTTATAGAGTTTGAAGAGTGGTCTTTTTTTCAAGGTAATGGACAACTAAGTGTTGTATGCCCTATATTTGAGAAGCCGCTTTTAAAGGGTGTACGGAGTATTTTGTTGGCATCGGTGTTAGAACGAAGCCTGCTTTTAGTGAGTGCCAAAGATGATCAGGGGAATCCTTTAGTCTGGGATGGCCGAGTACACTGGCTAACAACACTAGGCAAGGAAGAAGAGCTTCGTCGTTGCTACAGTTGGTTGAATGATCCAGGCAGGTTTCCAATTTGGACGTTACCAGAAAATTGGCTGGAAAATGGAATTTATGAACTCAACTGTCAAAGTAATTACTTGAACCATTCCCTTATGCAGAAAGGCTACCTGTAAAATTAGATAAACTGGGAAAATCAATCGTGACTTCGGTTCCTGTAGAGGAAGACGAGTCAGAAAAATGAAGCTTGCCATGATGGGTGAGAATGATTTGTTGAGCAATGGTTAACCCTAACCCAGTGCCTTCCTTATGTGTGGTGAAAAATGGGTCGAGAATTCGTTGACGCAGGTTTTCAGGAATACCCGGTCCGTCATCGATGATATTGACGCTTACACAAGATTCCTCTTCTCTTAAGCGAATAATAACATTTCCTCCTTTTGGAGAGGCTTCAATTGCGTTATTAAGTATGGATAACAATGCCTGGAGGAGTTGTTCACGGTCGCCCATTATATAGACCGGATGTGAGGGGAATTCCAGAACAAGGTTAACTCCTTGCTTATGGAGGCGGGTTTGAATTGCTTGAGTCATTGAGGGAATGGCTTCTGCAAGGTTAAGTCTCTCTAAATGAGGTGCGGAAGGATTAGTTAAAAGGATAAAGTTATTAAGTAACTGATCAATGGTTTGAATTTCATCGAGAATAAGTTGTTGGTAAGGACGAAATGATTCCGGCCATTGATCAGGGGTTATGAGTTGCATAAAACCTTTGATCGTCGTCATTGGATTGCGGATTTCATGAGCTAAACCCGCAGAAACTTGACTGATAATCGAGAGCTTTTCAACTTGCAATTCAGATTCTAAACGGTTTTTTGCTTCACTGATATCAAAAAGAGTTACAAGTATTCCAGATGGATTGTTATGGTCCAGTAATGGACGAGTACGAAATTTTAGCTGTTTGACAATCCCTTTTTGTGTCCAGGTAAAATCACCATTCTCGGGAACGTTGGATGGATGAGAATTTGGTAAGATGCCTAGAACATCATAGATAGGTTTACCGACTAAATAGGACTCAGGCAATGACAATAGATAAGACGATTGAGAATTTAATTCAAGAATAGTCCCCGTATCATCCAATAAGATAACCGCTTCACGAGTATAGTCAACTGTCTGAACTAAAGGTGGATTCTGTCGCAGAAGTGCACGCATTGTTTTGAGGTGTCGTTGATGAAGTATGCGTTCTTGTTTTTCCTTCCGGTCAAAGAGAACCATTATAACAAGCAGGAAAGTGATGTGAACTAATAATAGTAACGGACTTGACGAAAGGATAGGATTTGCATAAGAGACTACCAAGACTATAGTGGCGAATATAACCCAAACTCTTCCCCAAGTAGTAAACAAGAGTTCGAACCATATGATGAGGATGATAAATGGGGTGAACTTCAAGGTTATGTGCAAGGAGTCGGGTAAGAATAAGATATCACATAATACAATGGTTATTATAAATAAGACAGATAGAAAGATCAAAGCCTTATGTCGCTGGAAAGAATGAAAGCGTAATTTTAGGGGAACCACATTGATAATCTCCTTCCAAAAACTACTATATGCAACACACTGACATAGTTTATCATAAGAAGGCGTAAAAAATTGTAAGAAAAAGGAGATTTGATAATTTGCAGAATTGGTATAAAGCGGCCTATAACCCAATAGTTTAGAATTAAGTTCAAAAAAGATATTTCAAAATCCGACAATCAATTAACATAGACAAGATTTAAAGCTAAATATTTTCCTTGAACTAAATACTTTATAAAAAAGGGGATATGCAAGAATATAAAATATGGTGTATAATTATGCAAAACCTAAAAAGGGGAATAATAAAGATGAAATTGCGTAAGGCAAGAATAGCGGATGTTGAAGCTATGATGTCATTGATTAACAGTAATGCGGAACAAGGGCTCATGCTTCCCAGATCAAGAAATATGCTGTATGAAAACATCCGCGAGTTCCTGCTGGTTGAAGTGGATGACCAATTAGTGGGGGTTGCTTCGCTTCATATACTGTGGAGTGATTTGGCAGAGATAAGAGCATTAGCAGTTGCAAGCGAATACAAAAGAAGAGGAATTGGAACACGGATTGTTAGAGCACTTGAAGATGAAGCGAGAGAACTTGGCTGTTCAAAAGTTTTTGCCCTAACATATCAGCCTGAGTTTTTTAAATACTGTGGCTACGAAGAGGTCAGTAAAGACCAAATGCCGCAAAAAGTTTGGACTGAGTGTATTAACTGCATTAAATTCCCTAATTGTGATGAAATTGCTGTCAGTCGAACTCTTTAGTTTCTTTTTGCTGCAGAGCTTACAATAAATTTCTCAAAGTGCCGAGCCTTAGGTTCGGCATTTTCTATGGAACAGATTTTCTCTCATCAACATAGTTAATACTATGGCATGCGCTAAATATGGAGACGGAGAGAGTTCTATGGAGCTTAAAAATGAAGTCCAAAAGAGTCTTGATCTAGCAAGGTTTTATGTATCTGAGGGTGTGCAACAGATCCTACAAGGGAAAGTGGATGAATTACACAGTGTTTCTCCCAGTCAAGGAGCTACGGCACTTGCATCACTCGCTCTTTTAGCCATAGGCAGAGGGTATGAGAAGGCTCAGCAACGAGGAATAAAATGGTTGAAGCAGCAGGATCAAGGAGGATGGGGTAAATTTCCCGGAGATAAACCTGATGAAGAGATCACGCAGATCGTGAGCATGGTTCTTCAGGGAAGTGAAGGAGGATGGAAGGCCAAGGTTAAACTTTTATCACAGACAAAACGATTTTCTCATGTGATTTTATCATTAGGGCAAAGAGTTATTCCTGGCTTGGAGGGACCTTCACAGGAAGAAATATTACTTCCCGCTATTCTTGAAGATAGGATATTAACAAAAATGCCAATATATGGTAGATCTGTCGTGGTAGCTGCGTCGATCCTTGGCTCAAACTCTCAAGAGGGAGTTCATCAGGGTATTCAATATCTTATTAAAACACAAATGCAAGACGGTTCATGGGCAGAAGATATTATAGCTACGAGTATGTCCATTCTGGCGATGATAAGCAAGGGAATTCATACGGAACAAACTCAAAGAGCTGGGCGGTGGCTAGTACAGAAACAATATGAGAGTGGTGGATGGTCTGCTTTTGACCAACTAAACGTATGGTCAATTGGTTGGGCTGTGAGTGTTTTTGGAGAAATAACTCAAAATCCATCAGATATCCTTTGGCTAGATGAAGCAATAGATTGGTTAAAAAGGGCACAAAATCTAGATGGAAGTTATGGAAGCACCCCTCCATACACCCACCCTGACTTGGATGATACGGCTGTTGCCTTGATTGGATTGCATCAGGTATTCGGGGAACGAAACCAGCTTGGGGCAGACCTTCTTAAGAGGCTTCAAAATGCCGATGGAAGCTGGAGTACGTTTCCAAGTTTCCACGGGATACCGCCCAATGTTTCTTCAGAGTTTCCAGTATATATACCGAGTGTTGATGTAAGTATCCACGTTTTAGAAGCATTATGGCGGGCTTCACGTTCACAAGAGCAGATAATATGGCATGGGCTAAATTGGATTTTAACTCAGCAAGATGAACAAGGTGCTTTTCCGGCATCATGGTTCGAGGGGTCTGTATATAGTACAGCTCAGGCCCTGGAATTGTTTAGTAAGTGGAAGTTCAGCTGGGAACGATGGAACACCGCACGTCACATTCTAGGAGCAAGAAAGAAAGGGCTAGAGTTTCTGATAGAAGCACAAGATTCTAATGGAGGGTGGGGCTCGGTTGTTGAAACTAGCTTAGCAATTGCAGGGTTATGGCGTTATTCGAAAAAATTTCCCAATAAAATTATAGATAACGGATTAAAAAACCTTCTCTCTGCACAGAGCAACAACGGTTCATTTGAACCTTCTCATCGTGGAATCTATGCTAAGGGGTGGAATTATGAAGAGCCGATAACAACTGCGTTAACAGCTATTCGTGCTTTACAACGTTACCAACGATTGTACAAAAGTTCATTTTTTAGGTAAATAAGGATTGGTTTTATAAATATATTTAAGAGCCTTCATTTCGTAAGGCTCTTAAATATATAATTCAATTCCAGCTGTTTTTAGTTAATTCTTCCTAAGGATCGTATGAAGAAAATTCCATTGAAAGTCAAGGTAGGCATTACTCACTTCGTATTCGCTCAAGCCTTTGGAGAGGAGATACTCACGAGAGGATGCTTCAAAATCAAGAATAAATCCGAGAACCTCGTTGGCATGAGTTGACAGCATTTTTCACCCTCCATTTCAAACTTGCGGTTAGTCTTGTCCGATTTTGCCATAACCTATTAGTTTTATAACCTATTATAGAAAATTTCCTACGAAAAAGCTGTTGTAATAGGGAATATGGATTAGAAGCAAAAGAGAAAAGAAAGAAGAACTAATAAGTATTTTTGCGTTTTTTTGCGAAATCAACATGAACAGACGAGCAACGACGCCAAAGCGAGACGTCTAGCAGAAGAAGATTTCCTGCACGATAATGTTTTTTAGCATGAGAAATGTCATTTAGGCTAATATAGCAATCTGCAAGATTATGATGGATACTAGCTAAACAGCCCAATGACAGAAACTTTTGAGTCAACCAATGGTCACCACTTTTAGGAAACTTATTTTGCTTTGCAAGATGTAAACTTCGTTCGAACAATCTAATTGCTTCGGGAACTTTCCCAATTTGTTTCAGAATGCGACCCTGTGTTGCCAGCAGCAGGGGATCAACTAACGCGTAGGGATTATCTCTTAAAATATAGAGTGCCCTACTTGCCTTACCTTCTTTAAGCAGGATGTCTCCGAGGGTCATGCAGAGTAAGGGGTCATGGCTTGTCAAGAATTTTTCTAAGAGAGATATTGACTGAGCGGGTTCATGAAAATAATAGTATAGTTGGCTGGCAAAGCGGGCTATAGACAAAGGACTGGTGTCTTGCGAAATTACGTGAGCCATCCTTTTCGCAGCTAACTTTTGTTCTGGAGGGTTAAAGTTTCTTTTCAAGACCATGGCCATATAGGAAATGCCTAGCCCGATGGCTAGAACATATAGCCCGCTATGCAAGTCAAAGGTCCAAACAATAATGGTTGATATGAGTATAGAGAATGTCGCTAAAAACATAAAATAGTATAATTTTTGTACATAAAGTATTTCTAGATCGTATTTGATCCCGCTCATTTTATCCCCTCACTCATAATTACGATTGACAGAAGATAAATAGAACTCGTTTCAAACCTTTGTTAGATAAAAAAGAAGCAGGTATTTAATGAACAAGAGAGTGCTTTTTTTATTCTAAACCTTTAATTCAGAAGAATTCTCAAATAAGTTTTTTGAAAATAAAATTGAGGATTTCCGCGTCCGGAAATCCTCATTGCGCAAAACCTAGAAGATTTAACTACTACTAGACTTTACTGATTAAACCATAACGCAAATATTGTCGAAAATCAATATGTAAATTATAGGGAAATAGTATTTTGATTGGAATTGTTGAGGATATAATGGGCTTCCAGAGAATATTTAGTGAGTTGTATAAATCACTAATCATAATATTAAAAATTTTTGTGTTAAAAGTTATTGTAATTAGGGAACAGATGTCATAAACTTATATAAGATGGCATGATGGTCTGACCACTTAGGGATGGTATTTCCTTAAAAATCATTTATTAGGAGGAAAGCTCGTATGAAAAATGACCAAACAAATGAACTATATAAACGATTCAAAGCAAAATTAGAATTGGTGGCTGGTGAGTGCTATCGTGTTAACACTGCAATAGAAGCGGGTGAACTTGTCTGTAAGGTTTTGGAGGAAAAAGGAATTCAAAATGTAGCGCTCTTAGACGCCTCAATCTCTAATAAAGGAGATTTTGCAGATTTGATTGAGAAAAAGGGCATAACTGTTTACACAGACCATTTTCGTGAGGTAACCCCAGAGGCTCAGGCCGGTATTACGCAAGTAAATTATGCCATTGCTGAACTTGGAACACTTGTTCAAGCAGATGCAGATGCTAATGTTAATCAACGTTTATGTTCAACGCTTGTTCCTATTCACATTGCACTTGTTTCGACCGTTAGCTTAATACCATCTCTGAAGGAGATGATGGCAACGCTACATGAACTTCCACAAATTCCAGGGTTTGTTGGGTTTATCACGGGTCCGAGCAGAACTTCAGATATTGAGCGGGTTTTAACAATCGGGGTCCATGGTCCAAAACAACTCGTAGTTGTCTTTGTAGATGAGGAAACAGGGGAGGTTGCTTAAATGGCAGACAAACAGTTTAAAAAGAAGATTTCAGATGCACTGGGAAATGATGTCTTACGTGGAGCCTTGGGGCGCTTTGGAGATGCCTATATCATATCACGGGAAAAAGCGTACGAAGGTTATAATTTTAAGGAAATTAGTGACAATATTGCGGATGTTAAGTCCTATGCAGCCAGCCATTTAGATGAAATGATTGATCAATTTGAAAAAGCCGCAACTGAACGTGGAGCTAAAGTTTTTCGTGCTATGACCGGTGAGGATGCTAAAGAATATATTCTTGAAGTAGCCAAACGGAATAATGTTAAGCGTGTCGTAAAATCAAAATCTATGGTTTCTGAGGAAATCCTTCTCAATAAAACGTTAATGGCTGAAGGAATGGATGTGCAGGAGACTGACTTGGGAGAGTGGATAGTACAACTTGCCGGACAGCATCCATCGCACATGGTCATGCCAGCCATTCATATGACAAAAGAAGAGGTTGCCGACGTTTTCTCTGGCCATTTACATAGGTTAAACCAGCCTGTCATAGCAGAACTTGTTAAGACAGCCAGGGTGGAACTCAGGAAATCCTTTATAGAGGCTGATATGGGCATTTCAGGAGCAAATATGGCAATTGCTGAGACAGGTACCTTAATAATGCTTACAAATGAGGGTAATGGCCGTCTGACATCTACCTTGCCTCCGATTCATATTTTCTTAGTGGGTATAGAAAAACTAGTTCCAGAGTTTGAGGATGCCACACACATTCTTCAAGCACTTCCAAGGAGCGCAACGGGCCAGCAAATTACGAGTTATGTAAGTATGGTTACAGGTCCTACACCGGCTTATTACTCAGATGGAACAGTTAAAGATAAGGAATTTCATATCATTTTGATGGATAACGGCAGACGCAAGATGTACAATGACGAAAAGTTTAAAAAGACTTTTCAATGTATTCGATGTGCATCCTGTCTTAATGTTTGCCCAGCTTTCCAACTTGTAGGCGGGCATGTCTATGGACATATTTATACTGGTGGCATTGGTACAATCCTGACGAATTTCTTGAACTCTGAAAAAGATGCTCAGAATCCTCAAAATCTTTGTCTTCAATGTGGTAAATGTTCTGAAGTATGTCCGGGGAAATTGGATATTCCCCAAATGATTTTAGAAATGCGCAATCGTATTGGAGCCAAAGAAGGACTTCCGTTTACGCAAAAATTTGCACTTGATGTCGTGTCTAATCGACGGCTTTTCCATTCTTTGTTACGTATGGCTTCCGTCGCCCAAAAACCATTCACCAAGGGGCAGCCCGTTATTAGACATTTACCCATGTTTCTTTCTGGTCTTACGGAAAAGAAGAGTTTACCGGCTGTAGCTAAGGTCCCCTTCCGAGATGTTTTCAAAACTATAAAGCAGGATGTTAAAAATCCTAAAGGAAAGATTGCACTGTATGCAGGATGCCTGATAGATTTTGTCTATCCAAAGATCGGAGAAGGTGTTATCGGCGCTCTCAATGAAAAAGGATATGAAGTCATCTTTCCTGATGGACAATCCTGTTGCGGTGCCCCAGCGACGTACATGGGAGACCGCAGTAATGCACGTAAGTGTGCGATCATGAACATTGAGGCGTTAGAGGCTGAAAAGGTCGACTATGTAGTTTCTGCTTGTCCTACTTGTACCCATGCCCTTAAAGAAAGTTTCAAAGAGTTACTTCATGATGATCCAGCATTAGCAACTCGTGCCGAAGAATTAAGTAAGAAGTCGAAAGATTTTTCCAAATTGTTATTTGACTTAGGAGGACTAACACCCGGGGGCGATGGAATCCCTATGAAGGTTACCTATCATGATTCTTGTCACTTGAAACGGTCAATGGGAGTTTATACGGAGCCTCGAAAGATCTTAACTGATACTGCAGGAGTGCAACTCATCGAAATGAAAGAATCCGATCGTTGCTGTGGTTTCGCCGGCTCCTACTCAATAAAATTCCCAGAACTGTCAGGACCAATCTTAGAACGAAAGCTAAGGAACATTGAAGAATCAGGGGCGGATGTCGTAGTTGTAGATTGTCCAGGATGTTTAATGCAAATTTCAGGTGGTCTCGATAAGCAAAATCCCAAAGTTAAGGTTGTTCATACTGCTGAACTTCTATTAGAGAAAAGAAAAGTAAAGAAAAACAGGAAGAAGTAGCTTATTCAACATTATTAGCGCTTAAATTTCATTTTTCTGCCAAGGAATTTCTAGGCGATACCAAGAAGTAAGTTGATGTAATCAGACAACCATTTATCCCAAGTAAGTAGGCAATGTGTTGCCACGAAAGCGAGCGAAATCGCATTATAGGAAAAGGTTGTTTGGCGAGAGAGGAGAGGGCAGATAAGGAGAACCATTTAGAAATGACGTTATTATTTTAGCCCTACAAGGGGTGGCTTTGGACTTGGAGATGAGCTTAAGTCGCAAGAACGAATTAATGCTAGTCACCTTTTAGGAGTCTGAACTAAGCGTTTTTAGGATATGAATGGGGACCCTATACTGAGGCCTCAAATTTAAAATGGCCCTCCCGACGTGCCTGCAGCATACTTAGGGAGGGTTGGACTCAGGGATTGCCCCCTCTGGATACAGAGCGGGTCGTGGCAAGAGCTGAGATTGTAAGAGCCCAAGGAATAACTCAATCTGGGGCTCTTCTTTATTTGATCGTGAGACTCCCTTTCAGGTGGAAGAGGTTTAGTTTTAAATGTTATGAATTAAGTTTGCAGAGGTGGGAATAATAATACTTACCTGTGAACATTACTGAGGAATAGAAGGAATTTCGAAGAAAAAGGAGAATACTATTGTACAGAGCCGGAACAATAATAGTTCTGCGTTTGAGACCTCAATTAGGAGGACAATAATCGTGATTCAAGCTATAATCTTTGATATAGAGGGGATATTGTCAAGCCTTGATACGGTAAAATTTGTGCAGAATTACCTTGGAATTTTGGCACCGCGTTTTGCACATATACTTTCGCCTGATAAGTTTTCTAAACAATTTTTAAAATCTATGGAAAATGTTCAAAAGGAACCCAAACCTGAGCAAAAAGTTATGCAAGCCTTTTTTGAGGACTTTTCTAAAGCAGCGGGTCAGTCGGTACAAACACTAAAACCTATTTTTGAAGAGTTTTACACCTCTGATTTCCCAGCATTACGTTGCCTTGTCAAGCCTAATCCACAAGGGGTTAAAGTAGTAGAAAATGCTATTCAACAGGGTTTTTTAACGGCAATAGTTTCGGATCCCCTAATGCCTTTAATTGCTATACAAGAACAAATTCGTTGGACGGGTCTTACACCTGAGCAATTTAAAGTAATTGGGACTTTAGATGATTTTCATTATGGTAAACCACATCTTGGGTTTTTTATGGAAACAGCAGAAAAACTTGGGGTTAGATCTCAAAGTTGTTTGTTAGTTAGTACGCATATTAGTGATTTGGTTTGTCAGGAACTGGGAATGAAAGTCTTTTTATTAGGGGGCTCGATTGAAACAGAGAATAGGACTGATTATGTGGGTCAGTTGGATGATCTTTCTCGGCTTATAAGTCAAGGAAGTTTATGACAAGCCCGATAATGAAAACTGGGCTAGCGCCCGAAGACACTGTCTTCGCACGTGTTAGCTTTCTTGCAGCCGCAGGCGATAGCCTTAGTTGCTCTTATGCTTAGAAAGATATAACGTAAGTTTATACTTTCTGATTGTACAAGAAAGGAAGGATTAGGGTGGGAACGCTTTGCCAGTACGTAGTTGATAAAACGGTAGAAGGTCCTAATCCACCGTTTCCATCTGCACGTATGGCACAGTTGTTTTATGAATTTCTCGGCCGGTATAATGAATGGAAACTCGTTAGGCGCCAAGAGACAATTGGTATATCCGCAGTTTTATTGTTTGGATTGTTAGCTTTAATTCTACCTTGGTTGTATCCGGAGATTGGAATTAGCGTGAGTATACTGATGCTCATTCTACTTTTTTTTACTGTTAGGCACTATATTAAACTGAATGAAAAAGTAAGCCATTTATACGTTAATGTTCATATTTTACACCATCATTTAATCGGAAAGTTAGAAGTTGGTTTTTGCGATCATCGAGAACCTTGTCAATGCGTTGAAGAGTTCAGAGGGTACGTATTGAAGAAATATGATATTTCCCTTGATATTGGATACTTAAGATAACTTCAAGAGAGAATTAACGCGGAAAGAATTGGCTAAATTACATTAATAATGTTAAAATAATTAATGCAACAGTTTAACTTTATATTATGAAAGGAGATTTTAATTTGAAAAAGTATATTTGTTCAGCTTGTGGTTATATTTATGATCCTGAAGTCGGAGATCCAGATTCCGGAATTGCCCCAGGCACCGCTTTTGAGGATATCCCGGAAGACTGGGTATGTCCATTATGCGGAGTAGGTAAGGATATGTTCGAGGTTTCCGAGTCATAATGAGTTTATAGGGTTGCTAGTATAAAAGGGAAAAGCAAAAAGCTTTTCCCTTTAAACGATCTTATACCAACCGGGCTTTCTTTATAGTTCCATAATGGCCGCTTCATCTCGGTCAAGTTTTCCCATGCATACTTTTAAGCGACTACGCAAGGCAGAATCGCCTACAGCCTCCCTCATTTGGCGCATCAGATCAATGGTTCGCCTAAAAACACTGATGATATCGCCTTCGTCAAGGTTGCATAAAGCTTGTACCTCGACAAATGTACTGCCTTGGCTCCAAGCATGCGTAATTCCAGCAACACGAGGATCGTATCTCACAGCATCTTGTCCGCAAATACTTTGAATGTATTCTGCAATTTCTTTGACTGGAGTTGAATCAAAGACCGAGGTGCGGTGAAACATATCGTTTTTCCTAGCTTCAAAGTCAACGCTGGAAAGCAAGGCGTTGAGTTGGTCATCGTCTAATTGCTGGAAAACATCAGAGTATATTAACTCAGTGACTAGGAGTTCTTGTACATATATGCGGCTGGCACAGGTCCCTCGGGGCAATAACTCATCTTCTCGTAAATATCCAATTTGACGGAGGTGAGTTTTTTTGTATTCAAATTCTTGGAGAAAGGCATTTTCTTTAGGAAGGGCAGCTATGGCATTTTGAAGTTCTTGCTGTTGTTGTTTTATAGTTAAGTACGATTTACTTTGAGCATAGCAGTTTTCCTGTTGTTGAGGGACACAACATTTAGGTGTTTGGGATAATAGTTTTTCCCAGGTGCGAATCTTACGAGCCAACTCTCGCCCGTATACACGGGATTGCTTGCGCGGTCCTAAGGATTTATAGGCCTTTTTAAGCTTCTCTAACTCTTTTCGTTTAGGATGATGTTTTAAAGGACAGTTAAAGGAACCAACTTCTTCGCAAAGATGTTGATGTGTTCCTTCAAGTTTTTGTTGGATTTGGACTAATTCTGAATGAAGTCGCTCAGAACTTAGTCGATAGCTGTAAGCGGAAAAACTCTTTTGAAAATACGTATCTATTTGCGTTTGAGATAACGTAGCAGTGAGATTTAGAACTGTATTGTAAGTCAGCCTAAATTGACTGGTCAGAGGTTCGAGGCGATTTAACTGGAACTTAGGCGGCGGACTTTTCTCCATATACCCTAAGTCAACTAAGGCGAATGAAAACCCTTTTTCATCAAGGCCGCGGCGTCCTGCCCGACCAGACATTTGGAAAAATTCATGATTGGCAAGGGGCCTGAAATTATGTCCATCATACTTATTTAGCGAATCAAAACAGACTGCTTTGACAGGATAATTAATCCCAACACTAAAGGTTTCTGTGCAGTAAAGTACTTTGATTAACCTTTCTAGAAAGAGTTCTTCGACAATAACCTTTTGAGAGGGAAGCAATCCGGCATGATGATAGGCAATCCCCTTGGAACATAAACGCTTGAGTTGACGTGTCGAAGATGACCAATCAATCTCATGACCAAAAAGATGAATGAATTTATCTTCGACGGTTTTCCGTTCAGCGGGTCTTAAATAATTTGCAATGTTTGCTAACTCCATAGCTTTTATGGCGCATTGTTTTCGGCTGAAAACGAAAAAAAGTGCCGGAAGATGACTTCGTTGTATTGTGCGAATGAGGTCCAAGTGAGTCGTAGGGCCAAAAGGGCTTTCATCATTGATCCGATCTTTGAGTTTTCGACGGTAGTAACGCCAAAGTTGATCATAGTCAACAAGTCCGGTGTCTTTAGTAAAGTAATAGTATTCTAGGGGAACCACTCGATTATGTTCTTCGATGAGTGCAACCTCTTCATGACGGATGGATTCGATCCAGTCCACTAGATGACTGGCATTAGCGATCGTAGCGCTTAAACCAAGTATCTTCATTTTTGGTGGTGCCAGGATGATAGATTCTTCCCAAACGGTCCCGCGTTCCTCATCATTTAGCCAGTGAATTTCGTCAAAAACTATATGAGATACAAACTCTAAGTTGGGGTCTTCAGTGATAACTTGATTGCGAAAAACTTCAGTTGTCATGATTAGCAGGGGTGCGGTCGGGTTAAGTACAACATCTCCTGTCATTATGCCTACAGCATCTTCTCCAAACTGTTTCTTGAAGTCTCTGAATTTTTGATTGCTAAGAGCTTTGATTGGAGCAGTGTAGATTACTCTTAAGTGTTCCCGCATGGCTTTTTCTATTAAATAATCCGCTACAAGAGTTTTCCCGGTCCCGGTAGGTGCTGCTACTATGACGGATTTACCTGCATCAATTGCATCAAGTGCCTCTTCCTGGAACGGGTCTAGGATCATTTCGTGATAAGTGCGCTTAGACATGTCAGTCAGCTCGTTTCTGATATCATTTTACTAATTTTAACAAAGCAATCAATAATGGTCAAATTTAGGGCAAAGATGGTCTGAATTATCCCTCGAATCCATAGGATGAAACAAGAGACAAGGCTAGGAGGGATCAGACGTGTCTTCAATGAGATTAGAAATTGAAAAGGCTATGGGACTCAAGTTTCCAGAGCGAAATGGAGAAGTGATTGTACGGTTTGAGGAATCGGTAGAAATTCCCCAACCTGCTGAAATGCTTATGCGGGGATTATATCGCGATCCTGATCGTGTTCGTCAGGGTTTTAAACTTTTACACCAAGAGACGGGCTCATTGATAGAAATTTTGATGCCTAAACGATCCCGTTTACGAGAATGGGCGGACTCTCTTCCGGAGCGTCCTAAAGAAGCAGAATTGTTTCTAAAAGAGACCGCAGAGCAACTTTTAATACGAGAACAGCGTCTAGTTCAAGCTGAACGCGAGTTGGTAGGTCAATTACAAGAAAGTGGATTGGAAGATGTTTATCCAATCCCACTTGCTGCCTTTGGAATATGTACGTTTAGGGAGCCCTCCGTTAAACTGTTTCTTAAGCCTTTAGGACGTTTTTCAGAACTTTACGAGATCAATCCAGAAACATTACGGCAAGCTGTCAGAGTTCACTTTTTGTTCTTGCTTCTATTAGTCGCTGGAGCAGACTTAGATGGGCAAGTATATTCCAGGGTGGGGGAAGATAAGATTGTTCATTGGATAGCCAGTGTTTACACTGTGCGATATTTAAAGAGCCAGTCAACAGAACTGATTCACTGTTATCAGGAATGGGTAAATGCATGGGGGGGGGGGATGCCGAGCCAAAGCATGCTTAGCGATCGCGAGTGTGAAAAAACTCGTGCAGCTATGATCTTTTGGCGTCGTCAACCGAATATAAGCTGGGAAGAATGTTGGCGTATTATCAACCAATTAGAACGACCTGGCAGCACTAGTTCTATGGTGTTTTAATTAAGGCCACTCCGCAAGCTCATGGGGTTTGAGAATTTCTAATCGCTCGTCTTCCAGTTTCAATATTCCTAATCGTTTCCACCTATTGATGGCCCGGTTAACACATTCTCTGGACGTTCCAATCATACTGGCTAGATCCCGATGTGTTAAAGAGGCATCTACGAAAATTGGTTTTCCTGGAGTTTCAGCAGGTTGAGCTAAACGAAGAAAAAGGGCCGCAAGAATTCCAGCAGTAGAGCGATTAGTTAAAATTCGTATGAACTCTTGGGAAAGTCTTAATCTTCGGCTCAAGGTACGTATAAGAGCTACTGACAGTGCAGGATTTGCTTCTAAAATTTGAGGCATTACTTCATTATTAAGGACTAACAAGGTACTGTCCTTAATGGCTTCAGCGGTAGCAGGATATGAACCAGCTTCTAGAAGCAGAACCTCAGCGAAACAATCATAGGGGCCACACCAATCTATAATTTGTTTTACACTTGCCGGAGTAGATCTGCTGAGTTTAACTTGCCCAGAAAGAACAAAAAATACTGACGAACCTATTTCTCCTTCGACAAATAATAACTGCCCGCGGCGGTAACGACGTTCAACTAAATGTGGAAGAAGAGGGATCACATCATTAGAGCTCAAGGAAGAAAACAGAGAAAATCGACGAAGGTCTTCAGAGTTAACCACGAATAGCACCTCATTTCCAAATTTGAGGTCTTAGTAAAGTCTGTTTTTTGGACGTTTCAAAAACCACATATTCAATAATAGCCACGTTCCCAATTCTATTAAAATACCATAAACTATAAGAGGAGTGAGGGGGAAGGGATATGTTGGATATTGAATTAACTCCAGTGCGAATAAAACAAGTAATCAATGATCCTTTTCGACTATTTACATTATTTGTAATTGCAGTTCTGTCTGTAATTATTGTAATAAATGCCGAGTAACTATACAATTAATATATTAAGGTTGGTTTATTGGGTGTAAAGGGGTCGCACTGACTTGTTGGGCAGCACGGACAACTTCTGTAATAATACGCGTTTGGTCAGGCAATGCTTGTGATTCCCACTGAGTCATTATCTCACCACGTGAAGAAACATAATAACGTGCAGGCAAACGGTTTAAGGCGAGTGCCATGATGTCTGCCTGACAGCGTTCACATGAGCAGTTAAGAACGTTGTTGCGGAGATAGTTTTGCAGTGTTTTTTGTTGGACAACTGTTTCTGTGTGATTTTTAAGCTCATACATAGAGTAAGTTCATCTCCTTTAATTTAGTCAATTCCAATAATAAAGGTTAGTCAGCTAAAGAACAAGTAAATGCTCTCAGCTATTAATATAAAAGTTAAGAACTTACGAAGAATTTTATTTAGTATAAAGATAAAAGAGCAACCTCGTTGAGAAGATGCTCTTGTTAATGATTCTCAAATGAAAGTGCTTATTTTTTAAATTTACTTGTTAACTCCTGCCAGAAACGGCTTGTTTCATACCCTAAGCGCCAAATGGCAATGCCTTTCAATCGATAGCTTTTGACGAAACTGAAACGAATCTTGGCAGAGAGCTCATTCTCGTACCATACAGTATGTTTAACTCTTCCTTTCCAGTAGTAAAAGTATGGTTCAACTGCTTGGTCAGACCAAAGTGTGCGTGCATTGGTTTGGGTGACTAACTCTGGGATATCACGCATTGGGACAAGACGGGTTGGTTCACTGGACCAATCGTATCCATAGGCAGGAATACCTAATAACAGTTTTTCGTTAGGTATATAGCGGATGGCATAGTCGAGTGCTTCGGTCATCCAAGGTAAGCTTGCCACAGGGCCAGGCGAACCTCCTGAGTAGTGTTCGTCATAGGTCATAAGGGTTATGGAGTCGCATAAACGCCCAATTCCTGCAAAGTCATACCCTGGCGCTTCCCACTCCGAACGTTTAGCTGGAATAGCAATTG
Organism: Desulfosporosinus shakirovi; assembly: GCF_020595055.1. Lineage (GTDB taxonomy): Bacteria > Bacillota > Desulfitobacteriia > Desulfitobacteriales > Desulfitobacteriaceae > Desulfosporosinus > Desulfosporosinus shakirovi. The sequence continues at coordinate 5,561 of NZ_JAJDOO010000029.1, read as the reverse complement.
TTAACAGTAAGCCACGTCCATGCAATATGGCCCTTAGAGATTCAAGAAAGGTCATAAATGGAATACGATAAGAACCTTCTACCCCTTCGAAATCTACATGGATACCGGCAATATTAGAAGGAAGTAACTCTATCATGTTATTAATGCAATTTCGTTGCGAGGCAGTTGATGATAAAATAGAACGCAGGGGTAGATGATCGAAGACCTTTCCGTTAAAATTATGGAAGAGAACGAGAGGCGCAGTACCGCGGGCAATAGCTTCTTTCAGGGCCAAGTTATTTACTTGGCCTGTAAATTGACCATCAGGCTTTAACTGGAAGGCAAAGTCAGCATAAACATCAATGCGTGAGCCTTGTTGGCGAAGTGTTTCAATTGCACGAAAATCACCCCGGAAATCTTCAGAATAATAACCAAGTATCCATAATCGTTTGTCTAAGAGACGTCGAGCTGTGGGTGTCCAACTTGAATTCAAACAGTCCTCCTCCTCGTATAGCAAATCCTCTTAGGATAAGATATGAGGAGAAAGTGATTTAATTTGCCTTTTTAAAATGGTAAAATAAGTAAAGAGGGAGGGTGCCCATGAAGTGGGACTTTATCTATGATTTACAAAATATCTTCTCGATACTGGATGATTTGGAGATGCAGACTATTGAAAGGGATTATCCAATCATATGGGAGAAAGTTCATGCTGTAAGCTGTGCACAAATCGGTCGCATGCTAGCGGAAAAGAGAGGAGTTAATGTAGATGAGGCAGCCTTAGCTTGTGCTTTACACGACATTGGTCGTTGGGTCACAGGGCGACAGAATGAACATGCTCCAAAGGGGGAGGAACCAGTTCGTCGTTTCCTAACTCAAAAAATTGGTTCTAAAGAAGCCAAAGAGCAGATCGTACAAGCAGTTATAAATCATTCTAAGAAGCATGAGATCGGAACGCCGCTCGAGGAAATAGTTAAGGATGCTGATATCTTGGATTGTCATTGGCATGGAGAGGAAATCATGAAACCTTTTCATATTACTAGACTGAAGGCGGCTTTAGAGGAATTGGGCAGAATTTAGTTGTATTATTACATTTAATCTCATAAAATCGTTGAATTTGTAGAAAATATTGGTTGCTAATAAGCAAGCCCTCTGCTATACTGACCGTGTGCTTGTTAAAAATTGGGCCTAATTAAAATTGGAATCCATAATTCTGACCGTATTTGGTGCAAGGATGATAATTTAAGAGGATCCAACATACAAGAACACCAAATAAGGAGGAGTTATCATGGCTCAAGACAAAAATCTAACATGTCGCGATTGCAGTCAAGAATTTGTATTTTCAGCAGGTGAACAGGACTTCTATGCTGAAAAAGGGTTTGAAAATGAACCAACCCGCTGCCCAGCTTGTCGTCAGGCACGCAAGCAACAATCAGGCGGTGGTCGAAGTAATTACGGCGGTTTTGGCAGTCGTCCACAACGTGAAATGTTCCCAGCAGTCTGCGCAAGCTGTGGAGCACAGACTGAAGTTCCTTTCCAACCTTCTGGGGAAAAACCTGTGTATTGTCGCGATTGCTTTCAATCCATGCGTCGTTACTAAAGATTAGATGATTTTCAAAAGGCTTAGGGGTAACCCTTGGGCCTTTTTTATATGGATCGATTTTATTAATTTCAGTAACCATATTTCCAATGCCTTCCAAGCAGAGTACAATGTGAAACTCCTGCTTGCAGAAGCGGAGTTTCACAATTGGAAGAAAAGCTTTCCTTGGCATCCAGGTATGGTTTGGCAGAAAGCAGAGTTGCAAACTTTGAGAGCCTTCGTGACATTGGCAATACTAAAATAGCTTTCATTAAAGTCTTGGCCTAAAAAATCTTAGTCCAAGTGATCTCAAGACTGCAGTGGACTCTGAAAGTATCTAATCAAGGATTTCCAGATCATCTGGACTTTTATCTTTAGTAAAAATTACGTCGTCTTTATTTTCTCCCGTAGTAATGGGTTTGGAAGAGGTCCTAGGATTAAGCTTAGATGGCTGGGCTTCTTTCAGATTCGAGACTTTATTTTTAGGCGATGTCATGCGGGTTTCCTCCTTTATGAATGGGAATAAGGATAAGATTGCAGGAATTAAACTCATATCCTATAATAAGTATGATTATAGTGAAGAAGAATTATGTATCCTCTAGCAATAAAGTAAATAAAAAATATACTAGCGAATCATTTTTCGTGAATTATAAAATGGGGCTAGTTAGTGGAGTGGAAGGTTTTGGTGATTATCAATGTCACAGATGGTTCGAAGGTTTATCAGATTATTTGCGGGTCTTTTCCTGTTTGCAGTAGGTATAGTATTGACAATAAACGCTAACCTTGGCTTATCACCGTGGGATGTTTTTCATCAGGGAATTACTTATTTAACTGGAATTACTATGGGGCAAGCAAGTATTGGTGTAGGGATTATTCTTGTTATGTTTAATGTTGTTCTAGGAGAAAGTTTAGGATGGGGATCCTTATGCAACATGTTGTTCATTGGATTGTTCATGGATTTAATAATGCTTAATCATTTTATCCCGATATCAAATGGAATCTTTTCTGGCTTAATCATGATGTTTTTAGGTATGTTTATTATAGGGTTAGCGAGTTATTTCTATATAAGTGCAGGATTGGGTTCCGGTCCGCGTGATGGGTTAATGATTGCCTTAACCAAAAAAACTGATAGATCCGTTCGATTTATCAGAAATTCAATAGAAATTAGCGCACTCTTTGTGGGATATTTACTAGGCGGATTCGTAGGGGCAGGAACCCTGATCATGTCTGTAGTACTTGGCTATATTATTCAGTTCGTATTTAAGCTTTTTAGATTTAATGTCAATCAGATTCAACACAGGTTCATTGGCGTAGATTTACGGCTTATAAGAGCAAAGATAGTAAAGAGGAAGGCGAGTCAAACAAGGCATATAGTTCATTGACTTCTAAAGCCCAATGTTGTGTCATTGGCGTTAAGGATTGATGTTAACCCGGTTATACAAGGCGGAGGGGCCTTGCGTCGTCGGATGATGGATATGGGGATCGTCCCAGGAGTAGAGTTAGAAGTCGTTCGCTGTGCTCCATTAGGTGGTCCGCTTCAGATCAGATTGAAGGGGTACTATTTAGCTATGCCTAGAGGAGAGTGCGCCAGAATTATGGTTTGTGCGCTAAATCGGGAATACATCGGACCTTCATTAGCGAGTCGTTAACTATACTTTATGCCAAGTAAATGAGTGATTTATATATACTGTTGCCGCTAGAACATAATTATGAGCTGCGAAGAGAGGAGGCGGTAGGGTCATGAAAATAGCTCTTATGGGCAATCCTAATGTTGGTAAGAGTACGGTCTTTAATGTCTTAACAGGATCAAATCAACAAGTTGGGAATTGGGCTGGAAAAACCGTAGAACGCAAGGCAGGAATTATCCATAGAGCCAATGAGGAAATAGAGCTCATTGATCTTCCCTGAACCTACAGTTTGACTGCATACTCTCGGGAAGAGATTGTCACACGAGAATATATTCTTCGCGAAAAACCAGATATCGTGATGGCGATGGTGGACGCTTCAAATATTGAACGAAACCTTTATCTTGTCCTTCAAATCCTTGAACTTGCTCCCCGTGTTGTAATCGGCTTGAATATGATGGATTTAGCAAAAACCGCAGGAATAACAATTCATTCTAATTCCGGAAATTGGACAGACTTGGAATAGTATTCCACAGACAAACCAAAGGAATAAGAGCACTGATCCGTGTTGCGATCCTGGGGATCCTGTAAAATATGAACTTTAAGAATCGGTAAGTTTGCCTGGAGAAGCTTTGCTCCAGGCTTTTGAGGCAGAAGGGTGGAGCAAGGATCATTTCGGGATGGCGGTTGCAGATGCCAAGTACCAATAATCTCTAAAATACTCCCGGAATTTAGGACACATGAGAATCCTGTCAAACGCACTAGGACAGACAGATTAGATGAATGGATTTTTTCTCCCTTTTGAGGTTAACCTATTGTTAACCTATTATGGTAATTATTTTATCACAGGTTTTTTGGTTTTCTTCTGTTGCCAGTGCACCTTTAGGCGGTGTGGTATTTGAAGCAATGGCTTGGGCGGCAGATATGATTGTAGTTATCATGCAACTAATGGGGTTACATGGAAAGTCATTTTTCTCATTGGTCTCTGGATTTGGCTGTAATGTTCCGGGGATTATGGCTACGCGAACTCTAGAAGATCCAAAAGATCGTTTAATTACAATGCTAATAAATCCATTGATTCCCTGTGTACCGCGCTTAGGGGTAATGAGTGCTGTTGTGGCTGCATTTTTCCCCGGATCTCGAGGGGCCTTCATTATGGTAAGTCTATTGTTATTAAGTATGCTTCTCGTAATGTTTTCCGCACTCTTTTTAAGAAGAGTGGTTAGGCAAAAGGAACGCTCTGCCTTCGTCATGGAACTTCCCTTATACCAATGTTCCTACCATGCGCAATGTGCTCTTGCCTACGTGGCATCACGGCAAGAATCATTATCAATGACACAGCTTGCTACAGAGGTAGGCTATTCAGTCAGAGAGCTTGAAAGTGCTCTGGAGCAATTGGAACATATGGGATATGTGCGTCGTGAGATATTAGGACAAGCTTGCAGTCCCGGTTGTGGAATAGATCAATGCAGCGGTCACTGTGAAGGTTGTGGTTTTCTTTCTACTGAGGCGTTTACTTTTTGGGTACTCACAGAGAAGGGGCAAATAATTTTAAGTCAGTATATCGGCAGATGATGTGAGAAGTTTTAAAATATGATATGATACTAAGATATTAGGTCTACCTTTACTGTGATAATGTGAAGAAGGGAGCTCGTGAACCAATGAGTAAGCCCCGTGAGGAAAAATATCAGGCAATTTTAGATGCAGCCACGGAGGCTTTTGCAGAATATGGCTATTTTACCTGCCAAGTATCCAAAATTGCTAAATTAGCTGGAGTTGCTGATGGAACCATTTATTTGTACTTCAAGAATAAAGAAGATATTTTGGTCAGTCTTTTTTCGGATCGAATGGGGAATTTTATTCAAGAAATTCGTCAGTCAATAGTCAAATGTCAGACAACCCAAGAACGATTATTCTGTATAATTCGAACTCACTTCAAATACATGGAGGAAAATCGTTCATTAGCTATAGTTACACAGATTGAGATTAGACAATCAGACCCGAAAATTAGGGAGGCTATTTCTGGGCCTCTACGCGAATATTTCCATTTAATTGAGCAAGTTCTAACAGAAGGTGTGGAGAAAAAAGAAATTGTATTAGCTGACGTAAAAGTTGGTCGACAGATGTTCTTCGGTACATTAGATGCTGCAATCAGTGATTGGGTGAGTTCTAAGAAACCTCGTCCTTTAGAAGGTATTGAAGGATTAGTGTTTGAGCTAATGCGGGGAGCCTTTAAAATCAAACAATGACTCAAGTTTACCTCATTGATGTTATAAGAATGGTAAGGGGGATGTAACGAAACTCGTTTTTCAATTTATTACATCCTCACTCTATTTGTAATCCCCTTATATATTGGAGGACTGTTCACCACTTCAAAGGTG
>NZ_JAJDOO010000028.1 GCF_020595055.1 Desulfosporosinus shakirovi | reverse complement strand
TATCAGGTTCATTATCTTTTCAGAAAATCTTGTCGAGTTTTCCTAGACCATTATAATGATGAGAAAGCTTTATTTTTATCCCAAACTAAAAAACGATATAGTGTTAACGGTATCCAAGATATTATTAAGAAATACAAATTATTGGTTGCTCCACTAAGTCGTCTATCGCCACATATGTTTCGCCATACCTATGCAACTAAGTTACTTGAAAAGGAGGCTTCTACCCAAGTTATTGGTACTCTAATGGGAATTAAAAACCCAAGACACATCGAAGTTTATGCGAGGAGTTCTCATAAACTTCGTAAAAAGCAATATGAAAAATATAAGAGATAGGAAATCAGAACGGACAGCTTACCTGTTCGTTCTGATTTCCTATCTCATCATTATAAGGTAGGTTAGGTCGTTGCTTTACAAACGATTCCAGGAGTTTGGTTTACATTGCAGACCACTGCGTTTAGTTGAAGTTCCCCCTAAGTTATTACTTGATTTTCAAAACTGTTTGGTCGATATACATTCAATATCATTGGGTTATACTAAATAAGCATTTTCTATGAAATCCTCATTACTTTCAGAAAACTTACTTTCTCTTTTTGAAAATTTGCTCTTGAAATGGAGAGTATGCGCATAATTCACATTTAACACGTAGTAGTAGAATAAAACGTTTATCTAAGATCCGTACTACAAGCGGCTTTGAGGCCCCTTCCCCTATTTTGAGGATTAGATGAAATAGATATTATGTAAAGTATAATATTTAATTCCCTAGTGGAGTAGCCTAAAATAGCCCAATAACCTTGATTTTGCTAGAATCAAGGTTATTGGGCTATTATTACAATGTGCGTTTTCTTATTTAACATTCTACAACCCTGGTGCAATTCGAAATATATGCTGGAGTTTTCTTTACTCAGTAATGTCAAGTACAGTTTTTCATTTAGAGAATAATTACTTAAAAATTCTATAGTTGTATCGTGTAGAGTCTGTTGACTTGTAATCAGTCCTAAAACCACCCCTCTAGGGGCTCTGTAAGGCTCTAACGCGATATGAGGCTAGTATAAGATTCCACTTAAACTAAGAGAACCAAGGTCATAGGTCCTAAACGACTCACTAAGGTCAAATCTAACGAAATAGAAAATCCCCTGACATTAAAAAGCAATGTTGACCAATTAAACGAAGACGATTCGACACGTTTTAAAGTTTAAATGATTTTCTCTCGTACTAAAATATTTCGATACTTATAAATCGTATATAATTCTAATTGGAATCACATTTCCATTAATTACCTCCAAGATTTACGCTATTTTACTCTATACTGAATTCTAACTAATTAGCGATTGTAGTGAATATAAGGTATAAGATTTTGTCTTTGTCTTCCTCCCTGCCTCAAGGTTAAACTCCTTTAAGCAAGTCCTCAAGTTGCTCCAATAGCACCGGAACCTCTTTAGTAAATCCAACTCTGTTCGTTTTGCAACGGCCCCGCTCCAATTCATTAACCTTTAAATCCGGCACTCCTCGAAAGATGATAAAGGATTAATTGATTAAGACTTATATTTTCCTTTTTGGCGAGTTCTGATAAATGTCTATGGAGACTCTTTGGGACCCGTACATTAAATTTTCCTGAGTAGTCATCTCTAGTAGGCTCAGGAATTTCGACGCCATCCTCGATACAAGACTCCAACCAGCATTTTTTGGCGTCCTCGATCATGGCCAGTGCTTCATTGGCGGTATCAGCTTGAGTAATGCAACCAGGCAGTTCCGGAATCGCTACAGCATAACCGCCTTCAGAAGATGGATGAAGCGTTATGCTATACGGTAAACCCATATAATAATCAAGCGTCTTGTTCATCGTCTATCACTCCTTTTAAAGCATTAAGTGCTAACTCAACGTAGGCTTCACCAATATGAGGCTTTTTGAACGGTACAGTTAATCTGGATTCACCAAGTTTGTATGTATAGTGGCTTGATCCACCCGAAGGCTGCCTCTTTGAAAATCCGTAATGTAGCAGTAGCTTATCAAGTTCCTCGAATCGTACTTGTCGGGGGTTATTCTTTATTTTCTCAAGTAACTTTTTAAGCTTACTCAACCGTTTCACCTCCTATATGCATAGTACCATATACAGTGACGATCGTCAAATGAATTTATGTTTACAGCAAATACATTATGACTTAGCAAGTCTCCGACTTTTCCGCCTAAAGCGTACGCATTAATAAACCTTCCCCACTCAGGACTATAATACCGACTCTGCAAATAATACAATCCAGTCTCAATATCAGCTCTATATTCTCTATAAAGATAAGGATTCTTTGAGAATTCCGGTATTGCCCTTTTCCGAAAAGGAAGCGGCAATGGGTATCGTTCCATACATGCAGAGAGGAGAGGCGATCCCCTGCACGCTGGCAAGGATCACCCCAAGTCCCCCAAGTTTTTTTGTTTTGCAGGACGCTAAATAATCGGTGAATTTTTTGTTTTCCAAAGACTGAAATGATTGATCCTAAGACAATTCCCATTGCCCAGTATTGGAAAGTCACGCGAATTCCCGAAGTCTGGTTATTACATTCATATTGTCTCATATTTTGGGGTAAAGAAGTTATGATAATAGCACCCCAGCCTTCTAATCGCAAAACGCTGGTGTTATTATCATCTTCCTGGGTGGTATCAGAATAATGTTAAACAAAAAGTCCTTTATAATTCCTTCTCAAGTAAATAAAATAACCCTTTTCTCCACTTTACTTCTCCAACCTTTTGATATCCAAGAGTTTGATACATTTTTAAGGCATATGGATTTAGAGAAAACGTGTCTAATCTTATAGATTGAATTCCCTCTGTCTTCAATATCTCTTCTATCTTTACCATAGTGTCTTTCCCAATTTTGTTATTTTGGTAGATTGGGTTAACACACAGTCGATGTATAACAGCAAACTTGTCATTGTCATATCTCCAGTTGCCATTCTTATACTCTTCTTCACATTCATTATTAATCACTAAGGCTGAAGCTATTTCGCCATCTTTAATTCCAACAAACATTTGTCCATTTAATACGTCTTGTTCAAGATCTGTCGTAGTCGGGTAAAGGTCATCCCATTGGTTAATATTGTTGTCGTTCATTAGCTTAATAGCATTCTTAAATATTTCTATGATTATATCTAAATCCTCATACTTTGCTTTTCTGATTAGCAAACCGACACTCCCTCTCATTTATAAAAGACTAGCAATCATTCCTACGCTTAATCTACTAATAGTCAGATTATTATTCGCCTAACAATATGTATTTACCTTTATTTTGCTCCTTGAGTCCGATAACTGTTGGTCATTCCCTCGATATCCATATCAATGATGAATTGCGCCCGGTCCTCCTTTAGGATCCTTAAAATAAGCACAGCCTAGCGCCTCAAATTCGGATCCGAATCCGAATTTGAGGCGCTAGGCTGTCTGTCTCTGTACTCTTTGAAGATACGCATCAGTTTATTGGCCCTGCTCTGGGAGAAATCCACCGACTCCTCCAGCCACTTGCCCCACTCTCCATACTTGAGCAGGGCCTTGGCCTCCGTTAGCCCCCTTCTTTTGTCTTCATTCCCGAACATTGGAAAAGATATTTTGCCATCTTACATATTTTTTCAGGGGACTCCTCCGGAGGACTGCGCCCGCCTGAAGCTTTTGTCAAGGTACTCCAGGAAGATATTCACCTGGGTGCAGCTTAAATTCGGAATGCGATTCTGAATATGAAATTTCTTGGACAACACTTAGTAGAGTTTTGTCGAAAAAACGACAAATGATTTGTCAAGTCAACGACAGTAATGCTGAAGGTAATGTGCTACTTTGTATTATAGAGTCAAAGCCTTATAATTGGGTGGTTTATGTGGATACAGATGTTAGTTATGCTGATATTTAACTGGTCATAGATAGGAAATTCATATGGAGATTCAAATACACTTGGATTAATACTGAATGAAATTATCAGTGTTTGGATTAGCTTACTGCGAAGGGGGATCATATTATGGATGAACGCTTGCTTGTATTTCAAGAAGTAGCTAAAACTAACAATATTTCGTTATCTGCTAAGAAACTTCATATAAGTCAACCATCCGTTACTGTTCAAATCAAGAGTCTTGAAAAAGAATATGGTGCAGAATTTTTTAACAGATCAAATAAAGGCGTAAGTTTAACAAAAGAGGGCAAAGTCTTTTACGGTTATGTTCAAAGTGTTCTGGATACCTTAACGTCTGCTAAAGAGGCGATAGAAGCTCTAACTAAGAATCAGAAAAAAATAATCAGTCTCGGCGCAACCTTGACCATCGGGGAATATATACTTCCGCATCTTATAACATTTTTGTACAAAATTCATCCGGAAGTTGAGTTTAAGGTTAAAATTGCCAATACTGAATCCATATCCCAAGATATCTTAGAGAAAAAAATGCATATTGGCTTGATTGAGGGGCCTGTGGGCAAAAACAAAAATCTAAATGTTGAAAGTTTCTGGGAAGATCAGTTGGTCGTTGTTATTCCTAATTTCCATCCCTGGTCAGCGAGAAAAACTATTAGACTCGAAGAACTCTTGAACGAGCGCATCTTGACCCGAGAAGAGGGTTCAGGAACTCGTAAGGTGATGGAGATTATGCTAAAGCAGAGCGGACTTGACCCTGCGCAGTTAAATATAGCAATGGAGTTAGGAAGTACTCAAGCGATCAAACATGCCGTAGCTGCCGGACTGGGTATAACCATCATTTCCGCCTTAACTGTCAGCAAAGAAAGTGATCAAAATGTGTTTAAGACATTACAAATAGAAGACAGCCCCCTTTATCGACCCCTTAATATTCTCACAGATGCCCGCTTTAAAAAAACTAAAGAGGAGAATATCTTAATTAACCTGTTAACTAATCGTGATTTGATTCGGAGAATTTTAAGTAAAGATGATTACGACTTAGCGGAACCGGCCATTAAACCACGTTTAATTGCGTCTAAATAGAAAATGTAAATTGAAAAAATTATTTAGATTCGAATCATATAAATAATTTAATCTGACCAGGCTCTATATGCCTGGTCTATTATTTTTGTTTAGGACTGAATCCTCTATGGTGTTCAATATGTCCGACACAGTTTATTGATCGGTTGTAGGATTTAGTAATTGATTATTAATATAGGCCCCATATCTCATAACTCCTGCCTCATTGCTCAGAATCTACATGGAGCCCGTCAATCACCAGTCTGCCGCCGCCATTGACTGTTCGGGCGATTATATCCCTTTGTCTTCATTGAGTTCAATTCTTTGAGTTTTTCGGCACGGGAATTGCTTTGAACATTTCGTACATTACTCTGCCGTAATGAACGGCTCCTTCATGAATCGTTAATTCTTTGAACTGAACAGCTTTTTAGCCGTGGAGTACGTTCAATCAGCCACGAGTCAAGACATCTATGATGCTACAGCGGCTATAGTGTTCGGTTTTTCAGGCATATATTATCGTTAACAATTCTTCAAAACAATCAATCACATAATCATACTCTTCAACCTTACCAAAGCCATATCTGGCATATACAAACGGAATTTCCGCCACTTTGGCTGACTGGGCATCTCCCATGGTATCTCCTACATAAATAGGTTTTTTTAGTTCATTTCTTGCTATGAGGATTTTATTGGTTTCCCCTTTCGACAGCCCTGTTACACCCCAACATTCAAAATCACTGAAGTATTTATTTAAGCTGTGGGCCTTAAAGAAGGCTTGGATATAGCCATCTTGGCAATTACTAACTATGAACAATTTGTATTTTTGAGCTAACTTTTCAAGGGTTTCTTCTAATTTAGGGTATAACATTCCGCCATGTTCTTCTAAATGAGCTTGTTCTGTTTCACAGAATTCTTTCATTAATTTCTTTTGATCAGCTTCATTTAATTCCGGGAACAACTTTTTGCCTATTTCATCCATTGGCAGCCCCATGCAGCCCTGCATATCTTCAGGGGTTACTGCTTTTGTAATCTGGGGATAGTTGGCTAAGACCGTTTGCCAGGCCTCACAAATTCCTGCTATGGAATTCCAAAGTGTGCCGTCTAAATCAAAAATAATACTATCAATCTCCATTTTCTTACCATCCTTTTAATTGTTACCGATCCAATCGGTATAATTTTTACTCTGTGATTTGGTTTTTTGTATAACTCAATTATACGCCAACTGCTGGTTCTTTCGAATCCACAGTTAAATAGATACAAGATTTCTGTTTATCTCATGTTTCTCTGCAATATCATCGTAAGTATATCTGTACTTATCTGATCCTTGAAACCTTTTCTCTACAAGGTCATCTTTGACGTGCATAGGAACATGTTCATCAAAGGCCTCTTTGCTGTTCGCAGCGGTTCGTTTCAATTTCGAAATTTCAGAATATGGTTGATTATAGGACTAAAAATGAGTTATCTCTGTCATATTGAATATATAAGGTTTAAATCTGTGAGTGTTATAAAAGGGTAACGTCTTATAGGTTAACGTTTAGATCTTATTTATATTTTTATTACTAGGAGGTAAAACAAATCCTACTATCACGATTTTCTTAATACCGACAGTATAAATGGTTTTTGTGGAAGGAAAAAACTAAAATATGGAGAAATGGTTATCCTTAGTAAAGTATAAAAATGGAAGGTGGCCAAGTTTTTATGAAAAAAATGTTATTCTCGGTAAAAGGTTTGGTTTTATCTGTTGGGCTATTAGCTGGACTATCATTTTTTGCATTTTCTAACCCCGCTATTTCTGACAGTTATTATCTGGATGAGGAATTCAGGGTGCAAAAGTCAGTCGCTGACACTTTTGACTTAAATAGTAAGAAAGAAATGAAATCTTACTTTATGAACGATATATTCGATAAGAATATATCAAAATTAAGTAGCGATATAAACAAAAAAGTTCTTTCTGCTATTCTACTGCTGAGTAAAGATAATAAAATCGGGGATTTTAAACCAATAATTTACTTAGAAGGAAACGATAAACTTTTGATAGCAATTAAACATGAAGATAAAACTATTACCCTTACTGAATTTGACATTTCAAAAGATGCACCAATCATAGTCAAGACGCAGACTAAGGAGGGAAAATAAATGAATAGGAAAAAATTAATTATCGGGACAACCTTAGCTATTTTTCTATGTACTGCAACAAGTGTTTTCGCTTGGTCTATGGGTATGTCTAATAATCTGAGTACCGGGATATCAATAACTGGGTATTCTGTAACGACCGCTACTGAAACTTGTTCATCTATTTCCGCATATAATGGAATTTATGAAGATGGGGTACTCAAAGCAAACAATCAAAAAGAAGAAACATTGGCCAAATCCGCAAAATCACTAAAAAATTCTACTCCCAATCATTTGGGGACTCAAAAATGGGAAAGTTATGGAATTCATAATGCGGTTTGCAATGGAGAAGTTTTAATCGATTCAACACTTAAAACTGCAAATTATTAAAGGGGTAGGGTTCAACATCTTTGTTTGGTTTTATCATATTAGTTGGTTTCAGGTCAAAGTTCCTAAAAGTGTAGGTATCGGAAATGTTTAAGCTGATCAACGATTGCATAACAGCAATATCTATTATTCCACTCAAGTTATCCTTTCCTGCTCCCAATTGTCCTATAGCGCTATTCCCCTTTTTTGTTCAAATGGAATTATCCCTAATTCGCCTTTATCATATTCGTCAATTACCTCTGGTTCAATATGATAGTAAATCCTAGAGTCCATATATATTCTACCACATACCAAGTATTGGAATGGTATTTCCTTCTACAATTGACACCAACTTATCAAATTCAATATCTCTTCCCTGTTTGTAATTGACCCGCTCTTATTCTTATTTCAGCAATAACCAGGATGATGACCGGTAAAATCACCTGAAAGGGCAGGGCATAATAAGCATAGATCTCAAAAGCAAAATAAATCATATCCATGATATTTTCATACATGATATAAGCCAGTAAAACCATTAAGAGGCCTGTTTGAACAACAATTGACCTGTAATTATTTAATCCGAATAATTTGCTGATGCCGATACAGGTAACATACAAGCATACACTCACTTTTATAAAGTCGGTAATTACAAATGTCGTAGCAACAGAAACTTCTATTCTCTGGATAAATTCGCCAATATTTATCCGGCTAACTTCAACATAGAGGGGAAAATTAACCACGCTGACAATATCACCGCCTAAAACAAGGATATTTCTTAGGGTAAGAAGGACACCGATGGCCGCAAAGATAAACAGCCCCGAATAATATACCCGGTAAATTGACTTATCGGTCTTCAAGGCAGAAAAAACAGCCAGAAAAAGCACCGTTTCAGCAAGCGGAAAAGAAAAGATATCAAAGGCGCTGTTTAAAACAGGCCCAATCCCGTCATACATTACCGGTTTGAGGTGGGCAAAATTCAAATAAGGAATGACAAGCAAGGTGGTTACAAACATGATAATAACAACGATGGGGAAGAAAATTTTGCTGCAGCGTCCCAGAACCTCCACTCCCGCCATGACCGCCCAGATGGATAAAAAACCCATAAAAAGCATGGGCAAAAGCATGGGTGTCTCCGGCATGGCCACAGTGTTAAAGAATTCTCCAAGATCTCTTATGACCATGGCTCCTAAATGCAAGGGATACCAAATATACGCCAGGGCTACTATTTTCCCTAAAACATTCCCGAAAACCAAATTAAGTATATCGAATATATCCCTTCCTTTAAAAAGTGAGAGCAGCCTGGCGTAGATAAAAATTATGGGCAGAGCCATCAACATTCCCACAAGAGCCGCAATCCAGGCGTCACTCTTGGCAACCGGAGCCAATCCCATAAACAGATTGCTTCCTATCATGAACAGGATTAATAGGTAAACCCCCTGTTTAGAAGTAATCATTTCCTTAATCATAACTAACCTACTTCCCCAAGATTGAAATTATTAAACTTTTGATTGGATTTACCGGACTGGGTATTGCTACATCCAAGCTTATTAAAAAGGCGATGGCAAAGGTCAATAGAGTAAGGGCCATATTGACGCCAAAATCCCGCCAAAGCTTTTTCCTGTATAAAGGCATCAAATCTAAATAGATAATGAATGCATAGGAAAAAATGACTAAAACAACCATACCTTAATCTCCAATTCTAAGAGGTTGAGAGAATGCGGCACTATTTTTGATGGTAAGTTCCGGATGAACAGAAACCTTTAGATCTTTAAATTTGCCGCCCCATAATGTCTCAATTTCTTTCCAAGTGCCGGGCATATCCGCTTTAACTTTAGCTCCAAACCCGAAGATGTCGCTGTTGTACTTCGTTTGAACTTCTTGAACTACATTTTCAAGGCTCTTTTTCATACTCTCTTCGGCACTTTTCTCCAGCCTAAGCCTTCCCGGTTCATCGATATAGTTTTCCGTGCCTTCGATCTCATCGATGGCAACCGTAGTTTTAATTTCAATGGAGATTTCTAGATTCCCATCTTTCTCAATAGGTTTTAGTTTTGTCCTATTTTCTAATATTTTTAAAGATACTTTTGTACCGGCGTTGTCCCCTTCCCCATTCTGGACAAGTGATCCGCCATCAACTTTGTTTTGAATAAAGAGCAAGTCCCTCGTGTCATCCACATTTAAAAAGCCGACCAACTTATCCTTTTTAAAGACAGCGGTTCCCGTCACAGAGGGCAAGGTTCGGCTATTGACTTTCTTGAGGGACACCAAAGGAAGGACTGCAGAAATACCGCTGCCACCTAAATCGTTGATCAAAGTCCATAACTCTTTCTCAGGAGCATTGGCGATAGTTTTTTGGTTTTTTAACACTTTGTCCAGTTCAAAGGAAATGATTTGGTCCGTTTTGCTCCCGGTTTCCAGTATTTCTTTGGCAGTGCTTTCCTGGGATACCAGCACTTCAATATCTTCCCTGAGCTCGGCGTTCCTGGCTAACCAATCAATAACTTTTACTGCCCCCTCTTTCGCCACATCCTGGCTTAAAACCGCGATCCTGGTATGAGCAAAATACAACTTTTTCCCGGAAATAGAATCCATATTTTTTTTAGCGTCCAACAGCGTATCTCCAGCCACTGTCATGGTGTTTGAATTCATGATTGATTCTCCACCGTTCTTAATATCCACCGTTTCGACGGTTAACAGATATTGATCGCCGGTTTCGCTTTTGTCAATGGCTATCCCTGCTACAAACCTCAGGGTATCGATCTCCCGATAGTTCCAGCAACCGGCTAAAAACAGGGTATTCGCTAAAATCAAGATCACTGATAGAATTTTACTTGTCGATTTCATGAAGCTGCTTACCTCTATTTTCTATGATCTGACTCATGGTTCTCCACCACCGGGAGCCGGGGGTGAAAATGCACTTGCCGCCAGGGTGTTCTGGTAACCGTATCCTTGATGTTGTTCTCATCAAAAGCAGTAGTCCCCAACAGATAGGGGACGCCATAGGAACGCATTTGCATAAAATAAATAACCAGTCCGATTAAACCGAAGATAATTCCGTAAAAGCCCATAAGAAAAGCCAGGAATAACAATAATAGCCTGAGAATTATGGGAAAGCTTTTAAACTTTACGGTCAGGAGCGCCGTAATACCCGTCAATCCACTGACGATAACCATAGGAGCGCTGATAAACCTTGCTTCAATCGCTGCTCCCCCCAGGACTAATGCCCCCACAATAACTACCGTCTGCCCAATTGGCGCAGGCATTCTCGTCCCGGTTTCCCTCAGGATTTCGAACAAAAAACCCATGATCACCGCTTCCAGGATTGTCGGAAAGGGCGTGCCTTGTCTGGCAGCTGTAATACTTAATAAAAGGGGTGTCGGTATCATCTCCTGGTGAAATGTTGTCAGTGATACATAAATTGCCGGGAGGAATATTGCTGCAAAGGTACCGATCATCCTTAAGGTTCTGCTGACGGTTGTAAATAAGGAGTCGTTATAGTAATCTTCATCGGCGTGAAAATATTCAACAAACAAAAACGGCAGCGTGAGCACAAACGGACTTCCGTCAACGACAATTGCAATCCTTCCTTCCAGCAGCTTCCCGGCTACATTATCCGGTCTTTCTGTGGAAGCTACCGTTTCCAAAGGCGATAAGGGAGCATCTTTGATGAGTTCCTGGATATAGCCGGAATCCATAATCCCATCGATTTCAATGTTATCCAGCCGGTGAATCAATTCCTGAAGAACTTTTTCGGGGGCCACCCCTTCAATATAGCAAAGGCAGATTTTGGTCTTGGTGCTTGATCCCAATTCTTTAAATTGAAACTTCAAGTCCGGATTTTTGATTTTCCGCCTGATTAAGGACAGGTTTATGATTAAGGACTCGACAAAACCTTCTCTTGGTCCGCGCACGACCCTCTCGGCCAAGGGTTCATCAATGGGCCTGGTCTGCCATCCTTTGGTACTTACAATGAGAGCTTGCTTATAGCCCTCCACCAGCAAGACCGTATCACCATTGATTGCAGACTCGACCAGATCGTTAATATTGGCTGCTTCTTTGACATCGCTGGAGGCAATTACTTTATACTGCAATTCTTCCAGCAGGTTGCCATCAGAAATTTCTTCCTTTAAATTCCCGCCTAAAATAGGCTGAATAATGTTCTCATTGATCACTTCGGTATTTACCATGCCATCAATGTAGATAACACAGCAGGCCGCAGCTTTTAAATACTTATTCTGAAAATTCCTGACAATCAAAGTATCATCATTTGTGAAAATGTCTTTAAATAATTTGATGTTTGCCTCGACGGAATTGGTTAATTTAAGGGAGGCAGAGAGCACCGATTGGTTTTCAGTTTTTGCTTTCTTCTCCTCTTTCTTTCGAAAGAAACTAAACATACACTCAACTCTTCCTAATTTGTATTAGACACTTTATTATGTGATACTATTAATTCCGTTATGCGTGAGCTATATCTCCCGGAGAATCCAGCAAGAACTTTCTCCCTTGCATCTTTTGTTTCAAATCCATACATTAATCCCCTACCTGCCTTAACTGATCATTTGATGTCGTTCACCTTAATGCAGGATGTAAGTATAAATTGCTGGACCGAGCATGTTTAATACCTGGCAGTGGTGGTTCACTGTAGCGATTCTTATATGTATTATCCGCACCTATGCTTTTCTTGCTGAACTGCTGTTTGTGGAGCTCAGAGATTGTGACAAGAAATAGGGGGCCTTCTCCTCAGCCCCCCAATTAATTAAAACTATAGTTAGTATTAGAGCTAAGCTTGAATTAACAAAGCTTAGCTCTTTAGGATGCTATGGAATGTTTGAAAGTTTACTAACCTCGAATTATGAGATAAAGAATAGCTGTACCCGGCAAAGTTGCAACCGACCCCACTCAGGTTATAATTATTTAAGTAATACTATAACCAGCTTCCCACAACATGTTCCGTGCTTGCGTAACCGAGAAACCTCTATTCTTTTCAGTTTGAGATTCCATATCTCTTGGATTAGTCGAAATAGACTTGGATCAACTGCTCGTAACAGTGGACCCGACAGCCGGCGTTGAAAAAGTACCTGACCACTTCACAGCCCGATTTAGTCCAGCATTTTTAAAAAGTCTTTTTCATATCGTTTAAAAAATTCATAGTATGTCCGCACATTTTCCAATTCCGTCCACCGTTTAACATCTACCGGATTCTCGTCAAGATCATATATTTTTGCTCCCCGCAAGGCAAGTAAAAACGGCGAATGGGTTGAGATAATAAACTGGCAGTTCCAAAACCGTGCGGCATCCTCAATAAATTTCATTAATTCCATCTGTCGTTTGGGAGACAGACTGTTTTCAGGCTCGTCCAATATATAAAGTCCATTTTCAGTAATTTTTTCGGTAAAGTACAAGAATGCACTTTCTCCATTGGAATATTCTCGTACATTGGCCATCAATTTCTTTCTCACAAATCGAGACTGTGTTTTACTTCTAGCCATATTTACTGTTTTAAGCAGCTCATAATCGGATAGGGACTTCATCTGAAACTGAGAATACTTGGCATCCAAATATTCGTCAAAGAGTTTATCTCGTTTTTGGTCTATACCTTCGTTGAGATTACGGACATTCAGCATATAGTCAAATACATCATCGCTGGTAATAATTCGGCTGTCTTCAGGAATATCTGCCTCCAGGTGCATCCCGCACATATTAATATAGTTGGGATAAAAATTAGATTTATTATAAATAGAATCTCGATTGATGCCTGTTTTTTCGGCAATCACATTTAAGGCCGTAGATTTTCCCGAACCGTTTCCTCCATATAAAATGGTAACCGGCTCAAAATCAATTCTCTCAAAATTATGTGTGGATAAAACCCTAAATGGATAAAACACGTCATAACATGTTCTTTTTACCTCAAGGAAGAAGTCGAATTCCATCTCGTCATTGGGAAATGTAAAAATACTTAAGTAAACCATTGTTACCTTCCTTCCACTAATAACAATAAAAGGCTAACAATCCTGTCAGCCCTATGATGCCACATTATATATAGTTAAGTCTATCCCTCTCCGATCATGACTGTAAAGTTACTTGAATTATAACATATTATCATAATAGGCATTTAGTCGGTACCCCGCTCCCCAAATCGTTTCTATGATTTTGGGATTACCAGGGTCTTCCTCAATCTTTTCTCGGATGCGATTAATATGCACCATCACAGTTGCACTGTCACCCACATATTCATATCCCCATACTTTCTCGAAAATTTGCTCCTTTGAAAAAACAATATCAGGGTTCATAGCCAGAAACCTCAGTAGTTCAAACTCTCGATTTGGAAATTTGATTTCCTGTTCACCACGATAAGCTTTATAGCTCAATGCAATAATCTTTAGATTCCCAATCTGGATTATCCTCTGCTGTGCTGATGTAACCGGCGTCGGTTTGTTCTTCAAGCCGCCACCGGCTAGTCGTTCATATCTGCTTAAATGGGATTTTACTCTGGCCACCAATTCTGCCGGATCAAAGGGTTTGGCAATATAGTCATCTGCCCCAAGACCTAATCCCCGTATCTTATCAATGGATTCTGTTTTGGCTGTCACCATCAAGATAGGAATATCTATTTTGTCTCGTATTTCCCGACAGATATCATACCCACTGCTGCCCGGCAACATCAAGTCCAATAAGATTAAATCATACTCTCCTGTCAATACAGCGTCTACAACCTTACAGCCATCCTGAATCAGTTCTGTTTCATAGCCGCTGATTTCCAGGTAATCTTTTTCCAGCATAGCTATTTCATTGTCATCTTCTACAATTAGAATCTTGCTCACTACATGTCCTCCGTTACCTGGGGTAAAGATATTATGATTTTTAGTCCCTGATCATTCTCTGCTGTAATGACTCCGTCAAATGCTTCAACAATGTATTTGGCAATATATAAACCAAGACCATTTCCCTCACTGTTTTTCTTACTCCTCGACTCGTCCCCTCTATAGAACTGTTCAAATAAGTGGGGAAGTTTATCTGCATCCACACCACGTCCATTATCAGAAACCACGATTACCTCGCGCTGCTTCTCTTGGGTAAGTGAAATCTTAATCTCCAAAGAGCTCGTATTGGCATATTTTAAGCTGTTCTCAACCAGATTCGTTAATACCCGTTGCATTTGATCTATATCGATGGAAGCCAAATGGATTTTTCCCGAAGTTGCAAAGGAAATACTGGCACCTTTTGTCTCTAAATCATTTTTACATCCTTCGACAAACTTCAGGATGAATTCGTTTAAGTCAGTCATTTGCCGATAGAAGGGCATGTTTCCCGTTTCCATTTTGGAAAAATAAAACAAGCGCTGCAACAGGACATCCATTTCACAGGCCTTCGCATAAGCAATGTCCAGATATTGATGTTGTTTTTCCGGAGTATTAGCGATCCCATCTTTTAACCCTTTTATATAGCCCTTTACGGAAGTAAGGGGTGTGCGTAAATCATGTGAAATACCTGATACCATATCCGTTCTCGCCTTCTCGTAGGTGGCATTTTTTTTCTGTTCCTCGAATAAATAGCTCTGCATATGATTAAAGGAAGTACATACTGTCTCAAATTCATCCTCTCCCGCATAAACAATCGGATCTTCCAGATTTTTTTCTTCAATTCGTTTTGCCCCATCCATCAGCTGATCGATAGGTTTCATAATTCGTTCTACAAGGCTCCTGGTAAATAACTGACTAATTCCTAAAATAACCAAACTGGCCGCCAAACCGATGAGAATAAAATGAATAATAAATCGTTCAAAACTTGTACCAAACCAGGTGAATTCATCATCGGCGTTATTTACTGCAACGATCTTATATTCATGATCCTCGACTAGAATAGATCTTCTTACGACAGTCAACGAATCCCGATAATATACGCTGGCATGGACTCTCGCTAAATCAATTACTTTAAGAAACTCCGTCAGTTCTTCTTCATCATCAGGATCAAAATTAGAGTATTTTTTCTTACCATCTACCATCACAAATAATTGGTAATTGTATTTTGAAAGACTCTTACTAAGAGTTTCATATTCAAGCATGATTGCAGGTGATTGTTCAAACAAGCTTTGGACCTCAAACACATTTTCATCCAGCTTCGCCTTGGCAATCTCTGTATTGATATTTTCATTTAAATTAACCAAGGCTGCAGTGATGGCTAGTAAAGTAACCAACGAAACCAAAACCATGACTGTATTAGAAATGAAAATTCTGTTTCGTATTTTCATACTAACCTCTCTTCCTACAACACAAAGGGTTTTATCACATTGATTGTTCCCTGTCATTGATTCAATAATACCTGATATCATAAGCACAAACAATGTGACCCTCCAAAAAAATCGACTATCCGATTTTTTGCACATTTCTACTATTCATCGATTGCAGGAAGTCTAAGGATGAACACAAACGATAGGGTAAGAGCGGAGCTGGACAATTATGAGGGATCAAAAATCGGAATCGTCATCGACGGTACACGCAACCATCCTATAAAAATGATGCTTACTACTTGGTAAGCTTATTTTAACTGAACTTATAGATGCGTTTAATAAGCTTAAGGCCAAGAGATATAAGGCGTGGGCTGATTTTCTGCCCAAACCTTATGCCTGAATTGAGAAAGTCCTTGCGCAGTACAGTATACAGCTTTTCATCCTTTTGCTTTATAAAGTCCCAAAGCTCGTCGGCCTGGCCGCTAAGCTTTTCATCCTCTGGGATGTAGATATGAGTCACGGTGATGGCGATCATCATGGAAAGATAGAAAATCATGTAGCGTCTAAGTTTCTCACCTGCAATATCCTTGAAAAGATTGTACTCCTCAATCATCAGGCGCGTTACTTTAAGCTGCTGGTCAATCTGCTTGATCATGACCTGGGTGTTGACAGACTGACCGGGCCGGCCAATGAGATAGTGATAGGGAGAACAGTCCAGATAAACGAAGCTCTTCACATAGGGCAAGGGTAGATAGGCGACAAGGTTGTCTACATAAAAGGTGTGTTCCGGCAGCTTGAGGCCGCACTCCCGCAGCAAATCCGTCCGATAAAACAAGGAGTGCATCAGCATTAGCTGGTCGAAGCGAAAACGACCCATACTGTCCCAGGTAATAACCTTGCCTTGTGGAAAAACATTACTGAAGCCCATGACTTTATGCTTACCGTTATAGGAATATTCGTAGACATAGTTGGTAATCAGCAGGTCAATGGAGTCAATGCCGCCCAGCAAGGAAAGCACCGACTTGTAGTCGGAAGTATCCAGCCAGTCGTCGCTGTCGACAACCTTAAAATACCTACCCGTGGCCACCTCCAGTCCGCGGTTGACTGCCGAGCCATGGCCACCGTTCTCTTTCTGCTCAAGGCGGACAATTCCGGGAAAACGAGCGCAGTATTCCCGGGCGATCTCCGCCGTGCGATCCGTAGAACCATCATCCACCACAATAACCTCCACCTCCTGCCCGCCCTTGACTACACTGTCCAGGCAGTGGCGAAGATAGTCCTGGGAATTATAAGACGGTACAACAATTGATAAAAGTTTAATAGTTTTCATCTCCAAATTATCGTTATTTTGTGCGTTTTAGTTTCAGCGATTTCCTGTCCTTCTGGCGATTTCTGTGCCACAGGTTCCCGAGGGCTTCTCCGTATTCTCCATGAAGGGATCTAAGGTAGAGGTAACCTCCCAGGGGCAGGAGTGCAGCATATTGGATCAGATGCAACAGCAAGCTCGCTGACAGTGCCGTAGTCGGATCAATTCCCAGACCCCCAAGGGCCAGAATTGTCCCGTATTGAAAAAGGCCGATGGCACCAGGCGTGGCCGGAATAAAATTAATGATATTGGTGGCGGCAAATACGGCAAGGGACAGGCGAATGGACGCCACCCAGGGGAAGCCGAAGGCGACAAGGCCAATCCAGGTGGATACAAGCAGCATGACCCAGGAAAGGAGCACCCAATTCATCATTTTCACCGTGTCAACATTTAAATAGTCACTGAGATAGCTGCGCAGGGGCGAATGAAAAAAGATGAGAATCACGAACACTATAAACGCGGCAATACTGAGAAAGGTAAGAATCCACAAGGCATTTAACAAATTTTGATCTTTAAATCCGGCAAAGGGAACTGCGGCGATTGAGAGAATCATAATTGCCGCAAAATCTGCCACGGCGGGAATAATCAGCAGGTTGGTTATCTTGATGGCACTGTATCCCTTCGGAAAAAAAGCCGCCCGCAGCCCCTCTCCGATGTGGAAGGGCAAAACCATGTTCGAAGCATGCCCTATACCCACAATTTGAAGAGCTGTCATTCTGTCCATGTCCCGGTCAATACCCCGTGTATAGGCAAGTCCACGAATATAGTTGGCATACCCAAAGATAGCCACTGAAACCAGCGCAAGGCCCCAATTGATGTCAGTCTGGAAAAGCACGCTTACATGCAAGCCTTTGAGGGCCTCAATGGAGTAATAGATAATGACGGCGGTCATGATTATACCTATAAACAGTTTTAGTTTTGTTTTAGTGGACATTCATTTGCTCCCTTGGTCCAAGATTCTATTGATTGCATGCCTTAATGCCTTAATTAAATTTATAGACTTTGCGTGCTATGTTGTATAAGCTGACGGTGATTTTATTGCCGGAACTTCCGGGCAGGTTGGCAACCATCCTCAAGAACCTGATACTCCCATGGCGGTACAGACCGTTGTCGCAGCTTGCGAGGAAGGACCAAAGCTCTTTTTCCTTCCGATTATCTTCCTCTGTGCCGGAAATCCTTAGGAATACAGTGCAAATTATCATCATCATCGCTAAATAGCTCAGCATGTAGTTGGACAGCTTTTTGCTGGCTATGCTCCCAGGGAGACGGTGGCATCCTATCATGATGCGCGTTACCATGAGTTGCTGATCAATTCTTCTAAGCATGACACGTTCATTGACAGATTGGTCTTCCCGCCCGATAAAATAATGGTAAAGATCCACATCCAGATAGTAGATAGTTTTCACTGAAGGCAGGGGCTGATAAACAAAAATATTATCGACATAAAAGGTGTGTTTTGGCAATTTAAGGCCACATTTGTGCAGTAGTTGTGTTCTGTAAATCAACGAATGCATCAGAAGATATTTCCAGGGGGGGAACTTCCTCATGTCATCCCAACCGAAGATCTGATTGTTGGGAAAGACATTGCTATATTTAATGACGTGCCTGGTCCCTTCCAGCAGCTTTTCATAGATATAGTTGCAGACCAGCATATCAGGAGCAGAGTTGCCACCCACGAAGGTTTTAAGGGTGTGCAGCACTTCAATCATACCTGGGCCATCGAGCCAGTCGTCTGAATCCACCACTTTAAAATAAAGACCGGAGGCGTTTTTTAGGCCGGTATTGACCGCTTCCCCATGTCCTCCGTTATCTTGATGGATCACTCGTACTATATCAGGGTATTGCAAGGCATATTGATCGGCAATTTCTTGGGTGTCGTCGGTAGAGCCATCATTGACAATAATAACTTCCGCATCTTTTCCACAGGGAAGAAGAGAATCGATGCAGCGTTCCATATAAGCCGCTGAATTGTAGCAGGGTACGGTAAATGTAATTATTTTCAACATAAGCTCCCTTTCTGCGCTTTAAGTCTGCCTAAAAAATAAATAAGACACCACACTCATTACCTTATTAAGGTGTCAGCAAGCTTCAAGGCCTTATTAACGATAGCGTCCATATTGTAGTATTTGTACTCTGCAAGCCTGCCCAGTAAGTGAACTTGGGGAAATTGGTCGCTAAGCTTCCGGTATCGCTCATAAAGGGTGGCATTTTCAGGGTTTTGGATTGGATAATAGGGAGTCTCGCTGTCGGTGCCCCTATAGGCCCGCGGATATTCTTTGACGATGGTCGTTCGTCCGTCCAAAGTTTGTCCCGTGAGGTGTTTGAATTCGGTGATACGAGTATAGTCTTGGTCAACAGGATAATTCACAGTCCCCCTGGACTGGTACCGGGTGAGATTGTGAGTTTCAAAGACAAAGTCCAAAGTCCGGTAGGGCAGGCTTCCGTAGCGGCAATCAAACAGTTCGTCCGTCGGTCCTGAGTATATTACGGTGCCGTTGAAGGGGGCACCGTCAAAAAACACGTTCCCGAATTCCAGCCGGAGTAACCTGCGGGCATCGGAATTAAGACGGAGCTCTATATTGGGGTGATTTAACATGTGCTCGAAGAGCGATGTATAGCTCTGGGCAGGGATACCCTGATAAGTGTCCTGAAAGTAGCGGTTATCATAAGAGATAAGGACAGGGACACGGGCGGTAACCAAAGCATCAATTTCGTCGGGCGCCAGGCCCCATTGCTTTTGCGTGTAATATAAAAATATATTGTTGTAGATGAAATCCGCAAGGTCCGCAAGTTCTGCATCGGACTGTCGACGCAGATCCAAAATGGGCACCTTGCTTCCGAGGCCATAAATGGCGATCAGCTTTTGCTCTATACGTGCTGCCTTATTAGGTTCAAAGGCCAAATGGAGGGAATTAAGATTAAAAGGAATCGGTATTAGCTTTCCGTGGATGTCCCCCACGACCTCGTGGGAGTAATTTCGCCAACTTGTGAACCGAGAGAGATAATTGAAGACCCTTTTGTTGTCCGTATGAAAGATATGGGGGCCAAATTGATGGACTAAAATTCCGCTCTCATCGAGGAGATCATAAGCATTTCCGCCTATATGGCCGCTCTTCTCAAGGATCAGTACTTTTTTACCTGCCCGTTCCGCCAGTTCACGCGCTATAACTGTGCCTGCCATGCCGCAACCGACGACAAGACAGTCATACATTTCTCTTTTTTTCATATTTCTGGACCCTCCCTTCAAAATTCTAAGGAACATATCTATCCGATTTTTTGCTCGTTTCTTCTATTCATTGTTAATTGCAGCATAGCTTCAACTGCCCGTTCCGTTGAGTGGCCCGGTAAAGCGATGGCCGCTTGCGCGCGGATTTTCTCCATTTCTTTAGGAGTGCTCAAAAAACGTTTGAGAATCCATCCCAGTTCTTCTTCTGTGCCTGCAACCTGTCCTGCGCCCAAACCTTCTACAAAACGCGCATTTTCTTCTTCTTGACCTGGTATGGCCTTATAGATAACCAAGGGCAAGTGTTTCGTCAGTGCCTCGGAAACCGTTAAACCTCCAGCCTTAGTAATGATCAAGTCGGAGACGGACATTAGTTCCTCTAGGTTATGAACGTAACTTAAGCGTACCATGGGGTTCACTGAGTCCTCAATAACCTCTCCTAAAGAATGATAAAGTCTTGTATTTTTACCACAAACAACAATCATCTGGACTGGTACAGGAGAGTCTGTCAGTGTTTTGCAGATTCTTGTTACGCTTTTAGAACCCCCATAAGCTCCCCCCATTACTAGAAAGGTGGGGATATTTGTTCTTAATCCTAACCTGGAAATTATGCTCCCTCGATCCATTTCCAGGTCGAATTTTGGGCTGACCGGTATCCCTGTCACGAGAATACGTGGGGCCTTGATTCCCCAGGATACTAAACTAGCCTTTACTTCCTCACAGGCCACCATGTATCGATCAACCCCTGGATGAACCCAGTGACTGTGGAGAGTATAATCTGTTATAACGGTGATAATCGGCACCTGAAGAAGTTGTTCGAGTCTCAGCTGGGCTAAAATCGAAGAGATGGTTGGATAGGTACAGACAATAAGATCCGGCGCAAAGGCCTGAATGTATTGAAGAAAATCCCTACGACCCATCTGTTTCAGTAAACGTTGAATCCTCGATTCAGGTTGTAACCTATCAGTAATATTATACAGCTTTTCCCAGATTTTTGGGGTGTATTTCGTCATTTCAAGGTAAGCAATTTTGGCCATTGTGTTTAGCCGCTTACTCAAAAAATCGCCAAAATCCAAATGAATGATTTCTGCCTCAGGTGCCTTAAGACGTAGGCCTTCAATTACGGCTTCCGCAGCCCGGAAATGTCCGTTTCCAAACCCAGCAGAAAATACCAGAATCCTTAACTGTTTCAAAGCTACCCCTCCCTCTCCATGTTCTTTTAAAATCTACTCTAGTCTTAACCTTAAACCGTCCAATTGTTGATAAACAAAATCAAGAAACCCAGCAGAAGTGGAAATCGTTAGAGGAATCAAAATTTCTGAAGCTATGCTATAACTTTCTTCCGAACACCCGCTCTCCAATGATACCAAGGGATATAGACCAGCTGAAACATGAGCATTATAATCAATCCATTGGGCTGGGTGGGAAAATGGCAGATACATACCACTCTCAGCAGGAAATTTAGCCCAATTTTGAGTCACCCAGGCTTCGAACTCTTTGTGACCATCGAAAACCATCCCCAAGGAATGGTGTGGTTCACACATGTCCTGTACTAGATGCAGCGCAGCCCCGAGAAAGAACATACCTTTATCGACGTCATTTGGAAACAGAGTGAAAGCCCGATTGAAATAGCACTGGCACTCCCCTGTTGCGCCCGGCCAGATTATGCTCCCTGGCTTGTCGGGATGGCTATAAAAGTGGTTAACGTTTTTCCACCCCCGGTCAGCCCAGTATAATCCTTTGGAGAGCATCGAATGATGATTCTGGAATAATTCAGCAACCTCCTCTTTTCCATCATGAGTCAAGGTAACATAGGCCTGTTCCAGACAGTGAACATGGGTTTCACCAGGTTTGTCAAGAAAATATTGCAACGGTCCCGCTGACGCTAGAAGTAATTTTGTTACTTTACCAAGGGTCTGGACAATAATTCCCTCATTCATTCCAATTCAACACCTTTTCTTTTCTTTTACAACCTAAGTTTACAAAATGATTCTAAATAATAAGATGATAATATCTAAACAATTTCTAAACAGTTCCTAAACTATTCTTGCGTAAAAAAACCATGCAAACGATAAGCCGCTGCATGGTTTTAAAGAATTCTATACTTTATGCATTTGGTTGATACCCATCTCCCTAAACCGTTTCTATGATTATGGGATTACCACATACGCCCTCTCACTATAAAATTTTAACATCATGCTCCAGGATAAATTTCTCCCGCTCATCTTTCGGAATCCCCAGCAGGAGAATGGCCTGTTAGTATGTAAAATTCGTCGGCGCCGACGAATTTTCCCTGCCGCCGTCATCGCCGGCAGGGAATAGTTTATCTCCATATTCTTCAACGAGCTGCATCAGCCATTTTCCTCATTCTCCATGGGGGAGCAGGTCCTTGGCCTCCTTCAAGCGCTTGCCGGTCTCTATGGCATTGATAAGCATGATTTTACAAGCCTGCTGTTTGATTCTATTAATCTCAGCCGCAATGCCTTGCGGCGTACGTTCAGTGCTGGGTTCATTCATTTTGATTCCCGCCTTTATAATAGCTTTAATGACAGCATACGCAGGCGGGTTTCGGATGGTGAAGGCTTGGGTATAAACCTGAGTTGTCTCCGCCTATTGTCCGCACCATCTCCCTGGCCTTTAAAAACAAGAAGGTATTGCCAGATATAGCTTGGTGTTGCCAGGAAGCGACTGCTTGCATATAAGGTACACCATCGATGATTTCCCAACGTTCACCTTCCGGTCAGGTTAGGTAATCAGCATAAGTATATTTTTCCTTTGATTCCGGAATTGGCATAAAATCATAAGATTACTGTCTTTTTCGGCTAAAATTCATCAACAATATCGGTAGCCCTAGATTATAATTCTAGAATTATCTTTTTAATGGCTCTATATTTAAGAAGCTTAAAAACGAGTCTACCTTTAGAAGCTTCGGATTTGACAACAATACGATCCTTCTCAATTGCTGGATTTTTATACCGCTTATTTCATGTAAGGAATCGGTCCCGAACTTTGTATGCTCTCACGCCTGATTTGCATTTGGTCAATTTTTTGTAAGAACAGTTATTTAATATCACAATACTTAAAAACAGTTTTATAAATAACTGTTATATTCTAATCTCAAAAGCGTGGTGGATAAAGTAGCAGGCACTATGAAAAACTATAAAATATCTTACGCCAATGATCTAGCTTGAAATTCATAAATTTATGTCTAACACTATCAAGAGTGATATTTTAAATCAACTGTGATCAAAGAGGAGTCATGTTGGTCGCATGACTCCAATGTAACAGCCACTTAAGAGCGGACGGCGTCAAAGAGTGCGGAATAGACCGAATCCTTGGACAGAGGCGGTCTATTTCCGTTTATGGAATGAAAGTATTAACACCACCAATGTTGCAAATGAAATCATCAGCATCAAAGTCTGGTATCCTTCCACGGCATCACCTCCCTTCGGAGGAATGCCGACCGCCCTGCAAGCTTTTTCAGTTACAATTAAATTACAACATCGTAGCACTCAATTTTGGGTGCTTTTATTATGTCTATCTAATACCAGGTTCGAAATTATGGACAAAGCTAATAAATTCACAGGTAGGAGTACAGGCGCTGCGGGTAGGCCAATTCAATCACTTGAGTTTTCGCATTTGTAATCGCATTTTTGACATTGTGAAAGGATATACTCGCTGTTCTCCCTGTGGTATGCCCCCGACCATCTGCAAATGCTTTGCAGAATGGGTACAACGGATCTTCCCTTATCCGTCAGGTAATATTCCACTCTCGGTGGAATTTCATCAAATTGCTGTCTTTGAACGATTCCGTCTGCAATTAACTCTTTCAAAGTCGTTGCCAAAACCGCGTCCGTGATATTGGTCATTTCTTTGCGCAGAGAGCTGTAACGCAGAACCTCTTTCTCTGCCAGAACACAGATAATCCGGGATTTCCATTTTCCGCCGAAAATGTCTAAGCCATATTCCAGTGGGCAGCGAATATCTTTTTCTAACTTGGGTTTATACATTCCGAACACCCTCCTGTAGTGTAATTATAAAAGGCATACTTTGAAAATGCCAGTAACTATGAAATTTATGAGTAACTCATAAATTTGCGGGTATCTTTAAATCACGCCGCAGCTTGCCTATACTTAAGTAAAGCTTAAATAAGAGCAAATCAAATAGGAGGGTCTTCAAATGAATGCAAATGTGGTTTTTGGGTACATATTCGGATGAGCCGAATGCCGTACCAGTAGCTTTCAAGGACGTTACCGATGACGGCAAACTAGTGGTAGGTGATGTATTTTTGGATACCACACTTTCCAACATTAAAGAAAACGGTAAGATAGCCATCTCTGCCTGCAATGGAGGGACCATGGAAGGATATCAGATCAAAGGCAAGGCCGAGTACGTGACGGAAGGCCCTGTTGTGGAGACTTTCAAAAAACTTGTCTCGGACATGTTCAAAGGTGCTATGACTGCCAAAGGTGCGCTTATTATCACCCCGGAAAAGGTCATTGTCACCACTCCCGGCCCGGATAACAAAAAAGTTATCTGATCCTATGCAAAAAAGTCTTTAGTTTTCTCTTGTAACTAAAAATCCTTGCAACTTCATAAGCTGCAAGGATTTTTAGTTGCTTGAAACTGACATAGGAACCGCTAAACAAATCACTTTTTGAGCTATCTTTTATATCGAAGCCACCCTCTTTTTTATGTGGTTTTGGGTTCTGGACAAAGCTCATTTTTGCTCTGCGAAAGTTGATTTAATAATGATTTCTTTTCCGTCTTTACGCATCTTAGCGAATTCAGCTGTTGCCGTGAAAAGTGCGTCAGTGGATGAGTTAAGAGCCGTTTCGCAAGAATCTTGTAAAACACCTACGATAAAGCCTACCCCAACTACCTGCATAGCAATCTCATTTGGGATCCCAAATAAGCTACAGGCCAGAGGAATCAGTAATAGCGATCCGCCCGCTACGCCTGAAGCACCGCAAGCGCTTACAGCCGACAATACGCTGAGGATTAAGGCCGTAGCCATATCCACTTGAATGCCAAGCGTGTGAACCGCCGCCAGGGTCATAACACTAATGGTAACAGCAGCACCTGCCATATTGATGGTAGCACCTAATGGAATAGATACCGAATACGTATCCTTATCCAAACCTAGATTTTCACACAAGGTCATATTTACAGGGATGTTTGCAGCTGAGCTGCGTGTAAAGAACGCTGTAATACCACTTTCCCTTAAACACTTTAACACAAGTGGGTATGGGTTTTTACGAATATTCACGTACACAATGATTGGATTGACAACAAGAGCTATAAAAAACATACAACCAAGCAGAAGTACAAGTAATTGTCCATAACTAAATAATGCCTCAATTCCATTTGTAGCAATAGCATCAAATACGAGACCCATGATACCCAATGGGGCTAATTTTATGACCCATCTAACCATTTTTGTCACTGCATCTGAAAAATTTGAAATCATCATTTTTGTAGATTCAGGAGCATTTTTTAAAGCAAAGCCAAGAAGTATTGCCCAAGACAATATACCGATATAGTTGGCATTATAAAGTGCTTTTACAGGGTTATCAACAACATTCAGCAGTAATGCTTTGAGAACCTCTACGACCCCTCCCGGAGGCGTCACATTATTAGCGCCCGCTGCAAATGTTAAGGTTATTGGGAATATGAAGCTTGCAACAACCGCTACAAGTCCAGCTAAGAATGTTCCAAAAAGATAAAGAACGATAATGGATTTCATATTGGTTTGATGACCACTCTTGTGTTGAGAGATTGCCGACATGACCAAGAAGAAGACCAATATAGGTGCAATCGCTTTCAAAGCACCTACAAATAAAGTACCAAAGATTGCGATGGGTTTTGCTGTGTCTGGAATCGCTACTGCCAAGATGATACCGATAATCAATCCTATAAGTATTTGTTTTACCAGGCTCAGTTTATTCCAGTTATTCATCAGACTTTTCATAATCACTTTTCCTCCCTAATTAAATCATGATTAGAGTTCCATCTCTTCTTTGACTTGCTTGAAACAAGTAACCGCGAAGTCCAAATCTTCTTTGCTATGGCCAGCCGAAACCTGGATTCTGATTCTTGCCTTTCCCAGAGGCACGACGGGTATCCAATCTCGACACACCCTTTTGTTCATTTCTTAGAGTTTATTCGAATTGATTTTTCCCATAATCAATCTCCATATAATGTCTAAAAACTATTTCTAATCTTTGCTCATGCTCCTCTCTTTCTTAAAACCAAATGTCCTCGCTGGAGAGACATTAAGTCCAAATATTAAGATAATTCACATTAAAGATACCACTTTCTTTAAAAAATGTCCACCCCAGAGAGACACGAAAACATTCCCAATTGATATTGTAAAACTTACGGTAAGGCTGAACGCCTTCTAAAAGTCCATCTGGTCCCTACCTATGCTCCCTTGCCCACGTTCTCCGCTGATCACCCTGGCCTTGCAAAAACTGCCAGTCCAAATTGAAAGGCGTCTTTCAATTTGGACTGGCAGTAATAACTTTTTTAAGTAAATACAATTATCTTCCTTAACTATCCGTCTTTGATGCCGCGAATAATATTCGCGAAAGCAGGGTTATCCTGGATTAACCTCTTTCTTGGCACTCCTTCATTTCCCGTGTTTTATCCACCAGCGCCTGTAAAAGTTTTGTGATTGCATTTCTGCTGTACTCGTCAATTAACTTTCCGCTGGGATCAAACTTCGTGTGCGCACTCATAATGAACACTTCCGGCTTATTTAACGGCAAAAGGTTGAGTACGACGCAGACCTGACGCAAATGGTACTGGACCCGGGCTCCGCCGAATATACCGGGCGAAGCACTCATGATTGCCAGGGGTTTTCCGTTTAACGGCAACTCCGTACTGCGGGACGCCCAATCTATAGCATTTTTCAACACCGGCGGTATGGAATAGTTGTACTCGGGGGTGGAAATCAGGATGGCGTCTGCTTCAGCCAGTTTTCTTTTAAATTGAACGACGACCTCGGGGATCCCTTCTGATTCCAAATCTTCATTAAAAAACGGAATAAGGGATAAATCTACTATTTCCAAATTTGCGCCAGCGGGCAGTAATTCTTTAGCTGCATTAAGAGCTGCTTTATTATAAGAGTTGCGGCGCAAGCTTCCTGTAAAACCAACGATATTAATAACTTTTTCCATTCAGACTCCCACCTTTGCTAATTGACTGCATCTATGTTTCTAGCATTATCACGCTTGGTTATTGGCCGATAACGGTGCCGCGACAGTGTAGATTCTTGCCCCCATTTCGGTATCGAGCATGAGAATTCCTCTTCCATCATTTTCGCCGACAAGTTTGATTTTGCTGAGATTTTGTTCCGCATTGGCCTCTTCTTCCGCTTGCTCGTCTATAAACCACTTGATAAAGGAACTCGTTTTATGGTCCCGTTCTTGGATGGACTGATCGGCAATATTATAAATCGATGCTGTTACCAAACGCTCGTGCTCCACCTGCCTTGTCAATACTTCTTCAATGGACTGAAACTCCCATTCAGGTGCCGCTATAGTCTGAAGCTTAACCCGTCCTCCGACTTGATGAATATAGTTAAAAAATATTAAAGCATGATCCCTTTCCTCCATGGCCTGCACCCGGAACCAATGGGCGAATCCGTTAAGGTTCCTATTCGCAAAATAAGCTTCAAATGACATGTATAGATAGGCGGAATAAAATTCTTTTTGGATTTGCTCATTCAACAAGTTTTCGATTTTTTCGCTGATCATCATTCTAACCTCCTTATATTTTATTAATACTCAGGGATTTTATTTTAATTATAAATTAAATGTTATTAAAAATAAACCAGGCTTTTGAAGGGCAAAAACGTTAAGCGTAAGTAAGCTTGATTATATAACTATCCCTATTCCACTCCACAGTATGTCCAATACTCTATTATTTAATAAAAGCTCAATTACCGTAGTTCAGTTTTTAATGATATTGCAATGCTATGACTTCGTTTGGACACAAATATGTTTGGTCTGCCCCCGACCACGCTGCAGCCTGACTGAACTGAGATTCAGTCAGGACGTTTGTCTATTCTTTAAACTCGAATCAGAGTCTTTCATAGGTTTTCTTTAGTAACAGTGCATCTTTCTCCACTATAGGGCCTTCAGATATTATACAACCTTTTACGTTGAAGTACCTTATAGCCTTCAGGCAATCCACATAATTGAAGTCACTTTGCAGCAACGGGATATGGTTCCGCTCACCTTTTTTAGTGTAATTTACTCCTCCCATATGAATATGTAAGTCTTCCAAAGCCGATTTTCCGAGTTCATCCGAGACATATTGAAGTATTTTAGCAAAATCATTAAACCCTTTTAGTTTGCCATTATATCTTGCGTGTATATGTGAAAAATCAATACACAATTTACACGAGCTGATTTCTTTGCACAAAGAGACTAGTTCCTCAATCGTGCCGAATTGTGTCTCCTTACCAGTTGTCTCTAATCTATAATCTATCCCGGTTAGGGGAAGACGTAATAAATTATCCCTTATGGTATAATACGCATCCTCTTTGGAGTCTCCCAAATAAAAGCCTGGATGAAAGATTAGACTCCTCCCTCCAACTTTGGACAATCCTTCCAGAGCTTTTAAGATCCTTTCTATAGATCGTTCCTGTTTGTCCGATTCATTGGCATTTAAATTTATGTAGTGCGAGCCATGGGCTGATAAGTAAAAATCATTTTTTGACTTGGCTTGTAATATAAGGCTCTTATTGTTATCCGTAACATTAACGTTTCTGACAAAAAGAAGCTCCATTGCATCAAGCCCTATGGACTTAGCATAATCTATGCCACTAGCATAATTAAATTTAGTAGAACCGTTTCCTAGAGGAAGACCAGATATGCCAAATAAAAGTGTATCCATTATCATCATCCTTTTTGACCTTAAGGCTAACCAATTCCATGAGTATCCAATTTAAAGTACACCTAGAAATAGCACGTCCCCTTTTATCAATTCCTCATGGTTTCCTATTTCAGCAACAGTCCCATTATCAATGACCGGAATTTGATCAGCCGCAACCACGGTTCGCTTGATTTCGTCACGCTCGTTCTGATGTTCTACCCAGTTCTCGACATACCCTCAATCGCAGCAGACATAGAGAATAACCGGGATTTTTTTCATAAGCGTAAAAGTCCATGTATAGATATTATTGCCGCCGGAGTGACGATTTGGATTATCCCGCACGCGAACAATATTGCGGAATTGCCTTAAATTGTCCTTGACATGGGGTACACATTAATCCGCTGCTGTCCCTTCTGCTGCATGCACCGGTTTTCGCCGTCGCTTCGCTTCTTCTTTTGGGGGAACTGCTTTTTTAGGCTGATAGTCTACAAGATGTTGGCAGGCACCACCGGCTATGGCCCACAGATAGAGGCTGGCTACCGTAGCATAAGGCGAATAACGGCGTTTGTATTTATTAAAAAGCTGAGGTGTAATTTTACGGTGATGGTACAGCATCCGCAAACCACGGAGGATTGCAAGGTCATACCTGCTCATGACATCCGGGCGTTGCAGGGAAAAAATCAGCAGCATCTCCGCTGTCCAGACACCAATCCCTTTAATCTGGCCAAGGTGTAGGCAAACTTGTTCATCCGACATTGTTTGTAACAGCCTCAGGTTCAAGCTGCCCTTTAGCACGGAATCGGCAATTTCTTTGATATATAACGCTTTGCGCATAGATATTCCGCAAGATTGCAATTCTTCTGCCGATATTGCCCCCAGGGTTTCCGGTGTAATAGATGAGAATTTTTCCAGCATTCGATTCCAGATTGTCACATGGGCCTTTGTGGATATTTGTTGTCCGACAATGGCATTTACCAAAGCCGTGAACATATCGGGGATAATCGGACGGTTGATATGCTCAATCTCATCCATCGCGGCACCGAGTATGGGATCACGGGCTTTCAGCCATTGGATTTCCTTTTCTCCATAATCAAAATACTGTAGATCAGGCATAGCGTTTCTCCAACTCCAATAAATACTGTTTTACGGGAAGACCGCCCACATAACCGGTCAAACTACCGTCTTGTCCCACCACACGGTGGCAGGGAATAATAATGATAACAGGGTTGCGCTTGTTCGCCGTACCAACAGCGCGGCTTGCGCGTGGGTTTCCAATTTGCACGGCGATATCCTTGTAGCTGCAGGTTTCGCCAACAGGGATGGCCTGCAGGGCTTCCCACACTGATTGCTGGAACTCCGTGCCGTGCAGAGACAACGGCAAATCAAATTCTTTTCGCCGGCCGTCAAAGTATTCTCCCAGCTGTCTTGCCGCTTCTCGAATAAGCGGTGTTTGGGCGGTGCTAAAACCCGTAAGGATTTTACTACTTCTTAAAAACACATGGCATAGAGCGCCGTTTTCTTCGGCAATTCCAATTGTACCGATGGGATAATCATAGTACCATACGTTTTTCATAATCTCACTCCTCGACCTATTAGGTTAGCTTCGAAGGGAGAAGTGGTGCAGACTCATAGGCCTCTTCCAAGCTTTTTAAGAACCATTTTATTTCCCGCCACTATAGCCCCCCACGATATTTCTTGGGTGTTGTTCCGGTCTGCCTTTTGAAGAAGCTGTAGAAAGCGGGCAAGCTGCTAAACCCGATATCACCCGCAATGTCGATGATGGACATATCCGTTTCAGCAAGCATGTTCTTTGCCTGCTCAGACCGCAGCCGATTTAAGTATTGGATTGGCGGCACACCATATTGTTGCTTAAAAATAACCGCTAAATGGTTTGTCGTCACACCTAATTGTTTCATTTCTCTGATAAGCCGTTCCCGCCGGCAGTAATAACCGTCGATCAGTTCCTTTGTTTGCCGGGCGATTTCCAACACTGGCGCATAATCTGTTAAATCAGGGCGACAACGCTTACATGGCCTAAAACCAGCGTTTTGAGCATTTTCCTGTGTTTCAAAATAGCAAACATTTTTTCTTAACGGCGTTCTTGATTTGCACGATGGCCGGCAATAGACGCCGACTGTTTTCACTGCGTAGAGAAATCTGCCATTATAGTTATCATCGCAATCCACGACAGCTCCCCACATTTCATCCTCTGCAAATTGCATTGCCTATCCAACCTCCTCAAGATCTGCTGCTCCCTTTGCTCTGGCTATAGTTTACCACAATGATTTTCAGATAATCTTCCTTCTTTCCAAGATGTAATTCCATTCGTGACAGAAGTCTGATAAGCATTTTGTCCCAGAACAACGGATTTCAAAATGACAAGGGAGAAAATTTCCCATCCCTTTGGTTAGAGGGGCTTTCTTCAACTCTGTACCTTGAGGCAGATAATGCGGTTTGCAACGCTAAAGTAAACAATTCTCTCAACTTCATCTAACGTACAGCGTTTAAATAATTCTTCATCAATTCGGTTCTTCTTATCCTTCGAGAAAAGCAACTGCCACCCTCTCCTGTCTTCATACGCATACGAACCCAAAGCCCCTCTTTACATAGGACTTTTATCCTATACTCAATTTTTTCCAAAGTTTATGAAGCTTTTTCTGTAGCTCAATTGTCTAATAAGTATAGATGGTAAAATCGTTTAAATATGCCAGTTGTTAAGAGGTCAGTAATTATTAAGGGAGGACGGTTTGAAGGTTCCCGTTGTAGTAGAAGAAAAAGAATATCCAGGTTCCTATGCTACTTCAAATGAAGTACACGTATAGGAGGAAACACCTATGCTCCAACCCTCTCATGTGTTAATATCGGGGTTAGGAGATCACAGAAAAGGAGGAAATTATACTCTTTTAGTCTTTGATAATAAACGAAAGGTGGTTAATAAATGAATAAAAAGGGGAAATCTTTAACTATGACTGGGGGAGTATTAGCCCTAGCTATTGCCTCATTAGTCATAGTTAATACTAATGCATTTTCTGATGAAATAGTCAAAAAAGGCAGCAAACAAATCGAAGTAGAGACAAATATGAAAGACCGAGCAATAAAAACCTTTGATATTAATACAAAAAATGAAAAGGTTCTTTATAATAGCGATGTGTTTAATAATAAAACTGCAACAGAGAGTGCCGATGTAATATCTAAATATATCCCGATTTATTTCATCGGAGAAAATGAAGTTTCAATAGGAATTAAGCACTCCGATGGGAACTATATCTCTTCACAAATTTGATATATCAAAAGAAAAACCGATTAAAACCGATCATATAGTTAAGAAGGCAAAAAAAATGCCCGTATGGATGGACTGATTACGGAATCCATCAACAGGCACGGCATTAAGTTTGACCCCCTCAACAATGATTCTGATATTGAGTGTTTAGCATCCCTGCAAAAATCCCCTGCTTGCTTGTTAATTCCGCCGGTGTGCCTGTTTCTTCAATCACACCCTCTTTAATCACCACAATTTTATCCGCTCCCAAAACCGTTCTCATCCGGTGGGCAATAATCAAAACCGTCTTATTCTTGACAAGCTCACCCAGTGCCCTTTGGATTTTGCTCTCATTTTCCGCATCAAGAGATGCCGTCGCTTCGTCAAGCAGTATAATCGGGGCGTCTTTCAGTATGGCTCTCGCTATGGAGATCCGCTGTCTTTCTCCGCCGGATAATCGTTCGCCGTTTTCCCCGATCAAGGTGTTATAGCCTTGGGGAAGCTTTTTAACGAACTCATCGCATTGGGCCAGCCGAGCGGCCTTGATGACTTCTTCATCGGTTGCATCCTTCCTGCCCAGACGGATATTATCCATAATACTTGAATTAAACAGTGTCACATCCTGAAAAACGATGGAATAATGATTTAGAAGAGTTTCAGGATCAACCAACGAGATATCCGCTCCCCCCAAGGTAACGGTTCCTTTGTCTAGGTCCCAGAATCTTGCGGACAGCTTGGCAATGGTGCTCTTTCCTCCCCCGGAAGGCCCTACCAGTGCTGTCACGTCGCCCTGCTTTGCCGTAAAGCTGACATTCTTTAAGGTTTGCACACCCTCTTGATAGGAGAAGTCAACGTTCTTGAATTCAATATCGTAGTTTTTAGGATTGAAGTCAGTGCTTCCTTCCTGTCTGGGCATTTTATCCATGTCTTTCATACGGTTTATCCGAACATTTAGGTAGAGCAGCAAAGCCAGGTTATTCATCGCCTCCATGATGGGGTTGTAAATGCGGGCTGTCACGACAAGGAACACCAGGTAAGTAAAGACACTTATCTCTCCTCTTGACAGTAGATAGGCGCCGTACAGTAAAACACTGGGCAGCCCAAGCTTTAATAATACATGGGACAGGTTGAGAAAAGCCCCGATCAAAAGCTCGCCTTTAATCATCAGCCTTTCCAAATTGTCCAGCATGACGTTTAACTGACTGGAAAAAGCCCCTTCCTGGTTATAGGATTTGATTTCCTGGGCCGAGTCAAGCCCCTCCTGAATTTTATCCGCAATCTCCCTTTTGAGCTGATAAAACTTGGCATGCATGGTGTTTTGAAGCTTTCTCGACAGGTAAAAAACCAGGACCGCCACCGGCACTACCCAAAATACGGCGAGGGACAGCTGCCAGTTGTAGAAAAACATCATCACACCCATGATGAGAACCGTGGATACGGCGGCATAAATTTGAGGAACCGAATGGGAAAAGAGCATTTCTATTTGGGTAGCATCCTCCATGATGGTTGAGCTTAAATCCGCAATATCCTTTTTGCCGAAAAAGGCTAAAGGCAGCTTTCTCAGGGTTTCAGCCAGACTGATCCGTCGTTTGGCGCTCTCTTCGTAAATCCTGGTATAGGTGGAGTTGTATTGAAAATAGGCAATCACCAGCATTACCAGAAAGAAGGTTGCCGACATGACAGCATAGTAGGCCAGGCTGTTTTTGGAGGTGCTGGCAGGATCAAAAAGCAAACCCAGGTATTCTTCTAAAAACATAAAGCCGAGAACTACCGGAGCAATAAAGCTGAGGTCCATGACGACGGTCCAAATAATGGCGTAAAAAAGATCCTTGGCCCCTTTTTCAGACATAGCATATTTGTTTTCAAAATAGTTAAGCATTTTGACCTCCATCCTCCTGACGTTTAGCGTTTATTTTCCAGGCCAGAGATTTCTGGTATTCATCCCACATCCCTTTGTAGATACCGCCCATCTTCAGTAATTCTTCTTGAGTTCCTTCTTCCGCGATTTTCCCCCTTTCAATCACCAGTATCCTGTCTGCGTTCTGCACGCTGGTCAGACGATGGGCGATCATAAGCGTGGTTTTGCCTCGGCTCAGCTCTTTCAGGGCTTTGTGAATCAAATGCTCATTCTCAGGATCTGCAAAAGCCGTGGCTTCATCTAAAAGGACGATGGGGGCATTCTTAACAATTGCCCTGGCAATGGCAATTCTTTGCTGTTCTCCTCCTGAAAGATAGGTACCTTTTGAGCCGATGACAGTGTCAAGCCCCTCGGGAAGCTTGGTAATGATTTCTCTGGACTGGGAAGATTCAATGGCTTTATTTAATTCTTCCTCTTTGACCTTTTCTTTGCCAAAAAGGATATTCTCCCTTAGGGAAGCTTTAAATAGCTTAGTATTTTGAAAAACCAGGGCAATGCTCTCCATCAGTTCTTTTTTGGGAAGATCCCTGACATTGATTCCCCCGACCAGAACTTCACCTTTATCTGCATCCCAGAACCGGGCGGCCAGCCTGGCAATGGTGGTCTTCCCTCCTCCTGAGGCTCCCACAAGGGCAATGGTTTCCCCTTCCTTTAATTTAAAGCTGATTTTATCCAGGGCGGGCTTGTCGCTTCCTTCATAGGAAAACACCACATCCCTAAATTCCAGACTGTAATTTTGAATGGTTTTTTCCTTCTCTGTATAGCTCAGGCCGGGATACTCTGTAAGCCCATCCAATCTGTCAATAGCTTGCTCTGCTATCAGAGTATTCTGCTGAAAATACATGGATTTCATCAAAAGCGTGGTAAAGATTGGCGATATAAGCATATAAAAGGTAAAGTCGGCCAGGACAAGAGGGAGGTTATCTCCTCTGCCGATTAAAAAAATAGCCATGGGGATTAAGTAGAATGCAGCGGTTTGCATCACTGTACTGTAGAAGGACATGGGCTTTCGCCAAAGCAGGGTATAAGCATGGACCATCTCTTTATATTTAATGATGCTGGCATAAAATCGCTTAAATGAAAAGATGCTTTGTCCAAAGGTTTTAACCACCGGGATACCCCGTATATATTCCACGGATTCAGAACTCATTTCTTCCAAAGAATCATAATACATTTTTTGAAATCCTTTGCCTTCAGCACTCATCATGAAGCGCATGGTTATAAAGCCCAGAATAATCGGCACAAGGGAAGCAAGCCCCATTCTCCAGTCCACCATCAAGATCAGCGCTATCAGCATAACGGGGGATACGAAGCTGCCTGCCATATCAGGAAGCTGGTGTGCTAAAAAGCTATGGGTTGTTCCCGCTCCGTCATTGACAATCTTGCGGGTTTTCCCGCTTGAATGCTGATCAAAAAAGCCAAGAGGCATAGAGAGTATTTTATCCATGCCGACTTTTTGCATTCCGATTTCTACGCGGAAGGCTGCAAGATGGGAGCTTAAGAGGGCAAAAAAATAAACGATGACGCCTCCTACCGCACTCCCGAAGGCAAGCCAGGCATAAAAGCTGATCTTCGAAAGATTCATGGACTGGGGAGAGGACAAAATATCCCTGGTTATGTACCATACCAGTATAAAAGGTACAATGTTAAGGACTGCGGACAGTCCCGACAATACCAGGGATAAGGGCAACAGGATCTTCTTTTTGCCCATATAGGGTGTGAACCTTTTTAAAATAAATTCTTTTTTCTCTGCAGGCATAAACGTCTATCCTCCTTTTCAATCTTTAGGGCTGTGGATGCAGAAGTACAGAATGGGTTATTTTACAAAAAGACTAGATGGACGATTCTATCGTTGAAATTATTTTTGATGGCAGGAATTAAAGCCAGCCAGCCCATCCATTTCCATCTATCGCGATGAAAATCAAAAAAATTCCATTCTTCAATAAAGCGGATTTGAGGATGTAAAAGCTCCATATCCCTTCCGCTTCTAATTCCCCATTGAAATCTGGCTTCCGTTTTACGGACTGTTTCATGCTTGCCGCCAAATTTCACCAGAAAGCGCGGAAACATTTCAAAAAGCAGATGAGAACCGGGAAACAGTTTGATCAGATGTTTCATCAGTTCCTTTATCTCTTGCTCTGTGAAGTACATAAATACGCCTTCCGCCAGAAACAGAATTTGGGCTCCTTCAGTCTGAACATCCTGCACCCATGAATAATCAAACACAGATTTGCCGATCATCCTGTATCTCCCGCTTTCCTTGAAAAAGCTCTTGCGGATGCCCATAGGCTCGGGAAGGTCCAGGTCATACCAACGGATTCTTCCGTTATCCACTCTTAAATACCGGGTATCCAAACCACAGCCTATGTTAACGATCACCGCCTCAGGATGCTCTTGAATAAACTTTTTCACTTCCTTGTCCAGTATTTCTGTTCTGACAGCAACACCTGTTTGGGTCAGCCATGAACCCTTGAATTTTGAGAAGTCATAGTCGATTTTTCCTACCATTTCAACGGCCTTTTCATCTCGAATAATCGGTTTTTTCTCCTTTGTCTCCGCTGCTCTTGCCCATAAAGGGATCAACAGGGTTTCAGGTACCCCTTGCAAATTCTGGTACATTCCTTGTCACGTCCTTTCCTCTCCTTCTATTTTCTGATATCCACATCCATGTCTCTGGTCAGCATGCTGACCTCTCCCTGTTTCAGCCGTCATCTCTTTCGGACTTGTCTGGGTCCAGCCTAAGGGCAAGCTCGTTTAGCGAATAGGGTTTGCCCTTCTTTTAGCAATCGGTGACCACATGCTGTCCCCATGAGTCAATAACGCTACTTCCCCTAACACCGCCAATATTTGCAGTTGAAGCTCACCAAAAACGGCCTAATAGTGTTTCCCGGCAGTCGATTTATGCAATCAATTTCTTCTGTCAGCTTGCTTTGCTATATTGTTAGAAGAATCTAACTTTATGGCAATTTTTTTGAGGTTCATAGAACCTCATTGTTTTCTTTTGAATCCAGAAGCCTTATCAGAAGATTGCTAAGGATTTAAAATGCTCTTCCAGCCCCCCGTGAAAAATTGCCTTAGACTCTCTATATAGCTGTCTGCCGCTTCCCTTAACATGTCATGCTTTACCACCTCAAATATCGCTGAAAAAAAAGCACTTGAAATAATATGCAGCAGTTCAGGTGTAGCCCTGCCGGAAGTCAGCGCATCGTTCCCTGTGGATTCAAGAAATCTCAAGGTGTATTCTACCTCGATCTCTACCA
The DNA here is from genome assembly GCF_020595055.1 of Desulfosporosinus shakirovi. Taxonomy (GTDB): domain Bacteria; phylum Bacillota; class Desulfitobacteriia; order Desulfitobacteriales; family Desulfitobacteriaceae; genus Desulfosporosinus; species Desulfosporosinus shakirovi. Next base: position 26,007 of record NZ_JAJDOO010000028.1, on the reverse strand, counting down.
GATTATGGATAAAATCCGAGAAGGCCGTCCCTTCTGAACAGGAAATAAGCAGCTTTAATTCATCAAAATGATCATAGATATAGGCAATGAATTTCTTGACCTCTTCAGATGAATAATCATAGACATTTTCCTTTTTAGCAGCTTCCGGTAAGTGATCAAATTCCTCCTGTGCCGATAAAAACATTTCCCTCAGTCCATTCACAGCAGGCAGCACTAATGCCTCAAAGAGCGCTTTCTTATCCGGATAATAGCCGTAAAACGCTCCTGTAGTAACACCTGCACGCTTCACAATGTTTCTCAAGGAAGCATCTTTAAAGCCTTTCCCCAAAAATTCTTTCTTACCCTCAGCCATTATTTTCTGCAATGTAGTTAAATCATCGCCGCCCACCTCAGCACCGCCTATATAACAACGTTATGTAACACCGTTATATTATACTGACTGGGTGTATTTGTCAAGGGTTGGGTAAATATTCCTTCAGAATATTTGATCGAGACGTGTAACTAATCTGTTTCGAATGCGGAAGCATTCACGCAATGCGTGGTGAATTGACAAAACTTTTATGTATTGATTTTCTTGCTTGGATCCCATGATCGGCTATGCTAAACTGAATGTAAATAACTTCTATGCAAGGATTCATTTAACAGTTGAATGATTCAGCATAGAATGTCATAACGATATGCGACAATCTCCACTAAAATCATAAAGGAGATTTCCATGAATTTTCAAGTATTAGAAAACCAATTATCCCAAATCAAGGAACTGGCCGTCATCAGCAGGAATGCCCAGCTCGACGGTGTAATCTGTCATATCATGGGTATGGTGCGCCGTGACGATGGTAAATTGCAGATGTTGATTTTGCAATATGACCAGGGGTATCGGGAAAAGCTGGAGAATGCAGAAATTGCAGTATTGACCGCTTCCCCTGGGGAATTAATTACTAACCGCATCGAACAGCGGGGTGACAGGAATCTGAAACCTACCTTGCGTTTTGACAGCGTGGAAAAAGTCTGCTTCGGCGACTTGGAACTGACGAGCAATGAAAGCGGCAGCGGCAAATGCGGGACAAAGCAGTGGGATAAGGTAGCGTTGTTTACCCAATTTCTCTTAAAGGGCTGGAGTCCCGTGGGTATTGATACCAAGGATATGGGTGCCATGTTTCTGACCAATCTGACATTCGTGGGTACCTATGACGCCATTCCGGCGTTTGATACAGAAGTACCTATCCGTTTTTCCATGCGCCAGGACAGAGCACGCCATCTGGTGGAAATGCCTGTGACTTTGACTGTCGGCAGCGAGTATAAAGAAAAGCTGTACTTTACAGACAAGGGAAGCGGAAAGCAGCATTGGGTAAAGATTAACAGCGTTACCCTCTGGGACATGTGGGTGGAGATGTCGAAGACATTTGATAATCCTCGGCTGAAGGAACAAGTATCCCCGGAGGAACTGGCCCGGAGTAAAGCGGAATTTGAGGAGCGCTTTTCTGGAATGTGCCCTAAAGGAATGTGCTATCCGGTTATTGAGTATGAGTGTGAGGAGGATATCTCCCTTCAGTTTTATAGCAAGCGGTGGCTGGATGCGGAAGCAATTCATAAGAACAGTGCTCTGAGCGTTTTCATGAAACCTGACGAACCCATGGGAAAATTGGGACTTAAACTGAAAGCCGCTATGATACAGGAGCCAATGATGGCGAATACCGTAAACATTGAAGCAGAGTTGTTCCACTATAGTCAGACTGGTAAAGCGGAGGATATCGTGTTAGCCAAAAATGCTTAAATACTATCTCTTCCGCCCAATCCTTTGTCTGTGTCCTTATCTGGACTGTTTCGAGAAAACCATCGCACAAAGGATCTCTTTCAAGATGCTGTTGCAGTTTTTCGGCCTGCTCACAACCCTTTACCACGTGATTATCTGTTTATTACAGAGAAATGGCCGCATGGGAAACCGTCCGAGTGAACTGCTGATAGCTCCGGAGAACCTTTTCGTGTAAGGGGTGTTTTCTTGGAATTCCCGTATACTTTGTAATGGTTGCGTCAGCGCCCTTTTCCTGTATCATCGTCTGGATAGTGGTCGCCTGAGCATCATCGGCATGGTCAAACATTAGTCCGGCGGCCATAACCTTTGTTAAGTGTGAGGTGGCCAGATTATGCCCATGAGCTTCCATCGCCGGACGGACAAGGCGCTCGTCCGGGGAGAGCTTGCGGATTGGGCTGCGCCCAACACGCTCAATTTTGTCCACGATGAAGGGATTAGCGAAGCGCTGCATGATCTTCTGAACATATCGTTTGTGATCATTGCGGTTGAACCCGTGTTTTTGTATCAGCAGGTTACCAGTTTCCTGCAAGACAAGACGAATCTTTTCCCGCAGCAAAGGATTACCCATCACTTGTTGAATGGTCTGATAACCTGCTGCATATCCAAGGTACGCGGCGCTGCAGTGCCCTGTATTCAAGGTGAAGAGCTTGCGTTCTACAAACGGATCGAGGGACTCAACATATTGGACACCAGTGATGGGTGGTAACTCACCCAAAACGGCAGATCCATCGATCACCCATTCAAAGAAGGGTTCCGTTCTGATGGCGAGAGGATGGGAATCCGTAAATGCGGGAACGATTCTATCCACCACGACATTGGGAAAAGCGATGTAGCGTTTTGCGTCATCATATAATTCTGGGCTGATATGGGAAAACACATACTCCTTAAGTTTTGTGCTACCGTCTATGGCATTTTCACAGGCCATGATGTTTAGTGGCCTTGGGTTTTTGCTAAGACGCCGTTCTATGCCTCTGGCGATAGAAGCCGCAATAGCCTCCAGATTTCCGGCACCGACGGCAGTGGTAACCAAATCGGCTGTGGCTATAACCTCGGCAACCGCCTCGTGTTGATGAACGCTGAGGGCAGTGACATTATTCACTGTGATAGTTTGTGATAATTCGTTCGCCAAGGTGACGGTATATTGTTTGAGTTGCCTTAAGAGATTCACCTTTTCTTGATTTCGAGTTATGAAGCATACCTCGTATCCGGACTGGGATAGCAATAGCCCGACGAAACCCCGTCCTATATTTCCTGCTCCAAAATGAACAGCTTTCATATATCATGTCTCCTTTCTGGTTGAGTTACCTGGGGAAGTGCAATTTTGGTTATGCTAATTTATCTGGTGCACACTCCGAACAGCTAGCTAGTAATTGTTTGAAATCAAATTCTTCCAAGGATAGGGCTGTGTGTAAAACCGGACCGAATTTGAGTGATTGTGTGATGATGTTGGGTACAACCACGCAGTGCAGACCAGCAGTAATCGCTGCCCTGTATCCATTTGGCGAATCCTCAATGGCAATCGCCTCGTGGCCGTCTATCCCCAGACCGTTCAGGGTTTGCAAGTACAATTCGGGATGTGGCTTCACATGCATTACGTCATCCGCTGTACGGATACACTGAAAGTAATCGCGAAGTTCCAGTCTATCCAGAAAGCGATTTACCCAGTCCAATTTTGAGCTGGATGCGAGCCCGATTTTCAAGCCTTGATCCCTGGCCGACTTTAAGAAATGCACAATCCCTGGGCGTACTTGCTCCGTTTTCATCAAATTTGCGTGGCAGGTTTGAACGGATATTCTAAACTTGTCTAAATCAATAGGTAGATGAAGATCTGTGACCAGGTATTCATATGGATTGAAAAAATTCAGGCTGGTACCAATACATTGAGAATATTGTTCCAGCGTCAACTCGACACCATATTCCTTATAAGCGTCTCGGAATGCAACATACCAAGCAGTCTCCGTATCGATTACCGTCCCGTCAAAATCAAATATCAATGCTCGGATCATTATTTTTCCTCCTTATTAAGGCAATTTACTTTTTGAACGACGTCAAAACAGCTTCGATTGAGCCTAAGAGCGTGCAGAAGAGATAAATGAGCTCCCTTTTTTTTACTGACAACTTTATTATATCATATAAGTTGCCAGTCGGTCAATTTTTACTGGTCATACCAACATTTTAACGAAATTATACATTAAGACACATTTTGGGAAAAACAACCCAGTTTTCCTTTTAAATAAAAACGCCCCCAGATCATCAATACCCGGAAAGTAACAAATGATCGGAAGGCGTTCGCCCCTAAAAAATAATAGCTAATGGATTGTTAGGTTTAGTTCTAAGTGTTGGTTTGCTAATGACTAATTCAGTTACTGTTTTAGCAGCATATGAGAACAATGTGGTATCTGACATCGATTTAAGTACAAAACATATTATAGAGCCATTAACTAAAATTGAAAAACAAAAGTTAGTTCTCATTTCTGTGAATATCTAAAGCTCTAAAAGTTAAACATACCAATCATCAAAATAACAAATTTAGCAAATGCAATAAATTAAGTAAAGAGATTTTCTAATTCTATGCTTAATCCCTCAAATAAATAGGAATGAGCAATTTCACCATAGATTATCTGCTCATCAGTATTGAAATTCCAAACAATGATAACTTTTGATTTAGGATCGATAATCCAATATTCCTTGACACCAGCTCTTTTATATAGATCCGCCTTCTTAATATTGTCAGCATAAACTGTAGATGGCGAAACGATTTCAACGGTGATTGTGGGGATATCCTCAATAAAAGTTACATTAAGATCCTTATACTGACAAAATACTGAAATGTCAGGGATTACATCCCCGATTTTTCTTTTCTGCTCATCGTAAAGCCTGACATTAACTCCCTGCAACATCTGGCAACTTTTGTCCGCAACGTACCCATCCAAAATCTTAGCTACTTTAAAACATATTTTTTGATGCATAGGTGTTGGGGCTGGCGTCATATATACAACATTATCGATTAACTCCGCTTTATCATCTGTCTCTTCTCTTAGTTTAAGAAGATCTTCATAAGAAATAAGTCTATTTTCCATTAAGGTCATCCATCAATCACCCTCTTTTACACATATTAACAACTAGATTATACCATAGATGGACTACCTATTGCACTTTACCCAATAACTGCGAATTTCTTCGTCAGTGTCACGGCGTGGCTTTTGCCCGATATGTCGGGGATGCAACACGTAAGAAGCAAACACCATTATTGGCGTTTGCTTCTTACGTTCAGGATTAACTATTTAGTGAAAATGATTATACAGAATCCAACCTTTGTATTGCCTTATACTTGCACCATTTCACACAGGTTCCGCATTTTATGCACTTTTCTTCATCGATTACATAGACCGCTTGGCCACGTTCTCCGCTGATCGCCCCGACCTTGCAGACTTTTCTACATCGGTCGCAGCTCCGGCATTCCTCAGCGTTAATCTGATACTGATAGAGAGCTGTGACTGGATTTATTTTCGGCTTCTCTTCTGCATTTTTGGTGAAACGAGACAGTATATTCTTTAGCATGTTGCCCCTTCTTTCTTTCTCTTTCTTTAATCCAGGATCGCTCTCTTTACCAATGGCTTACTTCTTGGATTCAATGACTCTCGCTGTGGTTTTGATTTTAGCGTTCAAGGCTATCGGCACTGGGGTTCAAAAATACCGATGTTATGGCTTTGGTCGGGCAATTCTTTTTGCACTTGCCGCAACGGATGCATTCCATGTGGTTCGGTGTTTTAGGGTATAATATCTATTCTCCCTCGTGAAACAGCATTAATTTTCTTCCATCTGATCAGCCAATTCACTGTCAAATAGAGCGCTAATTTCTGTAAAGAACCGTAATAATGTTGCTTGCTCATCGTCGCTGTAGTGATCTAAAAAGGCCAACCACTCTTCTCTGGCTTTGTTATGAATTTTTTTATGCTGGTCATAGACAGTCTTTCCGCGCTCAGTCAGTTGAAAATAAATTTCTTTGTTATTGTCCGGCTCCTGGTAGCTCTCTATTAAGCCCTTACCCAGTAACCTTTTGCTGATTCTGCTGATGCCTCCCCGCGTCAGGCCCATCTTTTCGGAAATTTTTGTGACATTCGGATGGTCAATCATACCAATCCAGTCAATACAGTGGACTTCTGCAATGCTGAGTTCAGCCAACAGTCCCTCTTGTTTATGTTGGAGTAAGTCCGAGTTCTCCTGTACTTTCATAAAAATGTCTAAGATTCTCAGCGCTTGATTCATGTGGTCTCTCCTTTTTGTTGACGGTGTAACAATAATGTATCACGTTTTTGTTCCATCGTCAACAAAAAAGGTTGCGCAAAAACAGATGGCCCAACGGACTTTCCCGCTGTGCCACTCTCTCGCCGAAGCGTTACTGGTTGATATCGCCCCATCCATTTCTCGTCTCGGACAGACAGTTTGACAAGGTTCTTCACACAAGTTGATAATTGCGATTAACAGAACCGCTACAGTGGTGGTGTTAGAAATACCAAATTGAAAATTCATTCCTGTGGTAAGCTGTTGGGCACCCAGCCCGAGGAAAGTTGCAACTCCAAATAGAGTTACGATAACTGCAATGGCATCAATAAATTTGCCAATAGGGCCTCTGATACCTCTTTCCCCAATTAGTGGGTAGAGAGTGGAACTGATTAGGCCAGGCAGACTTTTGCGGAATTGAAAGTATGCCTGGGAAAGGGCAACCACGGCATACAAATCCCAAGGATGCTGCGCCCCAGAACACCAGGCCGACACCCATGCCGGCAGCAAACAGCATGCCAGACCAATTCTCATTGCTTGCTTTGAGCTACTTATCAAGCTTCGTATAGACCTTTACGATGAGCTTTTAAATAATTCATACAATAGGAATCTAGGCCCAATAAGGCCTGAGAAGCATAAATTGCTCCCATCATCTCTTTATCAGTTGGATTAAGAATATAACCATCCATACCCATGGTCATGGTCTGTACGACGAATAACCTGTTTAATATCTTACGGTTGGGAAGTCCATAGGAAACGTTGCTGAGACCACAAGTAAAATGCACCTTAGGGTATGATCGTTTAATGAATTTTATCGACTCTAATACTTCGATACCGGCTTTTTCCACGGCACTAATGGGCTTAACCAGCGGGTCAAAGTAAATATTTTCGTCAGGAACACCGGCTTCAGTAAGTTTTTGATAAAGACTCTTGGCCACTCGCAGGCGATCCTCGCCGGTTTCCGGCATTCCGGTATCATCCATGCATAAGGCGACAATTTTAGGATTGTATTTAACTGCTAATGGTAAAATACTCTCAAAACGTTCCTTCTCATCAGAAATGGAATTAATCATGGGCTGGCCATATTTAACAAGTCTTAAACCGGCCGCAATGACTTTCGGATCAGGGCTGTCAATACTGAGGGGAGCTTCAACTGCTTCCTGTACAGTATTAACCAGCCATTCCATGATCTCAACTTCGTTATTAACCATTGTTCCACAGTTGACGTCAATATAGTTAGCTCCAGCTTCTAACTGTTCTCTGGCCGCTTGTTGAATATAATTGGCATCTTTCATTTTGACGGCTTCTTTAATCGCTTTTCTACTCGTATTGATAAGTTCTCCTATAATTAACATTTCTTAACCCGCTTTCTGATTTTTTTCATTAAATGGCTCATTTTAAGAAAAGGGTTCAGGCAGTTATATTACTACCTGAACCGTATTCATTCTGCTAAACCGCGAGTTTCTCGCATAGTTCCTTGGCGGACATAGCATCCGAGGCATAACCGTCTGCACCAATTTGGTTGGCAAAATCTTGGGACAAAGGCGCACCACCCACAATAACTTTTATGTTCTCGCGTAAACCTGCTTCTTTAAGGGCATCGATAGTATCCTTCATGGCAATCATAGTTGTCGTTAAAAGAGCAGACATTCCAATGACTTGGGGATTATATTCTTTTGCTGCCTCAACAAATTTATCTGTCGAGACATCGACACCTAAATCTATTACCTTGAAGCCGCCGCTTTCTAAGATCATGGCTACTAAGTTTTTACCGATGTCATGAAGATCCCCGGCTACAGTTCCAATGATGACGGTTCCTTTAGAAGGAATATCCACATCATTAATCAAAGGCTTCAGTAATTCCATGCCCACAGCCATGGCTCTGGCAGCCATCATTACTTCGGGCACAAACATCTCTCCTGCTTTAAACTTAGGTGCTACGATATCCATACCTGCGATTAATCCTTGGTTGATGATTGCTAAGGGATCCGTCCCATTATCGATAAATTCCTTGGTGATTTGCCCGGCACTGCCAAAGTCTCCTCGAAAGACGGCCTCTGCTAACTTAGTGAAATCGCTCATTATTATTTCCTCCCATTTCTCTTGAATTTAAATGCCTTTTATTCTTCAAATCATCGATGTCTTCTGATCATTCCCACGGATTTTTAGCCAGGACTTAACAATTCTTAATCCCACTGTTTAGGTTCCTTCAGAAATCCATAGAATATTAAACCCATAATGATCATTGTAGGAAAAGATCCGGCTGTAGCCGATGTCTGAAGTGGTTTAAGACCACCTAAAAACATTAAGGTAAGGCTTAGACAGCCAAGAATGACTGCCCAGACTATCCTGCTCAATTTACCTGGCTCTTCTCCATACTTCAGTTCTTTTGACGAAACCATTGCTAAAGTATAGGCCACGCTATTAATAACATTCGCGGTTGAGATAAAAATCAAAACTACAAAAATTGGCAGAATAATCATACTTAATGGCAGCGTATTCCAGATTTCAACAACAGCTCTCTGGGCTCCAAAATCGTTAAAGATTTTTGTTACGTCTATAACCTGGTCATTAAAGATCTGAATACTGTAGTTGCCTAGCACAGCAAAATAGAGATAAGCGCTTAATACTCCGGAAAAAGTAGCTCCCAAGGCAAATTCGCGCACAGTACGTCCTTTGGATATGCGTGCCAGATAGATACCTGTACTGAGGGCAAAGGACATAAACCAGGCATAGAAGAAAATGGTCCAACCTTGGGGGAATCCGGTCTGCAGGTGGGAATCTGTATACAAACTCATCCGCATAAAATTATTCAGGGAAATTCCTAAGGCATCAAAAAAATTGTTTAACATGAATGTTGTTGGCCCAACAAGTATAATAAAAATCAACAAACCATATCCCAAATAAACCCGGACATTACTGAGAAAAGCAATACCTTTTTCCAGACCAGAATATACGGAAATCGTGAATATAATCGTCCAGATAACGATGATGGCTGCATCCAAACCCAGGGTATGCTGAATGCCGGATATCTTGGTAATTAGTTCACTAATAATTGGAGTTCCTAAGCCAATTGAGGTACTAACCCCTGCTATAACTCCAATCATATAGAAGATGTCAATGACCTTGCCGGCAATTCCACTCGCATGTTTACCTAAGAAAGTTTCACAGGCCGTACTGGGGCGAAAAACCTCTTTCTTCTGAACAAAGAAAAAATAGCCAAAAACAACTCCAATTGCTACATAAAGTCCATACCCCCCTATTCCCCAGTTAAAGAGACTGTAAGCCATGGACCAATCCCAGGCCTCAGGGGAAAAGGGCTCAATGCCAAAGGGTGGCCCGGAGAGAAAGTAATAAAATTCAATGGTGGCCCAAAAAAATATGGTGCCGGTGGTACCGGCTGTGAAGAGCATTCCCAGCCAGGTTAAGGTGCTGAATTCCGGCAATTCATCCCCAAATCTCTTTTTGGCATATTTGCCGAAAATAAAGTAAAGAATCAGCCCAATGTTAGCCAGGACAAATATCTCATAAGTCCAGCCAAGCTTACCGGTTACCACAGCAAAGACACTGTTGACGGCTTTATTACCTGTTTCCGGATTTAAAACGATCCAAGCACAAAGTAGTACAATCGCCAGCAATGGAGGCCAAAACAACATATGGTCGATTTTGGCTTGATTATTGCCTTTGTCTTTCATATTTCTACACCTCTGTTCTGCATATTTTCAAGCAGGAGCAACATTATCAGCTCTGTTGTGAGCATTTTTGCTTGTCAGCTTCTATTTGTCTATATATTTTCTTAACGCGGCATCCACATCTTTGTCCAAAACAGGTTCTACGTACTCATTAAGCAGTTTCTTCCACCGGGCATTGGCTCTCTTTTCTGCAGTCAGAGCACCTTCCGCTTCCCACTGGGTGGGATTATTGCGATCGCTCAGGATTGGCTGGTAGAATTCTTTGCGGAAATGGGTAAAGGTATGGACATGGGTGAGGAATTGGCCCTGAGGACCGACTTCCTTGGTGACGTCAAAGGCTAGGGTCTCTTCATTGACGACAACACCTTGACCAATACGACGAATCATACCAATAATTTCATCATCAATCATCATTTTTTCCAGTGAAACAGTGTTATAGGTGTCGATGATACCGGCACTGTGCAGAATGAAATTGCCACCAGCCATTTGGGCCATACTCAAGGTAAGCATAGATTCATATGCAGCCTGAGCATCTGCACATTTGCTGTCGGAAAGAGCACCGCTGATCCGGCAAGGAAGGTTATAGAATTTGGCTAACTGACCATTGATAAGGGAAAATATTGCATCTTCCGGAGTACCGATAGCGAGAGAGCCGTTGCGCATTTCGGCATTGGAAGAGGAGGCGGAATAGATAACAGGAGTTCCTTCACTGACCAACTGGGCAAGAACTATACCTGCAAGTACTTCTGCATTTTGAAGGGCTACAGTACCTGCGATAGTGACGGGGGTCGTTGCACCGGCGATACAGAGTGAGTTCACTAACTGCGGCTGTCGATATTCTGCATAGGCAATAATAGCCCCTGCCATTTTGTCATCATAACTAAGAGGGGTTAAGGTACAGGGAATGCCTACTGCAACGGGTTTTTCCTTGATTACCTCTAGGCCGCCAAAAAGGATTGCCGCCATTTCTATGTTCCGTTTGGTCATCTCATAACCTAAAACAGTGGCCATCAACGGTTTGTCGCTGTGCTTCAGTGTCTGATAAACCATCTCCAGACTGCGAACATTTGCATCCACGTCTTGAGGCTCACAGGGAATGTGGCTCATAATGTCAATATTGTTCATTTGATATTGAAGTTTACAGAGGTTAATGAAATCATCCAATTCAGCAAAACGGCGTCCGTTGTCCATATCCATGACAAAGGGTGAACCATAAGGACCAACAAATGCTGTTCTCTGAGTGTTAATCAAAACATTCTTTTCGGGATTCCTGGCGTAAAGAGTAAAAGAAGAAGGAGCTTTTTTTATTTCTCTTTCCACCATATCTTTGGGAAAATAAACTCTTTGCCCATCAACCTTGGCCCCTCCTTTGGACAGGATTTTCCGGGCTGGGGCATAACTGAAAATCACCCCCACCTCTTCCATGATCCGTAAGCTTGTCTCATGAATTTGTTCGATTTCATTTTGTGATAAAATCTGATACCTTTGCATGACTGCATCCTCCTTAACTTTTAATGACCACCGCAACTTAATATACGCAATATTCATGCCAGTAAAAAGTTTGTGAATTATGCCATAATTACAAACTCCACCCTAGATATTTGTCTAAAATAGTTTAAAATTTAATATTATTGTTTAAAATTGTTTAGTATTTTTGCACAAGAACTAAGCCTGCCGAGAGGCAGGCTTAGTTCTTGTGCAATTGTAATTGCTAAGTTATATTATATTTTTTAATCCTATACATAAGAGACTGACGATGCATCCCTAATTGTTTGGCGGTTTTGGAAACATTCCCTTTATTCTCCATTAGGGCCTCAATAATCTCTTCTTTTTCTTTCTGAAAAATTGTTGAAAATACGCCGTTCTTTAGCGGCTCAGAATAGTTAGGATGATGATTATTTTCAATCGGCATTTTTTGGATGTAACCGCCGGTGGTAACATTATTTCCTGAAAGTAAATAAGCAGGTAAATGCTTTATTTTGATTTTTAGATCTTCATCGGTAACTAGGTTCATTGCTGCTTCCAAGCAATGCTTCAACTGGCGGACATTACCGGGCCAAATAAAATTCATAAAGAAACGTAAAACTTCTTCATCGAGGCCCAAAATATGTTTTTGAAAGCTTTCATTATACAACTTAATATAATGATTAGTTAATAAAAGAATATCACTTTTGCGGCTGGCCAAGTTAGGGATCATAATATTCACTACGGCCAAACGATAAAAAAGGTCTTCCCGAATCTGCTTTTTACGGATTGCATCCTCTGGGAAAACGTTACTGCTGCTGATAATACGGGCATTGATCTTGATTCGCTGTTTGCTCCCAAGATGTTGAATTTCTTTTTCCTCCAAAGCCCGAAGCAGCTTTGACTGAGAAAAGAGAGGCATGGAATTGATTTCGTCTAAAAACAATGTTCCTCCTTCAGCCTCTTCGAAAAGTCCTTTCCGTTCCACTGCCCCAGTATAAATACCCTTAGAAGTTCCAAAAAGAATGCTTTCCAGCAAGGTTTCCGGAATAGCTGCACAATTTATCGCCAGAAATGGGCCATCTTTCTGTTTACTGTTTTGATGGATACAGCGCGCGAAGAGTTCTTTGCCGCTACCCGTTTCTCCGGTGAGAAGAACTGGGGAGTCGCTTCTTGCCGATTTTATTGCCATATCCTTGCATTCCTTGAAAAAAGGATGCTCCCCGATGAGACGATTAAGGCTGCCCATATCTTGGCGAGATCCCTCGAGATCATCCTCATTGGGTAAAAAAAATTTTTTTTGAAGAATGATATTTTGTTCTATAACCTCCATTAACTGAGTCACATCTTTTTGGATTGTATATGCCCCCACTTTTTCCCCTTCAAAAAAAACTGGACGGGCATTACAAATCTGATAAACTTCCCGACCATTAACAATATAGCGAAAAGCTTTATCCACCACAGGTTTTTCCGTAGTCAAAGCCAGCAACATCGGACTAGTTCTCCCATCTAAGCCATAGGCCTCTCCTACAGTGCGGCCATAAAGTTCTTCATTGGCATACCCATCCAGTCTCTCGGCCACTTTATTGATATAAAGCAATCGGCCATTAACATCACAAAAGTATACAGCTTCGTCAAGGGTTTCTAAAATGTCACAAAAAAACGGATATTGATTTATAATATCCTTGAACTTAGTCTCCATACCTTCACCTCAATCATATCGCTTGATGTTCGGAAGAGGATTTATAGCTCATTGGTTTTTGTAAGTGTCCCTTAAGTCAATGGGTGTAAAGACTGCATTATGCCCGTCCTGAATCTGTTTGGATCCCTCGATTTTTTAATTCCTTTGGACTGAATACCCCGTCGTTCTTGTGATTTTAAGTTTATATAATAAAAGGACTTTATTCAAGCTTTTCTGCGGCTAAATATGCTGCAGAAGAGTGGTATTTCCATTCGGTTCCCCCGGTGGAGCTGCCTGTTTTACCTGATTCTCCAGTTGGACATCCAATTATCTTTTCTTAATCTAATTAAATATCAAACTAAAATTAATTTTACGTACTCTAATGTTTTTAATTTGCTCATTGGTATGGGGGCAGGCTGATCCCTGACAAGTGTAAATTCTTATCGGCAAAGCCATTGAGGACATTGAACACAACTTCTCCCTTATAAACATCCTGTCCTAGAATCGAATGCGCATTCGATTCTAGGACAGGCTAGTATTACTTCTCAAGTGTTAATCCCTGAGTAAAATTCATTATCGTTACCACTAGTTGCCGTAAAGCCCCTAGTTTCAACTATGGGGATATAAGGCAATTCTAAAGAGTTCTTAGTTTGCATTTTATGGTATAATTGAATTTGATACGATCTTTTGAAAATTGAACATATGCGGTTGTGGCAGATAGTAACAGTCTGTCAGCCTAAGATGCTATACGCACTGTCTTAGGAGGGCTAATGGCATAGCCTTAACTTGGGGTCATACTCGATTGCCGGAAACGGACTTTCGTTTCATCACCCAAGAATCCTCCAGATTCATCTGTGAGGAGTGTCAATTAAGCCTATATTTCTTGAGTTTTCTGACAACCGTGGAATGATCAATCCCTAATATATGCCCTATCTTACGAGTGCTAACGTAGGTTCGCAAAGCGTTAGTTAAGATCTGCTTCTCAGTTTCCTCAATTGCATAGTTAATTGGCATAATTCCGGTTACGATAACCGAAGGATGCAGTTCAAAATCATTCCGCAGAGATTCGGGCAGCTCTGAGACGCTAAGATAATCCCCATTACTCATGACTACCATACGTTCAATCACATTGCGAAGTTCTCTGATATTGCCCGGCCAGTCATATTTCGTTAATTGACGCAATACTTCGTGGCTTAGCCTTTTCTGACGATGATACTGGTTATTAAAGAGGTTCATAAAGTACATGCCCAAGGGGATTATATCTTCACGGCGATCACGCAGGGGCGGAATTTTTATTCGGAAGATATTAAGTCTGTAAAATAAATCCGAGCGAAATTCCCCAGCTTTTAGCATTTCTTCTAAATCACGATTGGTTGCTGCTATAATTTGAACATCAATTTTAATTGGTTTTACTGCCCCGATTCGTTTAATTTCTTTAGTTTCTAAGACCCTCAGAAGCGCAGCCTGAAAACTTTGTGAGATATCGCCTATTTCATCCAAAAACAAAGTGCCACCTTGAGCTGCCTCGAAAAGTCCTGACTTTCCAGCCCGGGCAGCCCCGGTGAAAGCACCTGAATCATAACCAAACAATTCCGATTCGAGTAAGTTTTCCGGAAGTGCGGCACAGTTCACGGCAATAAACGGTGCCTCTTTACGTGAACTTTGTTTGTGAATATAGTTGGCTATGACATCTTTTCCCACACCTGATTCACCTGTTAACAGAACGTTGGCGGCAACCTGGGCAATATTAGCGGCCAATACCAAGGTGTGGTTCATCATTTTACTGACAGCTATGGGTACATTATGAGTTGTAGAGTACTCTTTTTGATTATATTTAAAATACATTTCTTCAATCTCTTTGGCTTGCATTAGTTCTTCACGCAGGCGAACAATTTCAGTCAATTCCCGGACAAACGTAACTACTACAGCAATTGAACCATGGGTGTCGAAAACAGGATTTGAACTCACAACAATGGTACCTTTTTCATTGCTGTGAGTCATGCTTACCGGCTGTCTATCCTCCAATACCCTTAAGGAAGCGATATTAGTTGCGTATTTTTTGCGAATCAGCTCACGCATATTCATCCCAACAAGGCTTTCGAAGGGTAAAAAGGTTAAACGTAAGTAAGCTTGATTATGCATTAAAACAAAGCCCTGTGAGTCGGTAATAAGAACGCCGTCGTCCCAATTTTCAAAAATCTTATGAAAATCAAAATTCTCCAACGAATTACTGCAATCGGTCATTCTTATTCCACTCTCCAGTACATCCAATACTCTTTTTTTAATAAAAGCTCAATTACCGAAGTTTTTAATGATATTGCCTTATAGAAATATATCCGAAATGCCAAGACTGATTATACATGACTATATTATAATCCATTTTTCTGCCGCAGTGTATAAGGTATTAGCTCTATGCCCAAAAAGTATTCTTAAAGGAGCCAATTGTTTTGTCATTAGGCCATTTCATGGCTATGGCTCCCCTTTGTCAAAGCACTTTGAAGTAAAGTCTGTATACCTAACGCTTATTGGAATGCCGCCAGATTTTCAATTTCTCTGCTTTTTTCACAAGTTCATCACGGAGATCCGGGTGGCCAATACTAATCAGTTCTTCTGCCCTTTGCCAAGTCGGTTTGCCCTTCAGATTGACAATTCCATACTCAGTTACGATGTAATAGGTAATATAGCGAGGCAAAGATACGGCAGTGCAAGGTTCTAACCCTGGTACAATTCTTGAGATCAAATTGCCATCCTGGTCCATGTATGAAGAATTCAGGCAGGCAAACCCTTTTCCTCCCTTAGACCGGTGGGATGCGAAAATAAAATCGAATTGACCGCCTATCCCCGAAATTTGCCGCGCTCCCATGGATTCCGATGATACCTGCCCATATAAGTCCACTTCTAAGCAGCTGCACACTGAAAAGACCTTATCATTTTGAGCGATCACAAAAGGATCATTAGTGTAGTCGGGAGCAGCTGCTTTACAAAGGGGGTTATTATGGATAAACTCATAAAGTTTATCACTTCCCATTGCGAAGGTAAAAACAAATTGTCCTTTGTCAATAGTCTTGCGCAGATTGGTTATCCGCCCCGCATGATAAATATCGACAAAGGAATCCACCAGCATTTCCGTGTGAACCCCCAGGTCTTGCACATCGGATTGGGCAATTAATTCACCGACACGATTGGGCATGCTCCCTATACCCAGCTGCAGACAAGCCCCATCCTCAAGCTCATTGACGATATAGCCGGCAATCTTATCATCAATTTCAGAATAACTTTGTTTGGGAATCTGGAGTAATTGGGGGTTTTTCCCTTCTACCACCCGGTCAACTTGTGATATATGAAGATAATTCTGCGGGCCATGTACCCGAGGCATGTTGGTATTAACCTCGACAATCAGGCGGTCAACCATCTCAGGCAGCAGAGGATTCATGGAACAAGTCGTCCCAAAGTTAAAGTACCCATTTTCGTCCATAGGACTCACCGTCACTACTCCTACAGTGGGGCGTTCCGAATCCGGCAGCTGTCTGAAAATCTTGTAGGCTTCATGATAAGTCGAGGGCATATAAAACAACAACCCGGCATCGGCAAGTTTTCGGCTGATTAAGCTATAGGAAAAATCAGTAGCAACGAAGTGCTCGTGGGACGGATCGCAAAGGGCTACCTGGGGAACGGAGGTTAAGGTACTCATTAAGATCCGGACATCATCTAATTCATCCTTACATTGGGCTAAGGCTGCATCGCATTCGATAGGGAAGGAAAGAAACTCCCCATACTGAACACGATCCTGGGAACGGATCAGTTTGACAGCTTCTTCTGCCGTAACCAGTTTCTTTTGGTATTCTTGCTGGGGATTACTGATAGACTGTTGTATCTTGGACATCTCTAACCCCTCCACTTAATTATTAATTATCGTTTCCTAGAAATCATTTCTGCAAAGCTTTGGATTCGAGTTCTTACTTGCTCTAAAGAAGGTGTAACCAGATCTAATTCCAGATAAAGCAAGGGGATTTTAGCTTCTTCTAATGTTTTCTTGTAAATGGGATAATCGAACTCTTCCATTTCACAGAACTTCATGATGCAGGCCACAACACCATCTGCCCTGCTCTCTTCCGCCATTCTTTTCAGCATAAAGCGGCGGTTCTTTTGGGGGTCATATAGTAAGGAACAGCCTTCCATGCAGCTCCAATAACGCGCTAATCCTTCCAGAGGGTCTGTTCCCTGGGGTACATCCGTTCTAAATTGCCGGCTTTCTTGAGCCAGATCATCGTCAACGACAGCCAAACCGTAGTCCTCGAACATGTCTAGAATTTCATTAGGTTCGGCCATAATCCCTGTCAAAACAACCCTCTTCCCTTGCCATGCTTCGGGAGGGGCTTTTTTTAACTCTTCAATTAAACCATTGACAAGTTGGGTATGTTCCAATTTATCCATGAAGTAACCACTCTTGATCACGTTGTGGCGGAGGGAAGGGGTAATCGTTGTACAATAGTCCCGGGCAATCAGGGTAAACTCCCTTAAGGTTTTCCGGTGATCGTTATAGATCTCGATCGCTTCACTTAAGGCCTGATCGGATATTGGCTGGCCGCCAATTTCTTCAAGGACACTCTTGATCCGGGAATACTCACTTTTTAAGTATTCAACAGCTGCTTCCAATTTGCGATTAATGGGATGAGCCAGTGGTATAAACCTTACCTGGGGTACGGCAACCTTCCAATCCTGTCCGAAACACTTGAGATGATCGCAGTGGGCAGGGACAATAACCCCTGCAAGTCCGTCATATACTCCGCGCATCCCCAGCTCTAAGGTGGTCTGAACTAAAGAACAGGCAAAGGCCGGAAAATACTGGTTGGCGTTTTTGATGCTCGTTAACCCACCCCATAAACCCACGGGAAGCATTCCGGCAGCGTAGACAATTTCCTCCGGACAATATTCCGGGGCACATCCGATCATCAGCCGCTTCTCCTCAAGGCATTTATTAATAACTTGTGCCGGATGTTTAGCGGCGTTATCCAGCGCTGACATGAGCTCCTTAAGCTGGGTCATTATTCGTCACCTCTTTGCTTTTCTTAGCTGACTTATGATGAGCTACAATTTCCTTTAAGGCCTCAAGACGGGTTTCAAACTGAGCTGCAGCAAAATTACGAGGATCGGCCTGGTCTCCATCAAAATTCATAATGGAAACACCTGTACGAGCTGCAACCAGGCGTTGTTGCTCATATTGCATAAAGTCCATAACCTTACAACTTCGATTCACATGGAACAAGATACCATCAAGCTTAAAGTTCTTTACCTCACGCTCTCTTTTATCTGCTTGATATTCCATGCAAGTGTTGTTGCCGATCATGGAATAGACTTTGGCTAATTCATCAAGGTTTCCCGGTTCATAGAGCAAAACCCAGGCTTCAGGATAACTGCTGCAAACGATATTGATCCCGTTCTTTGCAAAAGCCTTAAAGTTATGTTTAATATGAGGCCAACAAGCGATGCCATCCCACATCACCCTGCATTTTTCGCCATCCTCATAGCAAGATTTGCCTAACTTGATTTTTTCTTCTAATTCTTCAATCAAGAGTTTCAACAATTCTCCGGTTTCTTGGCGACCCCTGGCACAGACCATTTGGGACATATAGTTAAATAGTTCAAAGCCATTCAAGGGAGCCGGAACAGCTTGATTCAAATCCAGCACCCGTTTCCAGGCGCGTGAGTTCTCGTTGGATAGTATCATGACCTTCCGGAAACCCTCGTGATTAAATGGGCGGCCGGTAATTTTTTCAAGCTGCCGGATACACTCCCCAAACTCAGATTTGATATAATCAATGGCTGCCGGTGTTGGTTCATACCCATGGTTATAGGGGACATCAATCAAAATCATGGGTATGTTAAGTTCTGCGGCGATGTTTTCGTACCATTTTATTAGAGTGTTGCAAATATTATTGCAGCATAAAATGAAGTCAGGCAGTGGGATAGGGATTTCTGCTGCCTGAGATTTCATATAGGCAAGATTAATCCGGGCATAGGAGCACAAATCCATGCTATACCCTTCGCTTTCGGCCTGCTCTAACAGTGGCAAGGCTCCTCTCTTAGCAGCGACGGCAGCTGCATGATTCTCGGGATAAACCACCGTTAAATCCATAGTCTCACAGAATTCCTGAGGAAAAATCGAGGTTGCCCAGCCAACTAATTGTCCTTTTATTTTGGCAGCGTAAGCATTCGTATAATGACGAGTTTGCAGCTGATTCAGTAAATTTCTTGACGTAAGTTTTTCAGGCACTTAAAGTCACCCCTTTTCGATCTGATTCATTTTTCCATTTCCCAAGCAAATATTAGTTCCACCTTGTTGCTCGTCAAGGTCGGCAGTTTTAGAACGCCTCAGCACTGGTGCATTATTGCCCCAATATACTGAAAATAGCGAAAATTTCGGTGGCGTGAAGCACCACCCCATTCCTGAGAGGTTAGCT
The DNA here is from genome assembly GCF_020595055.1 of Desulfosporosinus shakirovi. Lineage (GTDB taxonomy): Bacteria > Bacillota > Desulfitobacteriia > Desulfitobacteriales > Desulfitobacteriaceae > Desulfosporosinus > Desulfosporosinus shakirovi. Next base: position 6,612 of record NZ_JAJDOO010000028.1, on the reverse strand, counting down.
TGCACTTTCGAAAGCCAGTAGAGCAGCCCCAAGAGCACCTGTCAATTGTGCCATGGGAGAAGCTATTACGGGTACAGCAAGCTCTTTCTCCATCACTTTAATGATCATCCAGTTTAGACACACTCCACCGGTCATAACAACCTCACATTGCACGCCAATACGTTTAACGAGTCCTGCAACACGGCCTACCACAGATTGGACAATACCCGCTGCAACATCCTCCCGAGATGTGCCGGTAGAAAGCTGTGAAATAACCTCAGACTCTGCAAATACTGTACAAGTATTACTAATTGAAATCTCGTTTTTCGCTAATGCAGCCAAATCTGCTAAATCCTCAATATTAATTTCTAAAATACGTGACATGACCTCCAAAAATCTTCCGGTACCCGCTGCGCATTTATCATTCATGATCAAGTTAGAGACAGTTCCACCCTTGCCAATTCCAATGGCTTTAGCATCCTGACCACCGATGTCAATAATCGTTTTTACACCCGGAACAAGTTCATAAACTCCACGGGCGTGACAGGTTATTTCCGTAATCTGTTGGTCTGCACCTGTAAAAGTGTTTCTGCCGTATCCCGTTGCAATCACCCTTTTTATATCCTCTCGACTCAAATTCACCTCCCGAATAGACTGTTCAAAGGCTCTTGCCGGCCCGCTGCTTCCGGCACCAACAGGTATTATGACTTTGTTTAAAATCTTTTCGCCTTCTGCCAAAACTACAACTTTTGATGAGGTCGATCCAATGTCCACACCTGCTGTTATCAATTACAGCCCTCCCTTCTTTCTAAAATAATGTATAATAGCAATTACTATGCCATAGGCAAATGTTTAAATCCATCTCAAGCAAAGGGCAGGATTTAAGCATATCTAAGGCAATCGGCAACGTAATTTAGACAACCCCCAAAAAAGAAAACGCCCCTATGAGGTGCATCATTACACCGCTCGGAGGCGTTTTCTACTCAAAATTAGAACTTTATCCGGCGAAAGGAGTCATTTCGCAAAGGGTCCTCCCTTGTTAACTTTGCCTATTCGCATTAGTATTCCTTAGTACTTATCTAAGACAGTATGAAATTCCTGGCAGGCTGCAGCAGCTTCCGGACCGGTAGCGGCAATTTATTTTGCATCCTTAACTATATGATCAATTTTCACTGGTTCTTTTTCCGATATGTCAAATTGTGTTAGAGAGATAGTCCCATCAGCATGCTTTATTGCTATATCACCCCCTTTTCGTTGATAATAGAATAAACTATAACGCATCCCAAACGCCTACCTTGTTTATGGCTGGATGTCTTTCTTTGGAGATTGTAGCTGGTTTTCATATTCTAAAGGTTTTAATTTGTGGCAATATCGAGGGGGGTTACCGCTCTCTTTCTCCCTCAACATGGTGGCGAAACAGGTCTATCTCAGTAGTTATGGGTATAAGGTAATATCTTATAAACAGCCTGTCCAAGAAACGAAAGCGCTTTCGTTTCTTGGACAGGCATAGGCCCTGGGGAATCTCCCTACCTGGATCCCTTTGGAAGAATGACAACTAAACCATGGTCCTTAAACTTTTGCAGTATTTCAGCTATCCGCTTAAAACCTCTCACGATGCCAGCCTGGGATCGGCCATACATATTGACCTGATAACCGGCTAAAGCAAACATTTTGTATTCACCTTAATCCGGCTATATTAATAAATTGATTAAATTTATTCATTTGATAACCTCAGAGAATGATACACTTTTGTAATATTAAGTTAAGGTTTTTGTGAGAAAACCGTTCTCGTACAGTAATCCTTCTCTGTTAAACTATGCAGGTAGTTAAGACAATCAGAGGAGGAAAATTTAATGAAAAAACAAGCAGCAATAATTATGTTGGCAGCCGCCTTGGCTTTCCCGCTAACCGGGTGTGGAAGCGACAATCAAACAATGGGAAACGAAGGCACCCTACAGAAGACGGAAATGAAGCAGGATCAAGACACCATGATGGATGACAAGGATGCAATGAATGACGGGAAAGATACCATGATGGACGACAAGGATGCAATGAATGACGGGAAAGATACCATGATGGACGACAAGGATGCAATGAATGACGGGAAAGATACCATGATGGACGACAAGGATTCGATGAACGATAGCAAAGATACTATGAAGGATGGCAAGACAACTGATAAGATGTAGATGTTAAGATGAGAGTTTTTTTCTCCAGTTGCCATGATTTGATAACTGACAGTATAATAGAGACTTAAGAACATCTTAACACTGCATTTAGACACACTGGTCAAGGAGGAGAACCAATGACTGCCTGCATTCTGGTTGCCGATGATGAACAGAATATAACCGATGTATGCCGTCGTTACTTAGAACGAGAAGGTTATGTGGTCTGGGTGGCACATGACGGAGAAGAAGCTTTACAGCTTTGGAAGGAACAATCTCCTGATCTGTTGGTGCTCGATCTTATGATGCCCGGTCTCGATGGCTGGGAGGTATGTGAAAAGGTGCGGGAGGCCGGAGAGACACCCGTCATCCTGCTGACCGCACGGGGAGAGGAACCAGATCGACTGCTTGGGCTAAGTATGGGCGCGGATGATTATATGACAAAGCCTTTCAGTCCGCGTGAACTGGTGCTGCGGGTCAAAAATATTTTGCGGCGGGTGTCGCCGGCCCAAAGCCCTCACAAAGGCTCGGCATCGGGAGAGGCGCAGGAGGCCCTGCATTTCGATGGTCTATCCATTTTCCCATCCCAGCGGCGAGTAAAGGCAGCAGGCTCTGAGGTGGATTTGACTGCTAAGGAGTTTGATCTTCTCTTCCTGTTGGCATGTCACTCGGGGCAAGTCTTTTCCCGCAGCCAATTGTTAAAACGAATTTGGCATACAGATTATAATGGAGATACAACCACTGTAACTGTGCTGGTCAGACGATTGAGAGAAAAGATTGAGTTGGATCCGTCTCAACCTCGCTGGATTAAAACAGTTTGGGGTATCGGGTATAAACTGGATGGGAAGAACCCTCATGAAACTAAATAATTATCTGGTACTTGCCAACTTGATCAGCATCGCGGCAATCGTTTCGGTGCTGTTTATTTTTTATAGTTACATGCTGCTGTCTTCCCAGCAGTTGCTTATGCTTTCCATTGCAGCTATTGCTGCGGGGTGTGTTTCGGCAGGGTTACATTTTTTTGTTATGCGCCCGGTAGTTAGTGCGGTTCTGAGAATTGGGACTGCAACCGCCGAATTCGCCTCGGGAGCATTGCGCACTCGGGTGCCCGTGGTCGGACCGGTTGAGCTGAAAGTATTGGCTGAGCAATTTAATCTTATGGGGACTAAGCTGGAAGAGAGTTTTCGCCAAGTGAAAGCCTCGGAAAAATCAAGGCGGGAATTAGTGGCTAATTTGGCCCATGATTTGCGGACCCCCTTGGCCTCGGTGCAGTCGTATGTGGAAGCATTAGAGGATGGAATAGTAGAGGATGAGGAAGCCTTCCGGCGCTATCTGGCAACCATCCGAAGCGAATCACTGAGACTGGGAACTTTGATTCAGGATCTTTTTGAGTTGTCGACACTGGATGCTGAGGAACGATCTCAGGAAACTGTGTCGGCACTTTTAGATGATGTGCTGATAGAGCTTCTTCCCCGCTTTGCTAAGCTGCTGGAGGACAAGACCCTTGACCTCCAAGTGAAGTTACCAGAACAATTCCTGCGCTGTCAGATGGTTCCGCAGCAGGTTCAACGAATTATCCAGAATCTCTTAGAGAATGCCATCCGGCATTCTCCCAGAAATGGAATTATCGGCATCGAAGTAGATGATGTAGCAAAGGGTTTTGTTCGGGTAAGTGTTACTGACCAAGGAAAAGGGGTTCCTGAGCAAGCAAAAGAACAGATATTTGAACGCTTTTACAGGCTTGATCCTTCTCGCAGCCGTTCAGAGGGCGGATCGGGGTTGGGGCTGGCAATTGCAAAATCCCTGGTTCTACAGCAAGGCGGAGAAATCGGAGTGATCAGTCGACCGGGAGGCGGAAGCTGCTTTTGGTTCACGTTGCCCAAAGGGGACTAATTGCGAGAGGAGGGATCAGATGAATGACTAACGGGCGCCAAGAAAAGGACAATGGTTTCCCTAAAAGGCTGGCTTTGCTCCATTATTGGAACGCCTTGCTCGTTGCGTTGTTGGTGTTTTCCGGGCTCTTGCTATTCAGCAGTTCCTGGAAAGAGCTGCTGGGGGAAGCTAAGATCTGGATCAAGTGGCTGCACATCATGATCGGCTTGGTCTCAATCCTTCCGGTGCTAGCTTACTTGGGGTCAGCAGTCAGACACTGGCAGTTGCTTAAGGGTAAGCCTTGGCAGCGATTGCATATTATTGTTGTTCTATTGTTAGTTATGGGCTGGTTTATCTCGGGAGTTCTTTTGTGGCAGTTCCAAGCCATGGGACCTGGGGTTTCCAATGCAGCCCTGCTGGCTCATGATGTGTTTGTTTGGCTCGGGCTTCCCTTGTTCCTTTATCATTCTTTAACAAAGCTAGGCCGGCTTAAGGAACCTCGGCGGCATCAAAGCCAGGGTTTCGGACGGTTCTACACCCGTAAGGACTTCCTTCGCACCGTCATCGGTGCTGGCTTGGCCATTTCAGTTGTCCCAGCTCTGATCAAGTGGATCGGTGACCTTGGCTCAGGGCCAGAGTTCCAGGCGGTAAATAAAGAGGGAACTAACCAGCTTCTGCCGGCTCCCCAACCATCAGCAGATTCGGCTCCACCCGTTGGCGGAGGAGCCAGTGGTTCTTTTCGCAGCTATTCAGTCACCAGGCTTCCCTTCTTTACCAATGATAACTGGTTATTTACAATTAACGGACTGGTTGAGAAACCAATAACCTTGAATTGGGAGGAGTTTGTGGCCCTCAAGCGTTCTGTACAAGTCAGTAATTTTCACTGCGTTACAGGCTGGTCGGTATATAACAATACCTGGGAAGGCATCCCTCTTAAAGAACTGTTGGAGAAAGCTGAAGTTAAGGCAGAGGCGAGGGTGGTCAAGCTCTACTCCGGGGATAGTATGTACACGGACTCACTCACTTTGCAGCAAGCTGATATGGACGACATCATAGTAGCGGTGCTGCACGATGGCCAACCCATTCCTAAGGACCTGGGTGGTCCGGTTAGATTAATAGTTCCGCAGATGTATGCTTATAAATCTGTCAAATGGCTGAATCGGATTGAGTTAATTGAAGAAGATCATATTGGCTATTGGGGTCAACGAGGGTATGAACAGGATGCCTGGGTGCAGGGATAGGGATTCAATTATTATTAGTGTCCTCAATACCCGGCTTATCACACAGGTCTTGCTCTATAGTGCGATCATCCCATCCCATCTCATCCACGAGTTTTGAAAATCCGGCAGTTTTGAGGCGACTCATCAAGATTAGTCATCTCAAAACTGCCGGATTTTTTTAACCATTCATTGCAATGATTGGACTCTGCTTATTGAGTATGTAAAAATAATTGATCTTTCATTTCCGCTACCTTTTCCAGTAGAAGCTCAGTCAATTCGTAAATATTTTCAACCAAGTCTCCCCTTCTCAGCATTTTTTCAGCTATCCTAAGGGCCTTCTGCGTTCCCCCCCCCCATATCTTTGGAGAGGAATATGCAGGCAAACACCTTCATAGCTCCTTAAACTGAATTTCATATTCTTCTTCCCGCGTCGCAGTTGATCTTGCAGGATGGTCCGCAAAAAAATCTGATAGCCTTAATCTTCTTTTGCTGTGAAAAACCGTACCGCAGTCGCGATGACCTGCTTCAATCCGCCCGGAGTCATAATACGGTGATCTGCACCTTTGACTTCAGTTAATCTCGCTCCGAACTGCTGTGAAAAGCGCCGGGCGTCCACCACTGAGGCGGTCTCGTCGGCGTCACCGTGTATCATTCCTATCAGCGCCATATCCGGCCGACAGAGTTTGAACACATCATGCATCTCTAGGTCGTCATAGAATTCCCGAGTAATCTTCAGAGGGCGAAGGTAGTCAAAATCCGGTATAATGTAGCCCTGCTCCTTTAGCTGAGTATACTGCTCCGGGGAAGTACTGTTCCGAAACAGCCCCGGCATATCCACTGCCGCACAGCGTAAGAAAGATTTCTTGCCCGCAGGGGTGCGCGTCGCCAAATAGATCAGATTGATGTATGCTCCGAAGCTGGAGGAGAAGTAAGCGATATCCGCCTCGGGACCGAGCTCACGCACATGGGTTTCAACCGCAGAAAGGTCGTTCAGACAGTTGGGTATCCTAAGCAGCTCGCCATCCACCGGACTGTCACCATGGGCGGGAAAATCAAAGCTAAAAGTCCCAATGCTGTGTTCCGACAGTGCTGCAGCCATAGACTTAGCCGTCGGACTTTCCTTGCTGCTGCCGAGTCCATGGCTAATGATAACGATCCTCCTCTCCCCACCACTTAAATTGTTCACGCAGGGGATATCGTAACCGTTTAATCCTCGAATGGTTTCTTTTTTCATGACAACTTCCTCCATTCTCCTCATTATCAGATCATTTCGACAAGCAAATGTCATATCCTCCCTTTGAAATTTTTCACGCCGAATAGCACAAGGGGCCGTAACGAAACTTGAGATTTTTTCAAGCTGGTGGTGCGTTATCCCA
>NZ_JAJDOO010000027.1 GCF_020595055.1 Desulfosporosinus shakirovi | reverse complement strand
AGAGTTGTTGTCCCTGAAGCAGATGCACCTAAAATATGAATTCTTTTTATCATTGATATTTCCCCATGAAGGATTCCCCTCTATTCTATTCAAATTGTGGATTGGAGGAAAAAAGTTGAATAGACTAAATGGTAACAAATATCTTGAAGAGGTAAAGAGCATAATTGGTTCATTAATAACTCATATTTTAGAAATTCCTGTAACAGTAAAGGAAATAGATTGGGCAAATATATTAAGTGTTAGAAATATTAGTAAGCAACGAATGATTTATCCTACAAGAATATTTAATGTCGATGGAGATGTATTAACAAAGATTTCTGCCACAATAAAATCACAAATTGCGTTAAGATAATTGTTGTCTTTAATTAGATTTTATGGTAGTGTTAAGTCTTCTTGCATGAAGCTTTCGGGGCTTGACGTTTTCGATCTTTTATGAAAGGCCCCCTATTTTATAGGTGGTCTTTTGCTTATGTAAATATGTTTCTTCGCAAGGGGGCTTTCTACCATGTTACAGGAATACTAAGATCATTCGTCATTGATGGAATTCTTACCTTTATTTTACTTATATATTTATTTATAGTGTGCGATAACAGACATTAATCAACTTCCAGTTGGTACAAATGTGGTATTGCAGGACATCCTCATTTATATAAACGCCACCACAACCACATCCTAATGCGGATTTTGGACAGATGCCCTTATCATCTTTAACGGAACTTTCCCCTGACTGCTGCTTATGATAAGAGGAATGTGGGTAATCTGCTTTTTGCCAGGTTCAATGCCAATTCGTTTGACGCATTTACCAAATTTAGCTGTCTAACTTTCCAAATGTATTAAAAGGCCAATAACGAATCCAAACCTTCCCCGTTATGTTTTGCTTGGGCAAAAAACCCCACATGTGGCTGTCATTACTGCCTCGGCGATTATCTCCCAGGACATAATATGAATCCGCCGGAACTGTAGCAGGCTCGTATTGGTAATCCGGCTTTTCAAGAAGGTAACTCTCCTCAAGCGCTGTTCCATTGACCATAACATTCCCATCCTTAACCTGAATTTCCTCTCCGGGCAGTCCGATGACTCTCTTTACGAGATCGTCTTTTTCGCCGGATTTTTCAGTGGGATGGAATACGACTATGTCCCCTCGCTCTATTTCACTGAACTTGAACAGCAGTTTATCGACGATTAATCTATCTTGCAATTGGATGGTGGGTAACATGGAGCCTGAAGGCACAATCCTGTTATCTAAAAGGAACGTTCTGACAATGAATGACAGAATAAGAGCAGCGGCCAATATCTGAACCCATTCGAATAGATTTTTCCACCGAGCTTTCAAACCATAATCCCCCTTTACCCTTTGGAATTGGAGTTCTCAGGTCAACGGAAGTGCGTGACCGAAATCTTAATTTAGCATTCCATTCATGAGACCAACTTTATACTTATTTAAGCATATAAGGACGTGAAAAGCCAGGAGCTCTGATATTCTCCCTTTCAAAGGGGAGTATTTTTATGTCCCAAAGAAGGAGCTTGGCCTTTCTGCTTTTGAAGAGGGTTGTTTTATCATAAAAAAATCTCACTCCAGTATAGTTATAGAGTGAGAACTATCAGCAATTAGCCTGTATGGTGGGAGACCCTCGGGAGATAAGCTTAAAGAAGGGAGGGGGACATTTGAGAGATATAGGGCTGCTCATTATAAGTTTAGGAATCATTTTGATCGGAGCGGAAGCCTTTACCAATGGGATTGAGTGGCTGGGAAGACGACTCAAACTTGGAGCGGGTGCCGTTGGGAGTATTTTCGCCGCCGTTGGCACAGCCTTACCCGAGACCATGGTTCCTATTATGGCCATTTTAGGCGGAGGTGTAGGACCGGAAGGCGCGGAGATAGGCATAGGAGCTATTCTGGGTGCTCCATTTATGTTAGCAACGGTAGCCTTTTTTATTACGGGAGTTGCAGCCTTGTTTTTTCGCCGGCGGAATCTTCCTTTGCGGCTGGATGCTAAAGTCGTAAAACACGATCTGAAGTTTTTCCTCATTGTTTATTCTTTGGCTATATTAGCCTCCTTTTTACCCACCCAAACCCTTAAAAATGGAGCGGCCTTGGCTTTGGTTACAGCCTATGTGATCTATGTATACCAGACAATACGTGATTGTAAGAATGATTGCAAACATGAAGAATTAGCACCCCTTTATATGGACAGGAGCTCCGGCAACCCGAGCATGACCATGATACTCTTACAAATCACCTTGGCTTTGATCGCAATCGTCTTTGGGGCAGATCGCTTTGTCAACGCAGTGCAACCCATTGCTGTAGCCGTCGGAATTCCGGTATTTGTGCTTGCCTTAATTATTACGCCCATTGCCACAGAGTTACCGGAAAAGTTTAATAGTGTTCTTTGGATTCGAAAGGGCAAAGACACCCTAGCCATGGGAAATCTAACGGGAGCCATGGTGTTCCAAAGTTCCGTAATCCCTGCCGTCGGAATTGCCCTTACGCCATGGAAACTGGATGCCTTGGCATTGTGGAGTGCACTGCTTGCCTTAGGGGCTGCGATTATACCCTACATTTCCCTGAGTCGAAAAGGGGCGATTTATCCCACCACCCTCCTGATTGGAGGAGCTTTTTACCTGCTGTTTATTATAACGGTGATTCGCTTTGCGATCCACTAAACTCTGCGATCAGCATACCCGTTAAGACTAATCCCGCACCGAAAAATCCCTTAGGGGTTAATAGCTCGTCGGTAAGAAAATAGGCAGAGGCGGCGGCAAAAACAGGTTCCATAGAAAAAATCAGTGCGGTATGGGTGGAGGTAGTGAATTGCTGCATTTTGGTTTGAACAAAGAAAGCCAGGGAAGTTGCAGGAATTGCGGTAACCAGCAAGGCTAACCAAGCTGTCGAGCTAAAGTGAATTGCGGGCTGTGGGAAAAGAAGGGTAGCAAGCCCACTTAGAACGCTCACAGTAAGAATTTGAAAACTGGCCAAAACTGTAGCGTTTGTTTGAGGCGCATAACGTCCAACAAAGAAAATATGTAAGGCGAAGCTTAAGGCGCAGACAAGAATCATCAGGTCGCCCCGATTAAGTTGAAAGCTGTTGCCTAAGGAAAGGAAAGCTAGACCTGTCAAAGCACATAGGATTCCGAGGATCAGGTTTCGGCTGGGAAGCTTCCGGGTCGTAAAAGTGACTAAGGCCGGAACAAAGACGACAGAGAGTCCGGTAATAAAACCTGCATTTGAGGAGGTCGTATATTGCAAACCGACTGTTTGCCAAGCATAGCCGGAGAAAAGGAAGACTCCCGCAGTTGCCCCACAGAGTAAGGTGGCTTTATTAATATGACTTCTCTGGAACCAGAGGAATGGTAATAAACTCACAAATGCAAGGGCAAAGCGAACCGCCAGAAAGGGGAATGGCGGGAGATCCTCGATGGCCCATTTGACAATGACGAAGGTTGAACCCCAAACAAAAGTAACCAAAAGCAAGGAAAGATCAGCCCCGTGGCTTTTGCTTAGCTTCAATCCGATGACTTCCTTTCTAATATAAAAAGGTCGTTGCGTAAGATACGCAACGACCTTTTCTGATCAAGGGCAGAAATTAGGGTTGTGGCACTGGATTACGATATTCCTAGTATAACGGATCTAATGCCAACTGAAAAGGGGTAATTAACCTCTTCCTCCGTCATGAGGTCCCGGTAAATCAATGATCGGTACAGGCTCAGGCTCCTCAATCGGGGTATAGATTGGGGGGGGAGAACATGGCGGAGGCGGGGGCGGAGAAAATTCACTGCAGTATTGTTGCTTCGCTTGACAGAATAAGTGGTAGTGGCGTTCTTCATCAGCCGCTATTTCAGTTAGGATGCATTGAATTTCCGGAATCGGTATTTTTTCTGCAAGTTCAAGATATTCGCGATGGTCTCGGGCCTCATCTTCAATGTTAGAGTCAAGGAGCATACAAAGGTCAGTGGTATAATTGACAAAACGAGATCGCCAATCGACCCAATGACCATTGCTTAATGAGCCGTATTTGGGGTCGACACCCAGATGACGCAAGGCGAGGGCTAATTTTTCGAGGTGCTGCATTTCATCATAGGCAATAGGCCTTAACAAGGCATCAAATTCCGGACGGTCTAAAAGCACTGCCTGATAAAGGTAAGTTGTAATCGCCGTTAATTCCGAATCCTTCCCTGCATAGGCCTCATACAGCCACCTGGCATATGTATAGGTAGGTTCGGGAATTTGTATAGGTGCGGGCCCTGACGGCGGTTCACAGGTCCCTTGGAACGGGAGAAGCAAAACTTGGCCGGCATAAATTCGATCAGGATGCTTTAAATTATTAAGATGGATGATTTCAGCCATTTCAAGGCTGTAGGCTTTAGCTATTTTATAGATGGTATCCCCGGCATTAACAATATAGCGTGCGTAATCCATTAGGAAATCCTCCCTTTTGTATGTCATAGCATACTATATTCGAGAAGAAAGAGACATGATAATGGATAATAATGGGTTGGAAGTGGAATGAATCGGACGAGTTCGACGTAGTTATGTATAAAACTATCTTGAAAAAGGAGGAGTGCGGGAGTGGGTTCATACGTCTTACGAGGAATCACCACGGCCTTACTTGTCACGGTACTTACTCTTTTCGCCGGTATTGTATGGAGTTCCATGGGTCTCGGAGGGTTAAGTATTTCTAAATTGTTGGATATCGGGCTTTTAGCAAGTTGTCTGGTAGGTGGGTACCGCACGGCTAAAGAAAGTAACGTGTGGTTTATGGGCGGAGTTGCCGGGGCAGGCTATGTCACAGTGGGAACACTCTTGTTGGCACTGTTTTTACCAATCCGTGGATTAGGTTTTATCCAAATCCTTGCAGAAGGGGCGCTTATCGGCCTAGTGGCAGGAGCTTTTGGAGCAGGAAAAGAGGCAACGGTTTCAAGACATTTTACTCCATCCTATGCGGGATTTAGCAGGGAAGACCGAGGCAGCAGCAATTTTGAATGGGATAACCAAGAAGACATTACCCCAAGGGCAAACCCTTCTAAGCTGAATTGGATCGACAGCTATGAAGACGAGTTCGCGGAGAACTCAGAAACAAGGTGTGAACCTGTCGTAGAATGGCCTTGGGACAGGGAACTTGAGACTGAGAATGAGAGTGAAAATGTCACCAAGAATGTCACTAAGAATGAGATTGCGACAAGAGCGTCTAATCAAGTGCGAAATGATTTGGCAGTGTGGAATAGAGGCGAGGAAAAAACAAAGCCTTGGTGGGAGTTATAAGCAAAGCAAAAGAAATTAGAAAATTAATGTAGTTTTACGCAGGAATTTGGTGTAATTGGTTAGAATAAAATAAATACAAACAAGATTTAAAACTACTGTTCTGCTGAGAGTCTGTTATCAATTCAAAGAGACTCCCTATGGTACCGGAGACTTACGTCACCGAAGTCTCGATGTTCAGATTTAGCTGAACGAGTTCACTAATCACCGGAGGGATAAAACTGTAGCCAAGACTATACTTTTATAAAGTTTTGGCAAGGGCTTTCGTATCGGAAGCCCTTCGATTTTCTGCGCTTAGCTGAGGAGTTCCCGGAAGAATTTAACAAGGAGGATTTAAAATGAATTTTTTAGAATTGGCTCAGACCCGTCGAAGTTTGCGTACTTATTTGGACAAGCCGGTTGAGAAGGATAAATTGGAGTATGCTTTGGAATGTGCGCGGTTAGCGCCGTCTTGGAAGAATATGCAGTGCTGGCGCTTTATTGTGATTGATGACGCCGCAGGGCGGCAATCTATGGCTGAAAGCATGGAGGAAAATAACCCGGGCCGTAAAGCTTTGATGTCAGCTCCGATAGTCATTGTGCTCTGTGCAGTGATCAGGGAATCGGAAGTGTGGGAAGGCAGGGACAATCTGATGCTTGATGCCGGGCTTGCAATGGAGCATTTAATTCTGGCAGCGACAGAACAAGGACTGGGGACGTGCTGGCAGGGCCTCTTTAATGAAGGAAAAGTACGTGCTTCCTTAAATGTTCCGGAGGGTGTTCGAGTTGTGGCCATGACTCCTTTGGGGTATGCAGCGGAGGAACGGCGTCCGCGCCCTCGAAGGACTATGTCTGAAATGGTTTTCCATGGAAAATGGGGGCAAGGGTGATATCGGGGGACGACCGTGAATCCGACAATTAATGTAAAACTGAAATGGTTTTTAATAAGAAGGGGCGGTTCGTGACTTGCTTACAAGTTAAGAACCGCCCCACATTGCTTTTTCGTTTGCGGAATTCTTATTCTTACTGTTGAACTTCAGCTTGGCCTCTGCGGCAACTTGAGTCGCAACTATATCCTCAAGTACGCTGTCAGGAATAACAGCTGTACCGCCTAATGCAGTTACTACGCTGGCAGCAGACAGTTTACATCCCAGAGGTGTAAAATTTAACTTGATCGGCGAATATTATTGACGGAGCAGTACAGACTAAGCTTGTTAAAGCTTAGTCTGTTGGTTGCTTGAATTAATAGGTGGAGGATTGACTTTTGTTGTTACAGACGGCCCTGCTCATTGTTGCACTTTCAGTTGTGGGAACACTTATTGCTATAGGGATTCTTTTGATTTTTTTTTATTTCGTTGGTAAACGTTGGTTTCGAACCATCGCCCAACGGCTTTTTGGGTTGGTCATAGAAAGGTTGCTGCGAGATAAGTACTCGGAAAATTTGATGGAGCTTTGGAGTTCAGTACGTCGTACCTCCGTACAAAATATCCTGGAAATCAGTTTGCGAGCGGAAGAGGGGAAGCTCATTCAGCGCCCCTTTGGATCCCCAAAACCACTGCCTCATTACGATACCCTGATGTTTGTGGCGGCCCAAATGGCACGTTTGCCTAAAGAAGGAAGAATTCCTGTGGATATGAAGGTAACCTTGGGAGCCAAAGCCGAAAAACCCCTTCAGATCGATATCCCGCTCATGATTACCGGTATGAGTTTCGGGTTAGGTCTCAGCGAAGAAGCTAAACGAGCCTTAGCAAGGGCGGCGAAACAAATGGGTACTGCCACAAATTCAGGAGAAGGACCTTTTTTACAAGAGGAACGTGACGAAGCAGGAAAGTTTATTTGGCAAATAAGCCGAAGTGAATGGGGTCATAGCTCACAAGGGGTAGCCTCTGCTGATATGTTGGAAGTACAGATGGGTCAGGGGGCCAGGATGGGGTACTTTAGTAAGGAACCCAGCACTGTAAAAGGAAAGGCCCAAAAATTAATGGGGATTTCACCGGTAGAATCGGTTATTACCTCGGCGGTAATCCCCGGAATTCAGAGCCCTTGGGACTGGCCAAACTATGTTTCGAATTTGCGCACAGAAGCGGCGGGAAAACCCATTGCCATTAAGATTATGGCGACGGGAGGGTTAGAAAGAGACTTGGCCGTCTGTTTAGAAGCAGATTTTGACGTCATTGTGATTGATGGCGCCCAAGGTGCAGCCTCCGGAGCATCGCCGTTGATTTGCGATGATATGGGAATTCCAAGTTTATTGGCCTTAGTTCGGGCGGAACGCTTTTTGCGGGAGCAGGGTGCTCGAAAAGAGGTGAGTTTAGTGGTTTCAGGAGGATATGTAACCCCTGGGGAATGCCTTAAAGCCATTGCCTTAGGTGCGGATGCAATCTATTTAGGAACCGTTCCTATCTTTGGATTAGTTCACAACCAAATTCAGAAGATTCTTCCCTGGGAGCCGTTAACTCAGTTGATCTGGTACAATTCTCCCTATAAGCAACGTTTGGATATCCCTTTGGCTAGTAAAAGTGTGGCTAATGTCCTCAAATCGATGGCCCTGGAAATGGAAGAGGGGGTTAGAAGTCTCGGAAAGACAAGTTTGTCAGAGCTCGGTCCCAATGATCTCGTGGCCTTGGATGAATGGACGTCGAAAGTAACGGGAGTAAAGCGTGCTTATGATTGGCAACATTAATAGGATTGAGTGCAGACATTTTGACAAGATTTATTGTGCCGAGTATAATGTATTCAACTGTAAGTTAATCGAGATAAACCCAGAGAATGTGAGGAATAGTGACAATTACCGTTCAGAGAGAAGGGCCATAGCTGGAAGGCCTTTTCGGGAAGCGCTAAGGTCGCACAGGAGGGGCGGAGGGGAATGAAGTACTCTCTGACGGAAAAACCCGTTAGCAATGCCAAGAGCTGAGGAAACGTTTGTTTCTCAGAATAAAGGTGGTACCACGGAAGCTTTTCGTCCTTTGCTAGGAGGAGAGGCTTTTTTATGTGGGGCTTGTGTGACACTGCGCTCGGTGCTTACGACGCAGAGCAAACTAACCGTTTAAGCGACTGGCTTTGGGGAGGGGTCCCCGCCAGATGAGCCGTCCCTGGCTCACTGGCGGCAGTGTACATCCCTGTACACTGCCCCGCATCTGGGGTCGGTCGCTTAAACGGAAGTTTGCTAATCTGCTTACGTAAAGACGTCGCGCTCGTGTCACACTGCGCCCTGGTCTTGGGACGGGTGGAACGATGCTTGGGAGAAGGCACATTTCATGTGCGCCTTCCTGCATTGTTCTGAATTGGGCCGTGTTTGTGGGGTTGATAAACGGAGTTTGCTTTCGTAAAGACGTAGCTCTCGTGTGACACTCCGCCCTTTAAGACCGTCCCACGTGTCCACGTCTACCGAAGCCCCAGAGGGTCGCGATAACACGGCGCGAAACCTTTGCGTGAGTCGTAGCCAAACTCGGCTTTAATCCGCTTGCATAAAGCAGGGCGGGAAACAGGACGTTTCCCGCCGGCCATGCGGCACGGACGCCGCTTTGGCCGGGAACCCTGCCCACTTGCATAAAGGATTAAAGCCCTAGTTTGGCACGACGAGCGCATGGTTGAGCAAGTGTTATCGCGACCCTCGACCCAAGAATCGTCCCTCATCTCCCCTTTGGTAGTTGAGATAGAAACGAAAGGAGTTCGTAAACATATGGCAGAAAATAAAAAAACATCTAAAGTTGAAATGGCAACGGCTTATGATTCTAGTGCTGTTGAAGGCAAATGGTATCAGTATTGGGAGGAGAATGGCTTCTTCCATGAAGAGGTGAATAAGGATAAGCCTGCCTTCAGTATTGTTATGCCTCCGCCGAATGTTACGGGTGCTCTGCACCTGGGTCATGCCATGGACAGTACGATTCAGGATATTTTGACACGTTTTAAGCGGATGCAAGGGTTTAATACTCTCTGGGTTCCGGGGACGGATCACGCTGGAATTGCAACTCAAGCGAAGGTTGAAGAGCAGTTAGCGAAGGAAGGTACAAGTCGTAAGGAACTGGGAAGAGAGAAATTCTTAGAACGGGTCTGGGATTGGAAAAAGCAGTATGGTGGACGAATTACGCAGCAGTTGCGCCGCTTAGGTGCTTCTTGTGATTGGGAACGTGAGCGCTTTACCATGGATGAAGGATGTTCACGCTCGGTGCGCGAGGCTTTTGTTGATCTCTATAGTAAAGGGCTGATTTATCGTGGGAATTACATAGTCAATTGGTGTCCCAAATGTCATACTACGATTTCAGATATTGAAGTGGAACATACTGATCGGGAGGGCAACCTGTATCATCTGCGTTACCCTGTAAAAGGCAGCCGGGAGTCCCTGGTGGTGGCAACTACCCGACCGGAAACCATGCTGGGGGACACAGCGGTGGCTGTTCATCCACAGGATGAGCGGTATCAACATTTAATCGGCAAATCCTTGATCCTGCCCCTGATGAATCGGGAAATTCCGATTATCGCTGATGAGTACGTTGATCGTGAATTTGGGACGGGTGCAGTGAAGATAACGCCTGCCCATGATCCTAATGACTTTGAAATCGGACTCCGTCATAAGTTGCCTCAGATTATCGTTTTGGATAAAGAAGCGAAGATGAATGAAAATGCAGGACGGTACCAAGGAATGGACCGTTTTGAGGCACGTAAAGCGGTTGTCGAAGATCTGAAAAACGCCGGAGCATTGGTTAAGATTGATGCCCATGCCCATGCAGTAGGGGAATGCTATCGTTGTTCTACCATCATCGAACCTTTGGTAAGTAAACAATGGTTTGTGAAAATGGGGCCCCTGGCTGAGCCTGCCATTGATGTGGTGCGTGATGGGCGATTGGAATTTGTTCCGGACCGCTTTGATAAAATTTACCTGGGTTGGATGGAAAACATCAGGGATTGGTGTATTTCCCGACAGTTATGGTGGGGACATCGCATTCCTGTTTGGTATTGCGACAAGTGCGGTGCTGAAATCTGCTCCAAGGAAGATCCATCAAGCTGTCCGACCTGTGGAGCAGATCATCTAAAGCAAGATCCTGACGTCTTAGATACCTGGTTCTCCTCCGGTCTGTGGCCTTTTTCCACCTTGGGCTGGCCGGAGAAAACGCCGGAACTGGAACAGTTTTATCCCACCTCTGTGTTAGTAACGGGAAGGGATATCATTTTCTTCTGGGTTGCCCGTATGATTTTTATGGCTATGGAATTTAAGAAAGAAGTTCCCTTCCCCAAGGTCATGATTCATGGACTGGTACTGGATGCTCAAGGTCGTAAAATGAGTAAATCCTTAGGCAATGGAGTAGACCCTATTGAAGTAATTGATCAGTACGGAGCAGACACCTTGCGCTTTATGCTGATTACAGGTAATACACCGGGTAATGACCTGCGTTTTCACCCTGAACGGCTGGAAGCCACCAGAAATTTCTCTAACAAGATTTGGAATGCTTCCCGTTATGTACTCCTGAATCTAGAAGACTATGAAGAGGGACCTCGGGGAGAACTCGCCCCGGCAGATCGCTGGATTTTAACCCGCTATGCATCCACTGTGGAGAATGTCACCGGGGCTCTGGAAAAGTTTGATCTTGGCGAAGCCGGACGCTTACTCTACGAGTTTATCTGGAATGAGTTCTGTGATTGGTATATTGAGCTCACAAAGCCCCGTCTCTACAATAAAGAGGATGTGTTGGCCCGGCACACTGCCCAATCCGTGTTGCTTGAAGTTCTCGAAGGAACTCTGAGACTATTGCATCCCTTTATGCCCTTTTTAACGGAAGAGATTTGGCAGAACTTCCCCGTCCAAGGAAATAGCATCATGATGCAGCCTTGGCCTGAAGTACCTGCCTACAGAGATGCCGTGGCCGAAGGGAATATGACCCTGCTTATGGAAGCTATCAAAGGGATTCGCAATATTCGGGCGGAAATGAAGGTGTCACCCGGGCAGAAAGTGGAGATCATCATCCTTGTCCCGGATCAGAACCAACGCGCTGTCCTGGAAAAGGGGAAGGCAGATATCTTGAAATTAGCCGGAGGGGCCAGTGTAGAGTTGTTTGAGACTCTGACAGAGAAACCCTCTCAATCTGCAAGTGCCGTTTTGGGAGGGGTAGAAATATATCTCCCCTTAAAGGGACTGATGGATCTGGATAAGGAAGTTGCCCGTATTGAAAAGGAGATTTCTTTAGCCTTACAGGACCAACAAGTATTGGAGATTAAACTAAATAATCCGGGCTTTACCAGCAAAGCACCGGCGGCAGTCGTAGCTAAAGAACGGGAGCGACTGGAAGGACTCTCGGCTCGCAGAGTCGCGTTAGAAGAGCGCTTAAACGAGTTGAAGCAAGGCTAGAGTGATTTTAGTGTCCGCAGAAATCGAAGGAAGCTACGACGTAATGGCAACTCAGTTGAACTTGAATTAATTCGAGACTACCACTTCTATAAGTGGGTATTCCGATTTCCACTTCGGTGGGGGTAGAATCCCCTACCGAAGCCCCGATGTTCAGCTTTAGCTGAACGAGTTCACTTATCGATGCGCAGGAGGGGTTAATGCTATGTCTGATAACAATCTTAATCAGGAATATCAAGGGAGCTTACAATACCTCACGACACTGACAACGTTCGGTATCAATTTTGGACTGGGGCGGATTAAAGAACTGCTTAAGCGAATGGGAAATCCGGAAAAGGCCTTGCGAGTAGTGCATATAGGCGGAACAAACGGCAAAGGTTCGACGACAGTAATGATCGCCAGAATTTTGCGGGAAGCAGGGTATCAGGTTGGGGTCTTTACCTCCCCTCATATGAATGATTACCGAGAGCGTATGGTAATCAATGGCCTGATGATTTCCAAGGAAGAGGTTATTCAAATGATCAGCCGTGTGCGTCCTCATCTGGAAGACATGGTTGCTGAAGGGTTCGAGCATCCCACCGAGTTTGAAGTGAGTACTGCCTTGGCCTTGCTCTATTTTGCTGAGAAAAATGTCGACTATGCCTTGATCGAGGTGGGCTTAGGGGGAGCCATCGATTCAACCAATGTGGTTATCCCTCTTATTTCCGTCATTACGAATGTAAGTATGGATCACATGGATTATTTAGGCTCAGATGTCGTTTCGATTGCTAAAGTAAAAGCCGGGATTATTAAACCCAATTCTGTTGTCGTTACAGCTTCCGAAGATCCGGAGGTGATTAAAGTTTTGCGTGACCAGGCCAAGGCGATGGAGGTACCTCTTTGGTTGGTCGGGGAAGATGTTCGTTGGGAAAGCAAGTGGAGCGGAGAGTTGGAACAGGAATTCGACCTGGTGGGATTGCATGCCAAATACTCTAAGTTGCGTCTGCGCCTCATGGGTTTCCATCAACTTAGCAATGCTGCAACAGCGGTAACAGTCTGTGAAGTGTTGCAAAGCGACTATGGAGTAAATATTCCCAGAGAGGCCATCTATGCCGGGTTACGTGAAGTTGAATGGATCGGCCGCTTAGAATTGCTTTCCTTAAAGCCTAAAATCCTCCTTGATGGGGCGCATAATGTTGATGGAGCACAAGCTTTGGCGCAAGCAATTCCGCTTTATACACGGGATCGACTTATCCTTTGCTTGGGAATGTTAGCGGACAAGGAACGAGAAAAGGTCGTCAAAATGCTCGTGCCTCTGGCGGATGAAATCATTGTCACCCGGCCAAATTCTCCTCGCGCAGGGGACTGGAAAGCCCTGGGGAGTTTAGCGGAACAATTTGGCCGATCGGTAACCTGCATCGAAGACCCTAAGGAAGCGGCTGTTTTTGCCCTCACATGTCTGGGGGAAAACGACATGCTTTGCGTTACAGGCTCAATCTACATGTTGGCAGACGCTCGTCAAGCGTTAATCGAAAAAGTTAAATTAGGGTAAACTTACTTCAGATGGAGTTTTAACTCCATCTGAAGGGCTGAATTCAGGCGGGAGTCTTAGAGCCGCTTATGCTTAGCTATTAAGAGGATGAGCGGCCTCGTCATGGGAATATACTCTGGGTTAATCCTTTGTTAAAAACTTAACATAAACTTAACACAAAAGTTTTGGTATTTGATATAATACTCCGTGGGATGAGCTTACTGTCGAAAGATATACACAGTTTTGTTGAAAAACAATGAAATTTCGACTTTTAAACTGCGCAGATTTCCGGTTGCTTTGAGAATTTGAGGCTGGGGGTATTTTATGTTTAAGTTGTCTCCTAAAGAGGATAAATTTTTTGCGCTTTTTTCGGAAAGTACTGAAATTATCACTAAATCACTTAAAAGACTTTATGGTATTATGCAACAAGATTGTGTTTCTGTCGAAGATGCTGCTCAAATGCACCGGTTCGAGAACGAAGCGGACAACGTCACTACTCAAATCTTAGAACGTTTGAATTGTACCTTTATAACCCCGCTGGATCGGGAAGATATCTATAAGTTGGCGCAAGTCCTTGATGATATCGTCGATTTTGCTGAAGGAACAGTGGAAAGGATGCTTCTCTATCGCACGGGTAAACCTTCACTGGGTGCCATGGAGCTTGTGCACTTAGTAGAATTGGCAGCAGAGCAAATTCAGTCAGCCTTCTCTTTCTTAGGAAACCTGCATTCTAAGAAATCCAATATTTTAGCTGCCGCCGAAGAGATCTATCACTTAGAAAGTGCGGGGGACAAACTCTATCGCGAAGAAGTAGCCCGTCTCTTCGAATATGAAAAAGACCCTATCGAGATCATCAAATGGAAGGAAATTCTGGAGCATATTGAATCAACCCTGGATCACTGTGAGTCAATTGCCGATCTTCTCAAAAGTGTGGTCTTGAAATATGACTAGTCTTGGTATGATGTTGGTCATCGTAGTATTTTTAGCCTTAGCTTTTGACTACATCAATGGATTTCACGATACAGCCAATGCTATTGCTACGAGTGTTTCGACAAGGGCTCTTTCTCCAAAGCGTGCGGTAATGCTCGCAGCCACCTTAAATCTTATCGGAGCTCTCTATAGCACCGGAGTTGCCCAAACCATCGTCAAAGATATTGTGTCTCCGAAGTATGTGACACAAGAAGTGGTTATTGCAGCTTTGTTAAGTGCCATTGCCTGGAACCTGCTTACCTGGTATTTTGGGATTCCAAGCAGCTCGTCACACGCTTTGATTGGCGGAATGGCCGGAGCAGCTGTTGCCAAGGTAGGGTTTAGTGTTTTGCACTGGCAAGGCTTAGGCAAGATCTTAGCGGCTCTAATTATTTCTCCCTTGATTGGGATAGGTTTGGGTTTTATTATCATGAAGTCACTGGCTTATTTTTTTGGCAATTTTTCACCGTCTAAACTAAATCACGGCTTTAAAAAGATGCAGATTGTCTCTGCAGGCTTGCTGGCTTTTAACCATGGGTCCAATGACGCTCAGAAATCCATGGGGATTATCACCATGGCTCTTATCGCGGCAGGGTTGCAGTCGCAATCAGTACTTGCCCCCCCACTTTGGGTAAAATTCGCTTGTGCTTTAGCAATGGCCGCCGGAACTGCTGCCGGTGGATGGAAAATTATCCGTACCATGGGCGGAAAGATCTTTAAGCTGGAGCCTATCAATGGATTTGCCGCAGATTTAACTTCCTCAATCGTTATTTGGACAGCTACAGTACTCCCGGGTCTTCACCTCCCGGTTTCTACCACTCATGTTGTTTCCGGTTCTATCATGGGGGTTGGAAGTGCCAAACGAGTTTCTGCAGTCCGCTGGGGCGTGGCGCAACAAATGCTTGTAGCTTGGGTTGTAACAATTCCGACAACCTCACTCCTTGCAGCTCTTTGTTACTACGTACTTTCAAAGATCCTTTAAGAGATTAAGCTTTATAAAGATATTATTTATAGATTACTAACTATATGCCTTTCTGAAAATTAAAAACCTAAGCTAAACCTAAAGGTTTTGGTCGTTGTACCGAGACCTTTGTTTCATTTTCAGAAAGTATATTTTCGTTAAATTTGTCCATTATGGCTGGCGCTTATCGCCAGGCAAGTTTTGTAGAGGACGGGTCTATTTCTGCCATCTGCTACATATCTTCCCGTAGAGAAGTTGTCCTTTATGCAGCAGTGGAAGGGGAATAGAAATGAAGATTGTGGATCGGTTGCGCGTTGGCCTGGTCTTGATTTTAGGAATTATGGCCTTGGCTTTATTGACTTGGGGAATCGGCAAAATTTATTTGGAGCTCATAGGTCAATCAAGTCGTGAACATACGGTAAGCGTAAAGCAGGACCAAACTCTTGACCAAACCGATCAAGAAACAATATTAGTCTTACCTGAGATAAGGTTTTGGACCTGTCAAGCGGGGCTTTTTCAACAAGAACATAATGCCCAGTTGCTCAAAGACCAACTAACGGTAATGGGATTTAAGGCTGAGGTAATAAGCGCTAATCCTTGGATGGTGGGAATTGGTTTGAGACATTCTGCAAATGAACTTAAGGAATTACGGCAACTCTTAGAGGAAAAGGGTTTTTCGACGATTCCCAAACAAATTCAGTTGCCTGAACGGTCCTTTCGTGTGGCTGGAAATGGCGCTCAATTGACGGCAGAACTATTAAAAAATGTTCACTCAATCCTTGAAAAAGGGTTTAATCAACAACTGCTGGCTAAGGAAGAGCAACTATGGATGACTCAAGCCGGTAAACATCCGCCTAAAGACTTAGAAGGTCTTCATCAGTTATATAATCAAATACGAACTGAAAATAAACCAAAAGAGCAAGAAGTTATCGGTTTATCGCTATTTTTTGAGTCTCAGAGGGTTATTAATAAGTTTTCTGGTAAATAATAGGTAAAGGGGTATCCATATATTTAACTTAATGGTAAAAAGACCAAAGAATCAAATTGCGTTTTTCCTTGATAGTGCTATAATTAACATACGCAATTAAGGCAAAATTCCAATGAGAAATGGGGGAACTTATTGAAAACGCTAAAAATTCCAGAGGCAACAATTATTCGGCTTTCAGTTTACTCACGTCATTTAACTGACGTCGATCGCAAAGGAATTATAACCACATCCTCGGGGGAAATTGCTGATGGAGTCGGCGTTAGTCCTGCACAAGTGCGGAAAGACTTAGCCTACTTTGGGGAGTTTGGAACAAGAGGCGTTGGTTATAATGTTAAAGATCTCCGCCAACATATTATGCGGATTCTTGGGTTAAGTGCAGATTGGAGTGTAACCTTGGTTGGGGTCGGAAACTTAGGCTTGGCGTTGAGTACATATAAAGGGTTCAGAGACCGTGGCTTTATCATCACAAGTATTTTCGACGCAGATCCCAAAAAGGTCGGAACCGTTGTTGAAGGCGTGAAAGTTCTGCCTATCGACCAGTTAGAAACTGTCGTAAGGCAAAATCGTACCCAAATCGGGATTGTAGCTGTACCTTCAGAGTTTGCGCAAGAAATCGTTGATCAATTAATTAAATCCGGAGTGGCTGCCATTCTTAATTTTGCTCCTGTGGTATTAAATGTTCCTCCGGAGATTGAACTGCGTAATGTTGACCTGGCGGTAAACCTTGAAGTATTGACCTTTAATGTCTGCGGACAAAGGTGCTATTAATTAATTGTACTGTTGTATATCAACGTGAACCTGTCGTATAATAGCACAATAAGAAGTGTATCTAGGGTTCCGCTGAAAGGGTCTGGACCGAGCGATACAGGTTGGAAAGATACCAGCTACACCGTGTGGGAAAAAAGCCCCGTGGCAAGTTCTTAGGAACTCGTTATGGGGCTTTTGAGTATTATTCTTTATAGCCGCGGTTGTGCCGGAGAATAGAGGGGGAGAACAATGAATCAAGATCAGACGAAGAGAAAAATTACAATTTATGATACAACCTTGAGAGATGGTGCTCAGGGGGAAGGAATTCATTTTTCCACCCAAGATAAACTTAGTTATATAAAACGAATCGAGGATATGGGAAATCTTTATGTGGAAGCAGGATGGCCCGGTGCTAACCCGCGGGATGAAGAGTTTTTCCAGCAATGTGGAAACCTACAATCCCCTCTGACAAGTATCGTAGCCTTTGGCAGTACGTGCAAGGTTATGGAGTCTCCCGAAAAGAGTGAGATTTTGCTTAAACTTCTGGCTTCAGGGGCCAAGACCATTGCGATCTTCGGGAAAACCTGGGATTTACATGTTCGGGACGTTTTACGGACAACACCGGAGGAAAACCTCCGCATCATTCGAGAATCAGTTTCCTTTTTGCTTCAGCAAGGACGAGACGTCTTTTTTGACGCAGAGCATTTCTTTGACGGTTTTAAGGAAAACCCTGATTATGCATTGAAGTGTATTTCAGCCGCACTTGATGGTGGGGCGAAGACCATTGTTTTATGTGATACAAACGGAGGAAGTCTGCCGGGGGAAATCAGTCTTGGGGTTCAAGCAGTCAAGAAGGATTTTTCGCCCCAGGAACTGGGCATTCATGTTCACAATGACCGAGGTCTTGCAGTGGCCAATTCGCTGATGGCAGTGGAAGCTGGAGTGACTCAAATTCAAGGAACTTGGAATGGATTTGGAGAACGGTGTGGCAATGCTAATTTAAGTACCCTTATTCCCTTATTACAGATCAAAGGAGACTATGATGTGGTTTCTGATGCTGCTTTATTAAAAATCACTTCCTTCTCACGTTATGTTGCGGAGCTTACGAATGCACCTTTTGATGAGAAACAGCCCTTTGTGGGGAGAAGTGCCTTTGCTCATAAGGCAGGAATGCACGTGGATGCCATATTGAAAAACCAGCGAACCTTTGAACACATGGACCCGGCTGACGTCGGAAACGAACGACGTATTTTAATTTCTGACCAAGCGGGGAAAGCTAATATCTTGGAACGTCTGCGTCGCTTCGAGCCTGAAATGCGCAAGGACGATCCGCGAGTTGAGATTGCCATGAATGAGATCAAGGAGTTAGAGCATAATGGATTCCAATTTGAAGCTGCGGAAGGGAGTCTGGATCTATTACTTTTACGTACACTTGGTAAGTTAAGTACTCCTATGTTTGAAGTCTTAGATTATCATGTTTGGAGTGATCCTTTGCGAGGAGAACTTGATTCTGTCGCCGTAGTCAAGGTTAAAGTGGGTGAGGAAACTGTACAAATTGCCTCAGAAGGAAACGGACCGGTCAATGCCTTAGACACAGCTTTGCGGCAGGCCTTGGCTAAGTTCTTCCCCATCTTAGGCAAAAGCGAGTTAGTGAACTATAAGGTAAGAGTGCTGGACGGTTCCCACGGAACGGAAGCTATCGTGCGTGTAATAATAGATACTCGCCTGGAGAATGAAGTGTGGGGGACTATCGGGGTTTCTAAGAATATTTTGAGGGCCAGTGCTCAGGCGTTGCTGGATGCGATTAATTGGACGATATGGAGTGGGAAGTAGGTCGGGTCGCAGGGGTCTTTGGAACGTCGAAGGAGAGTTGAGTTATACTTGCTGGTCGTGAGAGGGTCGCGTCAACACTTGCTTGGCCGTGCGCTCGTCGTGCCAAACTAGGGCTTTAATCCGGATGCATGAGAGCAGGGTTCCCGGCCAGTGCGACGTCCGCCGGCCATGGATGGCCAAGTGTCCCTGTAGCCCGAAGACACTGTCTTCGCACGAATTAGCCTTCTTGCAGGATGGCGAGAAGGGACCCTGTCGCATGGCCGGCGGAACACGTCCGTGTGTTCCGCCCTGCTGGATGGAAGCGGATTAAAGCCGAGTTTGGCTACGACTGGCGCAGAGGCGTCGCTGCGTGTGAACGCGACCCTCTTGGGCTGGGAAAGACAAAAATTGTAGGGGAGATATGAGATATGCGGCAAGAAAAGGATTTGATTGGAATTCATGATGTCCCGGATGACGTGTATTATGGTATTCAAACACTCCGTGCCACGGAGAATTTCCCTATTACCGGATATCCCCCCCATGGAGAATTGATCCGTGCTATTGGCATGGTTAAAGGTGCGGCGGCTGAAGCGAATATGCATATTGGGGCTTTGAGTCCTGGGATTGGTAAGGCTATTGTTGAAGCTTCTAAGGAATTGATCGATGGAAAGTTTCACGAGCAATTTGTGGTGGATGTGATTCAGGGCGGGGCTGGAACGTCTATGAATATGAACGCTAATGAAGTCATTGCTAATCGGGCCATCGAGATTTTAGGCGGGAAAAAGGGTGAGTATTTCAAAGTTCACCCCAATACTCATGTAAATATGGCTCAAAGTACCAATGATGTTTTTCCCACGGCAATTCGTATTGCTTGCTTAAATGTGGCCCATGATTTGCTCCAAGTCTTAGACAGTTTGCGCCAATCCTTTGAAGATAAGGCCCAAGAGTTTGACGGTGTCATTAAAATGGGGAGAACTCATCTTCAAGACGCTGTTCCTATTCGCTTAGGACAGGAGTTTGCAGCCTATGCGCACATGTTAGGGCGGGATATTAAGAGAATTAAAGAAGCCATTCGATCTCTTGAAGTTATAAATATGGGAGCAACGGCAGTTGGCACCGGGTTAAATGCTGATCCTCGCTATATTGAGAAAGTGACAGAGCTGATGCAAGGATGGACAAGTCTGCCTTTGCGTCTTGCCGAGGATCTGGTGGATGCTACTCAGAACACAGATGCATTCATGGAAGTTTCCGGATCTTTAAGAACTTTAGCGGTGAACCTTTCAAAAATAGCCAATGACCTGCGTCTGATGGCCTCCGGTCCACGAACCGGGTTAAATGAATTGAATTTACCGCCCATGCAACCGGGCTCTTCCATCATGCCAGGAAAGGTTAATCCGGTAATCGCTGAAGTGGTGAATCAGGTAGCTTTTCAGGTTCAAGGGAACGACTTTACCATCGGTTTAGCCTGTGGGGCCGGCCAACTTGAGCTCAATGTTATGGAGCCTGTCGTTGTTTTTAATTTACTCCAATCCCTGGACATTTTGCGCAATGTGACCCGTGTCTTCAGAGAACGCTGTGTGGCAGGTATTACCGCAAATGTAGAACGTTGCAGGGCAATGGTGGAAAACAGTGTCGGACTGGTTACGGCAATTAACCCCCATGTGGGATATGAAGTGGCTTCAATCATAGCCAAAGAGGCCATTCTTTATGGGCGGCCGGTCTCGGAAATCGTCTTAGAAAAAGGGATTCTATCGAAAGAGGAACTTGATTTGATTTTAAACCCATATGAGATGACCAGACCAGGAATAGCGGGGGTAGAGCTGTTGAGATAGGCAGAGTGGCGTCGCCTTGCTCGGCAATGAGCGGGTCTGCCAAAATAGAACTAAGGATTAAAATTTAAAGACATTCTCTTTAAATAGATGCTATAATATGGAATATGCTTAATCTTTATGTTGATGCACACTTGTAGGATTTAGGACATTAACTTTTACAAGTTCAAATTTCGAGCGGTGAAAATAATGCCAGATGAAGTTAAGATAATAGGGTTTAAAGAAGTAGAAAAAATATTGAGTGCATTGACGGATGATTACGGAATGAGCACGGAATGCCTATCGAATTTAATCGAGCTTAATGCAAAAGAGGAAGCCCAGAGATAATTATTTTCCTGGGCTTTCTCTTTGAAGTTTTTGCACTCAATTTGTATAGAATTCATGTTGAATTTTATACCCGTGATTAGCGATTATAACCGTGATTCGTAGTTTTGAACTCACCAATCGGAACCCGTTATATTGCTCGAACAAAATAATACCAGTTCATTTATACATATTTATTGATAAATAAGTACACTAATACAGTTAGGATCAGTAATGTAAGCGCATGTTTGGATGGATAGGTCTGTAGTATGTGATATTGGCAAGCCGATAGTAACTTAAAACATACACAAATATATCCATTGAAAAATTTATCATAAAGGGGAATACTATCATGAGCAACTATAACGCAGTATTAGCTAGAAATACGGAAAATGCTCCAAAAGGTATCGGTCCATATTCACAAACTGTAGCTTTCTCTCATTACAATCATCTTTCAGCTCAATTACCCATTGATCCAAAATCCGGCAAGTTGGTAGCCGGTGGTGCAAAAGAGCAGGCTGAACAGTGCTTAAAAAATATCAAAGCAATTGTAGACAGCATCGACCATGTTATGAGCGATGTTGTTAGAATCACTGTGTTCGTTAAGAATATCAAAGATATTGATGCTGTAGACGAAGTTTATAAAACATTCTTCCCAGGCTATGTTCCTACACGGACGAATGTCGCAGTTGCAGCTTTGCCTATGGATGCTTTAGTGCAAATTGAAGCACTTGTTTCACACGGTGAAGGTACAATTCCAAACGCACCACAAGCAGGCGACCTCATAAAGCTTACAAATAACACGGCTAATGCGCCAACATGTCCTCTATCCACGCAAGCTGTAGCTTTT
The DNA here is from genome assembly GCF_020595055.1 of Desulfosporosinus shakirovi. Lineage (GTDB taxonomy): Bacteria > Bacillota > Desulfitobacteriia > Desulfitobacteriales > Desulfitobacteriaceae > Desulfosporosinus > Desulfosporosinus shakirovi. The sequence goes on along the minus strand of NZ_JAJDOO010000027.1, from coordinate 48,750 downwards.
TCTCATTACAATCATCTTTCAGCTCAATTACCTATCGATCCAAAATCTGGTAGAGTGGTGGCCGGTGGTGTAAAAGAGCAGGCTGGACAGTGCTTAAAGAATATCAAGGCAATTTTAGAAAGTATGGACGTTCCTTTTGACGATATTGTTAAAATTAATATCTTCCTCAAAAACCTCTCGGATATTGAAGCCGTAAACGAAGTTTATACAACATTTTTCCCAGACTCGGCTATCGCCAGGGCCGCAGCCTATGTCCCTGCACGGACAACAGTTGCAGCTTCAGCTTTACCTATGGATGCTTTGGTACAAATTGAAGCAGTGGTGTCACACGGAGATGGTACACCCCCACAAGCTGCTGAAGACAGGCATGGACTCATCATAGAAGCAAACAATACGGAAAATGCACCAAAAAGTTCTCTATCTACACAAACTGTAGCTTTTTCTCATTACAATCATCTTTCAGCTCAATTACCTCTAAACCCCAAAACCGGTGAAATGGCAGCTGGTGGTGTAAAAGAGCAGGCTGGACAGTGCTTAAAAAATATCAAGGCAATTGTAGAAAGTCTCGACCACGTTATGGACGATGTGGTTAAAGTAAATATCTTCCTTAAAAATATCGCAGATATTAATGCTGTAGACGAAGTTTACACAACGTTCTTCCCAAGCGGTGTTCCTGCACGAAGAACAGTTGGCGTATCAGCTTTACCTAAAGATGCTTTAGTCCAAATCGATGCAGTTGTATCAAACGCTGAAGGAACACCTCCAAAAGCATAACAGGCATTTGTTTGTAAATACAGGAACGATCTCAAATGAAAATTGAGGGCATAACAAAAAAACTGGGTTAGCTTGCGAATCTATGGGATTGAATTTTATAGAGGGTGACACCTAAACTTTGAGTTTGACTGCCAAGTCGTGGCTATTTTCCTGCTAATAAATTGCTGATTCATAGGCTAATAACGTGCTAAAAACTTGCGATTTTGTCTGTTGAATTAAGGATTCAACTCCAAAATGGAACCCCTTACTTGAAGAAGTGGGAGTCTCGGAATTGAAAAAACGTTAACTAGGAAAAGGGGCTGATGCAAACGAACAAAGTTCGTAGTGCATCAGCCCCTCGTTGACTTGTACGATCAGTGACATAACGCAGGGTTAATTGGAGACTACAAGACTACGACTCTTTGTACTTTTTTACCAATTTTCATAATGTATGAGGTCTTCGAGTTTTTTTCGGGGTCGTGCTTTCGGTGTTTCATCGGCATAACCAAGAGTGATAATGCCAATGACATATTTATCAGCAGGAATATTTAAAACGGGTCTGATTTCTTCTTGGATAAACCATGCAACCCAACAAGTACCTAGTCCTAAGTTTTCAGCTTCAAGCAGTATATGTCCTATGGAAATTGAGGTATCCCTGATTATCTGCTTGAGTTCTGCCAGGGGACTATTTTCATTTAACAATAGATCCGCGCCTTCAGCTATTCTAGAACGTATATCAGCAACACACACGATGAAAATCGGCGCTGTGAGCATCCATTTTTGGTTATTAGATACTTTAGCTAACTGATGTCTAATCAATTCTGATTTAACGACAATAAAATGCCACGGTTGTGTATTGTCACCGGAAGGAGCCAGCCTTGCACTCTCCAGTAACTCAATTATTTTTTCATCTTCAACCGGTTCATCAGTATATTTCCTTATACTTCTGCGCATTTTAATTTCTTTAATCATATTATTAAATTCCTTTCCTTAAGAATTGCATCAATGAATTACACAATTCTAATAAAATATGTATTAAATCATAAATTAACTCATGCCGTAATTATAACATGAGTTTCAATGGCAACCTATTCACTCGTCCTAACCGTTTAAATAAAACTATATAGAGAGATTGGAATTTTACTTCCAGATATCTCATTATTGAATTAAGTTTCTGGATATGAAAAACATCCGTGATTTTCATATGGAGTAACTAGGTAAATACACAGCAATTTCACTGACAATATCGGATATGCATCTCAAAATTAAACCCGCTATTCATTGAATTAGGGCTGTTTCTTTCATGTTTTATATAGTGAAGAAGAACCCTGTCGAACTTGCTTAGTCATGGTGAAGATGCTACACTTATATGAAGGCTTTTTAGGAGTCAATCTTGGTTTTTACAGACTTGCTGTGTACGGAAGGGGAAAGAATTATGGCGGTTGGACGAAATTCCTCAGGGGCAGGAAGAACCGTCTTGCTTATTATGATTGGAGCGGCCCTGGGGACTTTAGTTGGTTTTGGTTTGGAAAAATACGGTATTCTTGCTCCGTTTTTACGGCCGGCTGTCATCGATATACCCTCTCATACATATGTGGATTTCTTTTTTCTCTCGCTCTCTTTTGGTTGTCGTATAAGTATTACAATCGCAACCCTTTTGGGAGCTGTGGGAGGTTATTTGCTGTCAAGGAAGGTGTAACATGCTCGTGCTTGCTTCTTCATCTCCTCGCAGGGCGTCATTGCTTCGTGAGAGAGGGTACGTTTTTGAAAGGGTTAAGGCTTCTGTTTCAGAAGAATTAGCGGAAGGGATTCCTCCGGAGATAGGGGTCAGACAGTTGGCAGTACGCAAGGCTGAAGCGGGTTTAGCAGAGTGGTTAGAGCTTGGCGGAGACAAATCGGACCTTGTATTGGGAGCGGATACCATGGTAGTGCTGGACTCCATCATTTTAGGGAAACCAGCTTCACCCTTGGAAGCAGAGGAAATTCTGCAAAGGTTAAGCGGCCGTACTCACGTTGTTCTAACCGGCGTAGCATTAATCTCCGGATCGGGGAAAATTGTTGCGGATGTGGTGGAAACCATTGTAAACTTTCGCCCACTTGGAGCGGATGAAATAAAGGAATATGTTGCTACCGGAGAACCGATGGATAAAGCAGGAGCTTATGGGATTCAGGGGGAAGCTAAAAAATTTGTCACATCCATTCAAGGGTCCTTGACAAACGTTATTGGCTTACCCATGGAATATCTCTCGGAACAGCTTAGGGCGTGGGGGATCGAGCAGACAAACATCGCTTCACGTGAGGTGGATAATGGATTATCGGCGTCTGAAGGATTTACCGGAGGAACTTCTGCCCCGTGAGCGACTTTATCAATTAGGTCCTGAAGCCTTATCGAATCACGAAGTTTTGGCTATTCTTTTACGGACCGGTATCAAGGGAGAAAATGTCTTGACTTTAGCGGAACGCATCTTGGTATGTGTGGGCGGACTTTCGGGGTTAGGAAAGCTGACTGTTCATGAGTTAGCCCAAATACATGGCTTAGGTAAGGCCAAATCCGCAGAGGTGAAGGCTGCCTTGGAATTAGGGCGTCGTTCAGTTTCCGTGGATCCCATGTCCAGACCGGTAGTCAACTCTCCTCAGGATGTGGCCCATATAGTTATGGAAGAAATGCGCTTCCTTGATCGTGAGCATTTTCGAGTTGTCTCTCTATCGACAAAGAATCATGTTTTAGGGATCAGCCCGGTCTCAGTAGGTTCCCTCAATTCATCCCTGGTACACCCGCGGGAATGTTTTAAAGAAGCAATACGGCGAAATTCTAACGCCATTATTTTATTGCACAACCATCCCAGTGGGGATCCAACCCCCAGTCAGGAAGACATTGAGGTAACTCGTCGCCTGTCAGATGGAGGGAAGATTCTCGGGATTGAAGTTTTAGATCACGTGATTATCGGAGATAATCGTTTTATCAGCTTGAAGGAACGCGGAATCCTGTAGTCGTGGTTCGTGGTTCGATTTTCGTGGTTCGAATGTGAATTCGATTCTGCGAATCGAAGAACAGGAATAGACTTTCTGGCTTTTAATGAATGCCCGGTCAGGTATTTGTTACGAATCATGTACGCCGGTGGAGGCTTTCGTCAACGAGGTAGAATAAGGAACGCCCACTTGAAGAAGCGGGAGTCCCGGAATTGATAAAGAATAACGAGCAACGAATATATCGAACCTGAAATTTGGAAGGAGCTTAACAAAACCATGGCGTTTTTCAACTATTTTAGCAGGGATTTAGGAATAGACTTAGGAACCGCAAATACTGTGGTTCATGTGAAGGGAAAAGGGATTGTTGTACGGGAACCCTCCGTTGTGGCAATGGATATCACTACAAAAACCCCTATGGCTGTGGGGGATAAAGCTAAGGAAATGATCGGGCGGACTCCAAGTAATATTGTAGCAATTCGTCCCTTGAAAGATGGAGTCATCTCTGATTTCAATGTCACACAGAAAATGCTCAAATATTTTATCAGCCGAGCTTTAGGGACAGAACACCCATATATTCGCCCGCGGGTTGTTATCTGCGTACCTTCCGGAGTTACCCCCGTTGAAGAACGGGCAGTGAAAGAGGCAGCTATGGCGGCAGGTGCAAAAGATCCGATAATTTTAGAAGAGCCCATGGCGGCTGCGATTGGGGCAGGACTCCCCGTCAGTGAGCCGACAGGAAACATGATCGTCGATATTGGCGGAGGGACAACAGAAGTTGCTGTGATTTCCTTAGGCGGAATCGTGACAAGCCGGTCAATTCGTGTAGCGGGAGATGAAATGGACGATGCCATCATCGCTCATATTAAACGACGCTATAATTTAATGATCGGTTATCGCACGGCTGAAACCCTCAAATTTGAAATTGGATATGCTTACAAAGCCGAAAAAGGAATGTACACTGTACGTGGACGGGACCTATTGACGGGACTTCCTAAGACCATTGATGTAACCTCGGAAGAAATCCAAGAAGCCTTACAAGAACCGGTAATGGCAATTGTGGATGCGGTTAAATCCTGTTTGGAAAAGACTCCGCCGGAATTATCATCCGACATTATGGATCGTGGCATTATGATGGCAGGTGGCGGCTCGTTACTGCGCAACCTGGATCGACTTATTTCAGAGGAAACAGGTATTGCGGTGCACATAGCGGAGGACCCATTGTCCTGTGTCGCTATAGGGACAGGAAATGTATTGGAACATGCAGAAATCCTTCGTAGAATTGCCGCCTCGCAAAAGAGCTAAAAAGAGCGGGGAGGATTTGTGGTGAGGAAAAAGCGAGTCAATATAACGGGAATTGCGGTTCTCGTTTTCTTTCTCTTATTAGGGGTGCTGATAGCGATTCGGTTTACGGGAATGGGAAGTGATTTTCCTAACCCTGTTGGGGGAGTCATGCAACGTGTTTTAAGCCCTTTAGAACAACCAATTCTTCAGATTGGGAATGTGATAAAGAATAATACCCGGGCGTTTTGGAGTTTCACTGAGGTAGCCCGTCAAAACGAAGAACTGCTCAAGAAGGTTGACCGGCTTACAGGAGATAATATTAAGCTGAAAACAGAAATCTTGGCTGGGATGCGATATAATGAGCTTGATCAGGGTCAGTTTCGCAGTCCAACCCTGGAAAAGTTTGAAAAGGTTGGGGCTTCCGTAGTTAATCGCAACCCGACCACTTGGTACCGGACGTTAACCTTAAATCGTGGAAGCCAGGATGGGATTGTGGCCAATGCCCCAGTTATTGGAGACTTGGGGCTTATAGGAAAAATCGTGTCCGTTACGTCGACCACGTCTGAAGTCTTGTTAATCCTCGATGGGGAAGGGCAGGTCAGTGCGTTGGTGCGTGGGAGCACTGCCAACAGTACCTTTGGCATTGTGCAAGGGAACTATCAGCGCGGCTCCCGTCTGACAGCGGAAGGGAATTTACAAATGCTTTTTCGCAGAGAGGACAGCATTAACGTAGGAGACTTAGTATTTACCTCCGGCCTGGGGGGAGTTTACCCCAAAGATGTTCCCATCGGGCAAGTCAAGGAAATCCAATTAGACCCTTCCGGTTTGCTTAAGACTGCTTATATTAAACCACTCATCGACTTTGACTCCTTAGAAGAGGTATATATCGTTAAAATGGTTGGTGGATAATGTGCGTTATGTTTTGATTGCGGTTATGTTTCTCTTAAGCCTGATTTTACCGGGCACACTTTTTCACTTTTGGTCTTGGTCAGGGATCAAACCGGATTTGCTCATGCTTTTAACCATTTATATAGCCATGCATCACAGACTTCGTTCAGGTTTAATTTGGGGTCTGGTTGCGGGCTTCTTAGAAGATCTTTATTTGGGGCGTTACATTGGAATGTATACTCTCACCCTCGTGGTGGTCGCCTTTTTAAGCTATTGGTTAGCAGAACGCTGGTATCGAGAAAATTTTCTTTTAACGACCTTTACGGTGTTCATTGTCACCTCAGTGGGACAAATGTTAGTTGCTTTTTTGAGTTTAGGCGCGGGACTTCATTGGACCCTGGGGGATATCGGCCGATTTGTAATCGGGGTTTCCTTGTATAACGCCATCATGGTTCCCCTAACCTATCCTTTGATTCATCAGTCCTTCGTTCGCGGCTGGCTGCGTTATCGACCGAAATATGAACGCTAAAAATTGCAGTCCAAATCGTGGTTTGATATTCGTAGTTCGTGGTTCGAAATTGAAGCGAACAAGTTCGCAGAACGATTTAATTCATCAGGCAAGTTTAGACGCAAGTTAGGTAGTTCAATGTAAGTCGAAAACATCCCCGACCTTACGCAAAGTGGCCTTCAAAGGGGAAGCAAGAGAATCATCCCCTTGTTCCCACAACTGCGCTTCGAATTTATCCTTAAGCACCAACCTGTTAACATTAGGATTGAGCTCGAACATCTATTCCGATTCTTCGATTCGTAGAATCGAATTCACACTCGAACAACGAATATCGAACCACGATAAAGGGGGGAGTTTTTTGAATGGATGATAGAGAACGAAAACCCTATACCTATCGGCTCTGGGGCTTGAGCGCCGTAGTTGTGCTTATTTTTTTAATTCTAAGCTTTAACCTATGGCGCTTACAGATTGCCCAAGGTTCTTATTATTCTGCCATGGCCAAAGGCAACGTCATGAAGCTGGTCAAGGTGGCTCCTACAAGGGGAGATATTGTGGACAGAAATGGTAAGCTTTTGGTAACGAGTATTCCTGAGTTCGTTGTCCACTTAAATTGGATGGATTTGCAACAGGCAAAAGGGGATGAGTGGAAAGATGTTGTCAAACAATTAGCATTTTACATTCAGCCGGAATGGCCCAATGCCAATCAAACCGTCGAGTCAATTGCTGAAGATATTTTCGCCAATATTCAGAATCACCAATGGGAACGCTATCGCCCTGTCATTATTCTCGATGAGATTTCCCCCGAGCTCCAGGCCGTTATTGCAGAACACCAGGAGGAGCTTCCCGGCGTAAGTGTGGATGCAATTCCTGTTCGTTCATACCCCGAAACAACCTTACTTGGTCAGCTCCTAGGGTATGTTCGAGAGATTTCAGATCCGGAAATTGCTCAGTTTAATAAAGACACAGATGCTCAGGAGGTCGGTTTTGAGTACGCACAGGGGGACCTGGTCGGCAAAATGGGGGTTGAAAAATCCTATGACTTCTGGCTGCGAGGGAAGGAAGGGGTTCAACAAGTTGAAGTTGATAATAATGCCCGTCCTGTTTCTAAACAGATCATCCAAGAAGCGGAAGCGGGAAAGACGGTTCAACTGACCCTTGATGCAGACCTGCAAAAGACCGTGGATGATACCCTGGATCAGGTTATACTGGATATTCAAAAGCAAAACCCGGCTGCCCATGCGGGAGCAGCTGTCGTGATGGATGTCAATACCGGCAAGATCCTAGCCATGACTTCTCGTCCGGCAATGGATCCCAATGACTTGATCGGCATCATATCCGATCAAATGGCTGATAAGTATTGGCCCCAAGATCCTAAACGCGCCTCAGAAGCAGCTTCCCTAAATCGGGCCTTGACCGGTTTATATCCACCGGGATCCACCTTTAAAATGGTGACAGCTATGTCTGCTTTGCAATCGAAACAAACCACGCCCTATGAGCAGATTGATGACAGACTCTCCTCTTTAGGGGGGCGTGGTGCTCAACAACAAGGGGTTGAGGAATGGGGCGGCAATTACTTCGGGCTTGTCAACCTTTATCGAGCCATGGCTAAATCCTCAAATATTTACTTTGAAATCATGGGTCGCCGAGTTTTTGATTCTAATCCGGAAACCATCGGACAGGTCGCCCGGGAATTCGGTCTGGGTATTGAAAGCGGGATTGATTTACCCGGCGAAGCTAAAGGAATTTCCCCTTCAGCCGAATGGAAGAAAACTTATTTTACAAATATCCATGAAAATGCCCTTAAGTCCCGTGATGAAGCACTGGCGAAGATTGAGAGCGATTACGCTCCCAAACTGGAGCAGGCTGCGGAGGAGACAAACAGACAGCTGGTGCAAAAAGAGAAAGACGCTGAAATTAAAAAGATTAATGATTTGTATAAACTGCGAACGTTGGAACCTCTTGAATGGCAAGCCTATGACAGTTACAACAATTCCATCGGGCAAGGGTATAACGCCTACACTCCTGTGCAATTAGCTAACTATGTGGCAACCATAGTAAACGGAGGCAAGCATTATCGCCCCTTTGTAGTGGATAAACTCTTGGATTCGCGTACAGGGGAGACGGTTCAACAATTTGAACCTAAGGTTCTCAATACCGTCTCCGTTTCTCCTGAAATCTTAGATCAGGTTAAACAGGCGATGGGTGGCGTAACGACCGGAGAAGGAACCGCCAACTGGCTCTTCGCAGATGTACCGGAATTTACAGGCGGAGGGAAAACAGGAACCGCCCAGATCGGATCGAAAGATACGATTTCCGGAGAAATATACAACGGGGTCTTTGTGGCCTTTGCTCCTTATGATAATCCACAGGTTGCCTTCGCAGGGGTTGTTGAATTTGGAGGACACGGCGGAGAAACAGCAGGTTACGTCGCCAAGGCGGCTTTTATGAAATATTTTGGTTGGAAGAACACGAATGGAGGCTGAAAAACGAGGAAATTTATCCTCGTTTTTTTCATTTGGATAAAGGGAATTTGGACAGGCTTGTAGAATTTATAGGAGTGCATTTATAGAAAACTCAGCTTGGCGTCGAGTTTTGCGAAGGCGCCTGCTTAGTTGCACTTATGCCACCCGAAATAATATACTTTATGACCGGTAGAATTTATGACAAGCAATGGGGGATTGTGCAGGTTGACACGGACAGAACATGTGGCACTAAAGGGCACCCGCGACGGATTGGTGTTATACTTAGATCCGGTTGCGAACTTTGAATTGCTAATGAATGAACTCGATAACCTTATGAAGAACTCTGACCAATTCCTCCAGGGAGCAACCGTTCGGTGCTATGCTGGGAAAAGAGAGTTTTCCGAGGATGAACACGCTGGTTTGACAACCGTTTTGAAACAGAACGGGTTGGAACTTGCCGGATGGATGACCTCGGAAGAAGTCTACCTTCCCAAAGCCAGGTCCTATGTACCAGATGCACGCTGGGAGGAAGGGATGTCGGAAGGACACTGTCTCTTTATGGAACGCACGCTTCGTTCCGGAAAAAGTGTGCAGTATGAGGGGCATGTTGTTGTGCTGGGTGATGTTAACCCGGGGGCGGAAATTATAGCGACCGGTAACATTGTCGTTCTGGGTTCCCTTAGAGGAGTTGCCCATGCCGGAGCGACAGGTGATCGGAAGGCCTCAGTAAGCGCCTATCATTTGGCACCTACTCAATTACGAATTGCAGATTTGGTGACTAGGGCACCGGATGATGGAACGGATGGACGAGGTCCGGAGATAGCTAGGATCAAAGATGATCAATTAATGGTTGAAGCGGCCGGAATGAGTGGTTGGCGCGGCAAGGCCCGTTAATGAGAGAATAAGTCTATAGGGAAAGGCAGGTCTAACTATGGGTGAGGTAATCGTAGTAACTTCCGGAAAAGGGGGCGTAGGCAAGACGACCACATCGGCAAATATCGGCACAGGATTAGCCAGTAACGGTCATAAAGTCGTTCTTGTCGATACAGATATCGGTTTGCGTAACCTTGATGTCGTCTTGGGTTTAGAAAATCGTATTGTTTACGATCTGGTGGATGTAACGAGTGGGAATTGCCGCTTGAAACAAGCGCTTATCAAAGATAAACGTTTTCCAAATCTCTTTTTGCTTCCCGCTGCACAAACAAAGGATAAAACAGCCGTTAACCCTGAACAGATGAAAGCACTGGCTGAGGAGCTTAAAACAGAATTTGATTATGCAATTATTGACTGCCCGGCAGGAATTGAGCAAGGATTCCGCAATGCGATTGCCGGTGCAGATCGAGCGGTTGTCGTTTGTACTCCTGAAGTCAGTGCAGTCCGCGACGCAGACCGAATTATCGGCTTACTGGAAGCTGCGGAGCTGAGAAATCCGAAATTGATCATTAACCGTCTGCGCCCGGATATGGTGAAACGCGGAGATATGATGGATATCTCGGATATTTTAGATATTTTAGCTATCGAGCTCATTGGTGTGGTTCCGGAAGACGAGAGCATCGTGGTTTCTACGAACCGTGGTGAGCCCGCTGTCATGGATATGGGATCAAAAGCTGGAGAGGCTTACCGGCGGATTACGAAGAGAATCGAGGGGGAAGACATCCCACTGATGAACCTTGATGTACCCGTAGGAATTATGGATAGACTCAAGAGGCTCATTGGCATAGGTTGACCGTTCGGTACTGAGAGGAGGAATTGTCCTTGTTAGAATTTATCAGCCGAATGCTAGGCAGGGAAAGCGCCTCGAGCAAGACGGTGGCAAAAGAACGTCTGCGGCTCGTCTTAGTGCATGACCGTGCCAGCATCTCGCCTGCCATGCTCAACAAATTAAGAGAAGATTTAGTTAAAGTTATCTCAAACTACATGGAAATCGACGAAGCTGCACTTGAGTTTAATCTCTGTCAGGATGATCGGGAAGTGGCCTTGGTTGCCAACATTCCAGTCGTGAAAATGAAGCGGGATTATGCAACCAAAGAGTTAGCCGAATAGAATAAGGATTTTGCAATAACCTTTTTTCTAGAAGGGCATGACACGTTATTGTCATGCCCTTTTCAACTTGCTGCCATAAGGTCCCTAGTTTCAACTATGGGGATATAAGGCAATTCTAAAGACTTCGTAGTATTAGTTTAGTGCTCCGGGTATAAGAGATGTATGAACCACTAATCTCGAACTTCGAACATCGCCTTGGATATGATATAATGAGCAAGCAAGGATTCAGCAAATAACCTAAGGGGATTTTTCACGTGGATAGACGAGCATTAAGAAATCTGGACGTGTTATTCATTCTGTTTACATTTCTGTTATTAGCAGCTAGTCTCGTGATCTTGAGTACAGCTTCAATCAATGTGATAAAATCAGATCCTTTTCACTATGTGGAGACCCAAACTGTCTGGATTGTGACGGGGATTGTAATTGCAGTGGTTATTGCCGTCATCGATTATCAGAAATGGCAATATTTTCGCTGGTGGATATATGGTTTTAATATAGTGCTGCTCTTGATCGTCATCTTTTTCGGAGACACAGCTAAGGGTGCCACCCGCTGGATTTACTTTACTGATAGCATAGGGATTCAGCCCTCAGAGTTTGCCAAAATTTTTATTATTCTCACCTTCGCAGATTTTTTAGCGAAGCGCAAGGGCAGGCTGAATGATATCAAGGATTTTATCCCGCCGTTTTTATTTATGCTAGGCCCCATGCTCCTGATCTTTAAGCAACCGGATTTAGGAACGACTTTAGTTTTTGTGGCCATATTTATCGGTATGATGTTCGTTGCCGGAGCTAACCCCTGGAAATTTGGAGGCTTGTTATTGGGGGGAGCCGCAGTAGTGGGGATAGTCCTTTGGCTCCACTTCTCCACGGACTTGCCGGGGTGGTTACAATGGGCTCAAGGGCTCCCGCTTCCGCTGCAGGAATATCAGTTGAATCGTCTGGTTATCTTCATGGATCCGGCATCAGATCGGTCAGGAGACGGATGGCACATTCTTCAATCTCTCTGGGCGATAGGGTCAGGTGGTTTATGGGGAAAGGGATACCGCGGGGGAACCCAGGGTCAGTTGAACTTTCTGCCGGAGCACCACACAGACTTCGTTTTCTCTGTGGTCGGAGAAGAGTTCGGCTTTATCGGAACCATCACTTTACTGTTCCTCTTTTTGATCTTTCTTTTGCGCAGCATCTATATTACTATAAGAGCTCGTGATATGTACGGAATGTTGATAGGTACGGGTGTTGTTTCGATGTTTACCTTTCATATTCTCGTCAATGTCGGTATGACCTCCGGAATCATGCCTGTCACAGGAATTCCCCTTCCTCTCATCAGTGCCGGAGGCAGTGCCATGTGGTCAAATATGGCCGCAATCGGCTTGTTGTTAAGTGTAAACTTAAGGCACCGCAGGCTGATGTTTTGATCGTGGTCCATAATCGTGGTTCGATATTCGTAGTTCGTGGTTCGAATTAGAAGCGAACAAAGTTCGCACAGTATTTAAAGCCTCAGCCTGATTTTAACCTACGTTCACGGTCTAAGGTTTAAGTTGATTCTAAGGTCAAGTCTGTTCTTGGATTCGCAGAATCCAAATCACAATTCCAACCTCGTACCTCGAACTTCGGCTCTCGAAATAGAACTGCACGCAGTTCTATTTTTTTTGCCTATTTCATAGACTATTAATGGGCGTACGAGCCATAGTTGAGGCATTAGGCACAAATATTGAGTATAGAGAATAGAAAATTGAGGTTCGGGGTTTAAGGTTCGAGGTTTCCAAAAGTTCGACCTTCGAGTCGAAGGGAACAAAGTTCGCATAGTACTTAAAACCTCCAGCCTAAGTTAAAAGCTAAATGCAATTATGTTCTTCGATTCGCAGAATCGAATTCAAAGTTCGAACCAGGAACTAGGAGCCGCGAACTACGAACTACGAACTACGAATATCGAACCACGAACCACGAAAAGGGGGGGAGCGGATGAATCCTTTTGAACGTTGGGATGATTGGGAATGGGAACGGGCGATCCAGGAAGTTGGCAAAGAACAGGGGCGGGGTAAATCCACGCCACGCAATAACCAATACACTCGTCATCGAAATCCTGTCAAGAAAGAGTGGGGAAACTTCCTGAACCATTGGAATGGTACCCAGAAGCGAACCTTCTTAGCTGCCATGATGTTCCTAATGGTGTTTTTTAGTGCCAATAGTTCAGATCAAGTTTCCTTAGCTGTCCATTCTATCTATCGGGGTGCTATGGATTCAGGGAATTATTACACAGCTCTCAATAATATGGCGAAAGAAGCATTGTCTTTGGGGGGGGTGCCCAGTGAAAGTGTCCCCGTGGATCTGAAGATGAAAGGGAAATTCTTACCTCCCATTTCCGGACCGGTCATGGCCGGATTTGGAGACGTGGGAAGTGATGATTCAGTCCATCAAGGACTCGACGTGGGAAGTGCCTTGGGAATTCCTGTGATTACGCCTGCCGGCGGGGTTGTAACTATCGTCGGGGTAGACCCTCAGTTGGGTAAAATAGTTAAAATTGATTTTGGAGATGGGTGGACCACGGTGCTTGGAAATCTCGGCGAAATAAAGGTTGACGAAGGTCAGCGCATTGAGAAGGGACAGGTGGTAGGAACTGTTGGTCTTTCCGCGCCTCTCAAAAAACCATGGCTTCATTTTGAACTAAGAAAAAATAATCAACCCGTTAATCCAATCCCTTATCTCGTACCTCCTGAGGCTAAGAATTAGAGGGATTAAGAAAAGTCGCTTAGATGGAGTCTGCTTCATATACAGAACAAATATCAAGGTGTGTACTGGATATAGGGCCAGGGCCAATAGTGGAGCCGTCCTCTCTCATTTTCCCCTTTAAGGTGGAAGTATAGTGGTGGTTAGATAAATGAATGAATGAATGAATGATCTTAGCTTATTGATACAGTTCTAAGGGGGAGTGCGAGAAAATGGAGCTTTTCAAAATATTTGGGGTGAGCATCCGAATCCATCCCTCATTTCTGGTAGTATTGTTACTCTATGGAGTCCTGGGTTTAGCGGCCCAGGCTCTTCTCATCTTTGCCTTAGTAGTAGGGCATGAATTGGCCCATCTTTTGGTGGCTAAAGCCTACGGCTTTAAAGTCGAAGGGCTTGAACTGTTTCCCTTCGGAGGAGCAGCTTATTGTGACGGCCTCTTCGAAGGACGGAAACTTGAAGAGAGCCTTATGGCTTTAGCTGGTCCTGGGTTTAACCTTGTCCTCCTCTTTGGCGCTCAGGCTTTACGCTGGAACGGAGTGTGGACAGGAGAGCTGGCGGAAGATTTTGTTCGCTATAACCTGTGGCTGGCCGCTTTTAACTTGATCCCGGTTTTACCCTTGGACGGTGGGCGGGTAGTGCGAGCACTCTTAGTCGAAGGCTTCGGATTCGTCCGGACCACAAAGTTTTTAGCCGGGGCAGGAAGATGGCTGGGCGTTGTTTTTGCCCTTTATGGAATCGTCTTAGGGGTTAGCGGAAAATTCACAGAAGGCCCGCTTTTCTATCTCATATTGGGAGGGTTCTTTTGGTTTGCAGGGAGCAAAGAGATTTCTGCCGCTCATATTACCTTTCTTAGGCAATTAACTCGCAAGAAAGAGGAATTAATGAGAAGAGGGTTGATGCGCAGTCTATGGCTGACGGTTCAGAGAGAAACTCCATTGGTGCGGATTGTAGAAGAATTCACCCCGGATCGTTATACCATGGTTACCCTTACCGATGAAAAAGCCGGAATGGAGAAAATTCTTACGGAGACGGATATCGTAGAAGGAATGCTGCGGGAGGGGATCCGTTTTCCAGTGGGAAAGCTCTAACCAACGAGATTAGAGGATAATCCTTGAAATTATAGGGAATTTAACTTATATATGATATAATTTAAGTTCACAATATAGATACAAGGAGGCCTCGTTGACACCATGAGTAATAATACTGCGGCGGAGATACGCCGGCAGGTGGAACGCTTTTTACCTAAAGTCTTAAAACCTAGCCGATATATCGGATCTGAATGGAACGTAATTAAGAAAGATTGGGATAAAACCGATGTCCGGATGGTCTTTGCTTTCCCGGACGTCTATGAAGTGGGAATGTCCCATTTAGGAACCAGAATCCTCTACCACCTGGTTAATTCATTTCCTGAATTTCTCTGTGAAAGGGTTTTTGCTCCTTGGATCGATATGGAAAAAGAGCTGCGAGAAAAGGAAATTCCCCTCTATGCTCTCGAATCATTTCAGCCCCTTAAGAAGTTTGATGTGGTTGGTTTCACCCTTCAGTATGAAATGAGTTATACGAATATCCTTAACATGCTGGATATGGCAGGAATTCCTATGCGGGCGGAGGACCGGGGACTCGAGGATCCGTGGATTATCGCCGGAGGACCCTGCGCCTATAACCCCGAACCTTTGGTTGGATTTATTGACTTTTTCCTGATCGGAGAGAGTGAAGAACAATTGCCTGAAGTGCTTCGTCTGGTGGCTGAACAAAAGAAAGACCCCGTTTCCCGGCAGGACTTTCTACGGAAAGTCGCCCAACTCCAAGGGGTATACGTTCCGGAGTTCTACCATGTAACGTATAAAGAGGACGGTCGAATTGAGAAGATTGTGGCTGAAGAGGGTGTTCCGGCGTTAGTGGAAAAGGCCATCGTCGCCGATTTGGATCAAGCGTTTTTCCCTACAAATCCGGTTGTCCCCTACTTAGAGATTGTGCATGATCGAATGATGCTAGAGGTGATGCGCGGTTGCTCACGGGGATGCCGTTTTTGCCAGGCAGGTATGATTTACCGACCTGTTCGGGAACGTTCTCAGGAAACTCTGCTCAAACAAACAGAGGAATTGGTGCGCGCTACAGGGTATGATCAGATCGCTCTCACCTCACTTTCCACCGGGGATTACACCTGTATACAGCCTGTGATTCATAACATCCTCGAGAAGCATGGAGCAGAAGGGGTAGGAGTATCCCTCCCGTCCCTGAGAGTAGACTCTTTTGATGTTGATTTAGCAGAAACTGTGCAGAAGGCTCGTAAATCAGGTATCACATTTGCCCCGGAAGCCGGTTCACAACGATTGCGCGACGTGATTAACAAGGGAGTCGAGGAGGAAAACCTCTTACAAGCTGCAGAGGCGGCTTTTAAAAAAGGATGGTCCACCATTAAGCTCTACTTTATGGTCGGATTACCCACGGAGACTCAGGAAGACATCGATGGAATAGTTGATCTGGGGAAAAAAGTTGTTAATCTGGGGACCAAGCTGGGACGCCGAAATATCACTGTGACGATCTCGACAAGTATCTTTGTTCCCAAAAGCCACACTCCATTTCAATGGGAGCCCCAGGAAGCAGGCTCTTCTGTGGAACTCAAGCAGAGATATCTGAGAGAAAAATTGAGAGATCGCCGCATTAAATATAGCTATCATGATGTGACAACAAGTTATTTAGAAGCCGTCTTTGCCAAAGGGGACCGGAAATTGGCCCCACTCCTGGAATGGGCAGTTAAACACGGATGTCGTTTTGATGGTTGGTCAGATCAATTCCGATACGATGTGTGGATGGAGGGCTTGAAAGAGTTAGGAATCGACCCTCATTTTTACGCTAATCGAGCCATGGATTATGATGACATCTTACCTTGGGAGCATATAGGGAGCGGCGTGTCGAAACAGTTCTTGGCCGAAGAACACCATCGGGCGCTGCAGGAAGCAAAGACGATTGACTGTCGATATGAGGATTGTACCGGGTGCGGAGTTTGCCCGAGCAGAGGGGTTCAGATTGAGTTGAAAGGGTGAGTGCCATGCGGCTAAGAATCGCCTATACTAAAATTGAAGATGCAAGGTATATCGCACACCTTGACCTGACGAGGGTATTTGAACGTGCGATCCGACGAGCCGGAATCCATATGTCTTATTCAGAAGGGTTTAACCCTCGTCCCAAAATTTCCTTTGGTTTTGCCCTGGCGGTTGGAACAGAGGGCGAGCGGGAATACGTGGATGTTGAGCTTCAAGAGGAGATGGATCTGGGAGAAGTATTAGCGAGAGTTCAGGAACAATTACCTCCCGGAATTCGCCTGCTGCAAGGGCGTGCCTTGGATCAGGGAGCAAAATCCCTGATGGCAGTGCTCAATGCCGCCAGTTATCGGATACGTGTGCCCATGGCTCTGCCGATTCAAGAGGAGCGTTTGCAGGAAGCAGTAAGCGGCTGGCTGGGAAGAGAACACGTGACTTATTCCCGTTATTCTAAAAAGGGACCGACAGATAAGGACATTCGACCTTGGATTAAGCTGTTGGAAGCTAAAATCCAAGGGGATGAGGTTATCTTCGACCTGGAAGTTGAAATGGGGAACTCAGGAAGTGTACGTCCGGAGGAAGTACTGGCCAGTTTGAGAGAACTTGAGAATTTGCCGATTGAGTTGGGTGAGTTGCAGGTTATCCGGACGGGGGTTCATGTAAGCTATGAGGGCGGGAAGAGCTCGCCCATCGAGTTGGCTTGATGAGCGTGCTTGGTGAGATTTGAAGCCTTGGTGGGGGAGAGAGAGGGGTCACGAACACACTTGTTCAACCGTGCGTTCGTCCTGCCAAACTAGGGCTTTAATCCGGCTATCCAAGCGGGCAGGGTTCCCGGCCAAAGCGACATCCGCAGGCCAAGGATGGCCAAGTGTCCCTGTAGCCATGGACGGCGAGAAGGGACCGTGTCGCATGGCCGGCGGAACACGTCCGTGTGTTCCGCCCTGCTGGATGAAAGCGGATTAAAGCCGAGTTTGACTACGACTCTCGCAAAGGTTTCTCGCCGTGTGCTCGCGACCCTCGCTCTGGGGGTCTGCTGGGGTAAGCTGGGTAAGTTGGGGCAAGTTTTGGAGTTGGCTTCGAAGCTGAGCGGCGCCGCAGGGCTGGGGACGGATCTGGGTGATAGGAGGGGCGTTAGCTGGTGCTTGGGGTGCTTGGGATGCTTTGCAAGCTGAATTTTGGGACATGCTTTAGGCATGCGGCACCTCTGAATCGGTGCGGGGGATTTATTCTGCATTGGGTATAGGGTTGTTCTGGGATTGCATTGGCTTCGAAGCTGGGAGGTGTATTCGATGAAAAGTGAGCGTACGCGTAAAGAAATCGTTCTGCAAAGCCAAACCATAGGTAAGGGCCAAAACCAATCTCAAAAGATACGGGCAGCCGTTTTTGAGCAAGGGGAACTGATGGAAGTTTTCGAGGATGAAGGCGGTTCCTCTCATTTGGTGGGGAATATTTATCGGGGGCGGGTTGAGAACGTCCTTCCCGGTATGCAGGCTGCTTTTGTAGATATCGGTTTGGACAAGAACGCCTTTCTGTATGTAGGAGATGCTGTTCCCTCCCGCTTTGATGAGGAGGATAAGGCTTCGCAGGTTGTTCAGGAGCGAATCGAAAATGTCCTTAAACCTCGCCAAGAGCTTTTAGTACAGGTTACTAAAGAACCGGTGGGTACAAAAGGTGCTCGGATCAGTGTTAACATAACCATGCCGGGGAGGTATGTGGTGCTATTGCCCCAGGTTAGCTATATTGGGGTGTCTCGGAAGATTCAAGATAACAATGAACGGGCAAGGCTGCGGGATTTGGCGGCTGCATCTAAGCCTGAGGGTATGGGAGTCATAGTGCGTACTCTTGCTGAAGGGATAGATGGGGACGAGATAGCGGATGACATCATCAAACTTGTTGCATTTTGGCAATCCTTAGTGCCGAAAATCCCGCATGTTTCCGTGCCCGGTCTGGTACACAAAGATGTCGATCTTATTTCCCGCCTAATCCGGGACTGGATTGATCACGATGTCGAAAAAATCACCGTTGATCATGATGAGGTCGGTCAAATACTGCGTAAAGCTTTACGGGAGATTGAACACCCGGCCGCTAAGCAGATTTATGTTCTCCCAGGACAGGACCTCTTTGAAAAGTACGGGGTGGATGATGAAATTCGGAAAACCCTGCGTTCTAAAGTGTGGCTGAAGAGCGGAGGCTATTTAGTCATCCAACAAACTGAGGCCTTGATCGTAATTGATGTGAATACCGGAAAATATGTAGGGACACACTCCCTGGAGGAAACAGTAGTCCATACGAACCTGGAGGCTGCCCGTGAGATAGCCCGTCAGTTGAGGCTGAGAAACCTGGGGGGAATTATCATTATTGATTTTATCGATATGATAACCGAAGAGGCACAGAAACAAGTTATTAATGAGCTGGAGACAGTCTGTGCCCAGGATAAAACGAAGTCTCAGGTTTTAGGGATTACTCAGCTGGGTCTTGTGGAAATGACTCGTAAAAAAGTGGGTCAGACCCTTTCGGTACGCTATACTTCCCCTTGTCCGAACTGTGACGGGAGCGGGAGGGTATAACTCAATATACATAGAAGTCTAAAAAATCTCTCACATCCTGATTAAGGGTCTGGGAGATTTTTTAGACTTCTTGCAACGACTCATTCATTTTATCATTCTCAAATGAGAAGTCTCTAATTGTAGGACCTCGACCTTGGCTTCTATGCGTTCTGGTGCTTTTCCTGTCTTTGGGTTACCCTCTATCTGTATTTCACGGAACCCCCCATGCAATACAATTATAACATAATATGTAAGCTATGAGTTTGAAGTTGTCCCGATTTATATATTTCTCTCTAGTGAACGGTCAATTTATCACCTTTAACCCATTCAAGCGTGAATCCTGTGGACATAACATGTAGCAAAGAACTTCAGTTCTAACAAAGTTCTTGATTATTGTCGTATTCTGTAATAAAGTACCATTATGAGTCGTTTTACAGAAAGGGGCACCTAGTTATGGGCTTACCTTGGCACAAGCTCAATCCCAAGAAGCAGAATTTCTATATTATACTTGCGGCAGTTGTATTGGCATCATTTATTGGCGGAACATTTTATCTTATAAATATGTAATAATCTGAAAACAGTTGAATAACCATTAGAGTCATAAAGAAAGAACGGATTTAAAGTGAATCCGTTCTTTCTTTTTATTTAACAACACCTCAAGGATATCTAAAAGTGAAAATAATATGAATAAAAGGATATTTCTTGCAGGAATATCTTGAGGAATAGCGAAGTAAATCAAATAACTTTTGACAGGTGAGGGACATTTTACCTTAATTGTTATTATTATTAATATAAGAGCGGTTCCGCACCAATCCTAACTCCAATAAACCTAGGATAAACCCAGAGTCGGAATTAAATGAGGAGGTCAAATCATGAAAAGAACAAAACAAAAGTTGTTAAACGGATGTATGGCAGTTGCAGTTGCCTTGTCGGCAACCTTAACTCCGGTTGTTGCGCAGGCAGCAACACCGGACGTACTAAATGCAGTGACTAGGATCGGTGGATATGACCAGTATGCAACAGCAGCCCTGATGGCCCAAAAAGGCTGGACGGGAACAAGCGACAGCGTTGTTCTTTCAGCCGGAATGAGCTATTCCCTTGTGGATGCCCTGGCAGCGGGCCCATTAGCAGCTGAATTGAAGGCTCCGATTCTATTAACAGATAACGGACAAACCTTAAATGCCTCAGCTAAAGCTGAGCTGCTTCGGCTCAAGCCTAAAAAAGTCTACATTACCAGCGGTACAGCTGTCATCAAACAATCCGTTCTTGATGAAATCATCGCTATGGGTATTACCCCGGTACAGCTCGGTGGATATGATCAATATGAAACCTCCGTAAACATAGCCAAGGAAATGGCCAATCAAGGTGCCAATATTTCTAAGGTTGTGATTGCAGCCGGTTGGTTGAGCCCGGCAGATGCTCTTTCTGTTGCGCCTATCGCTGCAGCCCAAGGTATGCCCATCTTAACTACGACCCAAGGGCAACTTCCTGTATCTGTTAAAACCTATCTGGACAGCATTAATGATAAGGTCACAGATTCCTATGTCGTCGGTGGAACGGCAGTCGTATCGGACGCGGTCAAAGGGCAGTTGAAAGGAAAGGTAAAAAGATACTCAGGGCTTACAAAGTATGATACAAACGTCCAAATCTTAAAAGACTTTGGGAGACAATATAAGAACGACAAAGTGTATGTGGCAAACGGAGAAACCTTAGTGGATGCGCTGGCGGTTGTACCTCTTGCCGCTGCAAGTGGATCCCCCCTGGTGCTAGTTAACCAACAACCAGACAATGTCACCAAGGATTTTGTCAAGTTAAACCTATCCACCAATGATATGGTCGCAGTAGGCGGTGAGTTTGTTGTTCCTTCCGCAGGAATGAACGCCCTGACTTCAGCTGTGTCATATTCAACAGAGGATGAAACCGTCGGTTCGACGGATAAGACCACTCCCGCAGTATTGACAGATAACGTCCTGCTTACAGGAGATAACATCACCTTACAAAACGCCAAGGCCAATTACAGCGTCTATGTTAAGGGAGACAATATCACCCTGAACAACCTGACAGTTAAAGGGACAGTCTTTGTAGATCCCGGGGAAAAAGGAACAGCCACCTTAGACGGAGTAACCGCTGCTAACATTGTCATCCTCTCCGGTGCATCAGACAGTATCCACATTAAAAATACCCTTGCCGACGTACTTACGGTTGACAGTGACAGTAATGTTCGGGTTGAGGCCACAGGATCTACTACCATTGAGGATACTGTAGTCCGGACCTACGCAATTTTAGATGCCAATGGCGGCTCCATGGGGAGGGTTACCATTACCAGTGCCCCCGGACAGGATCCCCTTGTTGAGCTAAGAGGAACTTTCACAGAGCCGGTGGTTGTAGAAAGTCAGGTTACCTTGAAAGCGGCAGAAGACGCTGTAGTTCCCTCCGTTGTTGTTAACACCGCAAATACAGATCAAAAAGTTACCTTGGAGGGAAGCTTTAAAGCGGTAGAAGTACAATCTCAAGGGAAACTGGATTTAGCAGCCAATACCGTGGTAGAAAGCATGAAGGTCAAGGCCAAAGTTGACATTACTATTCCCAGCAGCTCAAGTATCGGCAAACTAGAATCGGGTTCAACAGGTACTTTAGTTAGCGGTGGTGGGAAAGTTAATGGCAAGAATACGACCTCAACTCCCAGTACGCCCCCAGGAACTCCATCAACAGGTGGAAATAGTGGCGGAAGTGGCGGTAGTGGCGGATCGGGTAGTACAACATCGACAGAAATTGTAGAATTCTCTATCTTAGATGGTGCAGATGATGGCATTGCAGACGACACAGTTAATGGAACAAGTGGCTCCGCCGATCTTACCGGATTCGCTGGTACTCAAATGGTGGGTGCTATTGATATCACAGCCAGTCCTGAGGATAGTACCCTTAAGCTGACCAGTCTTGTATCCCCGCGTACGAGTACAGTTACTTTTGACAACAAAACATTTTCAGTGAGCAATCCAATTACCATGTCAGACCTTCTTCCGGCAATTAAAAACGGAGACGTTAGCATAGGTACCTTAAGAGATTTATTTGGGTCATCGGTTACATTTAATGGTACACTCTCAAAATCGGGATATTCAACAAGCAGTGTTAGTCTAACGCTCAAATTAAGTTCATCTGTCACACCGCCTAATAATGAGTGGGTTACCATGAAAATCAATGAAAGTACCCGGGATATTACCGCAACAATAAAGAGTGGCAAAGGGTCAACGAAGTTAAGTACTATGGGAATAAATAATCTGCTGGTCAATTCCGGCGGAGTCATTCCAGTATCAGTAAAGCCTGACGGCGGTGATTGGAATGACCCAACTACCACTACAGGCAAAGCCAAAATTAAAGCTGATATCGAAACCCTAGTGGGTACTACTTGGGCAGATGCAACATTAAGCAATCTTGGAAATAAGAAAATTCTTTTTAAGGATCAAAACAATAATACCTGGACTATCAATTTTAAATAATGCCAATTTCATAACTATCCCCATCTAGCTCCCCCTGGGAAATTAGGTTAAAGCAAAGAGCAAAGAGTCGACTGCTATGGCGGTCGGCTCTTTAAAAAGAACAATTATCTCGTAAAGCTCAATTAAAGAGGGTTTTCAACACTCCCCCATCAAATATTTCTCAAACGCCTCTACTACTTCAGCCGCAAAAACCTGATACCCCTTATCATTAGGATCAACTCCATCTGCCAACAGCCCTGCCAGAGGAGTCGGATCGTTAATAAAGGCTGTCCACTGGTCAATAACAGGAAGTTGGTGTTTTTTCCCAAGCTCAATAATGACCTGGCGATAAGGGAAAGACTTATTATTATTAGCCACGTTTTTGACGGGAGGTTCCACAACTAAGAAAATGTTGGCATCCGGGCTTCGGACGTTAAGTTCTACCAGCAGTTCTTCGTACTTATGCTTAAAATCATCCGTGGTTACTGTGGCCCAATCGTTTCTGCCTAAGCAGAGGATGATGAGGTCCGTGTCTTGTGTCGCCTCAGGAGCATAAGCTGAGATGGCATTTATGGTAGCATTTTCAGTGGTCTTAAAGAGCCACTGAAAATTACCCGGGTATTTATCAAGTAAAGCTTTTGAAACTAAAGCGTGCCAGCCCAAATCCTCCTTATGGGTAGCCCCTTGGCTTTCAGCCACAGCCCCTCCGAAGACAAGGGCCTTAACATCGGCGGGACCGGAAAGTTTAGCTAATCCATGGTTGGTGATGGTGCTCTGCTCAAGGATAAGGGGATTCGCAGGTGTTTTCTCGGAATCCTCAGGGTTTGAAGTCTCCGTCATGGTTAGGGTGCGGTTAATCGGTGCGGGTGGTTTTAAGGTATATTCAGGTGTCCCTCCTCTATTGGTGACCCAGAATAGGCTGATAATCAAAAGTGCTAAAATACAGGCGGCTAAAATTATGTGTAATTCACCCTTGGCTAGTTTTATCATCAAAGCGAGTTCCTCCTAAACATACGGGATTTCCTACAGACAACAAGGTTCGACGTTGGAGTAGGTAATATCCTTCTTAACTTATCCGAAATTATTATATTTTTCCAAGATAAATAGATATTAACTTGTTATCCTAATACTAGGTTACCGTCTAAGGTTTATTTTAAAAGAAGTTACAAAAGAATCATTTTTTAGTAATTGAAGGAAAAATCAAAACTATCGCGAATATAGTATGTCGGACAAGTTTGCTGGATTGATTTGGAGGTAGCCATGGAAGAAGAAATAGAATTACGACAGTATTGGGAAATGCTAAAAAAGCGTTGGATCATCGTCCTGGTACTGCCCCTCATCGCAGCTCTCACCAGCGGGGTCATTAGTTTCTTTATTATAAAACCCGTATATCAGGCCTCCACTACGTTGATCGTGGGAAAGAAAGCTTCGGAGGCAGGCCAAGCAGCCGTGCAAATGCTGGACAATAGTGTCCTCCAAGCTAATCAACAGCTTGCGAAAACCTATGCCACCATCGCCCAGAGCCGTACCGTTGAAGAAAGTGTCATTAATCACTTGGATTTGACAATGAATGTGGCAGAGCTGGACAAACTTATCACTATCAGCCCGGTAAAGACCACGGAAATTCTGGAAATACAAGTCATGAATACTAACCCTGAACTAGCCACTGACATCGCCAATTCAATGGCGAGTGAGTTTGCCAAAGCGGTCATTGAGATAAAAAAAGTGGACAGTGTCAGTATCGTAGATACTGCAGTCCTCCCCACTGATCCGGTTAAACCCAATAAAAAATTAAATATCTTGATTGCCTATGTTGTCGGCTTAATGGCTGCCTTCGGACTGGTCTTTTTGTTAGAGTACTTAGATAATACCATCAAGACCTCAAGTGATGTGGAGACTATTTTAGGGATTCCCGTATTAGGAGTTATACCAAGCTTTGAAGCAGGAAAACAAGGGTAAGAGGAGAAGGTTTACTTGGCATTTTCACTAATCACGCACGAAGAAACGAAATCACCTATCTCTGAGGCTTACAGGACCCTCCGGACGAATGTACAATTTACAAGTGTGGATTCTAAAACCAAAAAAATTATGATCACAAGTTCAGGGCCGCGAGAAGGGAAATCGACCACAGTTGCCAACCTGGCTGTGAGTATAGCTCAGTCCGGCAAGTCTGTTCTGGTTATCGATGCGGATTTGCGTAATCCTACTCAGCATAAACTGTTTCAACTGGGTAATTTTGAGGGACTTTCAAGTTTTTTGGTCCAGGATCAAGAAGATAGTCACAACTTTATCAAAGAAACCGAAATACCTGGGGTCAAGGTCCTTACAGGGGGTCCCATTCCCCCCAATCCGGCTGAACTCGTGGGGTCCCAACGGATGAAGCGTTTGATCAAGGAAGTCAGTGAGGAATTTGATGTGATCCTGATCGATACCCCGCCCATCATTGCGGTGACAGATGCCGCCATTCTTGCCCAGGAAGTTGACGGAGTGATCTTAGTCTTGGCCGCCGGTGAAGTAAACAAAGAGTATGCCCAGCTTGCCAAGGAGCAATTAGACAAAGTAGGAGCTAAGATCCTGGGGGCAGTTCTCAATAAAGCGGACATGAACACCAGCGACTACTATTATTACTACTACTATCATGGAACTGACGATCATAAGAAGAGGCACAAAGGGCATAAACATCGCTAAAACTTAACGGTTAATGCCAGAATATAATCAATATGATTTTTAATTAAAAGTACTGGCTATTGTAGCGATTAAGATACAACAGCCAGTACTTTTGAGTCATATCTTCCTTGACATAGGGTCCACTTTAAATGGATATTGAAGGAGCTGCTTCTTTTAATGCACGAGGAATTCCCGGAATGGGATTTCTCGTGCATTTGACTTTTAGCTCGTCAACGGGGCAGGAAAACGACAGGCTCAGGTAGAATTTGTCAAGACAGGATCTTTCTGATTAAACCAAGCAGAAAAAGGTAACAAGAAACTGCTTTTATCATTAATAGGCTGACTATGAAGTTGACTATGCTCATCAAGTAAAGTAGGCGTATTGACGCTAAGTAAGGTGGTGGACCCTCACGGACAACGTTGTGATAGACCTTGAAACAATTCCGGCCCACGTGGTAAAGGATCTGTCAGGAATATATTTCCTCCGGCTGGAAGATTTGATGAGAAGGAAGCCCTTAGACATCCAGAGTATTCTAAAGATCGGCCTCAAGATCTCTGAAGAGTTAGCTCTTCTCCACGGAAAGAAGATCATTTACAAGAACATCCGTCCCGGCAGCATTATGGTCAGTTTCGACAGAAGCTATGTTAAACTGAAAGACTTCAGTCCGGGGGTCTCTTGCCCTCCTGCCGACTTGCGTTACTTATCCCCTGAACAGACCGGCAGAATCAATCGGCAGGTCGATTCCAGGACGGACCTCTATTCCCTGGGCATACTTTTCTATCATATGCTCAGCGGTCAACCTCCCTTTAATGCCAATGATCCCCTGGAACTGATTTACGCCCATTTGGCCAGAGAAGTCCTGCCCTTAAGCCGGTTAAACCCAAGTATTCCCTCAGTCTTGTCCGACATCACCCACAAGCTCATGCATAAAAAGCCGGAAGATCGCTACCAAACTGCGGTTGCTCTGCGACGGGATCTGGAGAAATGCCTCGAAGGTCTCAACGTCGAAAACCAATCCGAGGAGATCGAACCCTTCGAAATCGCCCAATTCGACAAGCAGAGAGGTTTATCCATCCCAAACAAACTGTATGGCCGGGATACAGAGTTGGAGACTCTGAAGCAGGTTTATGGACGGATAAAGGACGGCGGTCAGGAACTCATCTTCCTTGCGGGCTATTCCGGGGTGGGAAAGACCTCTGTGGTCAACAAGTTCTTGGAATATGTGGGGGATAATAAGGGCATCTTTTCAGGAGGAAAATTCGACCAGTACAAAAGCAACCTCCCCTACCTAGCCTTTATCCAAGCTTGCCAAGCTACTCTGAAAGAAATACTTTCAGAAAACCAGGCAGTAGTGGGTCACTGGAAAGAAAAGATCCTTAGTGCACTTTCTCCCAATGCTCAACTGATCGTGGATCTGATCCCTGAAGCAGGCATGATCATCGGGCCTCAGCCACCGGTAGATAACCTGGCCCCCACAGAGGCCCAGAATAGGTTCAATGACCTTTTCCTCAAGTTTATCCAACTCTTCGCTCTCCCTGAAAAACCCCTGGTGCTGTTTCTGGACGACCTGCAATGGGCAGATTTATTCAGCCTGCGTCTGATCGAACAGCTGGTCTTGGCCCGGACCGGATTTTTGATGATCATTGGAGCTTACCGGGATAATGAGATAGATTCGACCCACCCTATTCAGTTACTCTTCCATCGCCTTAAAGATGCTGACCTAAAGGTCCGGGTCCTTGACATCAAGCCGCTGGAGTTAGGCCATGTCAACGAAATGATCTCCAACACCTTAAAACGTCCGGGGGAGGAATCCCTGCCCCTGGCTCAAGTTTGTCAGGAAAAGACGAAAGGAAATCCCTTTTTCCTGATTCAGTTCTTATACCTCCTGAAAGAAGAAGGACTCCTGAAGCAGGAAACCCTGCAGCCTGCCTGGGGTTGGGATCTCCCGGCCATCTTGAGCTGCAAGGTCACGGAAAATGTCGTCGACTTGATGCTGGCAAAGATCAGCAAGCTGCCTTTGCCCACGGTGGAAATCCTGAAACTGTCCGCCTGTATCGGGAATAGCTTTGACGCCTATACCTTAGAGATGGTGACGGAAAAGCCCTTGAGCACAATCGAGAGAACCCTGAGAGAGGCTGTCGAGTCGGGACTTATCCTAGATAACGGTGCTCAATACTTTTTTTTGCACGACCGAGTCCAGCAAGCCGCCTATTCACTCCTGGAGGATGAGACAAAAACGATCATTCACTATAGAATCGGCAAGCTGTCCATTGCCAAGCTAACAGAACAAGAACAGGAAAACCGCCTCTTCGAACTGGTCGATCATTTGAACATCGCCCTTAACTTAATTGACGATCCAACTGAACGTTACCTAGCCGCCAATCTGAATCTGAAAGCCGGTAAAAAAGCTAAAGCCTCCTCAGCCTATGAACGCGCTCTGGACTATTTCAGCTTGGGCAAAGAATTATGCCTTGAAGAAGCTTGGATTACTCACTACCCCCTTATGTTGGAGTTACATATTGAGCTGGCAGAAATGGCCTACGTTTGTACACAGTTCCAACGCATGGAAGAAGTAGCAGCGGAGACCATGGTTCACTGTCAAGACAGCCTGGATCTGGCGAGAATCTCAGAAATCAGGATCGCCACCTATACTGCGGCAAACGAATTAGAAAAAGCCATGGCAATTGCAGAAGATATTCTGGACTTATTAGGAGTGCACTTTCCTAAAAAGCCCCATTTAGGGTATGTCATCCTCGAATATCTAAAAACCCTCTGGGCATTACGGGGCAAGGAAAGGGAAGACTTACTAAATCTCCCCAAGATGACCGATGAAAAGCACATGACCATTATGCGCATCCTCAACAGCACCGGGATCGGCAGCTACTCTGCTTCTTACAACACCATTATCTTAATCGTCCTCAAAGCCTTGCGCATTTCCCTTAGATATGGGATTACAGAAGAAACCATCGTGGCCTATTCCGGTTATGGCTACATTATCAACATGCTCTTGAAAAAAGCAGACAAAGGGTATGAATTCGGACAACTAGCCCTGGAGTTGCAGAACAGACTGGGGGTTAAGCGGTTTGACAGCAAGATCCGCATGATGTTCAACATGGTCATCAGACACAGCAAAGACCCTCTCAGAGCGACATTAGAAGATTTCCCCGGGACCTACATAAGCGGTTTCGCTGCGGGAGATTTGCTTTCTGCCGGTCACTCCATCATGCAATACTTTGTCTATTCGTATTTTTCCGGACGGCAGCTCCCTCTCATCGAGGAAGAAATGCAGGAACATCAGAATGCCATGCACAAAACAGGGCATGAAACCTCTCTCCGCCTTTGTCAACTCTATCGCCAGACTGCTTTGAATTTTGCCGGCAGAACCCCGGACCCCTGTGCCTTAGTGGGGGATTATTTTGATGATAGAGTCCTGCTTCCGGTCTATACTAGGACTAATGATCGGACGATTGTCTTCAACATCTATTTTCACCGCCTGATTCAGGCTTTCTATTTCCATCACCCTCTGCGAGCCTTAGAAAACCTGCCCTATGTCGAAGAATATCTGGACGGTGTCCTAGGGACCTTCTGCCTGCCCTTAGTTCAATTTTACGGAGGATTAGTGATTGCGGCCAATTATGAGAGACTAAGTTTCTCTAAACGATATCAAAGCAGGAAAAAAATCAAGCAGAACATCAGAGCCTTGGAAAAATTATCTCGGTCGGCCCCGGAAAATATTCTCAACAAGCTCTATCTCCTCAAAGCGGAAAAGGCCAGACTGGACCGAGAGGACTATACTGCCGCAACCTACTACGATTTAGCTATTAAGTATGGCAGAACCCACCAATTTATCCAAGAGGAAGCCCTGGCTAATGAACTGGCGGCTGAGTTTTATCTCTCCGGAGGGAGAGAGGTGTCGGCTAAATTCTATCTGCAGCAAGCCCTTGAGTGCTATCTGGAGTGGGGAGCTCAGGCTAAAGCGGATGATTTGCAGACCCGTTATCCCAAATTGCTTCAGAATGGGTCTTATCCGCCCTTGCCCAAGGATATCCCGGATATAGATTTGTCCACCATTATTAAGATCGGGCAAGCGATTTCCAGTGAAATAGTCTTGGAGGACCTGCTCAAGCTGCTGATCAAAATCATGCTTCAAAACTCCGGCGCTCAAACCGTCGTCTTAATCATGAATCATGAAGATAGATTAACCATTGAAGCAGAGGGGAATGCCGAAGATAACTCTGTCAGATTATTGCAGTCCACAGGGCTGAACCAAGCAAGGTTTGACCTGCCCGTGAAGTTGATCAGCTATGTGGTCAGAACGGGAGAAACCATCACTTTAGACGGCCCGCAGAAAGATAAATCCATTCTCTGTCTGCCGGTGATCATTAAGAATAAGGTAATAGGCCTGTTTTACCTGGAAAATAACCTGGCACCGGGAATTTTCACAAAGCAGCGCTTGCACCTTTTACAGTTATTATCTTCCCAGATAGCAGTCTCCATAGAAAACGCCAGACAATATCAGAACCTGGAAAGCATTCTGGAAGACCATACCAAGGAATTGACGAAAAAAAATATTGCCCTCGCCGAGAGCAATCACAAGCTGGCAGAAGCCAATGAAAATAAAACCCGCTTCGTGGCTAATGTAAGCCATGAGATCAGGACCCCTCTTCAAGGGATTATGGGAATGACCAGCCTCCTGAAAAAAAATCATCGCTACAATGAGGATTATGTCAGGATGATTCAATCCTCAGCAGAATCCCTCTTAGGAATTATCAACGATATCCTGGACATCTCCAGAATAGAATCCAATCGGTTA
This sequence comes from Desulfosporosinus shakirovi, assembly GCF_020595055.1. Lineage (GTDB taxonomy): Bacteria > Bacillota > Desulfitobacteriia > Desulfitobacteriales > Desulfitobacteriaceae > Desulfosporosinus > Desulfosporosinus shakirovi. The sequence goes on along the minus strand of NZ_JAJDOO010000027.1, from coordinate 18,571 downwards.
GTGATTGAGGAGAGAGCCTTTAACCTAAAAGACTTACTCAGGCAAATCCTAGAAAGCTATGAATCACAGGCCGGTGGCAAGGGGATACACCTAACTTCGAGGATTTGTTCAGAAATTCCGGAATATCTAAGCGGAGATCCTTTAAGAATCAGCCAGATTCTCAATAATCTCTTAAACAATGCCCTGAAATTTACCCATCAAGGGAAGGTGGATTTCAGCGCTACTTGTCTTGCCGTCAATGAAATGCTGGTTGAGGTTGAATTTATCATAGAAGATACGGGAATCGGCATATCACCCGAAAAGCTGCAAAGCATTTTTGAAAGCTTCTCCCAGGGGGATAACAGTATCACCAAAAAATACGGCGGTACGGGGCTTGGCCTGACGATCGTCAAACGTTTGGTGGAATTGATGGATGGGCACATTGAAGTCCAGAGCCGGGAAGGGCAAGGCAGCAAGTTTCGTTGTCTCTTACCCCTGGGGAGGGCAACACAGCAGGAGATCGCTGTCACAGAGGATAGCTTGAAGTTCGATTATCAAAAGAAGGACGACTTAAAAGGATTAAAAATCATAGCCGCAGAAGACAACCTGGCCAATCAGACCTATATCAAGCACGTTCTGGCCTATCACAACTGTGAAGTAACCGTTGTCAATAATGGCCTCGAACTAATACAAGCCCTGAAACTCGAAGACTATGACTGTATTATGCTGGATAAGAATATGCCCGTCATGGGGGGCGTAGAGACAACTCAGATCATTCGTAACCTGGAAGAAAATACGGGTAAGCATATCCCTATCGTTGCCCTCACTGCTTCAGCTATTCTCGGAGACCGTGAAAGACTCCTCGCCCAAGGGAGTGACTATTATCTGGCCAAACCCATTCGGGAGGACTATTTACTGAACATCCTGCAGAAGATTCGCCATTCAGGGGAAGTAAGCCAAGAGCATCTTAGAGGGGATAAACTCGAACCCAGAGGAGAGCAGGGGGATGAGCTTATTGATTACGAGGTTTTCCGCCAGGAAGCAGAGCTATTTGGCAAGACGGTCATGCTGTCCATTATCGAGGACTTTCTAATAAATTATCAATCTTTGCTGGAGAAGATTCAGACGGATCTGGAGGCTTGCGATTCTGACCCATTAGAAAAAAGCGCTCACAGATTGGCAAGCGCTTTGTCCTGTCTTTACACAATGAAGGTTTTTGAGGGGGCTAAGAGACTGGAAGGGGAGGCTCAGGCTGGAAATTGGCAAGAGTTACAAGAACAGTACAATAAACTTAAGGCCCTAATCTCTGCATTAGTAGGGGAACTTCAGACCCTTAAAAAGAGCTTGGAAGCCGATAGCCCACATTTCTAACGGTCTCAATCAGACAAGAACTTTGCCCTGTCGCTTCAATTTTTTTGCGAATTCTGCGGATATGCACATCCACTGTGCGGGTTTCCCAGAAGACATCTTCAGACCAGATGGCATCTAAAATCTCATTGCGAGTAAAGACTCTGCCTGGCTTTTTAGCCAAATAACCTAAGAGCTCAAACTCCTTGAAGGAAAGTTGAAGCTCTCGGCCGTTCAGCGTAACACTGCGAGTAGCAAGGTCCATCTCCAGACTCCGAAATGATATCTTGGAGGAAGAGGTGGGCGCACTCTGGTCTGTTCTGCGCAGGACGGCTTTTATGCGTGCTATAAGCTCGTGATAGCGAATTGGTTTAGAGATATAATCATCCGCCCCTAATTCCAGACCGATGACATTATCGATTTCGCTATCTTTGCTCGTAAGCATAAGCACGGGAACCTTTCCGTTAATAGGATGATGCCGTATTTCCTTAAGAGTTGTCAGGCCATCTATCCCCGGTAAGACGACGTCCAAGATCACCAAGTCAATGTCTAAGGATTCTAAAATTCTCAGAGCTTCCTCACCGGATGGGGCTTTATGAACTTGATAACCATTTTTGCTCAGGGCTGAATCCAACAGGATTAAGACACTTGGGTCATCGTCAACGATTAAAACATTCAGAATAGACATCGTCCTACCTCTTCTGCTGTAAAAAATTACTATGGTAAATTTGATAAATATTAAGTAATTTACATTATTGTAACATAAGAACGAAGAAATGTTACCCATCTTTTGTAAAATAACTTTGCATCCTATCAATTAAACTCGAGTAAGATTCTTTACGAATAAGTTGAAGGAGAAAGAAAGGTAGATTATGGATTATGTTAGACGCTGAAGGGAGTAATAAGGTGACTGGTGCAAGTAAGCGACATCTATAAATCGGAAATACATAGAATTATTGTAATATTGTAGGAAAAATTGGCATTTTGTCTGCAGGAATTTCCATATTAACAACGAATTGGGAAATAAGTAGTCCTTTCTTAGGATAATGGGCCTAGGGTTGTAGGACTATAGTCCTGAAAGCAGACCTAAGAGTGTTGTTGTTAAGATTATCTTGAATTTGCTATATCTTAACTGAGAACAAGAGAGGATTTGCCAATGAGATTAATCTTACTTTCAGGTGGCGGACTTAGCGGAGGCTGCTATTAATGGCTATGAGTGAATGAATATTCAGGATAAGTATCAGAGTTAAAATCAGTATATTATACGGGGAAGAAGGAAAAGGGAAGTGGGACAATGCTAAGGGAGCGTGGGATCGTTGAAATCATATCAGAGCTGGTTGACATTGTTCTGATATCAATAGGCTTCTCATTTGCTTTGAAATTATATCAAATTAAACATGTAGTGACAGGTGAAACATGGTCAGAGTACTTGGTGATATTTCTAATCTACCTTCTGACGTGGATCATCGGAAGTAATGTCTATAAGGTTTATCAATCTCGCCGTTTCATGTCTGCGTGGCGTGAACTCCGGCAAATGCTAAAAGCACATTTTTTCTCACTTGCAGTGAGCATGATATTAATTAATCTCTATAATCCAAATTTGCTACGCAATCGGTTCTTTTTTTATTTTGGTGCCTTTGCCTTGTGTTTAACCATTGGGATGCATATTGTGACACGGCTGATTCTACAAGCCTGGCGAGAGGTTGGTCGCAATACTCGTTACGTACTGATTCTGGGGGGAGGCACCGCAGCCCAACTTTATCTGCAAAAGGTAAGGGATAACCCACAGCTGGGTTATAAAGTCATTGGTTACATTGCCCCCACTAAAAATGGGCTTACAATTCCTTACTTAGGGGATTATTCGAATCTCGAATCCATTATTCGTATGAATATTGTTGATTTAACGGTTGTAACAGCGCTGATTACTGAGAAGGGTATTCAGGAATCGATTGAAATTCTAGATGTCATGGGAAAAACTGTTGCCGTCCTTCTTGACGATATTGTCACGAAGGTTTCCCGAAGCAGACCTATGGATTTTGGGGGACTATCAATGGTTGTGTATGACAGCTATCCAAGACGGCCTTGGCATGAGGTGGGTAAACGGGTCATGGATGTTATTTCCTCAGGCATTGGTCTTATTCTTCTCAGCCCTGTATTTTTGATGGTTGGGTTTGTGATAAAAGTGACATCCAAGGGACCCGTGATATTCACACAGGAACGTGTTGGTTTAAACGGTAGGCCGTTTGAAATGTACAAGTTCCGCTCAATGGTTTTCAATGCGGAGGAACTTAAAGAACGATTGGCTGATTTGAATGAAATGAGTGGACCTGTCTTTAAGATTACTAATGATCCTAGGGTGACAGCGGTGGGGAGGTTTATTCGAAAGACAAGTATTGATGAACTTCCGCAGTTATTTAATGTCTTTAAAGGGGATATGAGTTTAGTGGGGCCCAGGCCACCCTTGACCAGTGAAGTGAATTTGTATGACCCCAAACACCGGAAGAGGTTGGCGGTGAGGCCGGGGATTACGTGCATTTGGCAGATTAGTGGGCGAAATGAAGTGGACTTTGATCAGTGGATGGAGATGGATGCTGAGTATGTGGATCGGTGGTCGCTGTGGTTGGATATGGAGATATTGGCTAGGACGGTGTCGGTGGTGTTGGGGAGGAGAGGGGCGAGTTAGGATTAATAAACGAATCAAGTTTAGGTGGGTGTATGTGCTAATTCTTGGAGCGCATACTTATGACAATAAAAATCCTTAGTTTATTACAAAGTGGTCGTTACTTGGCCCCTGAACGCAATGGTCTGGAGATAACATACTTAGGTGATTATTCTAATCTTGAAACCGTTATAGGTATGAAAATAGTAGATCTTATGGTTATCGCGGCACCATTATCAGATGAACGGGTTAAGGATTGTCTCGAATTACTACATGGGAAAATAGTAACGATTCCTTGATGAGACAGTGTTAAAGTTGCTCGGAGTAGACCGATCGATTTTAGTGGACTCCCAATGGTTGCTTATGATGGTCGTCCGAGACTTTCTGTTGCAGGAATTAGCCAAGAGGGGCATGGGTGTTGTTCTTACGGGTATTGGTCTCGTAGTAATAAGTCCGATTTTGTTGGCAATTGCGATAGTTATTAAAGTTTCGTCTGAGAGTCGGGTTTTATTTGGTCAAGAACGGGTTGGATTAAATGGGCGTATTTTTAAAATGTATAAATTTAGATCAATGGTTGTGAATGCGCAAGAGCTTAAGGCGAAGTTAGCTCACCTTAATCAGATGAGTGGGCCGGTGTTTAAGATTACGAAAAATCCTCGGGTTACCGCGGTCGGAAGGTTTTTAAGGAATACGAGTTTGGACGAGTTACCGTAATTGTGGAATGTGCTGGTGGGAGATATGAGTCTAGTCGGGCCGCGCCCTCCGTTGCCTAGCAGGTTAATATGTATGATCCGAAACATCAGAAGTGGTTGGCGGTGAGGCTAGGGATTAACTGTATCTGGCAGATTAGCGGACGCAATGATGTGGATTTTGAAGAGTGGATGGGGAAATCGATGCTGAGTATGTTGAGCGGTGGTCGTTGTGGATGGATATGGAGATGTTGGCGAAGACGGTGCCAGTGGTGTTGATATGGAAGGGTGCGAGTTAGAGTCTCGAAATATTGCCTCAGTAAAACAGAGTTGAGTTTTTATTCAGTGTGTATATAACAGGAAGAGGCTAATTATACGAGGAGTAAAGGAATGAAAGTATTATTTTAGCGGCGGATCGGGAACAGATATTTGTTAGATATTGCGGAAGAATATGAAAACTAAATTTCAAGTCAATACAATAAGTAGCTGTGGCTAAAGAGACAAATTTTAGGGGAACATTGTGAAAGTTTATCTTGTAGTGGGTAGGCTTGCTTTATAGGTTCGAACTCTGTGCTATATATGCTCATAAAGTTTAAACAAATAAAATGATTAACTTTATAAGTTGTTTCTACAGATGAAGTATGATGTGGTTCCTTGAGAGAAGAATTATTTCATGGAAACTATCCCTTAAGAATGAAAATAAGGTCGGCTTCACAATGAACTGATTTGTGAGGCTGTAATTAATTTATGAAAATAGTTTTGTAAAAACTTGTGGCTATGTGTTTAGTTTTCTCCTAAGGTAAATAATAGCCAGATGATATGTGAAGTGATCTAAATAATTTAAAGTAAGAACTATTTCTTCTTTATATAATATAGAAGGTCTGTTTTGAAAAGGTCAGAATTGCAACATTTATGAAAATAAATGATAAGTAATATAAGGGGCGCATGTCATGAAGATAGCGATGATTGGCCACAAACGGATTCCGTCCAGAGAGGGTGGCATTGAAATAGCTGTTGAAGAACTCTCCACCCGGCTAGTCGCTGCAGGGCACACGGTACATGTTTATAACAGAAAAGGACATCATGTAAGCGGTAGAGGTTACGATGGGAAGTCCAATGGAAAAAACCTGAAGGAGTATAAGGGTATCAGGATTATTACTGTACCTACCTTGCATAATGCAAAATTCAATGCGCTCGTTTACTCGATGTTAGGAACATTTAGTGCGCTATTTGGCAGATATGATTGCATCCACTATCATGCAGAGGGTCCTTGTGCCATGCTCTGGATTCCGCATCTGTTTGGTATTCGGACAGTTGCAACGATTCATGGCTTAGACTGGCAGAGAGCAAAGTGGGGTGGGTTCGCTATTAAGTATCTGAAATTTGGTGAAAAAATTGCTGCTAAGTATGCAGATGAAGTGATCGTACTTTCCGAGAATGCCCAGCAGTATTTTATGGATACATACGGCAGAGAGGTTAAGTTCATCCCAAATGGAATTGAGAAGCCTGGGATCAAGAGCGATGCAGTTATCAGAGAGAAGTTTGGTATTCAAAAAGATGAGTACATATTATTCTTGGCGCGCATTGTGCCGGAGAAAGGACTTCATTACTTAATAGACGCATTTAGAGAGGTTAATACCATAAAAAAATTAGTTGTTGCCGGGGGAAGCAGCCACACAGACGCGTACATGACTGATATTAAACGAAAGGCCAGAGAAGATGAACGCGTGGTATTTACTGATTTTGTTCAGGGAGAAGTACTTGAAGAACTCTACAGCAACGCTTATGTGTACGTTCTTCCCAGTGACATAGAAGGGATGCCTATATCGTTACTAGAAGCCATGAGTTATGGTAATTGCTGTTTGGTATCGGACATTGCCGAGAACACAGAAGTGGTTGAAGATAAGGCTTGTTCATTTAAAAAGAGCGTTTTGGAGGATTTGAGGAGGAAGCTGGAATGGTTAGTTCAAAATCCCACAGTTGTTAATGGATACCGCAGGGAAGCTAGCGAGTACATCTGTGGAAGGTTTAACTGGGCTGCAGTTGTGGAGAAAACAGTAGAGCTCTATAGGAAAAGGAAGAAGAGATAATCGAATCACTTAAAGTAATTATTCTGTCATCTGCTCTGCGTGGTCGTATCCTGCTCCTGCTACCACAATTTTTATAAAGTTAATATGCTCATTTAAATTCATAATCTTTTTGGGTCTTAGCTTTAGAGCTTGTGATATTTAGTAGATAAAATCATAAGGAGTAAAGTGATGAAAATACTACTAGTAAACTACAGGTACTTCATTTCTGGCGGTCCAGAAAAGTATATGTTTAATATAAAAAAGAAACTGGAAGAAGAAGGGCATGAAGTGGTTCCTTTCTCCATCCATTCTAATAAAAATGTAGAAACCGAATTCTCAAAGTATTTTGTTGAGCCGATTGGCAGCAGGGATGCGACATATTTTGAAGAATGCAAAAAGACACCAAAAGTTATCATACAAATGATAAGTCGCAGTGTGTACTCTTTTGAAGTTAAAAAAGCTATTAAGAAAATCATTGTAACTACAAAGCCAGATTTGGTGTATATACTCCACTATGTTAATAAACTGTCACCAAGTGTTGTAAGAGGCGCAAAGGAAATGGGACTTCCGGTTGTTCTTCGTTTGTCTGATTATTTTCTTCTGTGTCCTAGATTTGATTTCATGTATCAGCAGAAAATTTGTGAAGAGTGTCTGACAAAAGGCTTTATTTCATGTTTGAAAAACAGATGTGTCAAGGGTTCCTTATTTGCATCAGTAATCAGAGTTTTCTCAATGAAGGTTCACAAACTGATTAAGATATATGATAACATTGATACATTTATCACTCCGTCAAACTTTTTAAAGAAGAAATTGGGTGCAAACGGTTTTGATGAGAAGAAGATCAATTGCATACCCACATTTACAATTAGTAAGAGCGAGATTGGAGACCCTATCATCGGCGAGTACGGCTTGTATTTTGGTAGAATTACCGAGGAAAAAGGTGTGGATACTTTAGTAAGAGCCTATGAAAAACTTCCGAAGGAATATCGGTTGATTGTAATGGGAGATGATACAACCGAGGAAGGCATGAGACTGAAAGAATATGTGAACCAGAAAGGCTTAACCAACATTAAATTTGTGGGATTTAAGTCTGGAACTGAGATGGAAGGCATTATTAAAAATGCACGGTTTACATTCATTCCTTCGATTTGGTATGATAACCTTCCGAATACAGCACTTGAATCATTTCAATACTCTAAGCCAGTGCTTGCAAGTGATATTGGAAGTCTTCCTGAATTGGTGGTTAACGGATTTAATGGGTATTTGTTTGAACCTAAAAACGCAAACCATATTGTTGAACTTGTGAAAAAAATGGATGATGATAACCTGATCATTCAAATGGGCGTTAACAGTTATAGCAGATTATTGGATAGATTTGCGCCAGAAACGCATTTCAATGATTTGATGAAAATATTTAATGAACTGACAGCTAAGAAGTGCATGAAGAAAAGCAAGAAATTGAAATAAGAACCTGCAGCTTGGTGAGAAATTAAGCCGGTAAAAAATAGAATAAAATTTGTTTGAAAAGAAAGGAAATCGTTATGACCAGAAGAACACTTTGGGGAACAGTAATTGTTACATATAGATGCAATGCTAGATGTAATATGTGTGACTGTTTTAGAGATCCTTCTAAACCCAGTGAAGAAATCACATTAGAGGATATTAAAAAATTGCCGGAAATGGCATTTACAAATATTACGGGCGGAGAGCCTTTCATCCGTAAAGACATTCCTGAAATTATAGAGGAACTTTACAAGAAATCAGACCGAATTGTGGTTTCTACAAATGGTTATTTCACTGATAGAATCATAGACCTCTGCAAGAGGTTTCCGAAGATTGGTATTCGTATCAGTATTGAAGGTCTGCAGAAGACCAATGACGCAATTCGTGGTATCCCGGATGGCTTCAATCGAGGATACAATACATTAATAATATTGGTAGAAATGGGCCATCCAGATGTCGGCTTTGGTATGACAGTTCAGGATATGAACTGTGAAGACCTTGTTCCGTTGTATGAGCTTTCCAATGAACTTGGTATGGAGTTCGCAACAGCTACGCTTCATAATTCCTTCTACTTTAGAAAGACTGACAACAAAATTAATAATAAGTACCATGTAGCCCGGAATTTGGAGAAGTTAATTAATGAACTTCTTAAGAGTAATTCTCCAAAGAAATGGTTTAGAGCATACTTCAATCATGGACTAATCAATTACATATATGGTAATAAGAGACTGCTACCTTGTGATATGTCCAGCAGTGCGTTCTTTATTGATCCGTTCTGCGATGTTATTCCTTGTAATGGTATGGCGAAGAAAGCAGTTATGGGTAACTTGCATGAGCATACTTGGGATGAATTATGGAATTCCGATCAGGCCAACCAAGTCAGAGAATGTACAAAGAAGTGTGATAGAAACTGCTGGATGATTGGTAGTGCTTCACCTGCTATGCATAAATACATTTGGTTTCCTGGATTGTGGGTAATCAAGCATAAGTTCCTTAAAGGTGGTAAGTACAGCCTGAGTGAGAACTGTTTTATTCCTGAGGCTCAGAAATGATAAAATTTTCATAAAATAGAAAATATGTATTAATCGAATTAGTTTCAGCATTATGGAATAGATACGATACTTCAGATTATATGTTTGGTATGGTGCTCTAAATGCATATTTTTATTTATTTAATTTAGGGTTCTCTAGAAGTTAATTGTTTTGAGGGATGAAGGTAATAATGACTATAAAAAAGAAAAATTTAGCTTATATAATAACTAGTATATTTACATTATTATTATATAGTATTTACAATTTTTATGGAAACATTACTATGAGTAATACATACGGATTGACTATGTATTATTGGGTAATATTGGGATCGACATTATTCTTGTTTTATAAAACGAAATTTAATTTCATAAATCCAGCAGTAATATTCGCTTGTGCGTATATTGTATTTATTGCATTAGGTCCAATTATATTAGTACCATTATCCTATGAGTATAATTTTAATTATTTATTAGTTACATCAAGTGCTTACGCCTGTTTTATAGGTGGATATTCAATGGCCCCTAATTGTTTTTTTAATAAAATAAAATATGCTCATCTTTACCTTCCAGTAATGAAAAAGAAAGATATATTATTAATTCTGATTGGTATTTCTTTCTTAATATGGTTGATTTATTTGCGTGAAAACATTGGCGTGTTATTGTCTGATGATTTTGAATCCAATAGGATTTCGTCACAGCAAGGAAATGGCGCTTACCTTTATCTAATTAGGATGCTTATGATAACAATACCAATGCTTTATGAAGAATTACACCAGAAAATGAAAGTTAAGTATTGGTTTTGGGCACTTACATTAATATCATCCATTATATTATTAACTTTGGGTGGCCGAAGCCCTATATTTATTATAATAATTCAAATGGTTATTTATAGGATTATTGCAGAAAAAGTTCAGCCCGAATTAATTATTAAATATGGAATTATTGTACTTATAAGTACTGCAATTTTGGGGATGTTGAGAACTGGTTTATCTGATGACGAAAATATAACAACTATTACAAATGCTCTTAACTCTGTTTTTTTAAATGGAAATTATAACTTGTCATATATATTTGGTAAATTCCCATCTCAAATACCATTTCAACATGGATATACTTATTTGATAAATTTCGAGATGTTGATGCCTGGACCTGATTTAGATTTTACCTTATGGATAAAAGAGATGCTGGGTATGTCGTTTCGCGGCGGTGGTGTAACACCTACTATAATTGGAGAGTTATATATTAACTTTAATTATGCTGGAATTTTTATAGGAATGTTTATTATGGGGATTGTTGGTAAAGTACTCTATTTATATCTTTGCAAAAGCAAATTAAAGTCATATCCCGTTTATTTATCGGTTGTGTTTGCATTATCAGTTTCAGGTGGAATTGCAAATTATTCGATCCCGGTATTGTTGTATTCATGTTTATACTGTTATGTTAATATTTTTGGAAAACGGTGATCTAAGTGGAAACTATAAAAACAAATACTATAGTTAAAAAGATAATATTGTATTTTGTGGGGAATTTTTCATCAAAAGTTGTAATGGTTTTATTAATTCCTATTTATGCATTTTTCATCACACCATCCGATTTAGGAAGTTTTGATTACGCCCAAACAATCATGAATATTTTGGCACCAATTATATTCTTGGATATATGGGATGCTATTCTAAAATTTTCAATTTCTAAAAAAGAAATAAATCACAGAAATGTTTTTACAACATTGTTGCTGTATGTGTTTACGACTTTAATTTTGGCTTTAGGATTTACATTTAGTCTCTATAATCTTGGTCATTTTAATGTAAATTATTTTGGATTAATTGTCTTTATGATAGTTACCTATGCGTTAGCCCAGATCTGGCAATATTCAGCGAGAGCTGTTCAAAACAGTATAATTTATGTAATTTCTGGTATTGTTGGTTCGATTATATGTTTACTTCTGGTACTAATTTTTGTTGTTTGGATGAAGATGGGTCTAATTGGATTGTATTTATCGTATACAATATCACAATTGTGCATTGTATTGATAATTGAAATAAAAATACAATTATGCGGTTATTTTAGTATCAAATATTTTGATTTCGGATTATTGAGAGAAATGCTAAAGTTTTCGGCACCAATGATGCTAAATATAATTTCGCTCTGGTTAATTTCAGGATTGAGCAAAGTAATTGTAACAAATTTTCTAGGAACTTCTGCAAATGGATTATATTCTTTTGCAAATAAATTTGCAGTGTTAGTTACTACCTTTGGATCTATCATTGCTATGGCATTAATTGAGGAGGCATATGATACAGATGATTTAAATAAATATACAAAAAAATTTACATATATTATCCAGCAACTATTCAAGTTTTACTTTTCGGTAGTTATAGTAGCCATACCTTTAATTCAAATAATATTTGAATTGTTTTTAGTAAATACAGATTATTATACTTCCGTTTATCTTATCCCATTATTTCTTTTGTATGCTGTTTTTACGAATGTAGCCACAAATTTTGGATCTGCTTTTCAAGTGACAGATAAAACAAATTATATTTTTACTACAACAATATTAGGGGCCGTAGTTAGTGTTTCGGGTTCGTTGATTCTGCTTAATTACATTGGATTGTATGGAATTATTTTTGGGCAATTAACCGGTGGACTGGTGATGATGCTTGCAAGAGCCTTTTTTGCATATAAATTGACAGGACTTAATATTAAATGGATACCAATTATTATTCCTTCAGTTTATGTTATTACACTTAGTTTAATACGCAATCAGATTATTATGTTCATTTTACTGATTGCAAATTGTATATTTGTAATGCTTAGAAACAAGAACGAGATAATGAACATTATTAAAATGATTCAGAAGAAGTGTAGTAGGAGAATAGCATGTTAAAGATAATAGAATATTTAATGCAGGATTATTATACCGATACGGACAGCTTTAAAATAAAATTAAAATATATGGGAAAGGCCTTATTATGGCCTTCTTCACCCGCCGCTAAAATATGTGTATTGATTAGGTTAGGTCATTATTTTGCTGTAAGGAAATTAAAATTTCTTAGACAGTGGTGTGAATTCGGAATTTATAAAAAATATAATTGTACTATAAGCTGTAAAATTAACATAGGAAAAGGTCTTTTCTTACCGCATCCACAGGGAATAGTAATAGGTGAAGAATGTACAATCGGGGAAAATGTTACTATATATCAAAATGTTACAATTGGAAGAAAAGATGAAGGCACTTGTAAGTATCCCAAAATTATGAACGATGTCATTATATATTGTAATTCAACAATTATTGGAGATGTAATAATTGGAAGAGGTTCAATAATTGGGGCGCACTCTTTAGTCTTGTCAAATGTTGAAGAAAACTCTGTATATGTTGGTTGTCCCGCAAAAATGACTAAAGGGCGAAAATAGTTATTACCATTGTTAGGAAATCTAATCCATCCAGATAGCTTATATGCCGCAACTAGAAAGTCCAATGAATTTAATGGCTCATGCGTATAGCAAATTTTACTTGGTGAAGAGTCTCACGTTCGATCGCCTCTTCACTCGGGATCAGGTACCTCTCGGAATGTCTTAAACCACTTTATGTGTTCCCCGAAACTAAATCAATCCTAAAAGGAGAACAGCTATGGACAATATAACATTTAAAACACTATCACCACAAACCCAAACCCCCAAGACTCTACCCCACCCACTTAAGATAGCAGTAGCAGGGACAGGCTATGTTGGCTTAGTCTCAGGCGTATGCATGGCCCACAGAGGACATTATGTTACTTGTGGGGATATTGATGTGAATAAAGTTACAATGATGCAACAAGGCATTTCCCCAATCTACGAACAAGATTTAGAGGAATTAATGTATCTTAATAAAGATAGATTAACTTACACTACCGACTACAAATCAGCCTACAAGAACGCTGACGTAATCTTTATCGGCGTTGGAACTCCGGAACAGCCTGACGGCTCTGCCAACTTGTCTTACATAGCAACAGTAGCAAAACAGATCGCTGAAACAGTAGAAAAGGACTGCCTTGTTGTGGTAAAATCCACAGTCCCTGTAGGCACCAATGACAAGGTGGAGCAATTTATTCAGGACTTTTTAGTGAATGATGTCAATGTACAAGTCGCCTCGAATCCTGAGTTTTTAGCTCAAGGCACAGCAGTGCGAGATACGCTAGAAGCGGCAAGAATTATTATTGGTACCAATAGCATAAAAGCTGAGGATACGCTGATGGCCATCTATGAGCCGTTCGGATTACCGATTGTATCCGTGTCAAGACGGTCTGCGGAAATGATTAAATATGCTGCCAACGATTTTCTTGCGCTGAAAATATCTTATATGAATGATATCGCTAACCTTTGTGAACTGGTTGGCGCGGATATTGAAGATGTCGCTAGAGGGATGGGGTATGACAGCCGCATTGGCAGCCGATTTTTAAATGCCGGTATCGGTTATGGCGGCAGCTGCTTCCCGAAAGATACGAAAGCCTTGAATTACCTGGCGACCCTGCATGGGTATGAGCTAAGGACCGTTAAGGCTGCTATTGATGTGAATGACGATCAAAAAGTCCTTTTATATAAGAAGGCCTGTCAGAGGCTTATAACCTTTAATGGTCTAAAAGTAGCCGTGCTTGGGTTAACCTTTAAGCCTGGAACCGATGATTTAAGAGAAGCTCCGTCGCTAGATAATATACCTTTATTATTAGCTCAAGGTGCAGAGATTTATGCCTATGATCCGGTCGGCAGCGAAAACTTTAGGAGGAGATTCCCTCAGATAAGTTCAGAGCGAGAAGGAGAGTATGGCAAAGGGAATATATATTATGTAAGGAGCGCTGAAGCAGCACTTGAAAACGCTAACGTCTGCTTTATTTTTACCGAATGGGGAGAAATAAAAGCGGTTATGCCGGAAGATTATAAGAAACTGATGCGAACCCCACTTGTTTATGATGGACGGAATATCTATGATGTGAACGAGATGAGAGAAAGCGGCGTGGAATATTACTCTATAGGTAGGAAGTAACTGTCGCCCAATAGTATATGATGAGTGGAGGGCATAACCACGGTCAGAATTAATTACCGCTGCGAGCTTTCCACTTTAATATTAAGACACCTCAAATAAAAGGAGACTAATTAATATGATTGAAGGATATAAGGAATTAGACCCGAGTAAACTTTATTTAATTACTGGCGGCGCAGGATTCATTGGTTTTTTCTTGTCTAAGAAGCTGTTGGAGCAAGGATGTCGGGTGGTTGGAATCGATAACATGAACGACTACTATGATGTGAATCTAAAGGTTAGCAGACTGAAGCTGCTAGGAGGCTATGAGCGCTATACCTTCATCAAAGGGGACATCGCTGACAAGGAAGCGGTCACAAAGGTCTTTGAGGAGTACAAGCCAAATATTATCATGAATTTGGCTGCGCAGGCTGGTGTTCGCTACAGTATTGAGAATCCAGATTCCTATATTGAGAGTAATATTATCGGGTTCTATAATATTTTAGAGGCCTGTCGTCATAACCCGGTCGATCACTTAGTCTATGCATCCTCTAGTTCCGTGTACGGCGCAAATACGAAGGTTCCGTTCTCAACCGATGATAAGGTGGACAATCCTGTTTCTCTTTATGCTGCTACCAAGAAGTCAAATGAGTTGATGGCGCATACTTATAGTCAGTTGTATGGCATTCCTACGATAGGCTTAAGATTTTTCACAGTCTATGGTCCGATGGGAAGGCCAGACATGGCCTATTTTGGTTTTACTCAGAAGATCTTTAAGGGCGAGACGATCAACGTGTTTAACTTTGGAGACTGCTATAGAGATTTTACCTATATCGACGATATCGTTGAATCCGTGGCCCGGATCTTGTGTAATCCACCGGCGAAGAAAGTTGATAAGGACAGCATCCTAAATGGTATACAATATGCAGTGTACAATATTGGAAACAATCAACCAGAGCAATTGATGGATTATATTGCTGCCTTGGAAAAAGCACTGAGTAAGGCAGTTGGGAGAGAGATTATCGCCAAGAAAGAGTTCCTGCCTATGCAGCCGGGCGATGTAAAGGCGACCTATAGTGACAGTTCACCTTTGGAGAGGGATTTTGAGTTTAAGCCTAGTACGAGTATAGAAGAAGGGCTCCAGAGGTTTGCGGATTGGTATGTGGAGTATTATAAGGTAAAGTAAATTGATTAGTGCTCAAACCAATTCTGTCGCGTTGAAATTGTATGAATGAGTGAGTGAGTCTCTCCGAGCCGTAATAATGTAGGTAGAGTTTAAATCACCTCATGCTGCAGTGGATTAAAACCTATAGTAGTGAGCTTAAAGAAAAGGCGATGGTACTTGTAATAAAATACACATATACATATGTGCCAAAATCAGTCTAAGAGTTGTTAAAAGGAGAAAGAGTAGATGCGTAAAATTCGCAAAGCGATAATTCCAGCGGCAGGTTCAACCAGCAACAGGGTGGCTCATTCTGAGCGAGATAGTGGTATAGTACAGGGCCTACTGGTGGAGCTGCAACGCCGAAATATTCATCCTTTTCAATTTTAGTTTATTACTCGTCATTGGCGATACTTATGAGATAATCATAATACCGATCCGGTCGTACTACCTCTACGCCGCAAAACACATTGGGGAAATCATCTACATTGTACGTTGGCTAAAAGATCACAGTTATGCTCAACTGCCGCAAACATTACGTGGATATCTCCTGGATCCGTATTCTCTATCTTCTTACCTGTTTCTGTAATGGCTGCCAGCAAATCAGGTCTAACCCAACCCTTTTTCTTTATAAACATATCATAAAAGAATTCTTGAATCGAAGCCTTGTAATAAGTTAGATAATCAACATAGATTTCCCGGCCAATCGCTACACGCTCAATATTTTCATGCTCAAGCATTGGGGTCAAAACGTAAAAAAACGATCAATTATATCTTCCGGAATTACGATTTTCTTCTTAGTTAGGCCAGATCTGCACTTTGCTATGAACTCAACAATCACAACTTCACTAATCACTGGTTTAAAAGACGTTTGAGTTCTAGCAAGTTGTAGTAACTTTCTATTTACACCGTTGCCCAGAATTGCCCCACAGAGAATATTCGTATCCAAAAGAACCCGTTCCATTTTATAGATCCTCCAGACAATCATCGCTCAGTGGCAAAACATCTTTATGACGTTCAGTCATCTCATCAAAAAATGCATCGAATTCAGCATCCTGAGCATCAGTTGTCCTAAATTGATCCGCGTATACTCTATATTGACCAGAGGGCAATTTTAATCCTTTGAGTCTACCAGCGCGTATCCAGTTGACCACTGTTTGGTTTGATATTCCAAGCTTTTTAGCCACCTTACCTGTGTTCCACATTTCTTTATTCTCAAAACCAACAAAACGTAATGTCTCTTGAATGGATTGAAAAGTAAGGGTTGGTAATTGAGCTTCTTTACAATCAATTTCTATCAACGCTTCGAGGTTTTTTCTCAGTTG
Organism: Desulfosporosinus shakirovi; assembly: GCF_020595055.1. Classification (GTDB taxonomy): domain Bacteria; phylum Bacillota; class Desulfitobacteriia; order Desulfitobacteriales; family Desulfitobacteriaceae; genus Desulfosporosinus; species Desulfosporosinus shakirovi. The sequence goes on along the minus strand of NZ_JAJDOO010000027.1, from coordinate 1,806 downwards.
TTCAAGGTTGTTTGAATAAGCCAACTTCTTTAAATATCTAGTCCGTAAAACTTGTCCTGCGCGTTGGGAATATTTTGTTTTTTTACCGTTAACTACAATTGAATTAATTGTTAAATCAACCGTTAATGGACGACGACTATGATATCTCCGGATTCCTTGTGTTGTTTGCATTTGAGACACCTCCATCTTTATTATAACCAAAAATCCCAAAAAAGCCAAACTACTCGGGAACTGGGACGGTATCAGGATGTCCATGCCTATGAATTCGAAGGTCGAAGGTATGACGTAGGGGATAAGTTAGGTTTTGTGGAAGCAACTATTATCGAATACGCACTGCGTCGGGGAGATCTTTCGGAGGATCTTATGAAGTTCTTGCGTAATATGGTTCAGAACTCAGAGCTGTCCTGAGAAAGGGGCCTTCAGTATGGAAGGCTCTTTTTGACTAATTTACGCTTTCGGATAGGGCTTTTTTCTGTTTGTTCTGTTCAAGAGATAATCTGTACTTGTATTATGGAATTCGGCCAGTTTGATTAAGATTCCGGTGGGTACATCCACCTCACCTCGCCACTCGAGAGAATCTTAGCGATATTATCGCTAAAAATCAATAGTGGACAATTTACTAAACTATAATTGTCTTGAGGTGACTGCAGAAGTATTATAGAAAGAGGGAAGGCGGAATATGAAATCTATTCTGGAAGAATTGTATAACGGCAACTTATATCCCAGTGAACTGATTGTTTCAAAAGACCCCAAATACCGTCCATTAAATAAAAGAATATCAGAAATTCGTGCAATCTGGAAAAAGAAGCTTTCTGAAGATGAGTATAATCAGCTGGAAACCCTATTGGATTTACGTTCTCAATCAAGTTCAATGGAAGCTACTGAATCGTTTGTCTGCGGATTTAGACTAGGAGCATTGATTATGATTGAAGTATTGAGTGGAAAAGAGGAATTCCTCCGTGGGGAGGAAGAATAAATCCTGTAAGGATTGAGGCTATTTGTCCCGTCAAGAAGGAACTTTCAGCGAAAAGAGTCAGCACTGGCTGAAACGGCAGTTCTACTTGTACTAAGAAAAAATATCCAAGCGATTTGGGGACCAAAGGACGGATTCCACACTTCACCAGTAACAAACATATTGTAAATGGCAGTCAGACAGTCTATGACTCACCTCACCGTGCTTTGTAGTATATCTTCTCCTCACACCAATTATTGCCAAGTGGTGAAAGCCACGAACCATTTTTCATTACTATTTGTGCTGCCAGCGATAGCGGCGGAATGGAGGTTAGCGTGAAAAAAATAGGATTCTTTTTCGCGACGCTTGTTCTTGCATTCAAGAGTGTGCTTATATTTACTTTAAGTTTTTAGAAGGTGAGTGAATATGGAGAAAAAACTATTGGTTTTATTAAACTTAATTATTGTTCTACTTGCTTTGCAAAGTCTCTTTTGGGTTGTATTGATTCTTTATAGTGAATTCATGACGAATTTTTCCGTTGTATTGAGCGGAAGTATAAGTTGGGTAGATGTGCTTTTACTATTTGTTGCGATTTCGGCTTTAATACTTTACTTTAAAATAAAGAATCGCGTAATGACAATTATTTCAGTGGTAGTATTACTTTCTAGAGGGGTCATAATGTTTTTAGCGAAAATGTAAAATAAATTGTGCTTCTTATATGAATGAATATTTCGGTGCGGTAGCACCGCCCATACGCTTAGTACTGAGCCACTGTCTCACTCAGCGTATCGGTGGCTCTCCCCCTGAGTTAGAATAGTTGTCATGGACCTCCGAGAGAAGTATAGTGAGTTAAC
>NZ_JAJDOO010000026.1 GCF_020595055.1 Desulfosporosinus shakirovi | reverse complement strand
TCTTAACTTATATACAATTTTGGAGTTAAACGACAACTAACTTGACAAACGCCGCAGGCAGGAAGAAAGGTGTACAGATTCTATCCCAGCTTGAATCATATTTTTAATCTTACGATTTAAATCACCGCCAGTGTGAGTAAACGTTAGTAATTCTAGTTCCTCAGCATATCTGGCAAAGGAATCCTTTCTTTGAAAAAAAGCTTTAGGCAGCCCTGTCCCGTACAAAACTGCAAGGTTTCTTCTCGCACTAAAACTCCAATCTTCATAAAACACACCCTTAACCATTATACTACTTTTCAAATGGATAAAGGTGTGACATGCCTCACACCGTTTGAGCTCTAGCCAATACCTTTAATAGAAACCTCATAGGATGGGATAAAAATGTCTCCTCACTCTACCCTCCTAAGACCACGGAAATATATCCATTCCTACTTCGGTAAATCATTGAACAATATACGCATATAATCCCGCCGGAAGTACAAGATCCTCGACACGAAAACAACTCCATCTTCGTACCTGAAAATATAATGTGATTTGCCCAGACAAGAAACCGATAGTCAGTCTGACTATCTCCTACGGAAGATAGCGGTGCACCAATTCAGGATGCTCCGCCAACCCTCGCAGCTTTTTGATGATTTTGATACCACTCTCACTAACCCCACTCAACCCCTACTGACCACTCACCACATTAACCTTCTCCCCTTCATTGAGAAAAATCTGTCCTTCAGTAATGACCTGATCACCGGCTTTCAGCCCATCGATAATCTCCGTAAACCTGTCATTAGCCAGCCCGGTGGTCACCTGGACTTTTTTTACACTACCCTCTGCGACCAGATATACAACTGACCCATTGTTTTCAATTTTGATTGCCTCATTAGGTACGGTCAGGACATTTTCTTTTACGGCTTCAGGCAAGATAACTCTGGCGAACATACCTGATTTTAAGTCATCCGTAGTATTGAGCAGAATCTTGACCGTATAAGCCTTGGACTTGCTGTCCGCATTAGGGCTGATATAGTCAACCACACCCTCTACGAGCTTGTTTTCCAGGGCATTCATTTTCAGAGCAATAATTTCTCCTTTTTCAATCTTAGCCACCACTTTATCCGGCACACTGATTTCGGCCATCATGGTATCTGTATCAATGATTGTCAAAGCAGCGGTGGAGCCGGAGATGATTTCCCCTTCCTCCACATTCCGCCCGGAGACTATTCCTGAAATGGGTGCGGTAATCACCGTATTCTTCAGCTGCTCAGAAGCATAATTTACTCCGGCGGCAGCTTGATTGACTTGGGCTGAAGCCACGCTGATTGAATCCGGCCCGGATTTTTCTTTGAGGAGTTTGAGATTATCCTGGGCCGTTCTCAAATCAACCTCTGCACTGGCGTATTGTTTTTGGAAATCATCCAGAGTTAGTTTGGCGATGACTCCGCTGTCATACAATTGTTGATTCAGATCATATTTTTTCTTGGCATCCTCATAAGTGATTTGTTTATTTTCCACGGTTTGCTCGGCTTGCAGGACTTGCTGATCATAAGCGGAGCCTGCGGTCTTGGCCAGACTGGCCTGGCTTACCTCCAGATTGGCCTGCTGCTGCTGAAGCTGAGCTTGTAAGTCCCCCGAGTCTAAGGTGAACAGCACCTGACCTTTTTCCACTCTATCACCGGCCTCAACCTGAACTGTCGCAACCCTGCCCGCTATTTTGGAGGAAACGGTCACCTCTTGAACCGGCTTCAGAATACTGGCATATTCCACTTCTGTTGTCAGGGTGGCTGCACTTGCTGTCACTGTTGTGACATTTTTAATTGACGGCACAACTTCTGCTTGTTTATTTCCGAAACCGGATATTAAGGCAACCAAGATTATTCCGGAGATCACTACCCCTAAGCCTAGGCCCAGCCCTTTAATATGCTTCATAATCTTCTACCTCCCTGATCGTTAGAGTTGGCTTCTTTCGTTTCGCCAGATACTGCCGGGCATCATCCATCAAGGTATAAACTACCGGCAGAACAATGGGGGATAGAACTGTCGATGTAATCATGCCTCCGATAATTATGATGGCCATCCCGCTTCTCATTTCACTCCCGGCTCCGCTGGATAGCGCCGAGGGCAGCATGCCGACAATCATGGTTGCTGAAGTCATCAAGATAGGTCTTAAGCGAGTGGTTCCCGATTCGATCAGGGCTTCTCGCAGGGGCATTCCTTGTTTCATCAAGGTTTGGGTATAGTCAATCAACAAGGTTCCGTTCTTGGATGCCAAGCCGTCAAGCAAAATCAAGCCGATCATGGACAGGATATTCAAGGATTGCCCGGATAAAGCTAGCAAGCCAAAGGCCCCGATAATTGCACAAGGCAAGGAAAGCATTCTGATAAAGGGAGTTAAGAAGGATTCATACAAAATGATCAAAATGGCATAGACCAAAACAATCGCTACAACCAGGGCCTGAATCAGGGCGCTGAAACTCTCGGCCATGTTTTCCTGACTGCCGCCGAATTGTATCCTATAACCAGCTGGCAGGCTAAAGCCCTCCAGTTGGTTTTCAATGAGGGTAGTCACATCTCCCAGGAGACTGTTTTGTAAATTTGCTGAGATAGTTACGATGTTCTCTCTATCCTCCCTGGATAGTTTTAAAGGACTTTCGGCGTACTCAATGGCTGCTACCTGATTCAGGGCAATCTGCTCTCCTGCCGAATTTTGAACTTTGACGGCGCCCAAATCAGCGGGAGTTTGGATCTGGTTATCCATAAACCGGAGGACAATATCATATTCATTTCCGTTCTGTCGGTAGATACCGGCCTTCGATCCCTGCAGTCCGGTTCTGAGAACCGTAGAAATATCCGGGGTATTTACTCCGTATTGAACAGCCGCCAGCCTGTCAACCTTCACCTGGATCTCGCTCTCACTGGTTCGCTCGGAATTAGTGACGTCCGCCGTCCCCGGGGTGGCTTTGACAATATCCTCTACTTTGTAGGACAACTCTTTTAAAACAGCCGGGTCCTCTCCACTGATGACTAGCTGAACAGGTTTGCCGTTTCCACCGGCGGATTGAGTTTCAGAAACGCTGAATTGAACTCCCGGCAGGGTATTCCCCCACTGGCGCATTTCTGTAGCAATTTCAGTCTGGCTCTTTTGCCGTTCACTTTTGTCCACCAGCTTGACGATAATATTGGCTGAGGATTTATCCGAGTTATATCCCACAGTGGTGAGATAATCCTTCACTTCAGCCATAGTCTGCAGTTGATTTTCAACCAGGCTCACCTTTTCCTCTGTTTGTTTTAAACCGGAACCCGAAGTAAGATTCAGCTCAATGGAGATTTGGCTTTGATCACTTTGGGGGGTAAACTCAGTTTTAATAAAACCCAGGGGCAGTAAGGAGACAGCCAGAATACAGCCGGTAATTAACAGACTGACAACTTTCCACCTGTGATCCAGGGACCAGATTAATAGCTTTTTATATAGTTCAGTTGCCCGCTCCAGGACAGGGGGAAATCTTCTGGGTTTTTTGGTTTCCGGCTGAAGCTCTCCAGCTTCTTTCGGATTCTTCTTTTTTAGAAATAGGGAAGCCAGCATGGGGGTTACCGTAAAGGAAACTAAAAGGGAAAAGAGGGAGGCCACGGCAACTGTGAGGCCGAATTCTTTAAAGAACTGGCCCACCATGCCCGACATAAAGGCTACGGGGATAAAGATAACCACATCACAGAGAGTTATGGCGATTGCTGCCATACCTATCTCCCTGCGCCCTTGGATGGCTGCTTGTTTCGGGTTTTTCCCCATACCTAAATGTCTCTGAATATTCTCCAGAACCACAATGGAATCATCCACCAGAATACCGATACTCAAGGATAAAGCCATGAGGGTCATCATATTCAAGGTGAAATCAAAGGCATACATCATAAAAAAGGTGGAAACCAGGGAGGTGGGAATGGCCACCAGGACAACTAAGGATGACTGCCAGCTCCGCAGAAACAGCAAAAGTACCAGAGCTGTTGTAATGACTCCTTCTACAAGGCTGGATTTAACATCCTCCAGAGAATCGTTGATGAAAGTAGTACTATCCGTGGTTACTGTGACACTTACTCCCGTTGGCAGCTGTGCTTGAATCTTCAGCAATTCAGCTTTGACATTATTCACAGCCTCGACAACATTGGCATCACTTTGCTTCTGAATGCTGATGCCCAAGGCATTGTTGCCATTCAAGGTTAAGATTTGTTCCTGGTCGGGATATTCCAGCTGGATCTGGGCAATATCTGCCAGCCGAACAGTCCCTCCTTCCGAGTTGGGAATTAACAGATTCTTAATTTCATCAATATCTTTAAATTGTCCCACTACCTTAACGGCTTGGTCGCTGGTATCCAGAGTTATCCGACCGGCAGGCAGATTGCTGTTTTCCGTCTTTAGCTTTGTCAGCAAGCTATTGACATTAACTCGGTAATAATCCAAAGCCGTTTTGTCTAAGCGAATGGCCAGCTGCTTATCCTCGGCACCCTGAAGGCTGACCTGGCCAATGCCGGGTATCTTCGCTAAATCCTCTTTAATCTTTTCCGCTTCATTTTGGAGTTGGTCATAGGGGATCGTGCCGGTGAGGCCCAGAGTCAGGACAGACTGGGCATCCATGTCAATCTTCGTGAGAATCGGGGAATTGACATCCTCTGGCAGTTTGCCTGAGGCTCCATCCACTGCCTTTTGCACGTCTAAAAAGGCTGAATTCATATCCGTTTCCATGGTGAAGGTTATAATTGTTTGTCCAATACCTTCTTTAGATATTGATTTCAGGGTATCAATTCCACTGATCCCGGAAACTGCATCTTCAATGGGTTTGACAACGTCCTCTTCTATCTCTTCGGCACCTGCACCGCTATAACCGGTGGTGACAGTGATGATAGGTACGTTGATCGAGGGGTATAAATCCGCGCCCAGACTCTTATAGCCGAAAATACCGATACCAATAAATAAGGCCAGCAAGACAAAGACTGCCGAAGGCCTCTTTACCGATAACTCAGTAATACTCATGATTATGTACCTCTTCCCTTGGTTTTAATGGAATTATACAAGGCAAAGGTAAACTCCGGCTAAAGAGAAAATAATTATCTGTAAAGCAAATCTAAAAAATAATGAAGTGACCTTTTCCGGTCACTTCACAAGGGGTAGGGCAAAGCGGATGCCCAATCCTCCGTAATGGGAGTGAAAGGCAGATATCTCACCGCCATGATGCTCGATAATGGATTTGCAGCTGGCCAGACCTAATCCCATCCCCCCGTTTTGGTTCTGTCTGGATTTATCCACGGTAAAGAATTTCTGAAACAGCAGAGGCAGTTCCTTTTCCGGCACACCCACCCCATTATCCTCCACCTGGAAAAAGGCATACACGCCGCGGACATAGCCCCGCATATAGACCTTTAAGTCTTTCCTCTCCCCATACCTCACGGCATTGCTGAAGAGATTCCCGAAAACCCGGCGGATCATGTGTTCGTCAATCAAAATGTGCTGGTTGGCTTTGAAGCTGTTTTCCCAAGCCAGTTCGAAATCAAAACCGGATAATTCTGTCTCATATTCTGTGGCAATGCTGGCAAATAGCTTCTGGGCGGGGACGGATTTCATATCCAGAGCATCCAATTCCACCTCCCCCTTAGTATAGGAAGAGAAGGTGTTAATCAGCTCGGCAATATGCTTTGTTTTCTTGAGGATCAGCTCATAATATTCCTGGGTTTCTTTTTCAGAAAGATTTTTCTGCAGGGCTAAGAGCTCCACAAAGCCATTGATAGTCGTCAAGGGAGTCTTCAAGTCATGAGCCATGGCGGCAATCATCCCGATCTGTTCCTTGTGGGCTTGATAAAGCCTGTCTTCCATCTCATTAAAGTGATTGTATAGTTCTCCGATTTCATCCCTTCGTTTCGATCTTAAGATCACAGGCCGACTTATGTTGACCCTTTTCAGCCGGGTATTGAGGAACTGAAGGGGTTTAGTTATGTTGAAATGTAAATAGACGGCTAATATGACAAACACCGTACCCGTGAGAATCAGCAAATAAAAGGCCACTTCTAATTGCACGGGCATTAAGGGTAATCTTAAGATTTTTGGCTTTTCCGTCATGAAATTTCTGATAAATACTGCCCCCGGAAAGATGATCAGGACAAAAACCAACATGAACAGCAGTGGCAGCTTGATCTTTAACTTCATAGCCCTTCCTACCCTTCCGTATATTTGTAGCCGATACCCCAGATTGTCTTAATAAAGTCATACTTGCTGCCAAGTTTTTTGCGAATGTTTTTGATATGCACCGTGACAGTATTTATCTCACCGTATTCCCCTGCCCAAACATTTTCATAGATTTGCTCCCGGGTCAGGACGTTATTGGGGTGATGCATGAGAAAGGACAAGATTTGAAATTCCTTGGTGGACAGCTCAATCTTCTCCTGGTCTAAGTAAGCCTCAAAGGTCTTTTGATTTAAAATCAGGGGTGAAGCTGAGGGGAACTTCTGTGGATCGACCTCCTGCCTAAGTCCTTTCCATTCATTGTACAATCGGTCAAACTTTCTGAAATGGGCTTTAATCCTTGAAGTAAGCTCTTGAACACTGAAGGGTTTGGTCATATAGTCGTCGGCACCGATCTCCAGGCCAATAATTTTATCAATATCCCTATCCCGGGCGCTTAAAAACAGAATGGGAATACTGTAATTGGTTCTGATGTTTCGGCAGACTTCCAGACCGTCCATTTGGGGCATCATAATGTCCAGGACAATAAAATCCACCGGATTTTCTTTAAGTACCGCTAACGCCTCCGGCCCGGAATGGGCAGCGATCACTTCAAATTGTTCAAGCCGCAAACTTTTCGTGATCAGTTTGACAATATCCGGATCGTCATCGACTACTAAAATCGTCTTTTCCACATGTTTCACCAACTTCTTTACTTTGCTTTTCTTTATATCATAGCAAACATAAATAAAGCAAAAATAAAAAACTATAAAGATTTGTGATTAGAGTTCACTTTGTTGCACCGAATAATTAAGTTCCTTCTAGCTATTGATTTTAACCAATGGCTTTTTTGATTTTCCAGCATCCTCTTAAGGTACTTCCTGCAGCCAAGTACGATATAATAGCTCAATTCCTCGATCAATTTCTTCAATACTCATGCCGCCAAACCCCATCATTATTTGAGATCTATTACCGTCTTTGTGAAGAAAAGTTCTAGAGAGTGGGAATAACCGGACTTCGCTCTCCGCAGCACGCTTGATAAGCTCCTCTTCACTAAGAGGATTATCAACTAGCTCTATAACAACGTGGAGCCCCGCTCCTTGACCAATGATTTTAACTTGAGTGCCGAAATGACGGTGAATCGATTGTAGGAGTGCGTCGTGCTTTTCTTTATAAACTGTTCGCATTTTACGCAAATGCCGTTCCCAGTACCCCAGTTCCATGAACTTTTGCAGTGTTCTCTGTTCTAATAGAGAGACATTCGTAAAATAATCCCTGAATAACCTACGATAGACAGTTAGTAATCGGTGAGGCAGAACCATATAACTTATTCGAAGCGCAGGAGATAATACCTTAGAAAAAGTACCTACATAGACTATATTCCCTTGCGGATGTAATCCTTGTAACGCAGGAATTGGTTTGCCGAAGTACCTCAGTTCGCTATCATAGTCGTCTTCAATGATGACTCCCCCGACAGATTCTGCCCAATCAATTAATTTTAATCGTTTTGTCACAGGCATAACATAGCCTAATGGAAATTGATGGGAAGGCGTGACATATACAACGGTACTCTTGGTGTTCCGGAGACACTCCAAATCTAGACCATCCGAATTTACAGATACGGTTGTGATAGAAAAGGAATGATTTCGGAAAACAGCTTTGGGAACGAAATAGCCAGGATCTTCTACAGCCAATTTCGAATGATCTTCTTTCAATATGGGCGCTAAGATAGAAAGACTATCTTGAAGTCCCGAGCAAACAACGATTTGTTCAGGATCACAAGAAACACCACGAGAGCGCGACAGATATCTTTGAATCTCGCAGCGCAAATCAAAATCACCTTGCTGATTACCATCGGAAGCAAGGTGATTTTGATCATCCTTTAAACAATCAACATAAAGTTTACGCCACAGGTTAACAGGGAAACTGCCTGGGGAAAGTCGAGCCGAATGAAAATCAAAGGCAAATGATTTTCCGTCTTCAGAGCCTTCTTGCAGCGACGTGCCTACTTGACGGAGAGGCGCTGGACGGAATTCAGGGTCTATTGATGAAACAAAGTATCCGCTTCTTGGCTTGCTGTGTATATATCCTTCTGCATATAACTGTTGATAGGCATACTCCACCGTATTACGGCCTACCGATAATTCACTAGATAAGTTTTTAATAGAAGGAAGCTTGGTAGTTGGGGGCAATTCCCCTGTTAATATTTGATTTTTAATCTGGTTATATATTTTATTGTGCAACGGCTGACGACCCTGACCGTCCAATATAAACATTGCTCTCACCTAATCCTTTATATGTAGGATCTTAATTACCGCCATTATATATAGGGTAATACCTAGCGTCAAGGCTCAGGAAACTTGCGCCAAGGGAAACTGCCCCTGTACTTAATTTGAAAATTGCCCCTGTGTTTAGGGGGGATTATATCTTATAATCTGGGTGTCCGGTGGCTAACACATCGATTGCTTTGTGCAGATGGTAATTCGAAAATTACTGAGTGCATTGCAGTAATAGAGGACACTATAGTAGTGTCAACCAATAGCCAAGTATGAGTTATCTAACACTTCTTCAAAACAGAAAGGATGTATTCTTATGCTTAATGAAAAATTATTGGAGGTACTTTCTCATCCCACAGACGGAGCCATCTCTATCGTGACCAACGGTGACGACGGTCCGCATTTAGTAAATACCTGGAATAGCTATGTTGTAGTTACCCCTGAGGATAAACTATTGATTCCAGCTTACGGCTATAACAAAACGGAAAAAAATCTCAGCGTTCATAACGATATTACTCTTTCCATCGCCAGCAAGGAAATCCAGGGTTACAAGGCTAAGGGTACAGGCTTTATCCTGAAAGGAACTACCCGTTTTCTAAAATCAGGTGAAGACTTTGAGCGTATGAAAGAAAAATTCTCTTGGGTTCGAGCAGTATTAGAGATAACTGTGTCATCTGTGAAACAAATGCTGTAAATCAGCTACAATATGTTGAGGTTTCGAATATTGTATTGATACCCTTGGTATTATTAAAATATACTTAAAACCAACATATCATTTTTGATAATGCTGGTTTTTTGACCCATCCAAATGGCCGCTCAAGAACATTTAGCTCAAAAAGCTTGAGGAAATATCATTATCGCATATTTATCACTGTCTCCTAAACCTGTATCTGGTTCTTAAATCCATTTTATTACACAACCATGTTCGGTCGCGACCGAAAGTTGAGTTAAATCTATTAGTAATTTTTATTTTTAATTAATCGATTATATATATTTAACAGTTTTTCATCTGCAATTGGTATTCCATGGATGGTTCCAAACGTTATGCAATCAGTAAATTTTTTTCCATCAATTCGATAATCAATATACGGTTTTATAAAATATATATCACTATTATCTCCTGGGTCGGTCTCAATTGTTATTTTGAAAATATTAGATGGAAGAACATTTACATCTTTAATTTTATCAAAAATATTATCATTCATTTGTAGCTTGAACTGTTTAATTTTGGCATTATCTGAAACTAGTCCAAAATCATCTAATACAATAGTTTTATCTGAATTATTCTTTACATCAAAAGAGGTTCTATCATTTTGTGATAAATAGGTTTCTTCTGAAGCAACATTTAAATAATTATCTGATTTAGGCTTATTAATCCCCAACATTATAAATTTATCAAATTTATAAATTTTCTCTCCACCATCATATAATAGTATTTTAATACCTTCCAACTCGTTTTTTCCTTCTTTTTCAATTTTAAGATTTATACTTATATTATTCAACTGATACCCCTTGAATTTACTGCCATCCTTTACTTCCCAGCCTTTTAAAGAAACAAAGTTACCACTTAATAACTGCACATTTGATATGATTTTGTCTGTTGGCTTTTTAGCATCATAAAAAAAGGTTAATGGAATGTTGATTTCATCGCCAATATAACCCGAAACATATGCACTCGTATTTAGAAAATAAATTTCTTTATCTATCTTATTAGGGGTAATAGATTTAAATATAGTAGAACCTAATATTATGAAAATTACTATGGCCAATAAATATTTTGTTTTTGTTCTCATCGCACTCACCTTCTAAATAAGGAACCAAACACAAAGGATGTTTGATTCCTTTTCAATTAATTAATAATAAACTACCTTAAGAGTAGAAGAGCCCCTTACAGGATCATAAACATAGTTATATAATGTTTTTGTCACTGTGTAATTTGGGGGAGAATAATATTCAGATTTTACATATTTTTGTACAAAGTCACTAAATAGACCTAATCTATTTTTTCTGGTAGGATCAGCTGGAATTGAAATAGTTGTAGTTTTTGAGAATGCATATGATGCTACAACAACAACTTGTGCTTTTATGGCGCTAGAAAGATCAGCTGTAGCACTTGGTTGTATTCCAAAGGTTATAGTTTTCGCTTCTGCGATAGTGTACTTGTCTGCATAAGCCCATGGACTTGACACATAGTCAACAAACCTTTCATTTACTGCAGTTGAACTTAAATTTGCACATTTCCAATAACCGACTGCAGCTTTGGGTGTAATTTTGGTATCGGATTCGGATTGCCATTGAACACCTTTAATTTCATATTTCGGTAAATCCTTCCGTGAAATAGAATCAGCTGCAAATGCTGGTACTGAAAACACAACTAGAATACAGAAACTTAAAAATAGAACAAAACATTTTTTCATTACAATGATCACCCTTTCTTTTTGTATCTTGCAACCGGCCTGCAAACAGATGGGGCAGGAAAAATTACGGAACCAGTTGATAAAAAAATCGGAGCCCGTAATTGGTCTTAGTTTTCCCCACTGACCACTCCTTTGAATGATTGGAAAACCTAACCACAACCGCTTTAACTAGACCTCCCAGCATTCGTCGAGTAAGTTGGGACAGGGAATCAATATCGGATTGCACCAAAAGAATATTTCGGGGATAACAAAGAAAAACAAATTCCCCTCCTTTTTAAATCTCCCTTCACAAATATCCCCAGTAGGTGTAAAATCAAGTAATCTACAATTTGTGTAGAGGCCAACGCCTTCAGATCAGATGTTACTTTGCTGGTATAGATGATCTGGAGGCATCTTTATTTAAATGGCAAATACCATTTAAATACTTTTCTAAGATCCTGTTAACTACAAGTTAAATAAAAAGAACTTTCTCCGCCGATTAATTTTTGAAAGGTTGAATACAGTGGCCGATGGGAAAAACGCCAACTTTCAGCCAATTAATACCCTAACGTTGGTTTTTGTGATGAATGTTGACAACACCCTTTATAAACCTTCGGGTTTCTTTGGCTCGTAGAACCACCCCAAGCATGTAGGAGTGTTGATGGCCAATGTACCGACAAAAACCAGAACGGATGCAAGCAACATGGGCATAACACTCTTTCCGTATTTCATATCTGTTCCCCCTTTCTCATTCAATTTCAGGACTTCTTCATTCAATATACTACATCAAACCCTTCATTTGGAAATTTAGGAATGAATGTGTCTTTTTGAGGCATGAAATGACATTTCTTAGTGAATTCATAATTGATTAAAACTCTTTCATGCCAATATTCATGTATAAAAAAATACCCCTTACTATCCTTACTCATCTGGTAGGGCATAGTAAAGGGGCTTCATTTGGCATAACCTGCTTAAATCCCAATCCGCTGCATGATTTTATCGCTACGCATGACAACCTTTTGCCCCAGGGCACTTAGCATAAAAGATTGTAGAACTAACCCTGCAGCCACAGGCAAGGTCAGAATTCGCCAGGCGGTCTCAGTGTCGCTAAGCATCCCCCAAATCGGAAGGCTTGCGCATATCGTCCATACGAATAAAGTTAAACGTTGTGGTTTCCAGATAAACGGTAGGGCCAGAATTACCAATAACAGCGAAACCCACATCAGATCCTTAAATTCACAGTTGGTAACTGTGGCTTTCACGGGAAAAGACAACCCGATAAAGCATACCACTGTAAATACCGAACATCGTCGGAAGCTAGAACAATGGGCACCACCAGTAAATAACCTCAGCGATAACGCTGACAGCATTATGATAAGGGTTTCAAGAGCTGTGCCTAATAAGGCAGACACGGCTACGGTCAGGACGAGTTCCGTTGCTACGCCCAACAACAAAGCTAAGGCATATTCCACCTTGGCCCTTTGAACAGCGTCAAATGGAACGTTTGTAAGTAAACGATTAGCTAGGCGATGGGCAGTACTCTCCAAATCAAACAAACCCTTCATTCCTCCAATCGATGCATAGGAATCTCGATTATCACCCTAAACTGCCCGTCGCCCGGGTCAACTGAAACGCTGCCACCTAATCTCTCTGTCAGCCTTTTCACTATGAAAAGCCCTTCCCCTCTGCCCTCTTGCTTGGTACTGAAACCTTCCTTGAAATAAAGCTCTGGTGCACATGGACTTGATGTAGGCATCGAATTGGTTACTTCAAAGTTATATTCCAATGGGTCCTGCCAAAAATGAATGCTAACTGGACACTGCGGTTGGTCGAGCCCTTGGACGGTTTCAAGGGCATTGTCTAATACATTACCAAGGATCGCCACCAAGTCTAGTATGTGTTTCCTACTACATCTAAGATTTGTTGTAATGCTCAGATTCACTAGAATGTCTTTACTCTTCGCCAGAGCAAGCTTAGACGAGAGCAGCACATCGATTTCGTCCAAACCCGTTTCAATATTAAACAAGCCATGATCTATGCTACGAAAATAGGTGTTTAAATAGTCCCTTAGTTCCTCATACTTACCCATCGATAATAAGCCGAGAACTACATTAAGATGATTCTTAATATCGTGGTGATGCTGACGATAAATCTGGTTTTGCTCCACCAAGTGGGCGTACTTGAGGGCCGTCATTTTTAACTGTTCTGCTTCCAAACCACTAATGTAGAGCCTTTTTATCACAACCAGTGCCACTAAGTTGAGGCAAAGGATAATGAAGCCTAAAAATAATTCCACCCCATCAGGATTGTTTAGCTGGAAGAAAGAATACTTTTTCATATAGTAATTATTAAGCAAAATAGTAATTAAGATCGACTGTATAGTGAAAAAGAGCATTGCCGCTTTATAAACATTTTTCTTCATAACCCTTAGCCTTTTCTCTTACTTGTATTTAACTTGAACAATTGACGGGAGACAAAATACCTGATAACTAAAGCAACCGCGACTGTGATCAAGATTTGGGGTAGAAACCACAACGTTCGCAGGATTAGATTTTGTTCCATACGAATGGGATCAACACCAGTAAGCACTTGAATAGTTTTTACATTAAGAAACTCCATAGCCAAATAAAGTGAAACGGCCATTAACGCTACTGTCACTGCTTCTAAAATATCATGCTGGCCAAATAACTTCAAAAGGACAATGAGTACTAGACTTGAAACAATAATATTTAATATGTAGCTTCCGGTAGCCAATCGAATCCAGGGTGAAATAGTTCCGAAAATAATCCCCGATGCCATTAAGGAAGTCCATTTAAAATTTCTTCCCGAGATGCACCACGCCAAGAGGACGACAACGATAGCCTCAGGAATGGAAAAGATAATCGTCTTGACCATTCCCTCGCTCATATTTCTCCACCCCTTGCCCCCGACAGGGCCTTGATCCGTTTCCTGAACTCCGGATATAGACCTTTTTGCAGGTAAGCTTGGTAATCTCTGCTCTTAAAAACTATTTGATATGATGTGCGAGTGTACGATTTTATGCCTTCTACCAGCTTCAAGTTTACCAAATACGAACGACTAGTTCTATGAAACAGGCTCTTATCCAAGCGATCTTCCATATCTTTCATCGAGTGCAGACACGTAAACTTGCGGATCGTCGTGTAAATCACAGTCTTTTTTGCCAATGCCTCCACCATATAGATATCTTCCTGGCTTAATATCTCTATTTTTTCCTCACAATTCAATTCAATTTTCGCTCCGAGCACGGACAATTTTCTTATAATACGTGCCATCGTTTGGTGCAATCTGTCTGAATCAAGAGGTTTTGTAATAAAATCAGAGGCATAAAGATGAAACGCGGCCTTAATGTGATTCTCATCAGCAGTAATAAATACTATCTCCATGTACGGAAAATCCCGGCGGACGCAATCGGCAACTTCGATTCCTGTTATTCCGGGCAAACCAACATCTAAAAAGAGGACCGCAGGCTGGAGTTTCTGAACTTGAGTTAGAAACTCCTCTCCCTTGGAAAATGCGCCCGTTACTTCAACTCCTGGTATGGCTGTCAGAAGATGGGCCAACTCTTTTCGAAAAAAAGGATCATCTTCCACGATCACCGCGTCACTCATCATCCTCATGCACCTTTCTATCTTTTTCCAGGTCTCCCATGCTCCTTACTCCTCTTTAGTCATCGTCATCATTTTTGGCGATATTTGGCATATCAACTGACATAATCACGATATTTTTCTTTTTCATAATATCATGTCCCCTTCAATTTATATGTCGAATATGGAAATTCAGGAAAACAATTAATTATCAAGTCATAATCTTATAGAAGAAGAGAAACACTTCGCTAAGATATTTGGGTTTCCCGAAGCTGAACTTGAAGCGGCCATTGCAATGCATCCTGGTTTTAAATACGGCAATACCAAAAAGGTAGACTTTGAAATCCTTAAGCAGGATGACGTTTTGAGCATCGGTGACTACAGCTTTAAGTGTATTGAGACTCCGGGACATTCTCCCGGACACATGTGCCTCTACGACTCAAGTAAAAAAATTCTTGTATCTGGGGACCATATTCTTAGCAACATAACCCCAAACATTTCCCTTTGGGGCGATGATTGGGATCCTTTAGGTGTTTATTTAAAAAGTTTAGACAAAGTGAGTATCCTCGACGTGGAACTTGTTTTACCAGGTCACAGAGGGCTCATTACCTCCTGCAGGGAAAGAATTCAGGAACTCAAGCTGCACCATCAGGAACGGGTGGATGAGATTCTCGCCATATTAAGCAGAGGTAATTTGAATGGTTACCAAGTCGCTGCTCAGATGACTTGGGATATGACATATGAGTCATGGGAGATGTTTCCGGTTACGCAGAAATGGTTTGCAACAGGGGAAGCGATTGCTCATCTCAAATATTTGGAAGGTAAGGGCAAGGTCAGAAGAGAGACTCAGCAGGGGAAACTAGTTTATACTTTGGCAAAATAATACATTGTGCGGGATCTTCATCTGGCGGTTCGTTTAACGAGTTCTAAAAAGTCTGTCCAATGTCAAAATAAATTCGTGCCGGTGAGGCCCAGGGAGTCCCGGTTTCATATGCCTTTCAATAGCTTTTGAACCCATTCTCTTATAACTTACTCTTCCTAATCTCATCAATAAATGCGGGTCTTTTCTTAAACTCCATAAGCAGTTTACTAAGCATATGTGTCCAGCTATCCTCGTTCTTTAAATGCTTCAAATAAATTGCTTTAACTTTCCCAAGATATTTTACAGCTTCTTTGTAGGTATTTCTATTACCATTTGGAATTCTAGCATATGCTTTGTTGTAATAGTACTCCAGAATTTCTTTTGGGTGTTCTTTTTCAAGCTTTTGCGCGAATATGTCGAAATCAGAAAAACCGGCATATCCCCATTGGTTCACCGGCGAGGATATGATAGTTTTAATAACAATGTCCTTCATTCCCTTTTGCAGACAAATACTTAAATAGTCATGCATGTTATTTTTTTGGGCCTCATTAACAATCTCCGGTTCTATTTTCTTCCAATCCAATTCAGATAGATAGTTTTTCATTCTCTTATATTCTTCAAAATACTTTTTGTGTTTTGTCGTTTTATATACCAGAATCAGCTTTTCTTTCGCCTTTTCGTAGTCATCATCCTTATAAAATGTAAATAGTCTTTCCAAAACATAGCTTTCATCATTTTCTCTTTGCATTGCGGTTTCAGCAATTGATTCCAACCGGTCCTTGTCCCGCAGCTGCGAATAATGGTCAATAAGATAATCATACAGCTCGGTTAGTCTTCCATTTCCATGCTTGATGCCCTTATGCGCTATTTCAAGCGCCAATTCCTCATTCCCTTTGTCGGTGTAGTATTGAACTAAATCCCAATAATCCATTCCATATTGAAGGTTTTCAAGTCGCTCCTCCAAGTATCTGGAATCATCCTTCAGATGATCCCTGTAAATCTCCATGACAAGCTTCTTTCCCCAATCAGACTTCCCACTATTAAGCTTTTGCACAAGAAATTCCCATTCATCCTTTTCTTTGCACAATTCAAAAAACAGATCCATCAAACTGTCGTCAAAACCGGAATTACCTGCATCGTATTCAATAAACGCTTCATCCATAAAACGGTGCTTTGCTTCAGGTGTAATCTTATTTTCCCTTATCAAGCCAGAAATCTTCTCTAACCATTCATAAGCCTCCTCTTCTTCCTCCTCAGGTCCTCCTCCGTAGCAATTAAATTCAGCAATTATGCTCTGGGAATTGTGCCAATACTCTAGTAATAGCTCATCATGAATTTCGGGAGCTTTACTTTTCTTGTTTGAATTTGAAACTTTCTTATTGGTAGCACAATTTTCTTCGAGCCATTCCAGCACATGCAATCTTACCTGTCTGTCTCTTTGGGTGAGATTCATGATTAACTCTATGAGTTCATTGGAACTTAAACCCTCCAGCCGGTCTTTAATCGAAAACTCACTCATTTTTTCTTCCATCCTCTGCGATTAAAATGGGATTCATTATCTAACTCCAATAATAACACAATTATCTTCTTCAACAGCAAAGGCAATATGTCGGATATCTAGCGTATTTGCAACGGGTTTCTGAATATCTTGTTCATCTGACGGGGCATACCATTTAACTATCTCTATCCATAATTTTGTAAAGTTCTCTTATTCTACTTTTACATTAACACTGACAGCTGGTCCAGAATTTGTGACTTTAGTTGGTGAAATGAAAGGCTCTTGATCAGGGATAAATCTCTGGGCCTGTCAAAGTTTACAGATAACTCCCGTATGATTTCCCCCGGACTCTTGCTGAGGACAATAATTCGGTCGGCCAAGAGCAGGGCTTCTTCGATGTCGTGGGTTACCAAAAGGATAGAAGGCTTGTACTCCTCCCAGAGCTTGAGGGTCAGCCCCTGCATTTCCAGCCTGGACTGATAATCCAGGGCGGAAAAGGGTTCATCCATTAGGAGCAGCTTCGGCTTCATGATGAGAGCCCGGGCCAGTGCGACACGCTGCTGCATACCACCGGAGAGCTGTTCCGGGTAATAATCCATATAATCCAGCATGCCGACGCGTTCAAGAAAGATGCGGGTCTGGGCAGTGATATTTTCTTTCGCCATGTGTTGCCGTTTCGGTCCGAAAGCAATATTGTCTTTGATTTTCAGCCAGGAAAACAGTTGCGGGCTCTGGAAGACCATGCCTCTCTCCGGGGCTGGGCCGGTGATTTTCTGCCCGCAGAAGGCAATATCCCCCCGATAATCTTGATCAAAACCGGCAACCAGATGCAGCAGCGTTGATTTCCCGCAGCCACTGGGGCCGACAACGCCAACAATTTCACCCTGGCCTACCCGGAAGGATACATCCCTCAGTACTTCAGTTTCCCTATTATCAGGGCAATAGCTCTTATGGAGATGGTGGATTATCAATAAACCGTCAGAATGATCATTCATGTCTGATCACCTCTTTTCCGGGGTGCAGCTTCCTGATCAGGGCGACAAGAAGTCTGTCTGAAATCCAGCCCAGCAGGGCGATGACGATCATGCAGATGATGATCATTTCCGTATCACCCAGCATCCTAGCATTCATCATGACAGCACCCAGCCCTAGGGAAACCCCCGTCAGTTCTCCCAGCACCACATAGGCCCAGGAGATTCCCAGACCCAACCGCATTCCCGACAAAATGCTGGACGCCGCCGCGGGTATGATGACATAAAAAAAAACTGCCCACCCCTTGGCCCCCAGCACGCGGGAAGCCTGAATCAGCTTACCCGGGACTTGCCTGACACCTATGGCTGTGTTGAGATAGACAGGAAAAAATGCGGCCAGGGCAATCAAAAATACGGCTGTCGAATGTCCCACGCCAAACCAAACCATGGCAATCGGCAGCCAGCCGATCCCCGGCACCATCCTGATCAGATGAACGAGAGGATCAAAGACCCGTTTGACTTTCAAAAAACTCCCTGTGAGAATCCCCAGGGGCAGGCCGAAGCACAGCGCCAGCAGAAAGCCCTCCATAACGCGCCCGATGCTGGCGGCGGAGTGCATCAGGAATTGCCCCGAATATGGCGACAACCGGCTGTTGCCGGTCATAAAGTCCGCGAGGCCTAAAGCAATCTGCCCGGGCCCAGGCAGAATATATCCCGGCACCCGCAGCAAATAGGAAGCCGTGCACCAGGCCGCCAGAAGGACAGCGGGCAGCAGCAGGCCTAAAATATCGAGCTTAAACCTTAGTCGCTTTTTCATGCTAACTTTTTACATTCTGGACAAACTGCAGGTTGATCATGGCCTCAATATCGGGAATTTCCTTAATGATGCCCAGATCGCACATCCGCTGGGCGAGATTTTTAACCTGCCGGACCATTGCGGGTGTGATGTTCCAGGCCAGCTCCATGTTGCCCGACGCTTCCTCCAGAACCGCCTTGTCGGTGCCGAATTCCGCTGCCTTTGACAGCCAGGCGTCTTTATTTTGCCGGAGGTACTCTGTGGCCTTGGCGTGGGCGTCGACAAGAGCCTGAATACCCTGAGGGTTATCCTTAATTTCCTTTTCCGTCGACAGGATTGCCCCGTTAAGATAGCCGATGCTGTCGTCATAATAGGGATACTCCAGGATTTTCCCATACCCGGTTGTGACGGCAATGGAGGGATAGGGTTCGCCGCTGCAGAAGGCGTCGATTTGCTTGTTGGCCAGAGCCTGCCCCATATCAAAAAAATCGATTTGAACCAGGGTGACATCCTTCCCGGGATCACGCCCGGCTCTTTTCAGAGCTTCCAGCAGCAGGATCTGATGCATAGTTCCCGGTACATAAGCGATTTTTTTGTCCTTCAGATCCGCCACGTTATTAATGCCGCTGTCAGCACCAACGACGAGAGCCGAACATTTATTAGTCAGATTGGCGACTACTTTGACGGGTTCCCCTTTGGATGCGGCTGAGATTGCGGTGACCCAGGTTGTCCCGCACATATCCAGGTCGCCGGCCAGCAGTGCCGTCTTTTGATCGCCGGGATTCGTAAAAGGGAGTACTTCAACGGTATGGGACGCCGGCAGATAATCGCCGTAATAAAAGGGCTGAATTGTCTGAGCTGTTTTCCAGGTACCGACCTTGAAGCTTTGACTTGCCGCCGGCTTTTCTGCCGAGCAGCCGGTCAGGGCCAGCAGCATAACCGCCATGATCAGGCCAGCAAATTTTGTAGCTGTGCGCATATATTCCTCCTCAAGTTTATTTTCCGGTTATGTACCGTGATGATATCCGGATTCTTCAAACCACCCCCGGGCCCTTTGGATATCGAACCCATTCCATTCAGATGCTGAAACACCGATAGCCCTGGGTACAGCGCCCACATCCACAACAACCACATTTGCCCCCCAGGCCATTGCCGTCTTGGAGGGCGGATGCACACAGATATCCGGGGCACTGTAACCGGAGGCCAGGCGTGTCACGGCAGTGATCTGCGCCAGCCGCCGCTCAGCCAGCAGCCCCTGATCATACAGGGGAGTGCCTTTGACAGGCACTCTGGCCATAGCACCTGATAGCTTGGCACCGTGTTTCATCGCCAGCAGGAAAGTGTCGGCAATTTCTTCATTTGTGTGCTCGACGCCGATGGGTTCAACCAGAAATGCCAAGTCCAGAGCAGAACCGCGAATTTCTTCGAGGGTTTCACCCCGCTCGCTGGGAGAAAAGGGCGTATCAATGCCCTCCCTGAGCCGAATGGCATGATAGGCAATACTGAACCCGACGCTTTTCAGTTCCTCAGCTCTTAAAGCATTCATTTCGCCGGTATTGGCGACAAGACGATAGCCGCCGGGGATTTCCTGCCGGATTTTCCCGGCAAGAGCGACCAGGTGGGAAAAGGCATAGTCTTCCGTCGTCCGGAGGGTAATCCAGTCGGCACCGTTGCTGACAAATTTTCCGGCATAGGAAAGGATTTCCTCTGCGGTCAGTGTGTAGGTATCCTGTGCCGCACCCCAGGCTTGGCCAAAGGAGCAAAAGCGGCAATTCATGGCACAAGCCTTGTAATCCACACCGATTGACGCCCAGATCCGCGCCTTGTTTCCTGTTACCGCCGCTGCAACGCGCCTGGCAGCCGCACCGAGAACATCTGCTGTTTGGGAATCCGGGTGGATCTCCAGCAGCTTGATCATGGTATCTCTGGGGAGGGATTCCCCCGCTAAGGCCTTCTTCTCAGCATCGAGTATGAGTTCTTCCGTCGTCATTTATTATCTCCTTCAGATTCCTGCCTTCCATTGCTGTCCTTGCTGAGCAGGTCTCTCCATCATGAAGCCAAATCCGTTAGAATAATGATTCGTTAATGAACAAGTGATAAATTTAATTATATCTGAAAATTCACTTTGTTAAAGATACAATTTTATTGTACTTCAAGGCCACAATTCGTTCTAAAATACGCTTAAATAGCCATGCAGAAAAGGCAAAAAGCCGATTTTCCTTACTTGCAGGAGAATCAGCTTTTATTTATATATGCCTCCACGATTATCAATAGTAAATATACGATTTGTTTCGTATGATTAATTTCGAAAATCACTCGGTATGTACCGACTCGCAAACACATTAACTTTTCTTTACCCTTTAAAAATCACATGGCACATGTGCTTCATTTTCGCATGTAGACTTTCTTTGATTTATGGAAGCAGGTGCCAATATATGAATCCGCTTATCAGAAAGCTTTTATCAGCTTTTGAATCTCTTCCTTATGCTCGATCCAATTCTCAACATATCCGCATTTACAACAGACATATCTGATTACAGGAATTTTTCCGAACAGAGTTGCACTCGTAGTATAAATATTGTTGCCGCTGGCATGCCTCCTCGTATTATCCGGAATTCTCAGTATCTCCTTTGATCCGCATTTAGGACATGTCTGTGAATTTTTCATTTCGCCCCCCCTTTTCTAGTCAAAAACAAATATCTCTTCTATCGGCGCATGAACCGCCCTGGAAATATCAATAGCCAGCTTTAATGACGGATTATACTTGGCGGATTCCAGGCGGATAATGGTTTCCCTGCGCACGCCTACCATCTCTGCCAGTTCCTCCTGGGTAAGCTCTGCAAGCTGGCGGTATTTTTTCAGATTGCATTTAAATTGTTCCATGAGCTTCTCCTTTAAATATTAATGTTTTTCGAAATAATAGAACGCTATGGAATAAGTCAAAAAAGTGGCAGCCCATCCAATGGCGCTGACAAGAATCATAAATTCTCTTGTTCCAAATGAGAACAGGGAGCTTAGCCCGATAATCAGCAGGGCAAACGCCGGCACCCACATTGTTACCGCCTGTGCGCGTTTACGGTCAACTACATACCGTTCATCCGGCATTTCCATCGCCAGCTTAGCTGTAAAATAGAAGCTGAACATGCCAAAAAATCCGAAGTAAAACAAAGTAGCAGGATCATGGGAAGCAAAGTATTTAAACCCCATAAACCCCAAAAATCCCAAGAACCATGTAAACCTCTGATATTTTCTCGGCTGCTTTCTTTGATTTTGCATGATTTTCTCCCTTCATACTAGTTTAGCGAGCTTTTCATTCCGGCCGCTTAAGTGGACAATAACGACACATTGTGCAGCAGCGTCATTACAAGCGGCACCGCATATTTCCGCGGATAATGCCATAAGTCGGTTTCGGCTTTTCAAGTCACAATGGGAAGCCTTTGCTCCAATGTTGCCAAAAGTGTCCCGCTTTGCCTGAAACCAGTTCTTCATATAAGCAGGCTAATGACGCCTAATGCCATACTGTAAATTATTCTGTTCACGCCGAAACCCTCTAGTAGTGATATATTTGTATCTTTATGTTACAAATATATCACTACTAGAGGGGATAGTCAATCTTTTTATTAGCAAAAGGCGTAGGCGGCATTTGCTTGGAAGGGATTATTGACTTCTATGGCAAATCCGGCTTTGTTGTTGCCAGCACGAATGGGAGATTTGGAAGTTCGGGCAGTTCCGCCTTTCAGTAAGCTAGCTTAATCCCCGTCAAAAAGGGCAATTTCGCAAAACCTCGCCTCCCACTTCCGCAACGACCTCCCGCCAGAGCTGCACAGGCTGCCGTGCCAATTCAGCCGGCACAATCTCCGTTAAACGGATTTGCCGGTCACTGAAGCTTTGTTTAACCTCCCGGAAGGCTGCCGCTGCCTGGGCCTCATGGTTATTTTCCAAAAGTATGCGATCTGCAATCCGCTCCTTGAGCTCGGTCAGCAGCTTGCCGTCCAGGTACTCCGTCATGACCTTTTCCGGCGGGATCACCTTTCCCTGATCATAGGAGCGGATTTTCTCCTCCAGCCAGGCAATGAATTGGGGCGTACTCATGGCGTTCAGTTCGACGCGATACTCTTGCAGCCAGTCCTTCCAGGCAGGACTAATATAGCCGGCCACGCCTCTCTGGCGGCTTGATACTTCCACTTTTTCCACCTCCAGCCCCATGAGCACCGCTTCTTCCGGCTCCAGGCCGAGATTGATGATCTTCACCTTGCGGCCCGGTCTGGCTTTGGTTTCATTTTGCAGGGTATCGTAGATAGTTGTGCCGTAGGCATCCGCATCGTGAATGCAGAAAAAAGTGATTTCTTCCCCTCCTTCCCCTCCTTCCTCTCCCAGTGCGTCCAGCAAATCCTTGACTGCCCGGCTGGCGTAGCCCTTGCTGGTGAGGAGTGCCATATCGTATTTCTCCGGAAGCTTCTTCTCTTTAAGTACATTGAAGAAGCCTTCTTTTTCAATATACAAAACCTTGTTGAAGGTCCAGGCGGGCTTGCGGTAATTCTCCACGGCAATGGTGCCGATAGGGATATCCCGGCCTTCGTGGGGATGATACAAGGTCCCCCGGTCATCCCTGTACATCATGGGGATGTCGCCGTGCTCCGCTTCATAACCGCCGATCAGGTCTTTGCAGAAATAGGCGTAATCCGGTTCCTTGCCCAGTTCCCTGATCACATAAGGCCGAACGGCATAATAGAGCTGACGCAGGCTGAAGCGGTATTCCCCATTGCCGCCGGCTTTGGCAATGGCTTCCTCCAGGCAGGCGGCGACGATTTCTTTCTGGGACCTCATTTTCGCCTGGGCGGCGGGGAGGGTCTTTTTTACTTTGTTCACCGCCTTGGTAATACTGGCCCCGATAGTCTCGGCCATTACTCCCAGGTCCGGTTCTTTACCGTCCGTCACAATCGGCACATAGGGTGTCATGACATTGATTAAAAGCCTGGCGGGTTTGGCCTTTAAAAAATGGCTGAAGCCGCAGCTGAAAATCTTCAGCTCACTTTTATCACGGAAGATGTGAACATCTCCCGTCACCGGGGACTTATTGAGCAAAACCGTGATCTGAGGTTCGTCGGCAAAGTCGGCGTATGCTTCGACCACAAAGGGGATTTCTGCCTCATGGACCCCTCTGACGGATCCTACCGTAAAAGTGCCGCAGCTTCTGTAATAGCCTTTCCAGTACTCCAGCTCGCCGATCCGCCCCAGCCTCTCCGGGTTCGTTTTCGTGACCAGGGTCCTGAGCTCGGCCAACAGTGCTTCCGTGTCGGCGAAGGTCAGGGAAGCGGCGGCTGCCCCGTAGGGATACCTGCGGGATAGTTTCCCGGCTTTCTTACTGCAGCCGTCAAATTGGGCGATCAGTTCCCGGACCGGACCGCTGTAGGCCTGAAACAATTCAAAGAAGTTTTCGCTGGTATACCAATAAGGGGATGTCTTCCCCTGGTAGGTTTGACCTCGGGCATATTGCAGTGCCAATTTGGCCCAAGCCGGATCAATCTCCATTTGGCCCAGGGAAAAGCTGATTTTAGTCCCCCTTTCGCCGTAGGGGCCTAAACTTTCCGTCAGGGCTGAACCGTCCTTTTGGCAATGGATCCGGTAGTTTTCCCCCCCGGTGGCAACCAAAAGCCGGCCGCCTGTGGCCTCCACCGCCCCGGACACCACCCGCAGGCCGTTCCCCAGCGCTCCCCGGGTGGGCAGGCGCAAGTATTTGGAGGATTTAAGGGGCCTGTTGATGGCAAACAAGCCGGGATCCATGCCGGGTCCCTGATCTTTGACATAAAAAAAACCGTCCTCAAAGCCGATTTCACACTCACCGCACACATCCAGGGCATTGTCCGTGAGTTCTTTGCAAACCAGCAGTGACAGCTTATATTTAGGCACCCCCGCCTTTTGGGGCAGGGTTTCAATATTCCTGAATAATTTCCAGTCTTCCCGTTCAAACAGCATGGCCTGAGTTCACTCCTCCTGATTTGAGATGCTGGAATATCATATGCAATTTCCATCAATCTGTCAGGGGGAATTCCCAGGAGGATAATTGCCTGGCACGCGATTATCTTTTTTCCTCTTCAGAGTGAACTCGCTCAGCAATTAATTAATCAATAAGGTCATTTTGGAATTTTGAAAGATGCTCGTACGGAAGAATAAGTCTTCCACGGTAGAGGCCGCAACCATCGTTGATAAGGGAATTATTCATTGCCGAAAACATATTTACATCCAATTTTGACAATTCAAGCTGCTGCAACATGATACCTTTCATAAGCATCATCAAAATAAATATTTTCTCCTTTTGGAATTGCATCTCGTTTAACTCTTTCACTTTCCTGTCGCTTTTCGTAACCTAAATGATTGGCAGGACCAATTTCAGCAAAATCGTCCATTTCTTTGGTACGAAGTTGTACTTCCACATAACAACGAGCAATGTTATCATAAAATGTTATATGCAGGGAACGATAGCCACTAGACTCTGGATTTGCAACGTAATCTCTATAGTATGGGCTTACGCTCTCTCTTAACAAGGTCGATTTTTTCTGACCTATAAATGAAGACAGTTCTGCAGTAAATCCGCGTTCCTCAAGGAAATCAAGCAACTTGTTGGCAACATCATATAGATATTTATTTTCTTCATCCGCGCAAATCTCACCTTCTTTTAAATGACATTTGGGAAGAGAAATCACGATTCGGTAGGCAATCAGGTCCCGAAAACAGTTCAAATAGTTTTTCAGTTCAGGAAGAGACGGGTAATTGCCATGTATAATATAATACTCGTAAATATATTCTACGATGTATCCGTTAAATTTTGCTTCCGCGCGTATCAAAGATTTAATTCGGCCCTTAAAAGTAAAGGCAAGAAAAGGATATTCATTTGCCATAAGTTTATAGAATTCCCGAATCCGCTGAGACTGCGAAGTCAGGAATTCGTTGTGCTGCAAAAGTTCCGCCATTTGAAGCAGAAAATTACAGTGCAAAAGATCAATCTGATTATGAGTTTCTTTCGCCGACTGTTTCAAATCCTCAGCATATATCTGTAATATCTTTAGAACGGTATCGCCTGAGTATAAATAATCATTTAATTTTTTCACAGATGCACTTTCCTTTCCTGTATGGTTTTCACCAAAACGATATTTTCCATTAGGCTATTTTGTATCTTTACTTCTTTGAACTGTATTTTTTGCTTTTCCTCTTGCTTCCATCTTCGGCCTTTGTGACATTGCTTCGATTCTGCTTTTCTATCTGCACCGCTTGGAATGCTTCCTTCGATATAATCGCCGGATTATTTTCCTCTGATAGATAATAGGCATCATGCTTTCCATTATCCAACAACCGGACATTTCCTGTGTATTTTTCATTACTGAGCATTACATCAATCGCCCGCTTACACCATTTTCCTTTTCCTGAAGGAGACTTGATTCCTAATGTCATCAGGCTATCCTTACACAAATAGGAAATAGCCCTTTCAAACTGCAAAAAATGTTTTAACAATAGCAAAAAACGCTTGACATTTCAAATCGGCCACCATAATCAGCGCAGATATCATTTATTGGTATATCAATTTGATAGTGGTGATAAGAATAATTGAAAAAAAGACATTTTTAGAAGGATTAAACATTACAAATCAGCTTACTAATGATATTGTGTTTATGTGTGAAACACGTACTAAATCAACGTATTTTACGCGTTCAAACAATTGTAAGATGGACTTTAAAGACCTAATCATTTTCGAACTGAACTTTGTGAAAAAATCTCTTCATATTGAACTTGATTTGTTTTTCGAAACCATTAAAGGAGCTGAATGCAGTATAGCAAGACAAAAAATATTACCCATAGCCTTTATTAAAATGGCTGATGCCATAACATCTTGGTATTATGGCGATGACGACTTCAAAACATTCAATGGTTATAGACTTTCTGAATATCGTGCTACTGATAGTCTTTCACAACCAAATATAAATATCAAGTTTATCAATAGCAAGGTGTTTAAGAATAAATTTGCTGAATTTATAGAGAATTTAAGGACAGTCTGCTCTATAGCAAACTGTCCCTTAACCTTAAATCTGAAGCATTATTTTCCTGTCAATGTCAAGGCCACAATCCAGTCGATCACTTCGGCATAGGTTAGCCCTACGGCTGCCATCACTCTCGGATAACGGCTGCATGAGGTCACACCGGGCAACGTATTAACCTCGTTAAGGATTACTTTTTCATCTTCCTTCAGGAACTATATCCACCCGTGCAAGTCCCCTACATCCCAAGGCGCGATAGACGGCTTTTGCTGTCTCCTGAATGAGCAAGCGCGCCTCTGCCGACACACTTTTACGCTTACCTTGCTTTATGCAACACTACTGAGGTAAGTTACACCTTTTGACAAAGCCAGATTTTGTTAGTATAATATGATCTGTAGTTTTCTTTAAAATAATTAGAATTTTTGCAAAGTGGTGTATTAAAACTATGGATATTGAAGCTTTAAAATTATCAATTTTTTTAATATTATTTACGGGAATTATTACAAGAATAATATATCGATTTAGACTAAATGTATCTGGTTTCCTTCAAAATATATGGAAAATAGCAAAAAAAAAATAGGGAGTGTTTCGGCATTTATCAAGGTTAAAGCTTGGCAAATTTTGCACCTCAATATATTTTCAGAAAAACGGGTTTACTGGGGGTTCTACCCCGGTTACCTAATCAAACCTATATAGGTTTGTGTGAAAGCTAGTGCATTCCTTGTGAGAAAAAATAACAAGACCAAGCCCGACTTTCACAACCTTTACGAATATTCCTGGATTGTGATTGTCTAGTATGAACAACAAAGTTGGCGATTTTTTCTCGGTTTTTCGGATTAGGCAAAATGTATCCATCAGCTTTTCAGTGTCTTTTTTTACGGGGTTGCCCTCTTTATTCTAGGAGGACCTTGCTTACTATCCGTGCTTTTCTGCTTACTTACTTTTCTCCTGTATACCGGCGCTAAATTTAGCTTTAGCCATAGGGCTTACGTTTCTAAAAGACGTCCCGGGATTTTATCTAACATATCATTCTTTAATCACTGATCAATTAGATGTTTATAAGGATCAAGCTTACCTTTCAGTGTTGCTTTTCTCGTAACTGGAGGTTAAAATCGTCTTTTCCACATACTTCTTAACTGTTTTGTAATAATGTCCGGTTTCTTTAGCTACGGACCGTAAGGATAACCCTTTATGATCCCTTAAAAATTTGATATTCTGTACTTGAGCCATTGTTAACATCCTTTCTTACCCCCTTTTAGCCTCGACAACTAAAGGGTAAGGTAAAGCTGGGGTGTTGGCAATGGTTTTTCCAGTTTTTTGCTCAGTAAGTCATGGGCTGCACACCATGCCGTTGCGCTCTGTCCCCTAGCCTTGTGCGTCCACTCGGGACTCCCATTCTATGCGCTTTTCTGCTTGGGGCATTGAAAATTCTCCCCTTTATATGTTTGAAGAAGATTGCCCCATAAATTGGGTAATTAAACAAGGTGGGTACAGTTTGGCGTTTACTATGCTCAGTTTTCAGCTTCCAAAGTGCTCTATTTTTTTGCCATATACAAAAAAGAGAAGTAATCTCCTTTTTTTAATTTTTCCTCTGCCCGTCGACCGCATCACCCAGATGGGCGGCACCTGGCCGATAACTAATCCTTTCTGTTTTCTGTTAGATCGCCCAGCCGCTGTCAATAAAATCTTTAATGTCTTCACTTAGGTGGGGGGATTAATTACTCTTCAATATTTTCATAATTATACATTATTTACCAAAAACCAACAAAGAATATCTTGAACTTATGTTTAATTATTGAGATAGGGTAGGCTTATCCCTGAGTCTATTATACGAGGAGGTGAAAATAATTTTAAATCCATTATCACGGGGTTCTCCTAAAAAGTAATAATTAGTTGCAGAATAGGCCGTCAATCGTGATTTGTAGTTAACTGTTATCCCAATGGCTGAAGAATAGTATAAAAGTAGCTCAAAGCCAATATATTTCATAACGTTTTGTGCCTTGAGCGAAGCGAAAGGAATGGGTATATTATGAAAAAAAGGATTTTTAGTTGTTTAATTTTAGCTGTAGTTATGACTTTCTCAATAACTTGTTCAGCATTTGCCTCAACAAATAATGCAGAAAACTGTAATAGTATTAAAGAGTCAGCTTTTACAAAAGATACCCTAATTACAAAAGATAATATTTATAAAATTCTCGATTACTACGGTTTAGATAGAAGTGCACTTAGAGAAGATATAGATGATAAGTCATTTGGAGATGTTACAGTGGGCAATTTAGAAGATGCGCTAAATGAAGCAAAGAGAATACCTAAAATGATTGTAATCGATAAAAATAATCCTACTAATGAAGAATTATCTTCTATTGGTATAACTCCTTATGAAATTACTCCTATGGCTAATGGTATTCTAACTGTTGCTCAAAATTCTGAAGTATTTAATGACGGACCTGTAGTGAGATACACATGTTCTGGAAAATATTATAAAAATGGTACAACAAAATATTGGACAGAGGCAGCGGGAGGAGCAGATATCACAATGGTTACCGCCCAAGCAGGAACCATTTATTATGCAATAGATGATATTATTAAATTAGAGACTTCAGTAGAAAATCCCTCAACTAGCAGTTCTAAATTGGTACTTGATTATAAATATGATATCGGGAATTATATAGGCATTAAAGGTTTGGGTGGTATTAGGATTGGTCATAATTTAATAACAGGTACTAATAAATATAATACTAGCTATATTAACTAATGCAATAAAATTTTTAAACATTTTTAGTGACTATTAGGTAATCCCATTCCCTAAGTAGGCGGCAAGTTTGTGATTTAAGCTCTGAGTTCTCTTTGCTCAGAGCTTAAATTGAAAGATTTGAAGTAAGGGTTCAGTAGTGTTGCATAAGCACGTAGTCAATCACCCATAGCTTGGCACCTAAAGGCGTTTGAAGCGGGCTTGCAAAAGCCCTAATTGGCTACCTAAACACCTTGGTGCTATGTTAGACTAGGGTTCGTGATATATCATTAACCTGCCACATTCATGCGCTAGTTTAACTAACAGTTTACCCAAGTTTTTTAAATCAATATTAATCGCTGTGAGTTATCGTTGAGTAATATGTCATAACTGTAAAAAATAACGTTTTTTACAGTTTTTTAGAAAGAACGGAATTGTTTATTAGATTTTCGGTGAAGTGTTTTTCCAAATCAGTATTAAAGTAAAAATGTTGTTTGGCTTGATCATAGACCCATGCGCTTTAAATTTCACTCACTTTAAGTATACCTTAAACACTTAATAATACCGTGGTATACCTAGGTATACAATTACATTTAGTATACCTATTAATTATAACATCAAGGAGAGAGGGAGTAGAAACGGCAGCAACACTTAAGATAAGCTGAGTATTGCGCCCATGTAGGGGTATTACCAGCGTAGCTGTCACCAGGAGCAAAATATATGGTATTAAACGGAAAGTTTGTTTATAACCTCATTATATTCTTGTTGAACATCGGTAATGGCCAACCTTGAATAAGATGCCCCCGAAGCTGTTATCCCCTTGGCGGCATCTACAAAAACGCATCGTGCTTTTAGCTCTTTGCGTCAAGAAACAATATCCTTGACCCTTCCAATCAATTCCTAGACATTAATTCCCAAAATTCTCAACTGTTCATTGATCTTAGCTTCCAGCTCCGCGATTTCTTGTTTATCTTGCTCTAGCTGCTTATTCACTTCATCAAGATCAATGGCTTGTTCTTCTTCAGACGTATCTACATAGCGAGAAATATTTAAGTTAAACTCGTTTTCTTTGATTTCTTCAAGTAATGCCACGTGAGCGTATTTATCAACATTCACACGATTTTTGTAAGTTGCAATAATCTTATTGATGTTTTCATGAGTAAGTTTATTTTGATTCTTACCTTTTTCAAATTCGTTGCTGGCATCGATAAACAAGATATCTTTTGTTTTACGATTTTTCTTGAATACTAAAATCGTGGTTGGAATTCCTACACCGTAAAACAAGTTGGCAGGTAACCCTATCACTGTATCTAGGTAGTTTTTCTCAATGATGGTTTGACGAATGGCACCTTCTGCCGCACCGCGGAACAAGACACCATGGGGCAAGACAATGGCCATTGCTCCCCTATCATTCAGGTGATATAAACTGTGTAAAATGAAGGCATAATCTGCCTTAGTTCTCGGAGCGAGCCTACCATATTCGCTAAAACGTGGATCTTTTAGTTTTGTTTCGCTATTGTCCCAATGAGCAGAATAAGGAGGATTGGCAACCACGGCATCAAAAGAGCGCGGGTGGTCAATACCCTTGGCATCCGGTCCGTCGGGCCAATCCCTTTCAAGGGTATCGGCATTAGACAGAGTCATGTTGTTAAATGAAACGCCATGCATCATCAGGTTCATACGAGCTAGGTTGTAGGTTGTCGTATTCTTTTCCTGACCAAAGAATTTGATCCCCCCTGGCTTATCGCCGCCAGGCAACTCATCTTGAACGGTTAACAGCAATGACCCGGAGCCACAAGTCGGGTCATACACCGAAAACGTATGATCCGATTCTTCTAACCCATCCGTTACGACTTTAGCCAAAATCTTAGAAACTTCATGAGGTGTGTAGAACTCCCCGCCTTTTTTGCCTGCACTGGCGGCAAACTGACCGATTAGATATTCATAGATTGCGCCAAGAATATCTTTGCCATCTTCACCTTTGTAATCAATACCATTAACCAGCTTGACAATACGGTTCAGTGATTTCGCCCGTTCATTGGTCGAGGAACCAAGACGGGAGTCGCCCAGGTTGATGTCGTTAAACACACCACGGAAATCTTTTACGGCTTCTTTGTTTAATTCGGCGTTCTTATTGAAGTTATCAAAAATCGTTTGATAATCACTTGGAACCACCATGCTGTTATCAATTTTCTGAACTAAAGATTCCCAAGTATCAAGGGGGGCAATGGCATAGCCTAAACTTGAAGAAATATCTTCTAAGTAGTCATTCAAATCGTCAACCTTGGCTTGTTCTAAATAGGCTTTATTGATGGATTCGCCATCGGCCACATCAAGAACATTATTGTCCACTAAATACTGTTCCTGATGTTCGGACAGATAACGGTAAAACATAAAGGCCAAAATGTAGTTCTTGTATTCTGAGGCATCCATGTTGCCACGCAGCTCGTTGGCCATCGCCCACAGCTTTGCTGTAATGGTTTGTATGTTACTCATGTTGTGTTTTCCTCCTAGACAAACATTTGTTGCTGTAATGCTTTCTTCTGTTCTTGCAAGTGTTTCAGCTTACGCTGGTGAAGAGTGATGAGGTGGTCGAGGTTGGTGAAAAAGGCCGTAATTCTCTCCTGCTCAGGCACAGAAGGTATGCGACACAAAACGTTAATAAACGAGTCCCAATATAGTCTTTTTCTGAAGTCGGTGACTCCATAAGAGAGATTGTCCATCTGAATAATTGCTTCATCCCGGCGTAAACAATAATCCATAAACAGAGGGTAAAGCTCTGCACTGGGAATAGCTGTAATATATGCAGGACTTACCATCCCTTCTGACTTTACAACTCCAATTGCCCCTTGCCACGCACGCATCATGTTAAGAACGAGATCACCGAAATGAACCTGTTTATATAGAGACTTATCTTCGCTTCTGCGCACTTTCTTCCCTAAATTATCACTATCTAATTCTTCGTTTGAAACACCATGATGGATGGAAACGGAAAGGATCTGTAACGAATCGTATCCTCGTTCTTTCCTCTCTGTGTATATTTCCCCCAGCTTCCGCTGTTCCCAAGCGTCAGTAAATCCGGGGAAACGAACTTCTGGAAAATCCTCGCCATTTTTCGGAAACATTTTTTGAAACAACCCAGCCTTCAAATTTTTTAGGTTATTTAGCTTACGCTGATGAAGGGTGATGAGGTGGTCAAGGCAAGCGAAGAACGCACCCACTTTACGTTGTTCGTTAAGTTTGGGAACTGGAACTTTCATCTCCATCACCTTGTTCTTAGATATGTTGTATCGCGAAACACCTTGGGCCAAGAACATAAATTTCTCCCGAATTAATGATGAGCGTAACATGAATGCTAAATAATACGGATCAAATTCTACTGTTGGTCTGTAACCAAAACAAAAACTATTTAGGTACACATTCTTAGTATTTTCAAGCCATACAGACGACATTCCAACTTCTTCAGGTGTTTCAGATGACGTTGTAAAGAACACATCACCATACTTAACTTGTTTTTGTTTATCATCAATCTCAACACTTTCCACACCATTAGGGTTAGAGATTGCATTACTAAAGACATTAACATAAGTGACAAATTTAGCATCACCATGTCCAAAATCTTCCTTAGCTTTGCCTGACAGTCCAGTGAATGTATCGCCCATTTTACCTAATGCACGCTGTTCCCACGCATCAGTGAATCCCGGGAACCTTATCTTGGGCACCTTTTCTTTGCTTTCGCTCATTTCTGCTCTCCCTGTAGTTTCTTAACTTCCCTATCGAAATCAGAAACAATTTTTTGATGCTTGTCGAATTCTTTATATTCACCAATCGCCTTTTTCGTAGCTGCACTCTGCGAAATGTACCCATGCCCCTCCAAGATCTCATAGCGGCTGAATTTCAAGAATTCATCAATACTTACCGCAAAGTCCTGCATTCCCAATAAGGTTTCACCTTCAAGCAGACGCTCTACATAGTCAAAGTAGGCTGATACGTTACGCTCCAGGCTGCGAATTTCTTTTTGGGAGAGATAATTCTTTGCAACCACAACATCTGTCTGTAAGATTCGTCCGTCAGGTGAATTCTGCCAAGAAGTAAGCCCCATATGCTCTTTGTCTTTATCGGCACTGTCATAAACAATTTCAGCAGCTGTTTTCCCTGCAATCGCGTAATGAAACTTGTTTTGTACTGTCGCATAAAACTTCTTGGTAATATCTGAGTTCTTATCATAATCGAATGAAATTTCCGCAAAGACATCTGTGATCTGCTGCCATATCCTCCGCTCACTGGCGCGAATGGAACGAACGGTTTCAAGCAACTCACGGAAGTAATCCTTGCCAAAAACAGCTTTTCCCTGTTTCATCCGTTCCACATCAATCTTGAAGCCTTTTTGGATGTATTCTTTTAAGACATCCGTGGCCCATATACGAAACTTCGTTGCCTTTTGGGAATTCACACGATAGCCAATGGAGATAATCGCATCCAAGTTGTAGTATTTAACAGAGTTCGTCTGTGTCTTCCCTTCCATTGCGCCATGTTGAGTGGTATTTTCCAAAATGGAAACCACCACTTTTTCATCCAATTCTCCAGACTGGAAGATATTTTTCAAGTGTTTGCTAATGGCTGGAATGCCAACATCGAACAATTCTGCAATCGTCTTTTGGGTTGCCCAAATCGTTTCATCTTGAACAAGGACCTCCACTTTTTCAGCGGCGTCATACATTAAAAACTGTATTTCCTTCATTATACCCTCCCCTGCAAT
The DNA here is from genome assembly GCF_020595055.1 of Desulfosporosinus shakirovi. Classification (GTDB taxonomy): domain Bacteria; phylum Bacillota; class Desulfitobacteriia; order Desulfitobacteriales; family Desulfitobacteriaceae; genus Desulfosporosinus; species Desulfosporosinus shakirovi. The sequence continues at coordinate 38,466 of NZ_JAJDOO010000026.1, read as the reverse complement.
TCCTTCGACCGGTTTAACTTTCCGCCAATTCATCCGCTAATTGGTAAATTGCTTCACGCAAACCGTTCCGGTATTTCATTTTAGGTAAGGCCTGTATATCTTTAGCATGGGCAAGGGTCTGATAACCGGAACTTGCTTGAGAGATAATGTCGCGGATTTGCCCGGTATCATCCAAATCCTGCAAACCGTAGCGATGACGGCTGAACAGCTCACGCATCCCCGCACTGGTGATAATATCCGTGATTCCCCACTTCACCCGGAAGTCAAGAAACATGCGATCCAGGCTAACATTGTTCGCCTGCCGGATGATTTGTTCACTGTCACTTAGCCGCGCAGGATACTTGAAGCCGGAACCTGCAGGCGGGAAGTAACCTTTGACGATGGCCACAGCCGCATTGATAATCTTCGTAGCATAGTTGCGGTCATCCAGCCCATTGGCAAATTGGTTGATTTTCTCTTGGGTCTCTTTGGCTTTTTCATTTTTGCCTTCGTGAACTTGGTTCAATAATTGTTCTACCAGCTCCGTAAGATAATCATAATCTACTTTAACATCCTTCACGTGGGTCATCCGCAGTTCGATTTGATAAAGAGGGATTTTTTTCTCTTTGACAATGTGGGACTTGAGTTCATTGGTTAAGACCGTTGTCAACATGACTTCCTGCTCTGAAGTCATCCCCAGCCTTTCTACTAGTTCATCCGGATTATCATAGTTAAATCCGACGTTTTCACCCTCAACTTCATCGGGATCATATTGCTTTAATTTTGCCATGCCTCTGTTATATTCACGGAGCAGTTCAAGCATATGGTCCTTTTGTTTTTCAGAGGGTGGCAGCTGTTGAAATCCAGTCGTCATGCTGCTCAATTTCCCAACTACTTCTTTCACTTCATTTAATACATCTTCAAATGGTTTAGCGATAATACCATCCTTTTGGTTAGACTTACGCTGTTCATCAACAGACAAAATGGCTGAGTCTTTATTGGCATAAACAGCCAGGGCTTTATTCATCAACTTCTCGTTTTGCGCAGGCCAGCGGTAATTGACCACACGTCCCCATGGTTTCTCTTGCATATCCGCAATACGATTCGTTCTGGAATAAGCTTGAATTAACCCGGCACCTTTCAGGGTTCTATCCACATAAAGGGTGTTCAGTTCCGGCGCGTCAAAACCGGTCAATAGTTGGTCCACCACAATCACCAAATCCAGGGATTTCCCGTCCGTAGCTGATTTATTTAACCGTGAAGTCACGTCTTGAGTGTAGCCTGAAACATCCTCCATCCCAAAAGCTGTGCCGAATTCAGCATTATACGCTTTCATGGCCTCGTGCAAGCCTTGATTTGCGGCTAACATGCTATCATTATTCGATGTATTTTGACTGAAGGTAACGGCGACTTTTAAGGTCTGCCCGCCCTTCTGCTTATGTTCTTCGTTAAGACGCTGAAACTCGTGAAAATACATCATGGCCATGGGCGTACTTGCCTTACCGCCACCTACGTGAGTGGTAAATAACGCATTATATTTGCCTCCATTGGAACGATTACGCCAATTTTTGAAAATGTCTTCCACGACCAACTTGATGTGATCCGGATTTTCATCGTAGAAACTGGGTTCAATGGCATCATCCATATCCTCTTGAGTGAGATGGTTGATTTTCTCTTGAATTTGCTCTTCCCTCCATTTAGGATGGCGCTCCCGGTAAAACCCAGGAAGATAGTTTTCTTTCATTTGTTTTTCATCAATGGTTGTCTCAAAGTCCACTTTGAAGCCCAAAACATTGCGGTCCGCAATGGCTTCACGAATGGTATAAGCGTGTAATAGGGGGCCAAAAATTTCTTCTGTGCGCAGCCCGCTGGTTGTTTCATCAAACATAGGGGTTCCGGTATAACCCACCCAAGCGGATTTCTTAAAAGCTTTTTGAATTGCCTTAAATGAGTCGCCGCCGGTTGAACGGTGGGCTTCATCCACGATAAATACGATGTTCTTATCCGGGGCTTTAAAAGTTTTGCGTTTCACCAACGTATCCAACTTTTGCACGGAAGTCACAATGATGTTATTGTCTTTACTTTTGAGCTTACGGCTCAAATCCGTCGTGTTGTCTGTGTTTTGAACGCTGCCCCAAGTGTCTTCTGCAGCATCCGGATCATAGGCTTGGTAGTTTTCCATGGTTTGCTTGGTTAAAGCGATTCTATCCACCACAAAGACAACCTTGTCCACTTTAGGCATACGGCTGGCCAGCCAGGCGGTTTTAAAACTGGTAATGGTTTTTCCCGAGCCGGTTGTGTGCCAGATATAACCAACCTTATTCATACCGAATTCAAAATCGACACCTTTTAAGCTCTCGATCACCTTTTGGGTCGCATACACCTGATAAGGACGCATCACCTTTAACATTTGTTTATTCTTTGTTCCGTCCAAAATCATGTAGTTGGTGGCCATTTGATGGGCCATGGGGATGGAAAGCATGGAATCCGCAAATTCCTTCCAGTTGCGCACGATGGTATTGTCACTCTTGCGCTGCCAGTTAAAGGCGAAGTCCTTATTGAATTTATCCGGCGTAGTATTGGCCATATACTTCACATTGTTGGGCGTGATGGCCACCAAAATCTGCAGCGTAGAGAAAATATCACGATACTGATTTTCATTGGCATATTGGTGCATTTGATTGAGGGCGTCATTGACATTACGTGTGTCACGCTTTTCCTCAATTTGAATGATGGGCAGACCATTAATCAAGAGGGTCGTGTCAAAATAGCACTTTTGTTTTCCAGTGATAACTGCCGGTCGATAAATTTGATTGACCACTTGATAAACCGTATCCCCGGCCCCGATTTGCTTTTGATCAAAAACCGTCAGGAAGACATGACGTCCATCATCTAAATCAATCTCGATTTGGGACACACCATTTAAGCCATACAAGAACTGCCCCGCTTCGTAAGGTGTCCGAAGGTCCGAGATGATTTTCTTCACTTGATTAAATTCCACAGCACTTAAAGGATGGTCAAGGGTGTTTTGATTGTGTTGTTCCAAGATCGCCTTAAAGTTATCCCAGAGTTGTGCTGTTGTTTTAATATTGGGTTCATAGTTCCACAGTTTGGTTTTCACTACATAATCAGCCTTTGCATCTTTGGCCATAAAGTCGCCGATGCCTTCCAGATGCTCCGGTTTGGCGATTGTGCCACTGGTCATGTACTGAATGAGTTCTGTTTCAAATTCCTTCTCCTTCATTTCCTGCTCGCCTCCCTAAGCTTTTCCAATACGATGATGGTTTCTGAATTTGCCGCTCTATTTCTTAAGGCTTCCAGCCGCAATTGGTTGAAATAAAGTTCACCGATCAGTCGCTGTGTTTCTATGGCCGGCAAATCCGGCAATTCAAGTTCTTTCACTTGTTTCAGCGTGTATTTTAGAACTTGAGAACCCTGCAAGCCCATTTGAACCTGTTTCTTAATGGATTGATCTTCATTAAGTAAGTAAACAAGATATTTCGCAGCAACCTTTTCGTCAGTTACTAACTTAACGTAGTTTTGCGTGTACAGATACCTCTGATGATTCACACCAACCAGAGTGGATTTTCCCGAGATCAAACTGAAAACCACGTCACCTGGACAAAGGGTATTTACCTTGTCAAAGGTTCGCACTTGTTTGCTGTCACGACGATTAGAATCCAGGCCAACCAAATCTTCTTCCAGATCGGATTGTCCATAATAGATGTAAAGTGGCGCTTTATCATCAAACACTTCTTTAATCCTAAATTGCGGCGAACCACTCACCAGCTCGACCACGTCCTCTAATCTTTTCATGAAAATTCGTGCCTTTCTTAAATTACATTTCTGTTACAGTCTATCAAATCATTTTGAAAATGCAAGCATTGGTTAGTTAGTATTAAAAAATACATTGAAAATTCTTTAAAGATCTTTGGTTGCATCAACCTTTTCTGGTGTCAGGTATTTTCTCGGCTATTTTGATTCCTCTACCGCATTGAGTGAATACGGTTTCTCCCAAGAACTGGCATGGCACAACGCATATCAATTTCTGAATATGTTCTCTAATATAAAAGCCATTGAATGTTATCTATACATCCAATGGCTAACGCGCACTCCACATGCCTTGAGGAGATAAAATGATGCCGTGTCAATCTACCACCACCGGCAATACAAAACGCTGTTCTTTCCCTTTTCAGTTTTGGTAAATCTTACCAAAATAATTATGGACATCCAAAGGTAACCTAAGTCTATAAATCAACAGGAGGTAATATTATGGACAATTTGCAGCAATTAAATCAAAACCAACCCCAGCCTATTCCGATTGAAGCTACACACCACAATTTAGCTAACATTCATGCAACATCCTCAGAAATAAGTCATCTTTGGGTAACGTATATGGCCGAATGTATGTCTGTGACCATGCTAAAACATATGGTCGCAAGATCCCTGGACCCAGCTTTTCATAAGGTTTTACAACTCGCTCTAGATGTAGCCAGCCAAAATATAAGCGCTATGGAGGGAATATTCAATGCCATCCATCACCCTGTTCCAAAGGGTTTTGGCGAAAAAGATGTTGATATAAATGCTCCACCCTTGTTTGCTGAAGAATTTTCGGTTAGGTATACAAAACTTATGACAAAATATATTTTAGCTAATCATACTTTAGCTTTTAGTGATTCTTCCCGCACCGATATTAAAAGCTTATTTTTTGAAGCTATCGGAAAATCAAGAGACGTTATTCAAAAAGTGGATCAAGTCCTCTTAGAGAAGGGGCTTTTCGCCAAGTCACCTAATATTGAACTTCCTGATCGCATAGAATTTGTCCATGATAAAACCTACTATGGCTCATTTTTCTCAAAAAGCGTTAGACCTCTGAACGCAATCGAGATTAGTAATATTTTCAATATCATGGATTTCAAGATCGGAATGAGAGCTCTAAAACAAGGTTTTGCCCAAGTTACAAAATCCAATCAAGTAAGAAATTTCCTCAACCATGGGATAACAATAGCCGATAAACAATTAGAAGTATTGGGCTCTTTATTAGAAAACGATGATTTACCTAAACCTAAAATTCTTAATGACCTCATTACAGACTCAACACAATCTCCTTACAGTGACAGACTTATGGTATTTCATACAACAATAGCTATGGCACGTATAATTTTAGCTTATGGAATTGGACTGACTGGTAGTTCAAGGAAAGATATTATTACGGACTTTACCCGTCTCACCTTAGAGATTTTGGAATTTGACAAGGATGGAGTAGACATAATGGTTGAGAATGGTTGGTTGGAACAAGTACCACAAACTATTAATCGTGCGAAATTAACTCATTAAATATTCAATCCCCCCCGAGAAGTCTACTAAAATCAAGGGCTATCCTCCTCGGAAAGGTATAAGGGAATAGGGTGCAAGCTTCCCTCTCCAGAACCAAAGGGCATGAATCCCATACCTTGACTTGGATTCATGCTCTTTGGTTCCTTGGGAAAAACATTCCTTTATCCAGCAGATGCTTTGTTAATTTAAACAAATTCGAACCAGAATATTACCCCATCATCGCCATTTTGAGCCCCATAGGAAAAGTGATATAGTTCCAGAATTGTACGGGAAATAGCTAGACCAAGGCCTGTGCCCTTTGTATTGCCGCGTGATGCATCCGCTTTTCTATAGGGCTGCCAAATTTCCCTCAGCTTCTCTTCAGGGATATAGCTGCCGCTATTATAAAATTCAAATCTATTGTCAGCTATACTTATCCGAATAGTTCCTCCATCAGGTGTGCTGTCAAGGGCATTGACAAAAAAATTGTCAACCACTCTGGCCAGTAAAGAATGATCAGCTTTGATCACTGCATCCCCTTCCAGGAGGGTCAGGATGGATTTTTCAGCACTTACTTGCTTGTAACGTTCAATTATTTCAGCACACACTTCACCAAGAGATACCTCCTCAAATTTTATTGGTAATAAATCAGACTCTAATCTTGATAACTCCAGCATTTCCCGGATTATCTTATCCATCCGATTGACATTAGTCCGGATACCAGCCGCATAGTGCTCCCGTTTCTCTGTCTGGACATTTTCCATAAGATTCTGGGCATACCCGGAAATAATACTTAAAGGGGTTTTCAAATCATGGGCTAAAGCATTGGTTGTTTCCTTGCGAAATCTTTCAAGCTCTTCCCTCTTTTGGTAAGTCTTATAAGTCTGGGCTGCAAGTATAAGGCCTGCCATAACGAAGGTTATCCAGCAGCTGACCCATACGAAAATCAAAGTCCCGGCACATTTATCCCAGAGATTCACATCACGGGCAAAAACTGTCCAGAATTCACTGTAATTGTTCTGGTCATCGGTTACTTTTACAGTATTCTGGTATGGCTGGGGCAAGTAATAGCGATAGGTCAGCCAATTAACCCTTTCACATAAGACAATCCCCGGCTGTTTAACAGCCTCCTTTAATTTTTCTTGATCCGACACCAAATTACGCAGATTGATTGCTTGCTCCTTATCCTGGAAACCCTCATTAACAGGCTGGATTTGACCATGTTCAAAATAGGGCAAGTTTTTGGTGTTTTCATAACCTGAAGTATAGACTATGTCATTTAAATGGGTTCCACCGCTTGACCTTACACTTCCCTCTTCATCAAAGGTTTCTGCATACATGGTCACAACACTTATTTTGTCAGGAATAATCATTTCATTATCCACCCAGAACCCCTCCAAATGAAGGGAATACCCGGAAAGATCACCAGCCTTTTCCGCCTTGGGATTGGCATTCAAGTAATTTTCCAGCTCGTTAATTTCTTTTTCCTTGAACCAATCCTTGGGGTTTAAAGATCCATTGCCTATATAATTTTTACTTCCTTCACGATACTCTGTATAGCTGCATAACCAGTTGTCATTGGTATTGAAAATCAGACGATAATCCCCTGAGAATATGGCGACTTCCGTCCCTAAATAGCCGAAAAAAGGCTTTCCCACTAATTCCTTTTTAAGCTTGCCCATATCCGCAAGCTGATTGTTACTGTCAAGATTATCCTGCAGTATACCACTGATGGTATTATTGACCTGTAAGGCTAAGGTGCGGAGTTCCCAGCCCCCCTCTTTCTTTTCCTGAGCTATCAGGAATAGGCTAAAGCCTGTCATAAGCACCAGGTAGGTGGCAAATAAAGCACCAAAAATGCGGATATAGATTGTCCGCTTAATTTTGTTCCGTTTCAATGTCTACCCCTCCAATTTGTACCCTCTCTTGATCACGGTTTTAACTTGCTTTGAGGCATCCCCTAAGGCCTTCCGCAATTTTTTTACATGGTTGTCCACCACTCTGTCATTCCCTTCAAAATCATATCCCCAAATTCGGATGAGCAGGCTTTCCCGGCTCACTAACCGACCGCAATTCTCCATGAGTATTTTTAGAACGGCAAATTCCATGGGGGCCAGGAATACCTCTGTGTCCTTGACCATAACCGTATAACGGTAGGGATTCAAGCTTATCCTCCCCGCTGTCATTACTTCGTTTCTCACCGTGCCTTTGGCCCGTCTAATCAGAGCCGTAACCTTGGCATAAAGCTCTGGGAGGGAAAAAGGTTTAACTATGTAATCATCACAGCCCAGATTATACCCATACAATCTATCCTGCTCCTGGTGCCTGGCCGTGATAAAAATAATAGGCACATTACTCCTTTTTCTAACCTCCCGGCAAATTGTAAATCCGTCCACCTCCGGCAGCATGACATCCAGCAGAACTAAATCATAGTCCTGGTCGAGACATTTTTGCTGACCTTCCTTCCCTGACTCGGCAGAATCTATCTTAAAAGTCCCCTCGCTTTTCTCCATAAAATAGTCTGTGATGATTTCTCTAATCTCTGGATCATCTTCAACCAATAAAAATTCAAAAGCCATTTTTTTCGCCTCCAAGTATAGGTTAGCACACCAATCTATCTTTTCTGTATCCTTGAAAAACTTTTTATGGTGTGCAAATACCTTCCTTAACCATAAATAATAACAAAAGAGGGGATACCCCCCTCAAATTTCACCCTATTATATTGACGGAATAAATGAAGTTGGATTTGCAGCGTCTGCATTGTATTTTGCCGGCTATGCTGCGCAGATCATTCAGCATGAGATCGATCACTGCGGAATCCTAATCTGAGCGTAAACAGAATTAAAGCCACACCATTTGACTTTATGTTTGGAGGGATTTCTTCTCCTGAATAGCCTGGTCTCTGTCCTTGACAGCCTGTTGCAATTCCACTCTGGTCATGCTTTCAACATCGTGCTTTGGATTTGGACGATATCACCTATTTTTTGCCTAAAAGATGCTCAATATTTTAGTCTTCGACTGGGTCATGTCAATAAAGGTTGTTCCTGTCCTAAGCACTGGTTTAGTGATCTCATATGGAGGAACATACACAATTTCAGCCCTCTCACCGTTCTCCAAAATCACATTCAAACCCGTTAAGTTCATGGCTAAATTTTTAAGAAAGACAGTTAATACTTCAATATCGAATATACCCATGCCGAGGGTTTGGAACATTTCAAAGGCCTCAAAAGGATTTACCCCTTTTTTGTAGACTCTATCCTGAGTCATAGCATCATAGACATCCGCAATAGCAATAATTTTAGCAAATAAATGGATTTCATTTTCACGTAAACCATAGGGATAACCTGAACCATCCGACCTCTCATGGTGTGAAAGCACACCTTCTTTAATCAATGGACTAATGTCCATCAATTCCTTGATGCTATAGTATCCCAGTAGCACGTGATTTTTCATGACATCGAATTCTTCTTCTGACAATTTTCCTTGTTTATTTAAGATCTCATCAGGCACGAAGACTTTTCCAATATCATGCAGCAACCCAACTTGTATGACTTCCTCAATTTCCCCATTTGATAAATTAAGCCATTTGGCTATGAGCATGGCATAAAAAGCAACATTGACACAGTGAGTATAAGTGTACTCGTCTTTGTCTTTAATATTATTTAGGTACTTAATAACATTGACACGATTCGTAATGTTTCCGAGCACTAACTTTGAAAGTTGTGTAATCTGGGTATAGTTTAATTTCTTACCTAAGGATAGTTCTCGCAGAACCTGTTTAAGGACTTGAGCGGCTTCTGCATAACTTGTCTGGATTAGTTCTTTCTCTCTATTAGTTTCTTCCTTCGGTACTAATGCATCCGAAGTATAAACCCAAACATGGGTAAGTCCATAATCAACTAAGCGATCTAGGATATATTGATTCAAAACTGAATCTTTGACAACCAAAGTGATACGATGATAGGTTTTTACATCTTCAGCAAGAATAGTTCCAACCTTACACTGGGAAACCTGCATTCTTATACTATCCATCGCTTCACCAACAGCTTTCCTTAAGATATATCTTCGACAAATGATAGGTTAATCTCAATTTGTGATTCATTCTCAAATAACAAGGGTATACATACCACAGCTGTATTGGGTATGCTCCATTGAATATTGTCTCAATTGGCTTAGCAGACTAAAATCACTTTAAAGACCTAACACTTTACTAATGGTTTGATATAGAAACTCTTCCTTAAACGGTTTAACCACAAAGGTTTTTGCTCCATTTATGATAGCCTCTTTGACCATTCCCTCCTGCCCCATGGCTGATACCATGATTACTTTAGCTTGAGGATCATGAGCCTTGATGGCTTTGAGTGCTTCGATACCGGACATCTCTGGCATGGTAATATCCATGGTCACAACATCAGGGTGTAATTCTTTATACATTTCAACGCCCATTAACCCGTTGGCAGCTTCCCCTACTATTTCTATATCATAATTATTCATCATATTTCGAATGGAAAGTCGCATGAAAGCCGCATCATCGACAATTAATAATTTCTTCATTTAACCTTCGCCTCTTTCAATTTGTTTTTTATTCCTTCCTATATACTGCAGGCATGATGTACTTAAACTTTGATTCTTCACGGTTAAGTGATTCTGAGTGTCCGATAAACAGGTAACCTCCATACTCCAATAAGTCGAAAAATTTATTAACCAATTCCCATTTTGTTTGGGCATCAAAGTAGATCATCACATTCCGGCAAAATATCACATGGAACTTACGCTTGAAGGGGAAGGAACTGTCCATGAGATTGAATTTTCTATATATCACTTCATTCCTTATCCTATCGACAAGGACAGATTTTTCATTGTCAATTTTCCTAAAATAGTTGAGCCGCCACTGAGCAGGAAGGGTAGCTATCTCCGCATTTTTATAGACACCTTTTTTTGCCTCTTCAAGCACTCTGCTTGAAATATCCGTCGCCAATACTTTGGCATCCCACAATAGTCTTTCTTTCCCGAAGAATTCATCGATAACCATGGCCAGGGTATATGGCTCTTCCCCGGAGGAACACCCAGCACTCCAAATCCTCAAATCCTTTGCCTTGACTTGGTTGGCCAGGTAAGGAAGCACTTGAGCTTTGCAATATTCGAAATGGTCGGTTTCCCTCATGAAGAAGGTATGGTTGGTCGTGATTTTGTTGATTAGGGTAGCTGCCCCATTTCCGGTTTTATCCGTAAGAATGTGCTCATAATACTCCGAGAAGTTTCTGAAGTTGTTTTGGATAAGCACATGATGAAGCCGACCGGTTACCAGAGCTCGCTTTTCCTCTTTCAAATTAATTCCGTAATTTGCTTTTATGTAAGCCGCCAATTGACTAAATTCTTGATTGGTCATTGTAAGCATAGAGTCACCTGCCTTTCAATGGTATGGAGCGCACCTTGCGGCTCACTCCATACCATTTCTTGTGTGCCTGAAACACATCCGCATACTGAACGAAAACCTTTGCGCCGGTTCAACGGAACTACTTGTTAATACTTACCGAATTCCTTGTCGCTTAAGACAATCTTCGTCTTTGTTGCAGCCGCCTCGGCATAGGCCTCTTGCATAGGGCTTGAATTTCGGTTTTTATTTTTGGACATACTCTCCAGCATTTCTAATAGTTCCGGACTTAATTCATCGAACTTGCCAGAGGTTTTTGTAGTCTGTCTAAGTTTAAATTTGCTAACCATTTCTTTTAAAAGTCCAGCCTGGCTGGAAAGTTCTTCACTTGCAGCCGCACTTTCTTCGGAAGTAGCGGAATTAGTTTGCACAACCTCAGATACCTGCATGATTCCCTGATTAATCTGTCCAATGCCTGTAGCCTGCTCATTGGAAGCAACCGCAATGTCATTGACAAGGTAGGCAACCTTTTCTATGCCGGTGACTATTTTAATGAGAGCCTCGGCAGTCTCTCTGGCGATCTTAGTACCTCCCTCAACCTTCTTGATGGAACCTTCGATCATATCTGTCGTTTCTTTGGCTGCGTTTGCAGAACGTGCGGCAAGGTTTCTTACTTCCTCTGCTACCACAGCAAAACCCTTACCATGCTGACCTGCCCTGGCAGCTTCGACTGCAGCGTTGAGAGCCAGGATATTAGTTTGGAAGGCGATTTCATCAATAACCTTGATAATTTTAGAAATATTTGCCGAAGAATCATTGATTTCTTCCATAGCTTTGAGCATTTCCTTCATTTGAGCATTACCCTCTACAGCGTTTACCTTGGCGTTTTCCGACAGTTCGTTAGCCTGATTGGCATTCTGGGCATTTAGCTTTGTCTGGGAGGATATTTCTTCAAGAGATGCCGTCAGCTCTTCGATGGAACTTGCCTGCTCAGTAGCTCCTTGTGAAAGGGCAATACTTGAATCTGATACCTGTTTCGATCCTGCTGCCACCTGTTCTGAAGCAGAGGCGATGTTCGATAGGATTTCATTATTATTGAGCACCATTTCAGACAACTTTTTACCGAGCAGGTCGTTGTCTGATTTAACATCAACCTCGACAGTCAGGTCACCCGAGGCTATCCTTTCAGCAGCCAAAGCCTGACCACGGATATTAGCTATCATCCTGTCAAAGGATTCTGCCAGGCTACCGATTTCATCCGTAGTGTCTGCCTCAACATTTACATTGACATCCCCAATTGCGAGCTTATCAGCTGCCTCAACCATTTTAGTAACTGGCTTGCTTATGATACGGGATATGAAGATACCAAGTATAATTGCAACTATCATTGCCGTCGCAACAACGACGATCATTATGATTACTGTTCTATCGGCCGTGGCCGAATAATCGTCTGACTTCTGATTTCCGTTAGTCACTTTGATCTCTTGCAGCTTATTTAGAGAATTATCAATGGATGTTGCTAATGTTTGAGCATCCCCGCGAAAAAGGGCATGTGCCTCGTCTATACGGCCTGCGACAGCACTTTGAATAATTTTATCTTCAATAGCCCTATATTTGACCAAATTTGACTTCATATCATTAAATTCAGACCTTGTCGCGTCGGTATTAATGGTTTTCTCAATTTCCGTTAAACTAATATCTACATTCTCATCATAGTTCTTAATATTATCTATATATTTGCTGCGATCTTCTTCTAACATCAAATCTCTTAAGTTACCACGCGTTCTTTGAAAATTTGACATTGCATCTCCAAGGGAACTTAATGGCTTCCCATACTGATCAAATAAGTCTGTATAATTTGTAACAGTACTCTTTATGTTGACAATACCAACAACACCAACAACGCCAGCCAAAATTGCAACAAGTATGAAGCTAATTATTAACTTCGCCGCAAGCCTTAAATTATAAAACCATTTCATATAAGAAATTCCTCCTCAAAATTATTGTACTTCACTTAAATCTTCCAGTTCATCTTCTGTCAGCAGCTTTTCACAATCCAGCAGCAGCTTCACATCGTTCCCCACTTTGCCAATATTTTTGATATACCTATTATTGAAGCCTTTATTCATTTTTGGAGGTTCAACAATCCCTTGTTCCGGAATTGTAAGCACCTCTGAAACACTGTCCACAATAAGTCCTATGGACACATCCTTGATGTCCACCACAATCACGCAGGTCCTATCGTTATACTCTCTGGCCTCTTTTTTGAAACGAAGCCTGACATCCATGACAGGGATGATCTTGCCTCTCAGATTAATTATGCCCTTGACATATTCGGGGAGTTCAGGGATTTCTGTGATAGCCTGGATACCTATGATTTCTGTTACGTATTTGATTTCAATACCATAGCTTTCCCGGCCCAGTGAAAAGGTTAAAAATCTACCTGTTTGAGTATCTTCCTCCAATTCCATAGTATTTTCAATAACGTCAGCCATGTCTTCATCCCCTTTCCATCTATACCACTAATTATTAAAAGGACGCCAAGATCCTTATAAACTTATTAACCCTGCAGTATCTAGGATTAGGCTGATGCTTCCATCTCCTAACAGTGTACATCCGGTCAGTCCGCTTATCTTTTTTAATCTCTGTATATATTCAGGCAAAGCCTTTACCACGACTTGCTGCTGACCTAAAAGTTCGTCTGCAAAGACACAAAGGGATTTCTTGTCATGTTCGACCATAATGATGATTCCATCGACAAAGTCAATAATCTCAGTCTTAACTCCATATAGCTCGTGCAGACGCAAGATCGGGTAGCACCGACCTCTTACCATAATCATTTCATGACTATCTGGGTCAGTGATTATGTCTTCTTCTTTTGGTCTGAAAGACTCCTTAATCGAGATAATGGGTATGGTATAACGGGAGTTTCCCACCTTGATATTCATCCCATCTATGATTGCCAGAGTCAGGGGAATTGCCAAGGTGATCGTCGTTCCTTTGTCCAAAGTGCTAGCTATGGAAACCGACCCTCCTACAGTCTCAATGTTCTTCGTGACCACATCCATCCCCACACCCCGTCCGGAGAATTCGGAGACACTATCTTTGGTGGAGAAACCCGGAAGGAAGATAAGATTGAAAATTTCCTTGTCTGTCATATCACCTTCAGACTTATAGAGCAATCCATTCTCCCTGGCCTTCTTCAGAATCCTATCCTTACTCAATCCCTTTCCATCATCTTTTACAATAACAAGGACATCACTTCCGGCGTTTTTTGCTTCCAAAGAAATGGTTCCGCCCTGTACCTTACCTTTGGCCTGCCTGTCTTCAGCGGATTCAATCCCATGGTCAAGAGCATTCCGCACCAGGTGCATCAGCGGATCGGAGATATGCTCAATGATATTCTTGTCAACTTCCGTCTCCTCACCAATAATCTCAAGTTGCACTTCCTTACCCAGTTTTTTGCCCATATCTCGTACTATCCTGTGCATTTTATGGAAGGTCGCTGTGAGAGGGACCATGCGAATCGCCATGACCATGTCCTGCATCTCGCTTGTGATTTTGCGTAACTGCCGTGCAGCCTTTTGGAAGTTGTCCAACTCCAGGCCGTTTAAATCTGGGTTCTGGATAACCATGGCTTCGGCTATCACCATTTCTCCCACTAAATCCATCAGCTGGTCTAATTTAGCGACGCTAACATTGATAATACTCTGCTGGGTTACCGCAGAATGAATTTCTTTCCCTTCAAAGTCCCTGGTCACCCGGTCTCGATTCGAAGAATCAGAAACTTTATCTGAGCTGTCTTCCAGCAAAATTTTCCTTTCTAAGTCTTGATTATTTAATAGATCACTATTTTGCGCCTGGGTTAACTGAAGGTCCTTTAAATAGATTGTTTGAATCAGAACTCTATGAATTTCTTCCCAGGAACGATCTGTTTTTAGAAATAGTGTAAATCCTTGTTCACCAATAGCTCGGGCACTATCCTCATGATCGAGATCCTCCGGCACATGGTAATACTCCTCCATAAGATCTCCCAGATCATTAACCACCCCAAAGGCTCGCAGGTTTTCCATGCCACAATCTGGTTCGAAACGAAGGGTTGCCTGAAATGTGTTCTGTAAGGACGTGGTTTCCCTACTAACTTTACTTATGTAATATTGTTGCTTCTCCGGGGAAGGATTTTCATGAGAGTCTGTTTGACCCGCAAAATTCATTGCTTCGGGGCTGGAATCTTGACCTTTGATCGAGGCTTGAAAGACTCGCAAACTATTAATTAATTCAGAAGGATTGCCGTCTGCTTCATCTCCATTTCTAATTTTATGGATCTCCACTTTGATGAAATCAAGCCCCTCAAACACTAAATCTGATAAATCCGTATAGTCAACATTCTGGGGCTTGTCCTCACGCAGGACAAAAAAGAGATCTTCCATAGAATGGGCCAAGGTTGAGATAGTGTTAAAGAGCATCATTGCTGAGGATCCTTTGATGGTATGCATTATTCTAAAGATCTCATTGATGGCGTCGGAAGTATAAAAGCCGGACCTTTCATTAGCTATGATCAAGCTTTCCATTTGCTCAATCAGTTGCATTGATTCAAAAATGAAGAGATCCAGCATAGGTTCATTGACAAACCCGTTCGACAATTTAATCCCCCCCTTCTAACTTGGAGTTCACTTTAAATACCTAGCACATCATAAATTATTTGATTGAAAAACTTCTCTTTAAATGGTTTAACGATAAATGTTTTTGCGCCACTGCGTATAGCTTCTATAACCATCCCCTCCTCTCCCAAGGACGAGAGCATGATCACCTTTGCCTGAGGGTCAAAGGCCTTAATTTTCTTGAGAGCCTCAATACCCGTCATTTCCGGCATGGTAATATCCATGGTCACAACATCAGGGCGAAATTCTTTATACATTTCAACGCCTATCACTCCATTGGCAGCTTCTCCGACGATTTCTATATCATAATGATTCATCATATTTCGAATGGTAAGCCGCATGAAAGCTTCATCATCCACAATAAGCAATTTCTTCATCTAACTTCACCTCTCCTATCCTATCCCGTGTTACTTAGGGCTTTTTAGTATAAAAGAATAAAGAAATCGCCATCCTAAACAGGCATGGCGACGACAAAGGCTTTGTTAATAGCAAAGTAATATACATGGTAACCCGGCTATCTTCAGCTTAACATGGAAGACCCATGGCTTTGCGTCCTTGGCTTTCACCAAGTTTGCCTTTATCTATCGTTTTGAAGTTTTTAATTATAACTATTGCAATCTCCCTTCACTGATTCTCCAAATTCTCTTTAATTAGGTTAATATACTAAAAGAAAACCTACTAACCTACTTAATTCGTTATCTATTTATCTGGCACCTATGTCGAAAACCACAAAAAAAAGGGCTCTTCCCTATGGAAAATCCCATTAACATTCCACCATGAAGGTGGAGAAACAACTTAATTTCACTCTTCGGCATCCATTTTATAAATGTGTAACCCAATGTAGAGATTCAACAAATGATCGATTCGGCGCAAATCGCAGCCACAAACCTGTTGGACTATTTTCAAACGGTTTCGCAAGGTATTTTCATGTATGTAAAGGGTATTGGCACATTTCGAAACCTGACAATGGCAATCAAAATAGGTCTGCAGCGTAGATATAAGGTCAGTTTCCTTTTCCTTATCATACAAAAGAAGTGCACCTAGATTCGATTGAAAGAAATCCTTTAATTCTCGAGCAGGTTGAGTTAAAACGAATTTGAGAACTCTCATGTCCTCAAAATGACAAATTGTACCCTTTTTAAATATACGTCCCAGTTCCAAAGCGACTTTGGCTTCCTGATAACTTTTGTAAAGATCCGTCACCGTTTCTACCGTGGAACCCACGCCCAACTTAACCGCCTTAATCCCTGAACCTTCTAACCGTCTCAAGAATTCATAAAGAAACTTATCAAGATTGTCTCTCGCCGTAGGTTTTTTTAAGTGCTCCAAAGAAAGGATTATAATCATTTGATCGTTGATGAGTGCATAAATAGGAATCTGCCGGTTAAAAAGTCTTGGGCCAAGCTCCCGAGCAATCTTTAGTTTACTTGGGTCCATTTCAACAACAGCGACTGCTAAGGGGCCCTGAAACTTCCAACCCCATAAATGTGCTTTTTCATAGATACTGGTCTTTGATTCATAATCATTGTACAATACGTCACGAATGAATTCATCCTGATACAGTTCATGCTCATTGCTTTTTTCCCATATACTTTTTAGGGCCAAGGAAAATGCCAGGCTTGCTGACCATAGGGATTCCTTCTTCGAACCTTCAAGATCCCAGGCTTCAACAAACACGATCAAGTAACCAAGCACACGACTGTTCACATAGATCGGCAAGAAACAATACTTCAGTAGGCGTTCTTCTTCTTCAAATTGACCATAGTGAAGATCGATTTCCGCAAAATCTCTTGAATTTTGTTTCGGAGGACTCGTATTAAGATTTACTGGGACAGGGAAAAATTCCCCAACCTTAGGTCCTGTGCCGATTGGATCATGAAAGGCGAGAACTCTATTTACCCCATTGGTTACAAGCACCGGACCGCCCATTTCCTGTGCCAGCAGCAGAGTCAAATAGGGGATATCTTTTCCTTGTGCCAAACTAGAAATTAATCCGTAGAAGAACTTATTTCTTTCGTCCTTCGGATTCACTCTCTTCCGCCCTCTCTTGGAACCCTCCTAGGAAAAATCTGTTTACCCATCCTACAGCAACATAGCGGACCGAAGGTTGAATAATCTGAATTCTTGGAAGTCCTGGTAAAGTTCATTTTTGTCTAAATCCATCCCATTAACATGCTCAGGATCTATTCTGTGTCTCTCATTTTTCTGTAATTATATGTATTATGCTCATAATACTTTGCAATTTTTTATAGATTCGACATACATTCACCCAGCACCTGTGTTGAAACTCACAATAAAAAGAGGTTCTCCACTTTGGAAAACCCCTTTTTATTCTGTCACGAAAGTAAAGAACTCCTAATCTAAACTAATAATATTTTCCGAATAAACCTTTTCATGTCTTTCAAAGAAAAGATGACTTTTTTAGTTCTCGAATTCACTCTCTTCCGCCCTCTCTTGGAACCCTCCTGCGAAAAATCTGTTGCCCCATCGCGACAGCAACATAACGGACGGAAGGTTGAGTAATCTCAATTCTTGGCATTCCCGGTAACCTTCGTTTTAAGTCTAAAGCCATCCCCTTAACATCTTCGGCGTCTATAACTTTCAGGGCCCCGACAGGGCAGGAGGCAACACAATAGGGGCTTTCATGATCCTCTATTTTTCCGTAACACATATCACATTTAATCACTTTTCCGTTCAAAGGGTTAATGATCGGAGCTCCGAAAGGACAACTACCCAGGCATGTGCCGCAACCCGTACATTTAGCCTGGTCAAATACAACGACCCCGTTCCTTAGTTTTCGATAGGCACCCTCCGAACAGAGACGAAAACATTCAGGATTGGCACAATGGTGACAGGAAGTGGAAATATAGTACTTAATAATTTGCGCTGGGCCTGAAAGCTCTACAAGTTCAACCTTACGCAAAAAGACCCCCGGGGGTAAACCGTGTTGAACTGCACAGGCTATTTGACAAGTTTTACACCCGAGACAACGATTTGGATCAACTAAAAATATTTTTTGGTTAATCATTTAATAACCTTATATAGATTTACATAACTTTGGTGGAAGGAAAATCCTTTTACCCCCATAATAACATCACCCAAATCATTTTCTGCCAAAGGAACAAGCGTGTTCAAGCCATCTCCTCCAGACTCCGCTCCAACGTAAGCCACGACCACCTCCGGTGGAACACTGGGAGTAAGATAGGCTTCAAAACCGAGCTCACCCAGCTGGTTGTAAAGCTTTACTTTATCTCCTGTAACGATATTTTTCAATCGGCCGATTTCTGGATTAATCAAGATAACCGATGAATTCTCCAGGCTCTTTAAACGCGCCGAATTTCCAAATTGTGAATTGAGCAAAAAGCTGCTTCGTCTACTTATAAGCCGAAAAGGATATACCTTCGAAGATCCCGGCACCGCAGAAGGGTTTAAAAAGGGTGGAGTTCCTTGAACCTTACTATACTCAAGAGGGAATTCATACTTGCCTGAGGGAGTTAGAAATAGCTTATCCTGCCAAGGCACCGGTGCTAAATTTACCCGCTGATATCCACCGGCGAGTTCAAGGTAATGATCTATTCCTAACAAGGGATAGAGCTTTTGCATCTCCAGATCTAACCATTCTGCAGCTTCACGTTCTACCGGAAACCTGCTAAAACCAGGTGTCATACGATTCAATACCGCTGCTAATTCTCTTATAATCTGGAAATCTGATTTACACTCACCCACAGGCTCAATGGCTTTTTCATTGACTGCCGTTCCATAGTGCCAGCATGAAATGACAATGTCCTCGGCTTCAAAGGGAGTTGTGACGGGCAAAAAATAATCAGCAAATTGAGCAGTCTGAGTCATAAATAAATCAGCAACCACAATCGTCGGAATTTCTCGAAACCCTTGTTTAACCTTATCTGAATCCGGATCCTGGCTCGCGGGATTTCGACCGGCTACCCAGAGCAATTGAATTGGGGGGTCCAGTGTCCTGAGGGATGCCACCCCCCCTGTCCCTAGTCTACGATGCTCTAAAAGCTCTTTCTTGTCTTGACTATTCCAGGCCTCTGTAGCGCTTAGATCAGTAAATACGCTTGGGAAATCCCCTATATCCTTACTAAAGTAATGGACATTACCCCCGGCAATTCCGATGTTGCCCGTCAGAGCCGGCAGTACATTAATTAAGCGGTAATTTTGCCCCCCGGTTGGAGTATGTTGTCCACCACATCCCAACCAAAGGGTAGCGGGTTTATGGCCCCCATAAATCCGGGCCAGTTCAGTGATTTCAGACACTGGTATTCCTGTTCTTGAGGCTAGATCCTTTAAATCCAGTCTCTTAAGTAACGAACGAAATTCCGGCCAACCCTTCGTATAGTTCTCTAAGAAAGAACGATCAAGGAGATCCTCTTCCAATAAAACTTTAGCAATTCCCAAAGCCAAATCTCCGTCTGTTCCGGGATTAATTTGGAAATATAAATCACTCCTTGCAGCAGTTGCCGTAAAGATCGGGTCAACAACCACGATCATAGCCCCTCTTGCCTGGGCCTCAAAAACGTAACGCATCTGATGCAGGGAAGTGACTGCAGGATTTCCACCCCATATGATAATCAATTGAGAATTAAGCATGTCTTCTGGGGCAGGCTTTTTACAAGAGCCATAACTTAACCTCAAAGCGTCACTTCCGGCAGATTCGCAAGGTGAACCGATGATCTTCGTAATTAACCCTATACTGTTAAAAAAGCCTTCTACACTTCGGTTAAGTACACCCTTGGTGCCTAAAGATTGGTCAAGGCAAACCGGCCATAAATTCCCCTGTTCGTCTTTAATGCGGATAATAATCTTGGCAATTTCTGTTAGGGCCTGTTCCCAGGAAATTCTCTGCCAGGAATTCGTTCCTTTTCCGATTTGTTTCATAGGGTATATGACCCGCTCCGGTGAATAAACACTCTCTAATAATGTATAACCCTTGGCACATAATCTTCCTAAGGTATAGAGGTCATGGGGATCCCCTTTAACTTCAGTAAGTATCCCATTTTGCACGTGTGTTTTTAATCTGCAACTCGCCGGACAAAGGCCGGAACAAACATTATTATATATCGTAGGCATCAATGATTCATTCCTTACTTTGTACTTTCTGTCTGGCTTGAAGCTGTCGAGAACACAGAAGAGTTCATAGAAATATGGGTACGATTGATTAAATGTCTCTGGATAATATGCGGGTCTGATACTAAAAAAAGACGTTTTGGCAACGTCTTTACTCAAATTCGGTTATCCATAAATGTCTTCAATTCAATCTTAAATTCTAACCATACAATAATCACAGGGTCTGTCAGTTTTTTTAACTCATTCCATTTTGAGATATCTTTTCAGGAGACGCGATAAAGATTACCTTCCTTTTCAAGGTATTGTGTAAATGAGTCGTCCCTATCTAAATTGATCAAATCCACAGGACGACTTAATGTAGTCAATAATTTCCCTAACAACGTAAAATAATTTTCAGGTAAACATCCTTTTATAGCAATATCTATATCAGAATCTTCCCTGTAAGTATCCGTAACCAATGAGCCGAAAATGAATATCTCTTTGCATCCGGCATTCTTAAGGATCTCGATTGCAGAGTATATATCTTTTTGAAATTCCTCCGGAAGCCTTGAGAGAAACTCGCTCATATAAATGACTCCCAATTTTTTACTTTAACACTTATATTGTAACATGATTTCAGATGCTTGTCAGGAGGATTTGTTAAAGAAGCCATTTGATCCAAGCGTGAGACTCCCACTTTCTACAAGTGGGAGTGGTACCCCGGATCTGCTTCGGTGGGGGTAGAGTCCACCGAAGACTCGATGTTCTACTTTAGTTGAACGAGTTCACTATCTTCACCTCTCTCCAGAGGTAAGGTAAACCGAAAGATCGCGCCGCCTGTCTTTTTATTGGCTGCTTCCATTTTTCCGTGATGCGCCCTAATGATGGACATGCAGATGGTTAGGCCGATTCCCATACCTCTTGAAGAATCTGAACTTCGCTGCCCATTGGGGATATAGCTCTCAAATAAATAGGGAAAATCCTGTTCGGCAATTCCTTTGCCGCTATCGATTACCTCAAACACTGCATGGCCCCCGCTGTTTTCCACTTTCACCTCAATCACAGAGTCCTCTGGTGAATGCTTGATGGCATTTTCGATAAGGTTAATCAGGACCTGTTCAATAAGTGTACCGTCCATGGGAACCATCAACAGTTCATCGGGAACCTTTACGGATATTTTTCGATCCAAAAACCTTTTTCGGATGCGGCTGATGGCTTCCGCCACGATTTCCTCTACAGCTTCAGGTGCTTTTGCGACATTCATTGTACCTTCATTGATACGCGTGACGGAGAGGAGATTTTCAACCATGCGGATAAGCCACTGAGAGTCCTCTTTAATATGTGTAACCAATTTATCATGGGTCTGCAGGTCCAGACGGTTTTCAAGAATGGCAGAGCTGGCACCCAAAATACCCGTAAGAGGAGTACGCAAGTCATGCGAAATCGCACGCAGCAGATTACTTCTCATTTTTTCCTTTTCAGATTCCAGTAATATTCGGCGTTGTTCATCCGATAAATACTGGCGTTCCAAGGCCATTGCCACCTGTGAAGCAATCATTCGTAAAAACGAGCGGTTACTTTGGCTGAGGTTTCCCTTGGTACAGGATAAGCCAATCACACCAAGAACATTACCCTGTGAGATCACGGGCATATAAAAAGCGCCTGCGCCCATGAGGGTATCCGTGCCCGCACCCGCTCGCTTTTTGTTAATAAATACCCAATGAGCAACTGCGCGCTCATCTTCCGTTAACATGAAAGAAGCGTCGGTATCTGAAGGCGGTTGCATTAAGGCTCCTGTCGAGCTATTTCCAGGATCCTGGGTGTAAAAAATTACTGAACGGACAAAGAGCTTTGTAATATATTCATTCGTCAAGGCTACGATATTTTTAAGTCCCCTGGTTACGAGCAGCTTTTTATTGATTTCATATAACACTTCTGTACGGTGCTCTCTTTCCACTGCAAGCCGCGCCTGTATTTTAATGCGGACGGTCAACGCGCTTGTAATAAATGCCACGAGGAACATGATGACAAAGGTAATCGGATAACCTGGTTGTATTGTATTAAGTGTATAATACGGGACAGTAAAAAAGAAATTAAATGCAATCACACTTAATACAGAGGCTACAATGCCATAAAAGTATCCCATAGTAATCCTTGAAACAAGCAATACGGATAGGATGTACACCATAATAATATTATGGTCACCGATATCCAGAGAACGCAGACCCATGGAAAGCAAGGTAGCTGCCGTCAAAAGGCCGCTGGTTTTAAGCGTATCATACCATGACAGAAACAGATTTTTCCTAGTCTGCTTCCTTCTTGGCTTCCGATATGGATTTTGCGCGGGATCGCCTGGAATGATATGAATTTCAATACTTGACAGCAGGGAAATGAGCTTATCCTCAAGATTCATTTCAAATATGTTCTTCAGGCTTTTTCTATTCCTGCTTTTTCCTATGACAATATTAGTGATTCCGGAAAGTTTTGCATATTCCGCGACAACAGTAGCCACGTCATGCCCATTGAGGGTCACGATCTCGGCCCCTAATCGTGCAGCCAGATCCAAATTAGCCCGAATGTAATTATTTTCGCTTTCCGTAAAATACTGGCTTTCCATATTCTCCACATAAACCGCTATCCATGGAGCATGAAATGCTTCGGCGGTTCTTGCCGTCCAACGAATACATTTTGCGGAAGATGGCGAGGTACTGATGCAAACAAGCAGCTTAATGCTGGCCATCTTTTCAGCCATGCACCGCTCGTTCTGATTATCATGGCTAATCCTGTCCGCCGCTTTCCTCATGGCAATTTCACGCAGAAGCCGCAGATTTTCCTTGGTAAAAAAATTGTTTAGAGCTGTTTCAGCCCGTTCCGGTCGGTAAATCTTTCCTCTCTCAAAACGCCTTAATAATTCATCCGGTTCAATATCTATCAATTTCACCTGGTCAGCGCTGTCAAACATATAATCAGGAACGGTTTCCCGCACATTTATTTTTGTGATATCCTGCACCACATCATTCAGGCTCTCGATATGCTGAACGTTAATTGTTGTGTAGACGTCAATACCTGCATTGAGAAGCTCCTCTATATCCTGATATCGTTTTTTGTTGCGCACTCCATCAACATTGGAGTGCGCAAGTTCATCAACCAATATCAGTTGAGCCTTTCTTTTGAGAGCCGCGTCTAAATCGAATTCTTTAAGTTGAATAGTTTTATGCGCCACAACCTTTGGTGGCAATACTGGCAATCCATCAAGCAATTGCATCGTTTCAGGCCGAGTATGCGGTTCTACATACCCGACAACCACATCAATGCCACTTTTCAATTGTTCTCTGGCATCATCAAGCATAGCGTAAGTTTTTCCAACACCTGCAGCGTAACCAAAGAAAATTTTCAGTTTTCCTGTTTCTCGTGATTCACTAGAACGAATACCTTCTAAGAGAATGTCCGGATTCGGTCGCTCTTTATCATAATTTACCATAAAATCACCCTCTTAAGTATTTCAGTATATTCGTTCTAAAGCAAGCTATCAAGCCCCAGATTTACCTTCAGAACATTTACCGCCGGTTCGCCCCAAAAGCCCAGAAATCTTCCTGTAGTATTTTTATTAATTATTTCTCTTACCGCGTCTTCACGGATACCTCTTTCCCTTGCGATGCGGGCAATCTGATATTCAGCAGCCTCCGGCGTAATATTAGGATCAACGCCGCTGCCGGATGCGGTCACCAAGTCCATAGGAATATCCGCAGTATTATTTGGATCAAGGGCATGCCACCAATCGATCCGTTCCTTCACAAGCTTTTCCTGTTCTTCTCCGACAGGGGACAGATTTGTCGTACCCATGGGTCTTCCGATCATATATTCAGGTTTTGTAAATTCTTGCGCGATCAATGCGGAGCCAAAATCTTTCTTAGTTCCATCGTTTAATGTCACGCTAATGATACTGCCATTAGCCTGCTTGGGAAACACCGCTTGTGCAATTCCGGTCACAACACCGGGGTAAATGACACCGCAGAGTAAAGTCATCACAACAAAGCATAAAATCGCAGGTCTAAACACTTTTATAATCTTACTCATATCCATCCTCCTCACACAATGCCGCAG
Organism: Desulfosporosinus shakirovi; assembly: GCF_020595055.1. Classification (GTDB taxonomy): domain Bacteria; phylum Bacillota; class Desulfitobacteriia; order Desulfitobacteriales; family Desulfitobacteriaceae; genus Desulfosporosinus; species Desulfosporosinus shakirovi. The sequence continues at coordinate 13,965 of NZ_JAJDOO010000026.1, read as the reverse complement.
GCGGTCAGCAACATATCAATCAGTTTAATTGCCACAAAGGGTGCGGCAATCCCTCCCAATCCATAAACCAGCATATTCTGTTGGAGTAGCTTTCCAGCCGACATTTCACGATACTTAACACCCTTCAGTGCCAAAGGAATCAGGGCAATAATAATCAGCGCATTGTAGATAATAGCCGAAAGTATAGCACTTGTAGTGCTGGTAAGACCCATAATGTTAAGCGCTGTCAATTGAGGAAAGATACCGAAAAAAAGCACCGGGATGATGGCGAAATACTTTGCTACATCATTTGCCACACTAAACGTAGTCAGTGATCCTCTGGTCATTAAAAGCTGCTTTCCAATCCTCACAATGTCAATGAGCTTGGTGGGACTTGAATCCAAATCCACCATGTTTCCCGCTTCCTTGGCGGCCTGGGTTCCCGTGTTCATCGCCACTGCCACATCTGCCTGAGCAAGTGCCGGAGCGTCGTTGGTACCGTCACCGGTCATGGCCACAAGATGCCCTTTCGCCTGATAATCCCGAATCAATTTCAGTTTGGCTTCCGGTGTTGCTTCGGCGAGAAAATCATCTACGCCCGCCTCCGCCGCAATTGAGGCAGCTGTCATTGGATTATCTCCGGTTATCATGATTGTCTTAATGCCCATTTTTCGCAAATCTTCAAACCGTTCTTTAACGCCGTTCTTGACAATATCCTTCAGATAAATAACGCCCAAGATAATGTTGTTTTTAGCAACCACAAGAGGAGTCCCGCCTTCACCGGCAACCCGTTCGACGGCCCTCTCGCATTCCTCAGGATAATCACCGCCTTTGTCAATTACAAAAGTCTTTATCGCATCGGCAGCACCCTTGCGAATTTCATTGCCCTGATAATCGATGCCACTCATTCTTGTATTGGCCGTAAATCCAACAAAGGTTGCGCCAAGCTTGGATAGATCGCGGCCCCTGATGCCGAAGCGCTCTTTGGCGAGTATTACAATGCTTCTGCCTTCGGGAGTTTCGTCCGCTAGGGAGGAAAGCTGTGCGGCATCGGCAAGCTCCTGCTCTGTTACCCCTTTTAATGAGATGAATTCACTGGCCTGCCTGTTTCCAAGTGTAATAGTACCTGTCTTATCCAATAAGAGCACATCCACATCACCCGCCGCTTCGATAGCGCGGCCGCTCATGGCCAACACATTGGCCTGATTCAAGCGACTCATACCTGCAATGCCGATGGAGGAAAGGAGTGCCCCGATGGTTGTCGGTGCCAGACATACAAGCAAGGCGATCACATTTGTAACAGAAATTGCCGAGCCTGCTCCTGCCTGACTGCTGGCGAAACCTGAGAAAGGCAACAGTGTCGCGGTTACCACAAGGAAAATAACAGTGAGGGTTACAAGCAGTATCTGAAGTGCTATTTCATTCGGGGTTTTCTTTCTGGAGGCTCCCTCCACCATAGCGATCATTTTATCAAGAAAACTATTTCCCGGCTCAGCAGTGACCCGGAGGATCAGCCAATCGGAAACCAGGGTTGTACCTCCGGTAACTGCGCTTCTGTCGCCTCCGGATTCACGGATGACCGGAGCGGATTCACCGGTAATGGCGCTTTCATCCACGGACGCAGCTCCTTCAATTACCTCACCATCCATCGGTATCTGTTCACCTGCTTTTACAAAGACGATGTCCCCTTTTTTCAGATTGCTGGATATTATCTCGGTATGGTCTTCGATATTGGATGCTGATTTTAGCTTTTTAGCTTTAACATCCTTTCGAGCGCTCCTAAGGCTGTCGGCCTGCGCACGTCCGCGTCCCTCCGCAATGGCTTCCGCAAAATCGGCGAACAATACCGTGAACCACAATATAAGGGATATAGTAAGGATATATCCTGAATTCTCATCCTTGATTCCTGTCAATGATAGTATATACAAAGCAGCTGTAAGGATAGCCCCTATATACACTACCAGCATGACAGGATTTTTAACCTGTACGCGAGGCGCAAGCTTTATAAAGGACTGGCGTATCGCGTCTCTGAAGATACTTTTGTTGAAACTTTTTTCTAACATATCTTATCCCCTCATTCTAGTGATTTGTAAAATAATCCGCTACCGGGCCAAGGGTTAAGGCGGGCAAAAAGCTAAGGGCTCCGATAATAAATATTACGGCAATCAACAGCCCGACGAACATGGTATTGGTGGTTGACAGCGTTCCTTCGCCGGCAGCCACTGTCTTCTTCTGGGCAAGATTCCCTGCCAGAAAAATTGCCGCCACCATTGGAATAAAGCGAACCAATAGCATGATAATCCCACCTGTGAGATTGGTAAATATCGTGTTCGCGTTAAACCCTGCAAAAGCACTTCCGTTGTTGTTGCCCATGGATGAAAAGCCATATAGAATCTCCGAAAATCCGTGAGCACCGGAATTTGTCAACCATGACGCTGCGTCGGGCATTATAACGGCAGCAGCCGTACCAAGGAGCGTTAACAGCGGAGGAGTCAAAACAATCAGACACACCATTTTCATGTCAAAGGGTTCAACCTTTTTGCCTAAATATTCGGGCGTCCGGCCAACCATTAATCCGGCAATAAATACCGTGAGCAGGACAAAAGCCAGCATCCCGTAAAGTCCGCTCCCAACTCCTCCGAAGACAATTTCACCAAGTTGCATCAGGAACATGAGGGCCATCCCACCGAGGGGAGTAAAGCTATCATGCATGGAGTTTACCGAACCATTGGAAGCCGCAGTAGTTGCCGTCGCCCATAATGCCGATGTTCCCATGCCGTGAATGACTTCTTTTCCTTCTATACTGGCCGATGCTGTTACCCCCGCAAAGCCCGGAGCGGCAAATTGTTCACTGACTGTTACAGCTACAAGGGAAAGCACAAATATAATCATCATGGCACTATAGATTGATCTGCCTTGCTTACTGTCCTTTACCGCTTTTCCAAAAGAGACACAAAGCGCCGCTGGAATCAGCAAGATGGACAAAAGCTGTATCAAGTTGGAGAGCTGCGTCGGATTCTCCAGGGGAAAAGCTGAGTTGACACCGAAAAATCCACCGCCATTTGTTCCAAGCTGCTTAATCGCGATCTGGCTTGCCGCCGGACCTAAGGGTATGGTCTGAACAGCTCCGCCTTCCAGCGTCACAACATCCTTATAGGGACTGAAAGTCTGTACCACGCCCTGAGATGCAATCAGAATCGCGACAATTAATGAAAGCGGAATCAAAATATAGAGTGTTGTTTTCGTCAAATCCACCCAAAAGTTTCCGACGGTAGTTTTCTTTTTGAGAATAAATCCTCTGATTAAGACAAACAATACGGCAATTCCTGCCGCTGCCGACACGAAATTCTGGACGGTAAGTCCCAAGGCCTGTGACAGATAGGCCAACGCAGATTCGCCGGAATAAGCCTGCCAATTTGTATTTGAAACGAAGCTTGCAGATGTGTTGAACGCCAAATGCCAGCTTGTTCCTTCAATACCTTCGGGGTTTAGAGGCAAAAATGCTTGCAACATTTGCAGCCCCCAGAGAAAAATAAGACATATGACACTGAAGACGATTACCGCCAAAGCGTATTGTTTCGCCCCCATCTCCTCATCGTCACGAACCCCCATAATTTTATAGATTCCCTTCTCAACGGGAGAAAACACAGGGGTTAAAAACACCTTTTGCCCGGTCATAACCTTATACATATAAATGCCCAAGGGAATGGAAAGCCCAATCAATAGGACCAAATAGAGTATATCCTCTAAGACAATATGGCTCATAATTCCTCACCTCTAAATAAAACATAGAATAGATAAATGAGCAACGCCAGGGCAATGAGCGCTGAAATCGCTAAAACTGCTCCCATTTTTATCAACTCCTTACCATATATGTCCATGCATTTTATACGTTACTCTACCCATTGGAACATTTTGCAAGAAACGTGGTTTCTGGCATTTTGACTACCCACTAGCACTTCGTTTTATTGGCTCCTTTTTCTTAAATGTCCAATATTCTTGTTGTCAAACTCAAGGACATAATTTGTTACCTCTTCCCTTTCGGGCTGGTCGCCAAAATCCGGGTTCATATCCCTAGGACTGTAGTAGAACGATGTTATTCTCTCTAAATTTCTGCTTGCCGGTTTATAGGTCGGGTCAAGTGCATAAGCGGCCCGGTAGTGGTTACCAGCTAAGCTCAAGTCTCCTGTAAACTCGGCAAGTACACCATAAAGATTGTGAACTTCAGGAGCGTTATTATTTTCATTCTCTAACATTGCATATTTGAGATACTCCTGTGCGGTAACATAATCCTTTGCTTGCAAGGCACTTACAGCCTGTTCAATTTTTTTTTCAAAAGAACCACGTACACCTGTGCCGACTTTCATCAATTTCACCTCGAATCAGCTTAATAAATTAATTTCTACAATTCATAGTTTGACAGAAAACCTATAAAGACAGTGTTAAGAACAACATGACTGGTATAAGTATTGTGTAAAGATTTTTAGACAAAAAAAGAAAGGGCTGCCCTGAAAACATTCAAGGTATCCCTTAGATCAAACTATCTTTTTTCATCTATTCGTCTATTTCGTCTATTTCGTCTATTCGTCCGCCAGTCGATATCCCACACCAACTTCTGTTAGAATATATCTTGGCTGAGCAGGTTCCTTTTCGATTTTTCTGCGAATATTCGCCATAAATACCCGAAGTGATTGTGTATCATTTCCCGAAAATGCACCCCAAATTTCATCTAGTATAAATTTATGAGTTAATACTCTTCCCGGATATTTGGCCATTAACGCCATCAGTCGATACTCCATAGGTGTCAGATGTATTTCATCATCGGCAAGAAAAACACGGCGTTTTTCATAGTCAATTTTTAAGTCGCCAATTAAAAATACGGCAGGAGATTGATTTTCAGGTTGACTGCGTTGATTTGAATGTCTAAGTGCTACTCTGATCCGGGCCAACAGCTCCACCACACTAAAAGGCTTTGTCAAATAGTCATCTGCACCGCTGTCCAAGGCTTCAACCTTTTCTCGTTCATGCCCACGCGCCGATACCACAATGATGGCGGCTTTAGTAAGCGGCCTTACCATGGCAATCACATCAAGGCCATCAATGTCCGGAAGTCCCAGATCTATAATTATAATATCCGGATTATGAGCGGAAACTAGGGAAACGGCTGTTTTACCATGTTGGGTATCAATACACTTGTAGCCCTGTGCTTCAAGGGATACACACATAAAATTACGAATAGGCTTTTCGTCCTCAATAACTAGAATTCGCGGTTTGTTATCCATTAATATCATTCCTTCAAAAGGTACTATGAATTTGAATGTTGCACACACATTGTCTTTTCATGAATACAACCACATTATATACTATAATAATTAAGAAGGAACCTCTAGGTTCCACGTTAGATCACCACTTGGATCTTGGATGAGAGCACGGACTAAACAGCAATATCCACCCACTGCATCTTATCGTTGAACAGATATCTACTCGCTTCTTCTTTGTTGGTGGCGGAGAGTTGGCGGACAAAGCGATTCCAATCGCTGGCATAATTTTTATTTACCCACGAACTGTGATGGGCAGAGCATCATGTCGGCTGCATAGGCGACATTAACCGCGCCTTCATGCCAGGCGTCGGTTCAACCTCAACTCCTCAAAACCTTCTCCATTGGCTTGCCCTTTGCCAATTTGTCAAGCCAACGGATTTTCTGCATAAGCGGGTCATCGATTTTCTCTACGCGAACACCGCAGACTACTCTCGTATTTTATCGGCGTTCGGGTTGATCTGCGGGGCTTTGCAAAAGAAGGTTTCGTAATCGACATTCTTCACAATTTGCGCTTGCAAACCAGAATTATCATACCCCGTTAGCCAGCAAATCACAGCATCAACCTCGAATTTAGTGCGTTCTTTGCGCTCCGCCTCCCCCGTTCATTTCTACGTCATTGTACCAACGCAAAATAAACGGGGGATAAATTGAATATAAACCAATGTAAACTCAGTCTGAAACAGGGAGGCTGACCGTAAACGTCGATCCTTTCCCAATCTCGCTTTCCAGCGTCACTTTGCCGCCATGCAGCTCCACAATCTTCCGCACCATCGACAAGCCAAGACCATTCCCGCCGATGGTACGGTCGCGGGATTTATCGACCTTGTAAAAACGTTCAAAAATATGGAGTTGATCTTCCGGCGCGATTCCCACGCCGGTATCAGCCATAGTACAGGATATTTTTTCCGTGTCTCTCGTCAGGGCAATGTGAATTGTGCCGCCCTCGGTTGTAAACTTGATGGCATTGTGCATAAGGTTAATCCACATTTGCGAAAGAAGTTCCTCATCTGCGTAAATAGTTACCTTGTCAAGCTCAGCTTCAAGTAGCAAGTTTTTTTTCGACCATTGCGGTTCAAGTAAAATAGAGATGTTTTGTAGTTGTTTGTCTAAGCGAAATTTTGTCAGCGAGAGGGAAGTGACGCCGATGTCTAATGAAGAGAGTTTTAACAGATTAGCGGAGAGCTTAGACAGCCGTTTGCTTTCCACTTGGATTATTTGGATGTAATGCATTCGCTCGGCGTGGGTGAGGGCATCGTTTTCCAAAAGCGCTGCATATCCGCTGATAGACGTTAGGGGGGACTGTATCTCATGGGAAACATCGGCGACAAAATTTTGCCGCAATGTTTCCATAGACCCCAAACCTTGGGCTATTATATTGATGCGTTCGGTAAGTTCATCTAAAAATCCATGATTGTCTTTTTCAATTTGCACGTTAAAATTCCCCTGGGCCATATTTTCCAGAGCATCAAACATGCCAGCTATCCATTTGTCTTCTTTATAAGGCTTGAGCGAAAACGCTGCCCAAAGAAATAATAGTCCGATGAATCCGGAAATGATATACCGTAATAATTCAGGCGGCTGCCCCGTTACCTTGAAAAGTAGTGCGGCTATAAAATAGCCAACGGTAAAAGCGCAGGCAATGAGGATAAAGGAATTCAAAGCGAAGTGTAATTTTGCCTTCAAGCCCTTTATCACGAAACCACTTCCAGTCGATATCCCAAACCACGCACCGCTGTGATTTTGAAATGATGCCGGTCCGGCGGGAAGCGGTCACGCAGACGGTTGACATGAACATCCAGTGTGCGTTCGTTACCCTCAAAGTCATAGCCCCAAATATCCTCTATAAGATCCCCGCGAGAAAGTATTTTACCTCGTGAGCGGGCCAGTTTATAGAGAAGCTCAAATTCTTTCATGGGTATATCACCTATACAGCTGTTATCCACATGAATTGTGTGGCTGCCCTTATCAATTGTCAGATTGCCTATTTGTATAATTTCCGACGCTAGAATTTTATAGCGCCGCAGCAATGCTTTTACTCTAATGATAAGCTCCACCGCTTCAAACGGCTTGGTGAGGTAATCGTCTGTTCCAAGCTCATACCCTTTAACTTTTTGCATTATGTCGTCCATCGCGGTCAGCATAAGGATTGGCATATCTTCATAAGACTGCCGAAGATGGCGACATAGCTCAAACCCATCCATATTGGGCATCATAATGTCAATAATGCAAAGCTCTGGATTCACCTCGGTCATTTTTTTAAGAGCCTCCCGCCCGTCAGATGCTTCAAAGGCGAGAAACCCCTCGTTTTTCAATACAGTACATACAAGTTCACGGATGTTTTGGTCATCATCCACCAACAGAATTTTATTCAATTTCTATCACCACCTGTCTGATATTATAACCCGCCAATGTAAACAGAGAATAAATCAATACAATCTCTCATCATTTTTTCATTCCGATTTCAACCAAGCATCTATCGACTTTTCTTTATCCTTTGGGATAGCCCAAACACGGCTGAAACGAATCACACCGTATACGGTTTAACGAACCATTTTCCACTCTTTCCAAGGCTTTACAAGAGTAAAAGAATAGTTTCCGCATACTGTAGAGTAGAAATCATAGTAAATATCAATTCTATTTTCAACATCAATTTCATTAACAAGCCATCCTCTGAGGGAAGAATTTTTTTAGATCGCTCTGATCGTAGTTAGGTATCATTAGTCAATGATATGAGTATAATGCAAAAAGTACACTATGTACATTCCGTACTTTTTGCATTATACTTGGAGGTGAGGAGAGGATGTTTATGCAAGCATTATTGAGCGCAACAGAGGTTAGAGCTAACTTTGGAGGCTTTATAGACGATGTAGTTCACCAAAAGCCCCAAGTAGTTAAGCGAAATCGCGATGTTATTGTGGCTTTGTCACAAAGCTATTTAAAAGATACATTATCCATTTATGAATTTACAATCGAATTTGATCAGGATGAAGATGGTCGTTATGCTGGTAGTATCGAGCAGATTCCCGATATTATTGCCGATGGTGCCACTTTAGATGAATTACGAAATGAATTAGCTGATCACCTTATCGAATATGCCAAAGATTACTATGCCGACTTTAGCCGTTATTACAATAGCACCAATCGCCGATCCCACGCCAACTATATCCTTCGAGTGTTGCTAGAAGATGATCTTGAAGCAGTGGTAAATATGTTACATGGCTAGTTGGAGCGATTTAGAATATTACCTAAAAAAGCATGGATGGAAGTTACTTCGGCAAGACGGCAGAGATAAAATCTACGAAAAAGCTATGTCCGATGGATCAATTCGTAGGACGGCGGTTTCAAAATCAACTGGTGAAATCGGCAAAGGATTATTCAGTCGGATTCTAAAACAGCAACTCGGAATTAATAAAGAAGAATTTAATTCCAAATGAGAAAGAAACTCTGCTTACTTATCAGTGAGTAGAGTTTCTTTGGATAAATTCCTCCCACTCATCTTCCTGAATTCCCAGCAGGAGAATGGCCTGGTAGTAAGTCAAATTCGTCAGCGCTGACGAATTTGACCTCCGGGGACCCGTTGCCGAAATTAACTTTAACCCAGGGCAAAGTTGCCCATGCTAATCTGCCGCCTTGATTCCATCAGTACGGTATCAAAGACCAGAACGATTATGGCAATATTTTCTCAAAGTAAAGCTCCGGCAAAACAATTCTAACCTCACGCTCAGTGTTTTCTTTCTGCCAGTAGACAATAAATCTTATTTTGGCTGTTTTCGGCACATAATTATTATGCCTCAGTGACCCTATTTGTGTTAAAAATTGTTTGGAGAATCTGACAACGGCTTGTCCCTTGGAATTACTACAGCCATTCTCGTCAAAAGCAAGGAAATCCCCACTATTCAGCTCCTTAATCAAATGCGGATAGTATAGGAAAAAATCCAACTGAACATCCCGATGGGATAATTGCATAACCAATTCCGGGGGTGGCAGATAGGTTTGGGAATCAAGAACCACCTGCATCCCCTCGGTTTTAATGGAATCCAAATAGCTCCCGTTATCGTAAAGAGTAAGATTGTGTTTTGCCCTGGTCATCCCAACATAAAGCTGACGTTTCCCCTCGTTCGTTCCAGGGTTGAATTGGTCCAACATCAGAAAGACATTGTCAAACTCCCGGCCTTTGGCCTTGTGAATAGTTGACACAAAAATCGTTTCCTTATTTTCGCCAATGAAATCTTCCAGCACGGATTCGCGGATAAAGATCTCCAGGTCAGACTTATACTTATACTTCGGATTCGCCGCCTCAAACTCTTGGATCAGATTAAGACAGCTCTCTAAATTCAGGCTGCTGCTAAACTGCCCTGCCAGTTTCCTTTTAGCAGTTTCCCAAAGATCATCCTGGATAATGTAAACATCGTCCGCCAAATTGAGGCGGCTCAGAAAATACCGAATTTCCAACAGGTTATAGAGATTAAACCCTTCATTGGACTGGATCAGTTTGGCCTGCCTGCCGTTCTTGATGAGCAGTCCGGCAATCTGTAAAGCGTCCTCATTCTTCTTCGTCAAAACACAGGTGCTTCCGGTCAGCTCTTCCGCGAGGATGTCCTGGACTAACGGAGTAATCAAATGACGGCTTCGATAACGGACCCGTTTAAGCTTGCCATTGTCACTCTGGACAGCCATAATGGGCGTCTGCTTTAAGCGGTTCGGAATGCGCCTTAAAAACTGATTGGTAAAATCGACGAGATTGCGCTTGCTCCGGTAGTTTTCAACCAGTTCAACCATTACGGCATCTGGTTCCGTAATCAGATTCTCCATATATTTGGAACTTGCGCCCCTGAATTCAAAAATATTCTGGTCATCATCTCCAACGGCAATGATCCGCATCCCCTCGTTCTGTTCCATCAAAGCCTTGACCAAGGCAAATTCATGGGCATCCATGTCCTGTGCTTCATCAATGACCAAGACCGTTTTCGTAATCCTGCCCGGTTCTACTTGTCCGTTCTTGATCCGCTTAATCGTTTCCAGAATGATCTCGGCTGACTTTTCCAGGGATCCCACTCTGCCCAATAAGTCAAAACAGTAGGAATGAAAGGTTTTGATCTCGATGAAGTGGGCGGGATTGCCGATCAGCTTTAACAAACGCTGCTTGAATTCCGTAGCAGCCGATCTGGAAAATGTCACCATCAGCAATTGCTCGTGCTTGACATCTTCCATTAACAACAGAGATGCCAACTTATGCACCAGAATCCGCGTCTTACCGCTTCCCGGTCCGGCGGCGACGACAATGGTTTTCGACTCCTTGTCATTGATGATTTTAAGTTGGGTCGGTGATAATTCGCCAAACAGCTGTTTGAACTTTGAGGGTGTAATGTTTCGTTTGATTTCGTCCTGACGGCTGCCCGGAAAATATTTATGCAGAAAGGATAGGTAATTCAACTTAAAATAATCATCAACAAATTGCAGGGCCTCTTGATAATTCCTGATCATTTTCCGGGCATATTCGCCAACAATATGGATTTGCTGGACTTTGTTCTGGTAATACTGTTCCAGTCTCTGGTAATCCTCTACTTTGTAACGCTTTTTATTGTCCTTCTCCAGACGTTCAATCGTCAGCGCATTATAAACCACCATAAAGCCGCCCTCTATCTTCAAGGCTTCGATTCTGGAAAGATGGAAAAGTGCATCTTCAATCTCTTCCGTCGTCGCGCTGCTCCGAAAGAGAGTGGATCTCTGGGCATATTTATCTTTTAATTCCAAAACAGAAAAAGCAACCGGCACTTCCTCCTGACTGCTTTCCTCCGTACCGGAGTCTGCTTTGCTTAGCTCATACAGTTCATCTAAAATAAATTGGGCGATATCATTGCGTTTTTCCAGCTTTGCTGTCAAGGTTTCTGTGTCAAAAAGCGTAAGAACGGCAAGATGGTTTTTAGAATGGGGTGTCGTCTGTCGTTTGATCCAGTTTTTGATCACCCAAAGATTCAGAATGGTTTTGATCTTATTGGGCGAGACATCTTCACAGGCCGACGCTTCAGCCTGCTCATTCAGCTCCTTGAGGTGAATGATTTTTTCCTCATCGCTGATTATGGTGAGGAGGAATTTTTCGATTTGCCCATAGGTCTTCAGGATACTCAGGGAATTTTTCTTACTATCCTTTTTCTTGATAAAGGCATTCAGGTCTTGAGAATCCGCTAAAATCTTTTCATCCCGCAAAAGACTGACAATCTGGATGACTTCCTCTTTCACAATACCCAAATGATCGGAGATATAATCGACCCTTGCTTCCGCCACTTCATCACCGGAGCGTCCTTTGCTTTTACTGGAAATCAGCTTCTTAATAATCCTCGTGGCCTGTTCCTTTTGTTGATCACTAAAACGACTGGAACTGTAAATCTTCTGAATGGCCTCTTCGGCATTTTTGGCCAAAATACTGTTCGCGTAGAGTCTCGGGCTATTTTGACCTCTTTTCAGATAACCTGCGTTTTCCAAGGCAGCAATCGCCGTGGTCACTCTGGTACCAATGTCCATGATACTATCATCCCAACCGGCCTTGCGGGCAATCTCTAAGGTGGATTGGGATGCCTTGGCCCGTGATCTGGTGATATCTTTAACAGCCTTCCAGATCTGTTGGATTTCCTGGATACTCAGCTTGGTCTGATTCAACATCTCAAAATGCTTACTCAGGTCATCGTCATTAAACAGCACAAAACAGGCGGCCGAAATAGTTTCGTCCCGTCCTGCTCTTCCTGCCTCCTGTATGTAATTTTCCAAGGAATCGGAGATGTCGTAATGAATGACCAAACCAACATCTTTCTTATCCACCCCCATGCCAAAAGCAGAGGTGGCTACCATGATCTGAATCTCTCCCCGCATAAAGAGATCCTGATTTTCGGTTTTCTCCTGATTGTCCATCTGACCATGGTAGGCTCTGGCCAGATAACCGTCTTGGCTTAATCGTTGCGCCAATCCTTCTGCTTTACGGGTACGTGAGACATAAATGATCGACGGACAATTCTTTGCTTCGATCATATTCCTAAGGGTGTTGTACTTGTCCTCCTCATCATGCTTCTCGAACACCTCATAATGAAGATTGGTTCTGGAGGCGTTGGAACTAAAAACTTCCAAATCCAGAGATAACTTTTCCTTGAAATAAGCCCGAATATCTTCGATCACCTTCTGCTTGGCTGTCGCCGTAAAACAAGAAACAGGGATCCCTTCCTGAAGACTTTTCTTTTCCTGATAGCTTTTAATAAAGTCCCCGATATATAAATAGTCCACCCGGAAATCCTGACCCCAGGATGAAAAGCAGTGAGCTTCATCGATCACGAAACGGACCACATTTCTCCCTAAAAGCAAACGTTCAATGGTCCTGGAACGCAACGATTCCGGCGATATATAAAGAATAGAGGCTGAACCATTTTCTACTCGTTCCAAAGCTTTGGCTCTTTCGATGGGGTCCAGCAAACCATTAATCGTCACCCCATCTGTGATATTCAATTTTTCCAGGTTATCCACCTGGTCTTTCATCAAGGACTGCAAAGGGGAGATGACCACGGTCAGCCCCTTGGTATTGATCCCGCTCATTAAGGCCGGTACTTGAAAGGTAATAGACTTCCCGCCACCGGTAGGAAAGATGGCCAACAGAGATTTGTTGTCAACGGCGGCTTGGACGGCCTTCTCCTGTAAAGGTTCCCCGGCATAGGTTCGGTAATCATCAAAGCCAAAGAAACGTTTCAACCCTTGATGAACGTCAAGCGCCTGATCGCAATACCCACAGCCTGTCAGGCACGGGTTGCTTCTTAATAAAAACATGATCCGCTCTACTGCCGGATAGTTCTTCAAAACCCAGGGTGGGGTAATGGAATACCGGTTATCCGTATTGATCAGCGCCAGACAGTAGGATAGTTCGATGGGATAGTCTACGATTATCATGGCCTGATCACTGTTTGCACAGATTTGGGAATGAAACTTTTCACGAATTACTTGTTCGAGATTGATAGTATCTACTTGGTAGCCAAGAAAATGAAAGAAGGAAAAAAACTCCCTTTGGTCTCTCAAGAGCTGATAATAGATTTGTTTTAAACCGGCATCTGCCTGCTGAAAAGCTGCAATCTCATCAAAGAAAAGGTCTTTGGCTTTGATGGAATCATTCAGCGGATTGTTGGTGTCTTCTGTTTGCAGCTTATCGTCCTTGAGCAGCTTATGATAAGGTTTAGCTGGGAAAAGAAGCGGCGAAAGAAACAGCGTATCAATGATATTTGGATCATCAAGGCCAGCATCAATGAGGGCCTTGCGAATGTACTTCAAATCATGGTTGAGGATATTGTGACCGCAAACATATTCCGACCCATAGAGAAACTTGGCGAAGTCAACCATCGAATTGGAGTGAAACGAACTGCCAACGCCCTTGATACCGCCGATATCAAGTATCTTTCCACTTTTCGGTTCAATTTCGGTATCGATAAAGACGATGGGTTTCAGGTTCGTTTCCCTCCTTTAAAGACTTGGTGGTGTAGCGAATGATGAAGAGTTTAACCTGATAAATGCTGTAATCAAAATTTACATTCCCAATTTGGGCTAGGAATCCCAAGGGAAAGGTGCATTAGAAGCAGATAATTAGGGTTTGCTAAATTCTCATAAAAGCTAGATACCAGAAGGGTTTGAGGTCATG